>JABJKS010000084.1 GCA_018660265.1 Rhodospirillaceae bacterium | reverse complement strand
ACGTACGCGACCATACAGTTCCACTTGCTTCATCCCCGCCCTCTGCAAAAGCAGAAAGCTTACCACTGGCGGATTTTTACTCCGGCCAACAACCAGACAATCTGGCCGCTTCAGTGGTGGATTATTGCTCCGGCGTTCTCAGCGATTGTGTCAAACGCTCTTTCCCGTCCGGCATTATGAGACCTTCGAGCAGACTGTGCAGAATACCCGCAACTCTATCTGGCGCGACGTAGGTACCCAAAATTTTGACCAGATAGACATCGTCATCGTCACGACCATTATCTGTGGTCGATAAACCAAGGTTTGCCATTGATTTTCGTTTCGCAGCGGCCCGCTGGATCGCTGTGGGGCCATGACCGGAGGCCTGAATGCCAAGCGGGGCGTGCATGTTCGTCCAGATGGCCTGGTGTATGACTTCCACCAATTTCGGATTTAGGCGGAGGCTGCGTTGTGCATGCCGGCGCGCCTTGCCCTCGTCACCGTAGATGTTGTTGCATTGGGCTAAGCGGTGATGGGTAGGGCTATTTTCGCCCCGTTCGGCATGCCCGCGCTCGAACCACTGGATTGCGGCGGCCATCTCGCCAAGCTGTTGATAGAGCCGGCCAATGCGATAGGGAATATCGACAGTGATGCCCAGGGGATAGTGGTTGCCGCCGATTTTATCGAGGGCGTTCATAAGCGCATCCCTGAGAAGGCCGTGCCGCCAGGCTTTTCGGTTTTTCGTGATTGCCGGTACCAGAGCCATAAGCGTTACCGGATCCCAGTCACTGAGCTTAAGCGCGTATAGAATGGTTTCGGGGCCAAGCGAAGGCACAGCGTCTTCGTTGGTCAGCCCTGCCAATAGACCACAGACTTCTCGTGGCCCAAGATTGCGGATCTTCTGGTCTATAGCCTGGATCGTTTCGGACAAATCATTGGGTACAGCGCCATGGACAAAGACGCCGGTCACAAACCTGCTTTCCGGCTCGTCGCTCAACATCGCCAATCCGCCAGCCGCGTGGAAATATTTTTGCAGTGCGTTGAAGTTGTTGCCGTTAAGCCACGCGTAATTGTCTATCACCGTCATGAAATCGCCCCGCAAACCTTCAAGTTCGGCAACATCCCTGTAGCCCATGTCCCCGATAAGCGCGAGCAACGGTCCTTGCGACATATCGGTAAAGGCCTCAAGACAGCGGATCATGCCGACGGGCAGGAGAAAATCGGCGCTTTCCAACTCATCAACATAAGCCTTGAGAACGCCATCAATCGCGGCGTTGTCATAGTAGGGCAGCCCTATCGGTCTGTAGTCCCGCGTCAATTCAAGGTGCTTGACCGCACCGGCCTTTTTTAAGTTCCGTTTTCTCTTTGTGCCGACGGCGACCAGACATTCCGACAGTGTGCCGTCGGCAACCCGGAAATGGTCCTGATGCAGTGTATCGAGAACATAATTGGCGATGACCACAATCGGGCCGGTTGGTGAGGCCGCATTGATGCTGCCGCCTGATTTGATCAACTGCACGGTCGCAGGGTCGTGGGCATCAATCTCGGCAAAATCAACGATGCCCTGAACGACAAAATCATCGAACACGCCGGATTTATCCCAGGCATCGATATTCGCCCGTGCCAGGTCGGTCATTACGTAACGGAATAATGGACCTTCCACCGCTCGTGTAGTTTCCGGCAATAGTTCCAACAGATGCTTGATTACAAGGAAGGCAAGACGGCCAGAGCCGGAGCCAACTTCCAAAATTGTAATTTGCGCGGGGTGAGGGTTGTTATCGGCCTGATCGAGGGCCGAGACATCCCGCGCGAAGCCCTCAATGACAGCCGCATATCGGCGCGCAATGAAGGCATTGCTGCTCCAATGGGACGGCACTTCGCCGGAATCCCAGGCATCCATTCCGGCGCGTTGGTAAGCGTCTTTTAAAACGTCATAAATGATCGAATGGGACAGCCTGACCGGCTGCTCATAAAGATGCAAATGTCCGCTCCGTTTTGACTGTTACAAAGTGAATTGAATGCAGGATAGACCAAGTCATCGCCATCGACCATGTCGGACTTCCGTTCATTATGGTCGGGATCGAGATTGAGATCGGGGACCGGGAAGGAACAGGAATAGCAAAAGCGCACAAAGTGCCGAGAGCGCGCACAGGGTGAAGGTGAACCGGTAATCGCCCTCAGTATCCCGAAGGTAGCCCGCGACAGCCGGGCCCCATGCACCAAGGATACCGGCACCGCCAAAAATGAAGCCCCCGATAGCACCCGCATGTTCTCGGCCAAACAGGTCGCCGACGAAAGCCGGAAACAGAGAGGCGATGCCACCGTAGAAAAAGCCAAATGCGGCAGCACCAAAATAGAGCGCCGCTGCACTGTCAGCGCCAAGAAATATAAGGAATGCAGCGACCTGCAAGCAGAGTGCAAATACCATCGCCCGCTTGCGACCGATACGATCGGACAGCGCGCCAAGTGTGATACTGCCCAGCAAAGCGAATAACCCGGTGATGCTGATGGCAAATGCGCCACCTGTTGCGGACAAGCCAATATCACGGGCAAAATTCGGGATATGCACGAACGGCACCGTGACGGTCAGAAGCACGATGGCGAAGGCGAACAGAAACATCCACAGCGTTATCGTGGCCCGTGCTTCAATCAGGGTCCAGCCGGGCAAATCATCCGCGCCCGCCACGGCATCAGGAACGCCCGATGACGGTGACGCCGTTGCCCCGTCAGGCGATAGCCCCAGCACTTCGGGACTGCGCACCATGAAGTGGGCCGCGATATTGATTACGATGAACAGACCTGCACCCAAGACCAGCAATCCGGTACGCCAACCGGCATGCTCGATGATATAAGAGGCGAGCATTGGCATAACGAGAATGCCGCAACTGGCACCGCATGACGCGACGCCGAGTGCCAGACCCCGCTTTTCATGAAACCACCGGACCACCGTCATGTTGCAGGGAATGTAGGCGGTGCTCATACCGAGAGCGGCGACAAGACCATAGAAAAAATAAAGCTGCCATTGGGCCGATATCTGGCTGGTGGCCATAATACCGATACCCAGCAGTACACCGCCCAGCCCGATGACCCGCCGCGGTCCCAGGGAATCCGTAAGCCGTCCACTGACCAGGCTGAAGCCGGTATAGACCAGGCTGTATAATGAGAAGGCACCGCCCAAACTGGCACGCTGCCAGCCCAATTCGTCAGTCATTGCCGGCAGGAAGACGCCAAAGGAATATTGCACCCCATAAGCCAGGAACAGCACCAGAAACGCACAGCCGACGACGACCCAACCAAAAAAGGGAGTTTTCATTGCATGACAGGGAATGCCCAACCCGCCACGTCAATGGTCACGATGGCTGCCAGTCCATGTTGATTTCCATCCACCATGAGACAGAGCGTAGCATTCCGGGTCCGGGGAATCCATGTGCTGCATATGCGAGGCTAAACCGCGAAGTCCGATAAAACGCGGCTTTCAAGATTGTCGAGGCAGGCCAGCCATCCTTCACCATGCTGGGCGCGTATCTCCTCTGACGGGAACAAGGTGTGGGTGAGGGTGAATTCGGTTCGGTTCGTGGAGGTCTCCTTGAAGGCCAGGTCAACACGGGAATTACTGATCACCGGGGATGACCAGGTAAAGGCGATCTGACTATATCGGGTAATCGCCGTGTATTCGCCAAACAGACGCACATCACTGGACGGCATGTGCATGATGATTGAATATTTGCCGCCGACGGTAAAACTGTTCGTCACCGTGCTGTCGCAAAAGTCCTCACGCCGGGCAAATAGCCATTTGGCCATTATTGATGGCTGTGACCAGGCATCGAACAGGGTCCGTTTCGGACAATTGAAGGTGCGTTTGATAACTAAATCATCAAAATCAACGGCCATTTTTTTCTCCAAGCGCCTGCGTGTCGATATAGGATTCCAATTCGTTGAGGCGGCGTTCCCAGAATTTGGTCTGCATGGCAATGAATTTCGCAACGATGCGCCAGATGTCAAAGTTCATATGACAGTAGACCTGTCGACCACGTTTGCTTTTATGAATCAAACCCGCCTTTTCGAGGATTATGATGTTTTTGGAAACTGCGCCCATAGTCAAATCAAAGCTGTTGGCCAACTCACCAACTGATTTCGACTCCTCCGACAATTCGGTCAGAATTGAACGCCGCTTCGCATCCGAGAGGGCGAAAAAAATACGATCCAATTGATTGTCATTTTCCATATATAGAAAATATTATATGAAAAATTGGCTGTCAAATAGAATATATGTTATTATTCAATTACTTAATGAGTTTCCATTATGGTCGTATATTTATTATCAATCCTTGGGTGATCGCTACAATCAGGGATGGTTATTTAAACAGCCATGTCGAAAAGGAAACTGAAAATGGCGAACATTACCCACACAATTACGACCTCGGTTGATATTAGTGAGGCCATGGCGGCGATTACCACGCTGGCGGGACTAAACAGCTGGTGGACAACAGAGACTACTGGAGATCCCACCCAGGGCGGCGTCCTCGCCTTTCGATTTGGTGGTCACGGCGGACCGGATATGTCGGTCGAGACGGTGACGGAAGGGGAGGTCATCTGGAAATGCATTTCCGGCCCACCAGAATGGCTTGGCACGACGATCGAATTCAGCTTTCTGACGAACGACGGCGGAGACACGGCGCTCTACTTCACCCATCGGGGATGGGCTGAAGAAACCCCGTTCCACTATCATTGTTCGATGAAATGGGCCTCGTTCATGCTCAGTCTCAAGACCTATTTCGACCTTGGACAAGGCCGGCCATTTCCCGACGATATCCAGATCGATGGCCCGACGGTAAAGCAAGCCGCTTGATTTTATCGCAGTGAAAACCCGGCGATCCAATACTTCTGTCGCCGGGTGACGCCGGGTGACGCCGGGAGACTGCGGGCAACAGAGACGCAAATTCTGCGTCGGGCCGCTCAAATCGAGACGAGATCCCCAGGGATAGATCGTAATGCCAGCCATAGATAGCCAGGGGATTTTGCTGCAACCGTGTCGCTGATCGTCAAACTCAACTGCCGGCTAGGTCCGAAGTATCGCTTTGCCTGAAAAGTGCCGGCGGCGAATCGTGCCCCTGTAGGACCTCCCGACAATCAATTTTAGAGATCAAGATTGTTTTAACGCGGTCGGTCGCGCGATCGATTGCAAGGTTGAGGCTGGCCTCGGCATGCTCCACTACCACATCCGGTGAACGCGTTAGCGTCACCCGTAAATGACAACGTTTGCGTGGACCGTTGGTGCCGGATTGCCACATGACAATCTGCTGAACCAGGCTCTCATAGCAAGACATGGCCGCGCGCACTCTCTCTTCAGATTGGCTTCGCAGGGCCTCGGATAGGAAAAAATCACTCGAGTGTACTGTAACTTGCATAACGTCCTCCATTGCACCGGTGTTATTGCCGTTCGATGCCTAAATTAGGTGGACTTGAAACATCATAAAAGTCGATTATAATGGTGAAATAATTCGAATATTTCGAAGTAATGCTGACTCTATGATTAACTACAAACACCTGAACTACTTCTGGACGGTGGCCAGAGAGGGCAGTATAGCCCGGGCTGGGGAACGACTGCATTTGACCCCCCAAACGATCAGCGGGCAATTGAGTGTATTGGAAAAAAGCCTTGGGGTGGATCTCTTCACTAAGGTTGGACGCAATTTGGAACTGACCGAGACTGGGCGCTTGGTGCAGAGTTATGCCGATGAGATCTTCTCTCTTGGCGGTGAACTGGATGAAATGATACATCAATTGCCGCAAGACCGCCCGCAGCTGTTTCGGGTAGGTGTGGTCGATGTGGTGCCCAAATCCATCGCCCATCGCATTCTCCGGACCGCATTGCATATGCCCGATCCTGTGCGCATGATTTGCCGTGAATCCAGTCTCGAAACGTTGTTGGCGGAATTGGCGTTGCACCGTCTTGATCTGGTCTTGGCTGACCGTCCCATCCCACCCGCGATTAGCACACGAGGTTTCAGTCATAAGCTCGGTGAGAGCGCGGTCAGTTTCTTTGCCACAGCCAAAATAAGAGAAAGCCTGGAAGGCGATTTCCCCCACTGCCTCAATGGTGCGCCATTGTTACTTCCCAGCACAGGTAATCAGTTGCGCTCTGGCATTGACCAGTGGCTGGATACGCAGCGCATTCACCCGCGCAGAATTGCGGAATTCGAAGATAGCGCACTGATGAAGGCCTTTGGGCAGGAAGGCGCTGGGATATTTGTCGCACCAAGCGTTATCGCGGATGAAGTGGAGAGGCAATATCAAGTCACCGCGATTGGCCGTATTCATGAGGCCAATGAGCATTTCTATGCGATATCCGTCGAGCGTCAGGTAAAGCACCCTGTCGTTTCTGCTGTGGTGGAAGCCGCCCGCACCTCGTTGTTTGCCGTTAATTAGCCATAGCGGTCGACGGATAAATCAAAATTCAGCGGCGATCAATCATCGCCAAGATGTCGCATTAGCCGGGCCTTGGCGGTCGGGTCTTTATTTCCCTACGCCTTGATGCAAAGCGCAACTTGGTCAAATGCCGTCCAGGAATTTCCGCAATGCTGCGCTGCATTCCCCTGCGTGGGAGAATGGCAGGCCGTGTTTGGCATCGGGGAATACCTTTAGGTGCGCATTGGCAATGCGTGCGTGCAGGTCCGCCATGATGGGCACGGGAACGAAGGGGGAGTGGTCGGGATGCAGCAATAATGTCGGCATGGTGATCCCTGCCAGTTGGTCGGATAGGTCAGCATCGACCAATGTTCGCAACAAGGCCAGGACCGTGCCGCCGTCGGCGCTGGCTTGTTGCCCTTGATACCAGGACCAAACGGGTGTCTCTAAGACGCCGTCGAGAAACCGTCCCGCCATCATCTGGTCGGACCAGGCGTTCATGCCCTCACCATTGATCACCGCATCCCACGTATTCACGTTCTCGATAGAGCCGCCTATGTGGGCCCCGTTGCTGACGGTCAGGCTCAACAATCGGTCGGGATGATCGATGGCGAATTGCAACGCCACGGTGCCGCCGATGGACTCGCCGACCAGGTGAAATTTCGCACAATCCACTGCGTCCGCCAGGCTGACGAGGTTCTTGCTCAGGGCCGCAATGGTGATTTCAGCATCACCAGGCTGGGATTGGCCATGGCCCGGCATGTCAAAGGCCACGAGGCGGTAGCGATCCGTCAGGGCGGCTGCCCAACCCAGCCAGCAGCGCCAGTTGGCACCAACGCCATGGTGGAAAAATATCGTCTCCGGTGCCTCGATCCAGGGTGCCGTAAGATCAATGACTTCGTAATGAATGTTATGAGTGCCCGTATTCAGATCTGCCATGATTATCCCTTTACCAGTCCAGCCGCCGTCATGGGCAAGCTGTCATCGTTGGCCCACTCCGATAATGATGCATCATAGATGCCGACATCGTCATGGCCCAGCAGGGTTAGCGCGAAACTATCCACCGTCGCCGCGACCCCGCCGCCGCAATAGGTCAACACACGTTGATCCATGCCGATGCCGGTCTCGGCAAATTTCGCCTCCAACTCGCTACTTGTCAGGAATGTATTGTCCCCTGCCACAAGATCCAGTGCGGGCAGGCAGACGCTGCCCGTGATGCCCCCTGGCCGGCCATAATGGGCCTTGGATGTGCCCTCATGCTGGGCCTTGGTCAGGGCGTTGACCACCACGGCATGGTCATCGCCAAGGGCTGCCAGTACCGCATCCCGGTCAATGATGCGCCCAGGCTGATGAGACGGCATAAAGGTGGCGGGGCTGTAGGTGCAATCATCCGTACTGACCGCGCGCCCCTCTGCCTGCCATTTCTGCCAGCCGCCGTTCAAAATCGCGGCATTCTCAAACCCATAGGCATAAAGCATCCACCAAATCCGCGTGGCCCAGGACACGGCGGCGGTGGAATACAACACCACCCTGTAATCATCGCCCAGGCCCTTGGCACCCAATGCGGCGGCAAATGCCTCCGGCCCCGGTGTCGTGAAGCGGTAAGTCCCCGCAGGATCGGACAAATCCGCCTGCAGATCCAAATAACCCGCGCCCGGTATATGCCCGGCCTGGTAGTCCGCCAATCCGCTTTCCACCCGGAAGACCTTATCGGGATCAGGGACCAGGTGGGTCGTGCAATCAAATATCCGCACCTTTGGGTCATCCAGATGGTTGGCCAACCATTCAGTCTCCACCAAAAATTCGCCTCGTTTATAGTCGTTCACGGCTCGCCTCCTGCATCATTTGCGCCTACCATAGCGCAAAAGGAGTGTGAGAAATGAAGATTTGCATTATCGGTGCCGGTGCCATGGGCGCGTTGTATGGCGGTCGTCTGCTTTTGGCGGGGGGAGATGTTCAGTTTATCGAGATCCGACAGGCGGCGGTGGATGCCCTTAACGATGGCAGTTATCTCTACGACGGCCTTGATGGGGAACACCGTTTGCAGGCCCCGGCATCGACGACCGCCGATGGCATGTCGCCAGCCGACATCGCCTTCATCCACACGGACACCAACAATACCAGGGCGGCGGCAGAACACGCCAGGGCGGTGCTAAAGCCGGAAGGTTGGGCGGTGACCTTCCAAAACGGCGTCGGCAATGTGGAGATATTAACGGAAATTCTGGGTGCGGAGCGGGTGGTCGGCGGTATAAGCTATCACAGTGCCGCATCGCCGAAGGCCGGGCACGCGACCCATACCAATGCCAACAAAACCTGGATTGGTGAACTATCGGGGGGCGGCAGTGCGCGGGTGGAACAATTGCGCGACATGCTAGCCGGCGCGGGTTTTGATCCGCATATCGCGGACAGTATCCAATCGGTGATATGGACCAAATTCATGCTGAACTGCGCCGTCAATCCCCTATGCGCCATTACCGGATTACGTTCGGGGGAGGTTGGCCAGGACCCTTCCGCTATGGAAATGCAAGGCCTGATCCTGGATGAAACCCTGGCCGTTATCGCCGCCAAGGGCATCACTTTGACGGACCCGGACCCCAAGGCTTCGATCGTGAAGATCCTGGGCCGGGCCTATAACAAGCCGTCCATGTTGCAACATATGGAGGCGGGCCTGCAGACGGAGATTGACAGCCTGAACGGTGCCGTGGTGCGCGAGGGTGCAGCCCATGGCGTGCCCACGCCCTACAGTCATGCCCTGACCATGATGATTAAGGCACGCAACGCCAACGTCATTCGGCAAATGCATGAACCCCCCATCGACTATGCAGCGTTGGAGGCCGCGAACCGGCGTTAGTGTGCTAGATTTCCTCGCCCTTAACCTTGCGTTTTAAGCGCTTAATCTCTGCCTTGGCTTGGCCCAGATGGGGGTTGACCAATAAAGCGCGTTCATAGGCCTCCAACGCGCCGGCATTGTCTTTCAGACGGGTATAAATCAGGCCCAGGCCACTCAGGGCACCAAAATGGCGCGGCTCCAGGTCCAGGGTACGCTCCACATCGGCAATAGAGGCTTTGTAGTCTCCCATCATGAAATAGACGGTGGCCCGTTTGTTCCAGCCCTCTGCATAGTCAGGGGCAACCGCGACCACGCTGTGCAACAACTCTAACGCCTGCGCTAATTTCCGCTGTGCCATGGCTTTGATGACGCGGCCCATCAACAATTGCAGCGTGGGGCTTTTGCTTTCCAGCCAAACGCCCCAGATCAATTGCTCAATGATGCGGGCCTGCCGGGGATCTTCCAGCGCATGCAGTTTTCCAAAAAGGTCACCCAGGCGCGGGTCCGTTTGATCCGCCCGTGCGCCGCCGCTCCCCATCACGCTTCCCCAAACCATCAGGGGTAGAAGCATGACAAGCATATAGGTCAACCGTTTCATGGCATGATGATAGATAGTGCAGTTGGGACAAGCCAGGGGCCAGCTAAGCGCCGAACATCATTTTGTCGTGAAGGTGTTCTAGTGGTGCGACTTAAAAGGGGGCCAACTTGGCGATCAGGCTATCGGGTTTGCCCGCGACAAGGTCCGGATAACGCCCCCGACAACGTTCAATCAGCTCATTCTGGAATGCCTCCCGGCCCTCGGTGCTGTCAGGGTCGGGAATGCCGCTGCGAAGGTCTTTGGCATTTGTGACGACTTCGGCAACGGCACGGGGCAATTTAGCGGCCTTACACAAAGCGGCCACGCTTTTCGCGTCGACATTGGCGATCAAGGCGCGGGCATTGTCGGGATCAATCCCGGCGCGTCGCGCGGCTGCTGTTTCGAAAAAACCGAAATGTCCGGTGCAAAGCGAGCGAATGATCAAGGCCGGTGTCAGCCGCCCCTTCACATCCAATTGCCGCACCAATTGGTCCAGATGGGGTTGGCGCTCGGGCGAATCCTGGGTCCCAATATCCAGGGTCATGGTTTCCTGCCCGCGTGTGACCAGTTGATTTGCGATCGCAGGGGCAAGATCCGTCATTGCCGCCAAACGCTGACGTAAGGCTTCTGAAACCACAGTAAGCAGGCGTTCGGCCAATTGGGGTGAGAAATTGGGCCGGCGGACCAGGCCGGTCATAACATCTTCACTGTTGGGAAACCGGTCGATCACTTTGTTTGACGTATCGTCGGAAATTTCCGCGCCCTGATTGCGGACCAATGTGACAACGACGTTTTCGTTGCCCGCTTCTACTAAGGCGTCAGAAACAGGGGCCGAGATTTTTTCCCGACGTGCGACCGCCTGTTGCCAGGCTTCGGGTTGGCTGCGCGCGATTTCGATCAATTCCTGCTCTGTGAAGACCAGGGAATAGTGCAGCATGGGTGTGGCGACTTCGGCGACGTCCTTGGCCAATGTCATGGCCAAATCGGATGGCACCTCGGGGCTGTCTTTCAGACCCTCCGCCAGGGCACGGCGCACGGCAACGTCAGTGTCCCGGGCCATAATGCGAAAAATCGACTCCGCCAATCGCTGTTCGCTTGGCAGGGCATCAGGCGCGCAAAACTCATTCGTCAATAAGGCTACGGTTTCCCGGCGCACCTCAGGAGAGCCCTCTTCACGAAGGCGGGTGATTAAATCCGCAGTTAGCTGTGCCATATTCATGCTCCAAATTGCGGCGACCCAACCGGAGCGCATTAATTCAGAATGCGCTTAGACTTTTAGGAATCGAGCCATTGAAGCAATAACTCAATTCCGCCAAAGCTGTCGGTCGCCTCAAGAATGCTTAAATAGACACGGGTAATGTTAATATTTTCTCAAGAAAGCGGCAGATTCACTGGGCTGTCGACAATCTGGCGGCGGGGCGTTCATCAATGGGCAGATGAACAAGCGCGGCAAATAGCCCCAAGGCAATGCCCAACCACCAGATCACGTCGTAGGAGCCGGTCTGATCGAACAATTTCCCCCCCAGCCAGACACCAAGGAACGATCCAAGCTGGTGCGAGAGGAAGACAAACCCGAACAAGGTTCCCATATAACGGGGGCCAAATACCTGGGCCACAATGCCGGAGGTCAGGGGAACAGTGGAAAGCCAGGTAAGTCCCATGGCAGCCGAGAATATCAATACGGTCGTCGGTGTAATCGGCAACATAATGAACAGGGCAATAAAGACGGCGCGCGCCAAATAGATCCAGCTCAACAAATTCTTCTTTTTGTATCGATTGCCCAGAACACCGGCCAGTATGGCACCAAAGAGGTTAAACAGCCCGACCATTGCCAGGGCCTGGGCACCCAATTCCGGCGCCAGACCTTTGTCGGTGATGTAGGCCGGAAAATGGGTGCCGATGAACGAGATGTGGAAGCCGCAAACGAAAAACCCCGCTGTCAGATAGATGTATCCGGAATGCTGCCGGGCCTCGGTCAATGCCTGACCCATGGATTGTTTTGCCGCGCCGGGTTGGGCGACTGGACGGCCACGCATGGCGGTACTTAATGGAATTATCATTGCGACCATAAGGGCCAGCAGCATCAGGGCCGTGGGCCAGCCATAGGCAGCCAGAAATGCCTGGCCGATGGGGACCAGAAAAAACTGCCCCAATGACCCGGCTGCCGTGCAAACGCCAAACACCAGGTTACGGCGTTCTTCGGAAACCATGCGGCCAAGGGCTGCAAGAACCAGGGAAAATGACGCGCCCGACATGCCCAGCCCGACCATAAATCCGCCCGTGATGTGGAACATTCCAGGGGTTGAAGCGTGCGCCATACCATAAATGCCCAGGGCATACAGCAGACCACCTGCTGCCAGAACCCGGCCCGTGCCATAGCGATCCGCGATCATTCCCGCGATTGGCTGGCCCAGGCCCCACATCAAATTCTGAATGGCCATGGACAGGGCAAAGACTTCACGCCCCCAGCCCAGATCGGCGGACATCGGGGCCAGAAACAGGCCAAAATTGGCCCGAATGCCGAACCCCAGCATGGAGATCAGGCCACCCATGATCACAAGAAACCATATGTTACGCCGTAGCGATCCCGTCTGCCCCATTCTGGTCCCCACCAAATCTATATGTGATGAAATAAACTGCTGCCCCAAGCGCCGTATTTCCAGGATTGTACCCGAAGCGGCAGCCTTTTATATGTGGACTGTACAGCTTCCTGGGTCAAGTCTCTGTCAGATGTGTCATGAAGCGGTGCTGCGTTGAGTTGACGAAGTGGAGCATAGAATGGCGGGCATATTAGTAACCAATTCCGAAGGCACCCCTGGGGTTGGACGGACGGCAGAGATGCTGGCGGCGGGCGCAGGCGGCCTTGATGCGATTGAGGCGGGCATCCGCTTGGTGGAGGCGGATACATCGATCCGAACTGTAGGACGTGGCGGTTGGCCAAATCTGTTGGGGGAGGTTGAACTGGATGCCGCCATGATCGATGGCAATACTTTCCGCAGTGGCGCTGTCGGTGCCCTGAAAGGCTTCCTGCACCCGATCACCATTGCCCGACAGGTCCTGGAACAACTGCCCCATGAAATGCTGGTCGGTGAGGGTGCCGCGCGCTTTGCCCGTGAAATCGGTGCCGCGACAAGCGACAATTTGATCCCGGATTCAGAACGTGTCTGGCGGGAATGGTTTGCGGCGAATGTGTCGGAGGAAGATCGGGAAAAATGGCCCGATGTCCCCTTGGCGGACTTATGCCAACAAGCCATCGACCCGGAAAAAGGCATGGACACCACCGTGTTTCTGTCTTTGGACGAGCAGGCGGAAATCATGGCCGGTGTCTCTACCTCCGGCTGGGCCTGGAAGTATCCCGGCCGCTTGGGTGATAGCCCTATTATTGGGGCCGGTTGCTATGCCGATAGCCGCTTTGGCGCTGCGGCGTGTACGGGCGCTGGTGAAATGACCATCCGGGCGGGCACCTCACGGGCCATCGTGTTATATATGAAGATGGGTTTGTCGTTGGAGAAGGCGGTGGATGAGGCGATTGACGATTTGCGGCAGCTACGCGGTGGCCTGATCCAACGGGTTACGATACATGCCATTGATAAGACCGGTGCCCATCGTGTTGTCGCCGTCAATGCAACCGAGCAATTGACCTACTGGCTGTGGCGGGAAGGCGACGACGCCCCACATGCCGAACCAGTGGAATTAGTCGCCCTATAGGCCCCGCATGTGCTTTGAACCAACTTCCGTAATTCTTAGCCGCCGGCAGGTGCTGGCTGGTTTGGCCAGTGGTGCCGCCCTGGTTGGGACCGCAGGTTGCCTCGACACCAATGCCGCCTCGGGTCGGGACAGTTTTACCGGCTTTCAAAGCATCCAGGATGACATCGCGGAAGGCCAGGCAAACCATCCGAAAATTCTGAAAGCCTTTGGCGGCGTTTATGAACACAGACGCCTGACCGGATATGTGACGCGTATTGGCGGCACTCTGGCGAAATATACGGAATATCAGCAATATCCCTATCGCTTTACCATTTTGAACACGCCTATTGTCAACGCCCTTGCCCTGCCGGGCGGATATATTTATGTCACCCGTGGCCTGCTGGCCCTGGCGTCCAGCGAGGCGGAATTGGCGGGGGTGTTGAGCCATGAACTGGCCCATGTCACGGCCCGCCATGGGGCGGAAAGGCGTGGTGCCCAGCAAGTGGCGCAAATTGGCCTGTTGCTGGGGGCCATTGGGCTTCGTGCCGCCGGCCTGCCTTCGGGCCTGATGCAGCTGGGGCAGACCGCGGCGATCGCCGCCATCAAAGGGTATTCCCGGGAGCACGAGTTGGAGGCTGATACCCTGGGCATCCGCTATATGAGCCGGGCTGGCTACCATCCCGAGGCGATGGTTTCCTTCCTGCGCAGCCTGCGAGCCCATTCAAAGGTGGAGGCGCAGTTGCAGGGTCTGCCCCCCGGTGAAGTCGATCAATTCAATATCATGGCGACCCATCCCCGCACGGTGGAACGGGTTCGCCAAGCCCAGGGCCAGGCAGCCGGTACAGGCAACGGCGCAAAAAAATGGGGGCGCTGGGGCCGGGAAAAATATTTGACCCAGATCGACGGCATGATGTTTGGTGATGATCCAAAGCAGGGTTTGATTAGGGGCAATAAATTCATTCACCCCGGCCTGCGATTTGAATTTCGTGCGCCCAAAGATTTCATTTTGCGCAATGGTGCCAAGCGCGTGACCGGACAGCACCCATCGGGTGCCGCGATGGTCTTCGATATGAGCGCGGTCATACGGCGCGGTCCGGCGGCGGACTATCTGCAATTCGGCTGGGCCGCCAACACCCAACTACAGGATTTGGAAAGCCTGACCATTGATGGTCTTGAAGGTGCCACGGCCTGGGCGGAGGGACAAAACCAAACCGGTCCCGTACGTATTCGCGCCCTGGCAATCCGCCGTGAAGATGGCCGGTTCTATCGCTTCATGTATATTTCGCCCCTGGCCAAGGCCGGGCGCTGGGAAGCGCCGTTTCGAAGATCAGGGCTATCATTCCGCCGCCTTGATGTGCGATCCGCCGCGCGCATCAAGGCACAGCGATTGCTTGTGGTCACGGCCCGGCCCGAGGATACGATAGCGGGATTGGCCAAGACATTGCCTTATGGCCGCTTCAACGACGCATGGTTTCGGGTCCTGAACGATCTGGCACCCGGCCAGGCCCTCACGGCCAAACAGCGTTTGAAAGTCATCGCCAGCTAAATCCAAGGTGCGATGATCTCATCACAATCTGGCATTGCCTTCAATCTGGTAAAAGGCTGCCAGGGTGAAGCATGATTGCACCAGAATGCCTGTCGCGGTCATCGGGTTGAGAGACCGACCACCGCCGAATTGGCAGCGCTCCGCATGGCCCTTGATGGTCATGCCCAGGCCCAGGACGTCCCAGACGATGTTGGCACCCGGTGTGCCGATCCCGCCCAAGGCGCACATGGCCAGCCATACCCCGTCACGGGCGGCGAGGACGTTGTGGGGGGCTGATATACCCCCGTTACCTGTGCCTTTTGCGCCGGGTGGGACGCGAATGTCCCGTGTGGCGTATCCGTTCAAGCTGGCATACTGGAACATCATTTCAAATTTTCGCGCACCTAACGCGGCTTTGTCATCAATACGGCCCTTTTTTAACAAGGCATCGATGGTATCAGCGGCACGCATTGGGTAGCTGGGCGGAGCGTCGTCTTGCACATCATCTATGCGCGTACGGGTTAGCGCCGGGCTGTCTTCTCCCAATGGGTGGTGTTGCATCCGCCAATTAAGGGGTCCACTCTCCCCATCGTTCGGCTGCGCATTAGGTTGGCGAAGTTTCCGCGTCCGGCGGCGCTTGCGGACGCTACTACGCGCCCCCTTGCCTAGGCTGCTATCCGGCCCCCGGAGTTTCAGGACCTCTTTCGGTGCGCCCTTGCTCATCTATTCTTCATCCGGTGGCGGCAAGTTGCGCAGGTCTGACTCGCATTCCGCCTGTTCTTCCAAAAACCTCTCATCACCAATGGGATTGATGCTACGGCGATGATGTTCGGCGCAATAGGAGCGGTTGGGCAATTGCGGCCTTTGGCAATAGGACCAATCCGATGACCGGACATCGCCGTCGATCCAACGGCAGCCGAATATTTGATGTTTCGCCAGGCGAAAGTGCCGGGCTTCCGATGTATTTTCCAAAGTATCGGGCTGATCCGTTTTTTCTTGCTTCGGCGGCGCGGATGAAAATTGGTGCAGTGCAATGTGGGGAGGTTGTTCTGTCATAAGATGAAAATATACGAAAACGTATTTTATGCAAGAAAAAAATGCGTTTTCGTATTTGCATTCGTATATTATACGTTGTACCTTGACCTCATGGTCAATTGGGCAGAAACAGTCCGTCGCCTGCGGCAGCAGCGGCGGCAAACGCAGGCGCAGTTCGCAGCGTCCCTGGGGACAACCCAGGCGACCGTCTCTCGTTGGGAGGCCGGGCGTCAGGGTCCCGATCGGGAACAATCCCGTGCCATTGCCGCCCTGGCCAGCCAGTCTGATGGGGCCGGTGGGGCCGAACAGCCGATGGCGTCATATGCTGAACAAATGGATCGGCCCTGGCCGGCACCGGGGATCTCTGATCACCTTGTGGCAACGGAAATTCCAGGACCTCCCGGACGGGTACAGGATCTACCCATTATGGGTCATGCGGAGGCTGGGGAAGACGGGACATTCCTAGATAACGGCATGATTACCGGCTATGCGGGCCGTCCGGCAAGTTTGATTGGGGTCACGGGGGCCTACGCCCTGATCGTGCATAACTCCTCCATGCGGCCGCGCTATGAACCGCGCGAAATTGTTGAGGTGGATCCGAATATTCCGGTTCAGCCCAATGACTATGTCGTCGTCCAGACCACAGACGACCGCGCCTTTATCAAATTGCTGCGGCGGCGGACCCAGCGGGCAATTATTCTGGAACAGTATAATCCACCCAAGGAAATCCGTTTCGCACCTGAAGAGGTCGCCGCCATGCATCTTATTGTCGGGGCCCATCGGGTTTATCGTTAAAGGGGCCGATCTCACCGTGCATTGCTATGGCGGGCGTATAATTATGCGCAACATCGTATTTTGTTGAAAAAAAATATGCGAAGGCGTATAATTCCGCATCAAACAATGAAGGGATGCGGCTGTGTCTTATGATGTTGCGAATTTAATCTGTGTGGCGGGAAACAGCCGGGCCTCTCAATGGGCCTATAGCACCACCGATCGACCGGTCGAAGTTCTGACGCCGGGTTATTTCCCTGATGATAGCATGCGGAATTTCATGCATCCGGGCGAAGTGTTGACATTGACCTGTCTGTCGTCGAAACCATCGCCGCGCAGGGCCAGTAATCCAGTCGCCATACTACAGGCGGCAACCGTTCGGACCCGGGCCGGCGTTTGGCTGGTCCTGCCTTTGACGCCAATTGTGCGGCCGGGGGAATACGACAACTCTGCTAAATAATCTCAAAATAGCGCTTTAGTTGCCAATCGGTTATAGCGCGACGGCTTTCCCGTTCTTCCCATTTTCTTGTTGCCGCAAAATGCTCGACAAAGGCATCGCCGAACAGGGCGCGGGCGGCTTTTGAGCGTTCCAGCTTGTCGGCTGCTTCGCCCAGACTTTGCGGCAGGGACAGGCGCTTTGGTATGGCCTGGTCATAGGCATTGCCGACAATGGGCGCGGTCGGCTCGATCTTTTGTTCGATGCCCCAAAGTCCCGCTCCCAGGGCGGCGGCAAGGGCAAGGTAGGGGTTACCGTCCGCTGCCGCGACCCTGAATTCCACGCGCTGTGAATGCTCGCCGCCACCGATAACCCGCAAGGCACAGGTGCGGTTGTCCACACCCCAGGTGGCATCCGTTGGGGCCCAGAAGCCTGGGATCAGCCGGGTATAGGCATTCACGGTCGGTGCGATCATGGCCAGTAACTCAGGCATCAGGGCCTGCTGGCCACCAAGGAAATGTCGCATGGTGTTGGAAATGCCGTCTGCCGCAGATTTGTCGTAAAACACCGACTTGCCATTTTTGCCGCTATTTAAGGACAGGTGTATGTGGCCCGATTGGCCCGGATAATCCGGCGACCATTTCGCCATGAAGGTCGCCATCAGGCCGTGACGCTGGGCCTCAACCTTGGCGAATGTCTTGAACAATGCGGCCTTGTCCGCCGCTGCCAGGGCCAGATCCTTGTCGATGCTGGCTTCCAACACACCAGGCCCCGTTTCCGTATGCAGGCCTTCCAGGGGGAAGTCCATAGTCGTGCAGATATCCAGCAGCGCGCAGTGGAAATCTGCCCACGTAGACGCGCGCAGAACGGAATAGCCGAAGTTGCCAGGGCTTATCGGGATTAGGTCACGGTATCCTTTGGCCGCCGCACTGTCGGGGGTTTCATCGAATAAAAAGAATTCGTATTCAAATGCCGCCGTCGCAGCCAAACCCATGTCTTTGGCGCGGGCCACCACTTTGCGCAATAGGCCACGGGGACAGATCGCTTCCGCCTCCGCCACGAACTCCCCCAGAAACAACAGCCCCCGGCCATCGAAATCGCCTGGTTGGTCGCGGCAGCTATCGGGCAGGATGCGCACCTGGGCGTCGGGATAACCGGTGTGCCAGCCCGTGTAGGCCGTGTTGTCGAAAAGCTGGTCGTTGCTGTCCCAACCCAAGACCACGTCGCAAAAGCCAAAGCCTTTGTCGAGGGCGGCAAAGAATTTGTCCCGCCCCATGAACTTGCCGCGCAATATGCCATCGCCATCAAAGACCCCTACTTTGACGTAGTCTAAACCTCGTTGGGAGACAATTCGACGTGCCTGGGCCGCGGTGCGTACCGACCGGGCAGGGATAGCAGGAATCTTTGTGCCGTCCCTGGTGTTATGGCTCGCCATCAGAAGCGGTAGCCGACCATGACCGAGCCCGTGACGAAGGTGTCACTTTCGGTGATCGGGCTGTCAGCGGCCTGTGGCATCATTAAAGTGCCCCGTAATTCGGTGGCTACATACAGGGATTGGGTGAAATCATAGACCAGTTGCGCATATGCATTGACGTCACGAAAGCCGGCGACCGCCGCATAGGCCGCTCTTGTCGATGTTGCATCCGTGCCGGATACCGAGAAATAGCTCGCCGCATAGCTATCATCCATGAATGTGGTGCGCATACCAAAAATCAGGGAGGCGTCCTTTGACCACCGATTGCCCCACGCCGCCTCGCCATTCATCAACAGGCCGCCATGACCACTGCCAATTTCCTGCCGTATATCAGCCTTGAAACGCCAGGAGGCGATAAAGCTTTCAAAGAACACCCCTAACTCGGTGCCGAATTCAATATCGGGCAGGCCGGAGAGGGCAGGAGAATCCGCTGCCTGACGTCCAAAATCAAAGGTAATCCTGGGGCCCAGCCGCAAGGTCCGTTTGCGCCACATATTCCAACCCACACCTTGCTGGGTGGAAAGGAACAACGTCCCGGCATAGTTGACATCCAGCAGCGGCAGCGGTTTTGCTTCTAAAGTGTCAGAACCGAAATACTCCGGTGCCGCAACAGCGCCCAGCGCGACATTCATGCGAAATGGTCCGGCAGCGCCTCGTTTGGCCGGCAGTACTGCATTGGCTGTGGAACTCCAAAGCTCCCAGTCGTTGTATTTGGTTTCGGCACCAGGCTGGGCTATGGGCAGGGCCAGAACGAAAAATACGGCGGAAAAAAGACTGCGCCCCTGTCTGCCAAAAATACCTTTACCCAAAACACCGTTCGCCAAAATACCGTTCATTGAAACCCGTCCATTCTCGTTCCTAACCTTGCCTCTGCGCAAACTATCCCATGCTTCGTCGGGGCTGCAAGCCGTCGTCAATCTGACAACATGGTGCCGACATGTTCAGCGATGGCGAGAGATGATGTCAGACCCGGCGATTCAATGCCATAGAGGTTAATCAGACCGGCCACGCCATGTTCTCCTGGCCCCTGGATCATAAAATCTTCGACGCCGCCGCCGGGACGCTGCAATTTGGGGCGCATGCCACTATAGGCCGGTTGCAGCGAATCATCGGGCAGGCCGGGGTAATAGCGTCGCACCGCATCATAAAAGACATCCGAGCGGCTGGGTTCCACAAGATAATCGATCTCGCCATCCAGGCCTTCGACGGCACCGTCCAGCCATTCTTGATCCGGGCCAAAGCGGGCCTGGCCGCCAAGATCCACCGTCAGGTGAACACCAAGAGAGGCCGAGGCCGGAACCGGATAAATCAGCCGGGAAAACGGCTGCGCCCCGGCCAGAGAAAAGTAATTGCCCTTGCAATAATACAATTCCGGTACGGTGGCCGGATCCAACCCCTCAATCGTTCGGGCCAGCGGTTGGGCATAAAGGCCCGCCGCATTGATCAGGCGGGTGCAGGCCAACTCCATTTCGCTCCCCCCCCTGCCGTTCCTGCCGCCACGGCTAACATCTTCAATCCGCAAGGATATGCCGTCCGCCAGAACCTGCCCGCCAACAGCCCGGCTGTTAAAGGCGATGACCGCACCATGATCCTCCGCCTCCCCCTGATAGGCCAGCATCAGACCGTGGCTGTCGATGATCCCGGTGGAGGGGGAGACGAGCGCACCCGTGCACTGCAATGCAGGTTCCTGGGCCATGGCCTCGGCCGCACTGATTTCATACAAATCATCAACGCCGTTGGCGGCCGCCTTGGCCTTGATGCCGGCCAGGATTTCCAGTTCTTCATTTGATGTGGCAACGATCAACTTGCCGCAATTGCGATGATCAACGCCTCGGGAGGCGCAATATTCATACAGCATCTTTTTGCCCGCGACGCAGAACCGTGCTTTCAGGCTGTCCCGGGCGTAGTAGATGCCCGCATGGATGACCTCGCTGTTGCGTGACGAGGTGCCGCTGCCGATGATGTCGGCGCTTTCCAGAACAATGACCTCATCACCGGCCAAAGCCAATTTTCGGGCGATGGCCAAGCCAACGACGCCGGCCCCCACCACAATGCTGTCTACACGATCAATCATGGCGGGGAACTTGGCCTGCAATCCGGTTCCGGTCAAGAAGCTGTGATTTGCACCCCGTCATCAGGTTAGGGACCATAGGATACTAGAGCCATTGGGCATCCGAAAAGGAGTGGCAGTCATGAGAGCATTTTTGACCATTGCGGCGGTGGCGGGGCTTGCCCTATTCCTGTTGCCCAATGTCATGCGGGCTGATCCCGCGCAGTTGATCGCTGGCTGGGCCAGTGAATGGCCCAAGACAGATTTCACCAAACATTCGATTGCTCTGGACCAGATTACGTCCGGCGGAGTTCGTAAGGACCAGATCCCATCAATCGATAAGCCGAAGTATATTACAGTGTCCGAGGCAACATCGCTGGCACCGACGGAACCGGTGGTTGGCCTGACCATTGATGGAAAAAGTAGGGCTTATCCGTTATCCGTGCTGATTTGGCACGAAATCGTCAATGATGTCCTGGCCGGTGTGCCGGTCGCCGTTACTTTTTGCCCCCTATGCAATGCTGCAGTGGTGTTTGACCGCAGGGTTAATGGGCAGACATTGGAATTCGGCACGACGGGCAAATTGCGCTTTTCCGATTTGGTGATGTATGACCGGCAAAGTGAAAGCTGGTGGCAACAGTTTACCGGCGAGGCCATTGTGGGCTCGCGAACCGGAGAGACGTTGCGGTTTTTGCCGGCGCGGTTGGAATCGTTTGCCAAATTCAGGGTCCGGGCCCCAAAGGGCGAAGTGCTGGTCCCGACCAATCCCAATATGCGCCGCTATGGTATGAACCCTTATGGCGGTTATGATAGTGCGCATACGCCGTTCCTGTATCGCGGTAAAATGCCGGAAGTGGTGGCACCCCTGGCACGGGTCGTCGCCGTGGGTGATCGGGCCTGGTCAGTGGATTTTCTGCAAATCAAACAGCGTATAGAGACCAAGGATGGATTGATCCTTACATGGGAAAAAGGGCAGAATTCAGCCCTTGATAGCCGGGTTATTGCGGAGGGTCGTGACGTGGGTAATGTCCTGGTGCAACGGCGGAATGGCGACGGAAAACTGGTGGATGCGCAATACAGGGTGGATTTCGCCTTTGCATTTTATGCTTTCAACCCGCAGGCAAAGATCGTCGTCGAATAGTGCTGGATACAACCATCGTCGCCTTGGCACTGGACAAGTTGGCATCGCATACAATGTAATGTGGAGATGGCAAAAGATAAGCGCGACATATCAGCAAAAAGCGGCAACGCAGGTGTTCAGGATTTTCTGAACAAATTGGCCGCAACACCAACCGCACATGCTGCGGGGGGGCGTGGCCGGCTGCTGTTCGCCATGGATGCGACTGCCAGCCGGGAGCCGTCCTGGGATGCCGCCTGTCAGATCCAGGGGGATATGTTCGCCCAGACCGCAACTTTGGGCGGCCTGGATGTGCAATTGGCCTATTATCGCGGCTATAAAGATTTTCGCGCCACGCCCTGGGTCTCAACCTCAGCCGATCTGATCCCCTTTATGACCCGTGTGCGATGCCTGGGTGGGCAGACCCAAATTGAGCGCCTGTTGCGCTATGCGGTGCGTGAAACCACCAAACAGCGGATCAATGCCCTGGTCTTCGTCGGTGACTGTTTGGAGGAAGATGTGGACCAGGTCTGCGCGGTGGCGGGGGAACTGGGTATGTTGGGGGTGCCCTGCTTTTTGTTCCACGAGGGGCAGGAACCGACGACGCGTCGCGCCTTTAAACAAATCGCCACTTTGACCCAGGGTGCCTATTGCAGCTTTGATGCTTCTTCAGCTGCGCAGTTACGGGATCTGTTGTCAGCCGTGGCGGTATACGCTGCGGGTGGACGCAAGGCATTGGCGGACTTCTCCAAAGGCAAGGCGGCCGTCCTGCAAATCGCCCATCAGATGGGCGGCAAGGCTAAATAGGGTCATGTAAGGGTATGATTGGATATTTCTTTTGGGCGTCTGCTTGTTGGGCGCTCTGGCTTTGGTAGCCCGGTTGCTGCTCAACACGGACCCGAAGGTCCTGGCTAAGATCGTGCGCTATGGCGGTTTCGGCATCTGCGCATCGGTGGCTTTGTTCTTTCTGCTGACGGGACGGTTCGCCCTTGGACTGCCCTTGGCATTTGCAGCTGCCGCCATGTTGCGCCGTTGGGCTTTACCCAAATTGGGGCCGCGGATGAGCGGTGGCATCGGTGGCGGTGGGCCGTCAGGTGGCCGCAGTTCCGATGTGGAGACTGAATATCTGCGGATGAGCCTGGATCATGACAGTGGTGCCATGCGGGGCGAAGTGCTGCAGGGGACTTTTGCGGGCCGGGATCTGAACGATTTAAGCTTGGACCAATTGCTCGACCTGCTGGGCGAATGCCAACGCCACGACAGTGAAGCGGCCCAGATACTGGAGGCCTATTTAGACCGCAGCCAGGGCCCTGAGTGGCGGCAGAACGGTGGTGGCGGCAATTACGAAGATGCATCGCGCCCAAGTTCGGCGGGCGGCAGCATGTCGGTGGATGAGGCCCGCGAGGTTCTGGGCCTTGATATTAATCCCTCCCCCCATGAGATCCGCGAGGCCCACAAGCGGTTGATGTTAAAATACCACCCCGACAAGGGCGGGTCGTCCTATCTGGCGGCGAAAATCAATCAAGCCAAGGACATATTGCTCAAGGTGTGATCCCCGTACCTTGCGTGACTGCCCCAGCCATGGCAAAAGCGCGTCACAGTAATGTCACATAACAGCAGATAGGTTGGTCAATATGCGGATACGCAAGGCGGTATTTCCGGTTGGTGGTTTGGGCACGCGGTTTTTGCCGGCGACCAAGGCGTTGCCGAAAGAGATGTTGCCCATTGTGGACAAGCCCTTGATCCAATACGCGGTTGAGGAAGCTGCCGCTGCCGGTGTCGAAGAATTCATCTTCGTCACGGGCCGGGGCAAAACAGCCATCGAGGATCATTTTGATCATTCCTATGAGTTGGAGGATCTGCTGTCCTCCCGCGATAAGATCGATGCGTTGGAGGCATTGCGGGCAGCGGTGCCAGGCGCGGGCCAGGTCGCCTATACCCGGCAGCAGGAGCCTCTCGGTCTGGGCCACGCGGTCTGGTGCGCCCGTAATCTGGTGGGGAACGAGCCGTTTGCGGTGTTGTTGGCGGATGATCTGATCCAAAGCCAGACGCCGTGCCTGAAACAAATGGCGGATGCTGCGGCTGAAACGGGCGGCAACATGGTGGCCGTGATGGACGTGCCGCGCGAACATACCTCCCGCTACGGTATCCTGGATGTGGGCCACGACGATGGCCGCCTGGCGGAAGTCCAAGGCCTGGTGGAAAAGCCCGATCCGGCAGAGGCACCCTCAACGCTCTCTGTCATTGGCCGCTATATACTGATGCCGGAAGTCTTTGATTATCTTGGTAAAAAAGAACTTGGCGCTGGTGGTGAGATCCAATTGACCGACGCCATGGCCAAGATGATCGGCAAACAGCCCTTCCACGGCCTGCGCTTTGAAGGCACCCGATTTGATTGTGGAGATAAACTGGGCTTTTTGCAGGCCACAGTGGCATTTGGCCTGGCCCGCGATGATTTGCGGGAAGGTCTTGGTAACTATTTGTCCCATATAACTGAAAACCTATAACTAAAAACCTTTAAAGCCATCAACGAAGGCAATTTGAACTATGCACGTCACTATGATCGGCACCGGCTATGTGGGCCTGGTATCGGGCGCTTGTTTTTCCGAGTTCGGCCATACGGTCACCTGTGTCGATAAGGACGCGGGCAAGATCGAGGCTCTGCAGGCGGGCCGTATCCCGATATTTGAGCCGGGCCTGGAAAAGCTGGTGCAAAGCAATGTGGCCGCAGGCCGTCTGTTCTTTACCACAGACCTAAAACAGCCTGTGGCAAATGCAGATGCGGTGTTTATTGCCGTGGGGACGCCCTCGCGGCGTGGCGATGGTCATGCTGATTTATCCTATGTTTATGCCGCCGCCGCTGAGGTGGCAGAAGCGTTAGATGGCTATACGGTAATTGTGACCAAATCCACGGTGCCCGTGGGCACGGGCGCGGAAGTGCAAAAGGTCGTCAGCGAGACCAGGCCCGATGCGGAATTCGATGTCGCCTCGAACCCGGAGTTCCTACGTGAGGGCGCTGCCATCTCCGACTTTATGCGCCCGGACCGGGTTGTCGTGGGCACGGATAGTGAGCGGGCCCGCGATGTTATGCGAGAGTTGTATCGGTCATTGTTCCTGAACGAGACGCCTGTCATGTTCACGGCCCGGCAGACGGCGGAATTGATCAAATACGCCGCCAACGCTTTTTTGGCCACCAAGATCACTTTTATCAACGAGATCGCCAATCTGTGCGAACAGGTAGACGCGGACGTGCAGGACGTGGCCAGGGGCATCGGCCTTGATGGCCGTATCGGCAGCAAGTTCCTGCACGCCGGTCCCGGCTATGGCGGCTCATGCTTCCCGAAAGATACCTTGGCGTTGTTGCGCACGGCAGAGGATTTAGGCCAACCGATGGAGATCGTCAAAGCGACCGTCGCAGTCAACGATCAACGTAAAAAAGATATGGCGCAAAAGGTCGTCGATGCCTGCGGCGGCTCCCTACAGGGCAAAACAGTCGCGGTCCTGGGTCTGACGTTCAAACCGAACACCGATGATATGCGTGATTCCCCGTCTCTGGATATTATTCCGGCGTTATTGGCAGCAGGCGCCACAGTCCGCGCCTATGATCCCGAGGGGATGGAAGAAGCGCGCCAGATGCTGGATGGTGTTGAATTCTGCGACGATGCCTACGACACCCTGCCAGGTGCCGACGCCCTGGCCATCGTAACGGAATGGAACGCCTTCCGGGCCCTTGATATGCCGCGTGTGAAGGACCTGATGCGGTCACCTGTTCTGGTTGATATGCGCAATATCTATGACCCCGAACATATGCGGGGCCTTGGCTTTCGCTATATCTCAATTGGCCGCCCGGCGGTAAATCCTTAATTTTGGGCCCTAAATCGGAACAACAATAAAATGACACAGAAGCATGAATTTCACCCTTCGGTCCTGCGGGAATATGATGTGCGCGGCATCGTTGGCGACACCTTATCTGCGGCGGATGCCTATGCGGTTGGCCGCTCCTTTGGCTCTGTGGTGCGTCGGGGCGGCGGCAGCCGTGTCGCGGTTGGCTATGACGGTCGCCTGACCTCGGTGGAAATGGCGGAAAACGTCGTCCGGGGCCTGAACGATGCGGGCATAAACGCCTTGCAGATTGGTCGCGGGCCGACGCCCATGCTGTATTTTTCTGTCTATAATCTGAAGGCCGATGCAGGCGTGATGATCACCGGCTCTCATAACCCGTCAGACTACAACGGCTTCAAAATGATGCTCGGCGGCAAAGCTTTTTTTGGCGATCAGATCCAGGAACTGGGCACGATGGCCGCTGCCGGTGATTGGGCGGTAGGCGAAGGTGGTATTGAAGACCACGATGTGCGCCCGGACTACCTTGATGAATTGGTCGCCGCCTATACCACGGATGTGCCCCTGTCGGTGGCCTGGGACTGTGGCAATGGCGTGGCGGGGGATATTTTGCCCGACTTGATTGCCCGTTTGCCGGGCCGGCATGTGCCCTTGAACGAAGTGGTGGATGGGACCTTTCCGGCCCATCACCCGGACCCCACGGTCGCGGAAAATCTGGTGCAATTGCAGGCAGTTGTTCGGGCTGATGGCCTGGACCTGGGCATCGGTTTTGACGGCGATGCAGATCGTATTGGCGTTATTGACGGGCAGGAGCGGGTTTTGTGGGGCGATCACTTGCTGGCGCTATTGGCGCGCGATGTCCTCGCCGAACGTCCCGGCAGCACCATTATTGCAGATGTGAAAGCCTCGCAAGTGCTGTTTGATGAAGTGGCCCGCCTGGGCGGTGAACCTTTGATGTACAAGACCGGGCATTCGCTGATCAAAAGCAAGATGGCGGAGACGAATTCGCCTCTGGCGGGCGAGATGAGTGGGCATATATTCTTTGCCGATAAATACTACGGCTTTGATGATGCCCTTTATGTGGCTGTCCGGTTTTTGGACTCGGTGGCTAAATCCGGGCAAAGCGTGGCCGCATTGCGCGACAGCCTGCCGCAAATGGTCAATACGCCTGAAGTCCGCTTCGACTGCGATGACACGCGGAAGTTCCAGGTAGTGGACGAGGTTGTCGCCGCCCTGCGTGCTGCGGGCACAGATTTCTCCGATGTGGATGGTGCCCGTGTCTCTACCCCCGATGGCTGGTGGCTGCTGCGCGCCTCCAACACCCAGCCGGTTTTAGTCGCCCGTTGCGAGGCGTCGGACGAGGCCGGGCTGGAGCGCCTGAAAACAGCCGTGAAAGAGGCCCTGGCCCCCTGCGGTGTGACACCGCCCAGTAATTTTTAGGGATGACTTTTAGCCCGCGTGATTAACACGGAATCGTGTTCCGCTCTGCCGTGATATTTCCACGATAGGACCTATGTATTTCTACATAGATCTTATCTGTGGAGAGCAAAATGATAAGCCGCGAAATTCTGCTGGCCCTCGCCTGCGCAGCTCTCCTGGCCGCCTGCCAGACAAGTACCTCCGGCTATGCCGAGCGGGCCTGTAAAGCCGAGGGCCGGACAAAAGACAGCCACGCCTACAAAAACTGCGTCGATACCACCTATGCCCGTGACCGGGCTATTTCCAACCGGTACGCCAGCGGCGGGCCGTAGTTTTCATTGCGGCGGCAAAGTGTGACGCTGCCCCTCGACCCGTCTAATAAACAAACTTAAGTGTTCCCTGCCAAAATACAGTAGTCGCCCCGTCTTACGTTCATGGATGAATTTGGCCTCACCCTTTCGCGGCATAGGGCGGGGGGGCGAAGTAGCGGGGGAAGGGGCCTATGGCGGTCATGTCCACTTCGACCAGGGCGGGGCCTGCAATGGCGATGGCTTCAGCGACGGTGGTGCCAAAATCCTCCACCGTGCTGACTTTGAAATAGGGCATGCCCGTGGCCGTGGCCATGACTTCCAGGTTGACGCCGCGCACATCACCGAAGAATTTTCGTCCGCCATACATGGCATCCTGAATATGGCCGATGACGCCATAGCCGCCGTCGTTCATAACCAGGAAGGTAATGTCGGCACCTTCCTGCACGGCGGTGGGCAGCTCGGCCAAGCCAAGGTTAAAGCCGCCGTCGCCGCACATGGCAACCGTCTTGCGGCCATCCGATGCGGCAATGGCGGCACCGATGCCCAGGGCGGAACCGGGACCAATGGCGGCCCCGACCGGATAGACGCTGTCCCGGGGGCCATAAAGCGGGAAGATCCGATTGCCCCAGGTGGAGTTGTTCAAGGTGATGTCACGCACGAACAGAGTATCCCGTGGCATGGCCGCGCGTAAAGCGGCCGGGAAGGGGGCGTATTGACCCATGACTTCCAGATAGGCCGCCGTGGCATCCGCCTTTAATTTGGTGAATTCCGCGCCATAGCCAGGCTCGATAGACAGCTTGCCAGTAGACCGATTGGCCAGGCGGTCGGCCAGGGCATCCAGGGTCAGGGCTGCATCGGCGCAGATGAATTGCTCACAATCATAGGTCCGGCCATTGGCCATAGGGTCCACATCGATCTGGATGCGATGGCTGGGCAGGGTCATGGTCATATCCCGGGTTTCATGGCCCCGCAGACGGGAACCCGCGACCACCATTAGATCCACGGTCTCGTAAAACGTTTCGATCATCGGGCTGCCGTTGCCGTTCAGGCCGCCCAGGGTCAGGGGATGATCTTCCGCCAATACGCCACGGCCCTGCCACGACGTCACCACGGGGATGCCCATGTCTACAAGGCGCGCCACTGCCGCGCCTGCTTCCCGTGCGCCACCGCCGCACCACAGGATGGGCCGCTTGGCATTGGCCAGGGCCTCTGCCGCGCGGTCCAGGTCGCTCTCGCTTGGGACACGGGCGCCTGGGATGGGCAGCACCAAATTATCCAAGGCATCCGGGCGCTCGATCTCTGTCTGCTGGATATCGATGGGGACTTCAACGCTGACCGGGCCCATGGGCGGCGTCTGCGCCACGGCTGCGGCCTCACACAGGGTGGCAAAAGCCGTTTGCGCCGAGGTTATGCGATAGGCCTCCTTTGAAACTGATTTCAGCATGCCCAATTGATCGGCCACGTCATGCACTGTGCCCTGACCGGTGCCCAGGTTCGCGGTCGCGCTTTGCCCCGTCAGATGCAGCATCGGCGTGGCGGCAAAACGCGCCTCAACCAAGGCACCGGGCGTGTTCGCCGCACCTGGCCCGGTGGAGGAAAACAATACGCCCATGGTTCCGGTCACGCGGGCATGGGCATCCGCCATATGGCCGCCGCCCGCTTCACCCCGGCTGGGAACAAAGCGGATGGCATTGCGCCGTCCGATCCCGTCCAGCATGGGAATGTTGTGCACAGAAACAATGCCATAGGCGGTGGTGACGCCGCATTGTTGCAAAAACTCGGCGACCAGATCGCCAACGGTATAAGTCTCGGACATGTGTTTCCCCTAAATTCATCTGTTGCCGTTGATCCTACCCCGCCCGTGCGACAATAGAAATGCTGGGGAAATGCGAGGGAAGCGTGGGGAAAAAGCGGGGCAGTTTATTCGCGCAAAAACTCTCGGGTTTGCTCAATTGCCTCCGCCAGGCCGAGGCGTTGGATCTCTACGCCATCGGGGAAGGCGGTGGTCAGGCGGGTGGGCAACATGCCGTCCAGCATGACGAATACGCCCTTATCCTCAGCCCGGCGCAACAGGCGGCCATAGGCCTGTTTCAGGCGCAGGCGGGCGATCATGTCGTCGTAGCCCTTGCCGAAATTCTGTTTGCGCGCCCGGTGCAGGATATCCGGGCGTGGCCAGGGCACCCGGTCAAAGACGATCAGGCGCAGGGAGCGCCCCGGCACATCGACGCCATCGCGCACCGCATCCGTCCCCAACAGGCAGGTATTTTCCTCCGCCCGGAAGATGTCCACCAGGGTACCGGTGTCCATGGCATCCACATGCTGGGCCAGCAGGGGTATGCCCGCCTCGTCAAGAGGTGCTGCAATACGTTCGTGGATGGCGCGCAGACGCTGAATGGCGGTGAACAGGCCCAAACCGCCACCACCCGCGGCCAGAAAAAGCTGACGATAGGCGGCGGCCACCTGATCGGGCCTGTTGCGGTTCACATCGCGTACCACCAATATCCGCGTCGCGGCGGGATAATCAAAAGGTGACGGCAGGCTGACCCGGGCTGCCGGCAGGGCCAGATGTAAGGCCCCGGTGCGAACCTCGGCGGCCGACCAATCGTCGGGGGTATCGGGCGGGTTGTCGCGCAATGTGGCCGAGGTAATGACCACGCCATGGGCTTGCCGCAGCACAGCCTCAGCGAACGGTTGTGATGGATCGACCCAATGGCGATGCATGCCGATGTCTCTATCCCGGCCCGCGAAACGCTCAATAGCGAACCAGTCCACGAAATGCTCCGGCGTCTCCTGGCCCAGATCAAGCAACATGGCACGCCAGGCCTGAACCATATCGGCGCGCCTTTTCAATGTGCGGGAAGCGGCCTCTATGCGCATACGGGTTGGGGTGTCCAGATCATCGGCCTCATCATCCAGGCGCGCCATCAGATGGCGTCCCAGCTCCAACAACGGGCGGCGCAGGGCCTCGAAAGCGGCAGCCGCTTCTGACGCGGCGTGCAGCAACTCTCCCTCCGGCTCTTCAACTGAGACTTCAAGGCCATAGGGTGAGCGGTCGTTGTCCACACGGGCCAGGACCACATGCCGGGCCCGGGCCAAAAATGCTTCCATGGGCCCGTGCGCGTCGCCTTCCGCCACCCGTTGCAACCAACCTGGTGCGGCCAGGGCAGCGGCGCAGCGCAGGACGTTTTGCACGATGGCCAGGCCGTCATCATCACCGATCAAATCGCCGATCCGTGCCTCCAACCCGCGCGCTCTGCCCCTTCCTCCCCCACGTCCCTTGGGTCCGGACTCATTGCCCAGCAGCCAACGGCGCAGCTCCGCCCCCTCGCTGCCCGCCACATGGGCGGCAAAGGCGCTGTCGGCGGCGTCAAATACATGGTGGCCCTCGTCGAAAACATAGCGCAGGGGCAATTGTCCGCTACCGGATTCCAATACCGCCCGGATCATCACCAGGGCATGGTTGGCGACAACGATTTCGGCTTTCTCTGAATCCCGCCGGCTGCGTTCAATGAAGCATTTGGAATAATGCCGGCAGGCGGAATAGACGCATTCGCCCCGCCGGTCGGTCAGGCCCGCGATGGTGCCACCGCCAAACAGGGTGCTCAACCAACTGGGAAAATCACCTCCCACCATATCGCCGTCCCGGCTGTATTCGATCCAGCGGGCGATCAGGCCCAGGGCAACGGTGCCGCCAGGTGACGTCGCCAGCGCCTTGGTGGCGTCTTCATAATTCAGCAGGCACAGATAATTCTCCCGGCCCTTGCGGACCACCACATTGCGGCGTTTTTGGGCCGGGTCCGGATACAGACGGTCCAGCTCCCCATCAATCTGTCGTTGCAGGTTGCGGGTATAGGTGGACAGCCAGACCGTACCGCCGTTCTTGCGGGCCCACAGACTGGCCGGTGCGATATAACCCAATGTCTTACCCACGCCTGTCCCCGCTTCGGCCAGGACCAGACGCGGCATATCAACTTCCTGGCGGGGAATAAATGCATGCGCTGTGGCGGCGGCATAGTCGAATTGCTGTGGCCGGGCTTCCGCCCCTGCACCAACCAATTCAGCCAACTGATCCCGCGCTGCTTCTTCACTGATGGCATGGTCGCTGGGCGCGGGGGGTGGTGCGCCGTCTTCCCTCTCGGGCAGGCGTTGCCAGGCCGCCAATGCGCCCGCGCCATTGCCGTCCGCAGGGATGCCCAGGGCGGCCAAGACAGCCGGCCCCCAGCGCCAGCCTCCCTGGGCCATTGTCATGGCGATGGCACCCAGACGATCGCGATGTTCGAGAGTTGCCGCGAGTTCCTTTAATAACGCCTTGGCTGATTGTTGCAGGATCAGGGCGGCATCCACCGCATCGCCTGGTGGGGCAAGGTTCAGGGCGGCTGCCAACCCCCCCGGTGTGGGCAGGCAAAACTGTGCCGGCCTGGAAAAGGCATACAGCTCCAACACATCCAACGCGACCAAAGATCGTGTGTTGAGGCGTCGTGCTGTGGCCAATGTATGGCAAACAATGGGGGTGGTCTCGCGCGCCTTCGTCAGGGCCGCGGGGCTGGATAATTCCTCTACTTCACCATCCACGCTCAACCATGTGGTCAGGCGCGTACCCGCCACCATGCTGGGCGCGGAAAAGGAAATGGCTTGAGGCTCTGGTGTGTTCATCTTGGCCGCACTATAAGCCCACAGATGCAGGCCCACCACCGGTTGACGTAACGAAATAATTGCCTAATGTCCCACTCCCCCCGGCAAGGCCCTCGTTGGGGTCCCGCAAGGAATTGAGTATCATGGCGAAAAACACAGAACTGGCGACAGAAAGTAAGGCTTGGCCCTTTCAAGAGGCCCGTAACCTGTTGAAACGGGTTAACGGCAAGACGCCGGATAAAGGTCATGTGCTGTTCGAGACCGGTTATGGCCCCTCGGGCCTGCCGCATATCGGGACTTTCGGTGAGGTGGCGCGAACCTCCATGGTGCGCCGGGCCTTCCACGAGCTGTGCGATATTCCAACCCGCCTGGTGGCGTTTTCTGACGACATGGATGGCCTGCGCAAAGTGCCCGACAATGTCCCCAATCAGGAAATGTTGACCGGGCATCTGGAGATGCCCTTGACACAGGTGCCTGATCCGTTTGGCACCCATGACAGCTTTGGCGCCCATAATAACGCGCGCCTGCAGACATTTTTGGATCAATTCGGCTTTGAGTATGAGTTCGTCAGTTCCACGGATTGTTATAAATCCGGACAGTTTGATGCTGCCTTGCTGGCCGTATTGCGGCAATACGACAAGGTCATGGGCGTTATCCTGCCGACCTTGGGCAAAGAGCGTCAGGCCACCTACAGCCCGTTTTTACCTCTTTGTCCGGATACGGGACGTGTTTTGCAGGTGCCGATTATTGCGCGGGATCTGGATGCGGGCACGATTGTCTATGAGAACGAGGCCGGCGGACAGGTTGAGGTGCCGGTGACGGGGGGACATTGCAAGCTGCAATGGAAGGCGGATTGGGCCATGCGCTGGTTCGCCCTAGATGTGGACTATGAGATGTCGGGCAAGGATCTGATCGAATCCGTGCGCCTGTCTTCCAAGATCTGCCGCATTTTGGGTGCCCGACCGCCTGAAAGCTTCACCTATGAGCTGTTCCTGGATGAAAACGGCGAGAAAATCTCGAAATCCCGTGGCAATGGTCTGACCATCGATGAATGGTTGCGCTATGCCACGCCGGAAAGCCTGTCGCTATATATGTTCCAGCAACCGCGCCGGGCCAAGCGCCTGTTTTTTGATGTTATCCCCCGGGCGGTGGACGACTATCTGCGGTTTCTCGATAGCTTTCACGGCCAGGAAGAGTCTGAGAAACTGGCCAACCCCGCCTGGCACATTCATGGCGGCACCCCACCCCAGGAAGACGTACCGCTCACCTTCGCGTTGTTGATGAACCTGGCCGGGGCCTGCCATTCAGAGGATCCAAGCGTGCTCTGGGGCTTCATCACCCGCTATGCCCCTGGCGCCACGCCGGAAAATCACCCCACCCTGGATGCCTTGGTGGGTTATGCCATCAATTATTACCGGGATTTCGTGAAGCCCTTTAAGATCTATCGCCAACCGACCGATCAGGAACGGGCGGCGATGGAGGATCTGTTAGCAGCACTGGAGGCCATGGACCCAGGGCTTTCGGGCACAGATATTCAGAACCAGGTTTACGAGATCGGTAAAACCCACGAATTCGAGAACCTGCGCGATTGGTTCAAAGCCCTGTACGAGGTTCTGTTCGGGCAAAGCCAGGGGCCGCGCTTTGGTTCCTTCGCCGCGCTTTATGGTGTCTCCGAGACTGCGGCCCTTGTGCGCCGGGCCCTGGCGGGGGATGATCTCTCAGCGGAATAAATATCTATATAGGAGACGCCATCATGGAAACTTTGGCCACGGGCTACACATTGATCGAAGGGCCGGTGTGGGATGATAAACGGGGCTTAATTTTCTCCGACGTCATTGATGGCGGGGCCTTTTGTCTGGCCCCTGACGGCAGCATCTCCCAAGTCATCGAACATCGCCGGGGCATTGGCGGTATGGCCTTGCATGAAAACGGCGGCATCGTCGTCTCTGGACGCAATATCTCTCTCAAGCCCGCGGATGGTGGCCCCACCCAGGTTTTACTGCCTGACAACCCTGACGGCGGCTGGATCGGTTTCAACGATATTACCACGGATGCCAAGGGCCGCATTTACGCGGGTGCATTGTCCTTCCGTCCCGTGGGCAGCGATGATACGCCCAAGCCGGCCACCCTGTTCTGTATTGACCTGGACGGTAGTTACCGGGTGGTCGGGCATGACATCATGTTGACCAATGGCATGGGATTTTCCCCCGACGGCACAAAGTTATACCATTCGGAATCCCGGCGCAGCCTGATCCGTGTTTACGATGTGGAAGAGAACGGCGACCTGAGCCCCCATCGCACCTTCGCCGAGATTGCGGGTGCGACCCCCGATGGCCTGAAGGTGGCCGTAGACGGCAGCGTCTGGGTTGCCATGGCGCACGGCTCAAGGGTTGATGTTTTTGAGCCGGACGGCAGTCTGCGAAAATCAATTCCCGTGGAATTACCCATGGTCACGTCTGTCTGTTTCGGCGGCGACGACCTGATGGATCTATATATCGTTACTGGTTCAGGCGGCACGGACAGTGATCATTCCGGTACGGTCTATCGCATGCGCGCCGACGTTGCCGGATTACCCGTGGCACCGGCGAATATTCCCATGCCCTGATTGGCTGACTTAAGACGCTAGCCGCGACACGCTCTAACGCAGGCGGATGATCATGTATTTGATGAAGGCCCGGTCCACGGTGGCTTGCGCCGCGCCGCGCCAGACGTTGAAGGCGGCCTCGTAGGAGGGAAAGACGCCGCAGATATCCAGGGCGGACAGGTCAACGAATTCGGCCCCGCGCGGATCATGGACTTCACCGCCCATGACCATGAACATGGGTTGTTCTTCCTGGTCGAACTGACGATCGCCAATATTGGCGTCTATGTTTAAATCTGGGATGCTCATGGCGGCCTTATAGCAGCATTTTATTGCCAGTCTATGAATTTTGCCGGCTTGGTGACGTTTTGTCGCGGCGCGGCAAAATTGATAGGGCGGCGGCGAAAATTGCCCCGGCGATGACATAGAATGCCAGGCTGTAACCATCGCTTATGGCGACCAGGGCGGCAAAAACCAATGGCCCCACCACCAGCCCGAAATAAGTAAAGAAAATCGTCCCTCCGGTTGCCGCACTAACCTGATCTGGGGGCGCTGTACGGATAACCTCGGCCATGAAGACACCGTTCCAGCTGGCCACCGTGGCGCCAATGGCGGCGGCAACGGTAACGATAAGCCAGAACGGCCACTCGCCATTGAACTGCGCCGCGACGGCCACGAGCAGGGCCGATGCAAGGCCCAGACCCGCCAGCACAATCGAAGCACGGACAAAGCGGTCGGCGATCCAGCCCCAGCCAATGCGGGCACCGACACCCATCAATTGCATACAGGCATAGGCGAACCCGGCGCGGATCAAATCCAGCCCCACATGATCCACCAGAAAGCTGACCAGATAGGCGAACAAACAGGCCTGAACGCCGGCGAAAATAAAGCTCGCCAGGGTTAGTTTGCGCAATGCCGCATTCCCCGCCAACAGACGCAATTGCTGGCCCACCCCGTGCGCCGACAATGGCAGGCCCGGTTGGCGGTCGTCATCAGATTTGGTGCGCAAGGGTTGGACCATGAACACAGCGATCAGGCCCAGGCCACCGGAAACCATCAGGGCTGCCTGCCAGCCGGCGCTGATGACAATCCAGGGCACCAATATTCCGGCCAGAAATCCACCCAGGGGCGCGCCACTTTGCTTAATGGAAAAAACCAGGGGGCGGTCCTTGGGCTTGGTGATGCGGGCCAGGATATGGGCGGCACCCGGGGTATTGGGGCCGTAACCCATACCAAGAAGAAAACCACAGATCAGGATAACGGGCAGCAGGCCGGTGGTTGATATCAACAGAGCGGTGGCAGAGAGCACCATGCCGCACTGCATCACCCGAAGCGCACCAAAACGGTTGGTCAGGGCACCCATGACCAGGGAAATGGGCATGGCACCCAGAAACACCAGAGCCGTATACAAACCCACGTGGCTAGCCTGGAGGCCCACATCATCTGCCAGGGCGGGGGCCAGCACGGGCACTGTCAGAAACATCATGGCAGTGACGGTCTGCATCCAGGTGGTGCCAACAAGGGGCCAAAATACAGTGCGCATGGCGCCGGGGAACCTTTACTATGAAGGGGATACTCGCCCACTATAATAACCTGGATAAGCATGGGAGGTAACTGTGACATGGCGACGGATAAATTTCACCTGACACCGGGAGATCTGGGCACTTATGGTGCCGGACTAACCAGGCCGGAATGCGTTCTGTGCCTGGCGGACGGCACGGTCATCACCTCACATTGGGAGGGCGGTGTCAGTGTCATCGCGCCTGATGGTTCACGCCGGGACATTCTGGGTCAACGGGCTGATGGCCTGCCCCCCGTCGCCACCAACGGCTTTGCCCTGACCAAGGACGGCGATTTCCTGGCCGCCGATCTGCATGGCGAGGGGGGTGGTGCCTGGCGGCTGTCTCGAAACGGCGATGTGCGCCCGCTGTTGGTGGAATTGAATGGCGAAAAATTGCCATCGGCGAATTTCGTCGGCGTCGATCATGATCAACGCATCTGGATTACCTTCTCCACCCGTCATGATCCCCGTGCCCTGGCCTATCGCCCCGATGTGGCGGATGGTTTCATCGTTCTGATCGATGACAAGGGCCCCCGTATCGTGGCTGATGATATCGGCTATACCAATGAAGCTATCGTCGATCCCACAGGGGATTGGTTATACGTGAACGAGACCATGGCCCGGCGTACGTCGCGCTATCGCATTGGCGAGGGTGATGGATTGGGCGCGCACGAGACCTTTGTGGAATATGGCCATGGCACCTATCCGGATGGCCTGGCTTTTGACGAGGAAGGTGCATTTTGGATGACCTCCGTCGTATCCAACCGTGTCATCCGGGTGACCCCTGACCGCCAGCAACATGTGGTCATTGAGGAGAACGACCCGGCGCAATTGGAGTTCATCGAAAAAGCTTTCCTGGCCGGCGAAATGGACCGATCACACATGGATAATATCGAGACAGAGGTGATGCAAAGCATCTCGTCCATCGCGTTTGGCGGCCCGGACAGGCGTACGGCCTATCTGGGTAATCTACTGGACAACAAGCTCTATACTTTCGAAAGCCCGGTGCCTGGCTTCACCCCGTCCCATTGGAATGTTCGTTTGTGAGTGATCGCCCTTTGAAGGTCGCCGTCATTGGCGCAGGCTACTTTGCGCAGTTTCACCATGACGCCTGGGCCCGCCTGCCGGGCGCAGAGTTGGTCGCCATAGCCGATCAGGACGGCAACAGGGCAGCGGTAGCATCGTCGAGCCACGGCGCGAAAGCCTTCACAAATGTTGAGGCCATGTTGGATGAGGCGAGGCCTGATCTGGTGGACATCGCCACGCCGCCGGCCTCTCACCTGGAATTGGTCGGGTCGGTTGCGGCACGGGGTCTGCCGGCGATCTGCCAGAAACCGTTGGCGCCCACCTATGACGAAGCGGTACGGGTCGTTGAGATGGCGGAACAGGCCGGCAGTCTGTTGGTGGTGCACGAGAATTTTCGTTTTCAGCCCTGGTACCGGGAAATGGCGCGCCTGATCAAAGCCCGTCATCTGGGCGATCTGCACGGCGTTGCCTTTCGTCTGCGTCCGGGCGATGGCCAAGGGGCAGAGGCTTATCTGGGTCGCCAACCCTATTTCCAAACGATGGAGCGGTTTTTAGTACATGAAACCGCCATCCATTTTATTGATACCTTTCGCTATCTTCTTGGCGAGGTCACGGGCGTTATGGCCCGCCTGCGCCGCCTGAACCCCCACATCGCCGGCGAAGATGGCGGCGTCATCATGTTTGATTTCAAAGGCCAGCGTACTGGACTGTTCGACGGTAACCGCCTGAACGATCATGTGGCCGAAAACACCCGCCTGACCATGGGCGAGATGTGGCTGGAGGGTTCCGCCGGTGTTCTGCGACTGGATGGCAGTGGCGGATTGTACTGGAAACCTCATGGCGGCGCAGAGGCGGTGCATGATTATGTCTGGCAGGATCAGGGCTTTGCCGGCGACAGTGTCTATGCCTTGCAAAAACACGTTCTGGCACATTTGACGCAAGGCGCACCGTTGGAGAATACAGCGCGGGACTATTTGCGGAACCTGAAGATTGAAGAGGCCGTCTACCGCTCCTCCGCCGAAGGGTGCTACATCGCCCTATAAGCTAGTCGTCGCCCCTAATCGTCGAGGTTGCCGCTGCCCCGGATCATGGCGAGGAATTCCCGGCGCGTCGAGGCGCTTTCCCGGAACGCCCCCAACATGCGGGAAGTCGCCAACGCCGCACCCGGTTTGTGCACGCCACGGGTGGTCATGCATTGGTGCGAGGCCTCAATCACCACGGCCACGCCCAGGGGTTGGAGGACCTGTTGAATGGTGTTGGCAATTTGCGCCGTCATTTTTTCCTGGATTTGCAGGCGTTTGGCAAAGACTTCCACCAGACGGGCCAGTTTGGAAATGCCCACGACCCGGTGGTCGGGCAAATAGGCAATATGGGCCCGGCCCAATATGGGTGCCATGTGATGTTCGCAATGGCTTTCGAAACGGATATCCCGCAGCAGGACCATTTCGTCATAGCCTTCAACTTCTTCAAAGGTGCGTTGCAGGATTTCCACGGGGTCATCATGGTAGCCGGCGAAATATTCCTCGTACGCCCGCGCCACCCGCTCCGGCGTGCCCAACAGGCCTTCACGCATCGGATCATCACCGGTCCAGCGGATCAAGGTGCGTATGGCGTCCTCTGCCTCCGCCCGGCTGGGACGGCGGGCAAGCGCTGCCTGACGCTCAGCCGCCAGGGTTTCCGCCAGGTTTGCTTCCGTATCCAACTTTGGTGGCTTGTTCATGATCCTATCCCTGTCCCAATTTCGACGACACAATACTCCGTCATTCTCGGGCGAAGCATAGCGAAGACCCGCGAATCCAGGGATGCGAACGGCAAAGTTTGTTGCCCTGGGTTGCCGGGTCAAGCCTGACAATGACGTAAAGAGACCGCGCATCTCACCCCTGACCCCAATTTAGGCATCAAAGGGGAAAGGTCAATATCAATGAACTAGGCCGGGTTAATGGGTGCTTAGTCCGCCTGAAGAAGGGTGAGGCCCCCAGCCTCTGTGATGAAGTCGACGACGACGTCCAGGCCTTCATGGGTTTTTAGGTTGGTGAAGATAAATGGACGCTCCCCGCGCATACGCTCCGTATCGCTGCGCATAATGTCCAAATTCGCGCCTACCATTGGTGCGAGGTCAATCTTGTTGATTACCAACAGATCTGATCGGGTAATGCCGGGGCCGCCCTTGCGGGGAATTTTTTCGCCGGCGGCAACGTCAATAACATAGATGGTCAGATCCGCCAGTTCCGGGCTGAAGGTCGCGGCCAGGTTATCGCCACCGGACTCGATCAGGCAAATCTCGGCCTCGGGGAATTTTCCACTCATCTCCGCCACTGCGGCCAAATTGATGGAAGCATCTTCTCGGATCGCCGTATGGGGGCAGCCGCCGGTTTCCACGCCCATAATCCGCTCCGCCGGTAAAGCGCCCGAGCGGGTCAGGATCTGTTGATCCTCCTTGGTATAGATATCATTGGTGATGACGACGATATCCCGCTCGTCGCTCATACGCCGGCAAAGGGCTTCCAACAATGCCGTTTTGCCGGAGCCAACCGGGCCACCGACGCCGACACGTAAGGGGCCGTGATGGGGGCCGTGATCGTGCTGTATTGATTGTGTGTTCGTGCTCATGATCGAAACAACCTCGTGTATTGGTTTTCGTGTTGCATGCTGGCCCAGTCCACCATCAGGGCGGCAGAACCTATATCGTCCAAGGTCGCATCGTTGGCTGCCGACGCCGTGGCGATAATGGCCGCTTCCAATGCAGCCTGAGCCAGTTGACCATCAGTCTGCCCCAATGGGACCAGGCGCACGGCTGCGTTGATTAAATTTGCTGACCAGGCTTGCAGATATAGATGCAGGGTATCCGTAGGGTCGATGCCATGGACCCGACAGACGAGCGCAGTGGCAATGGCCTGGGTTGGCGTAATGCCGGACTTGTTCAATAGATCCGCACCGGCCGTTAAGGCCTCGTTCGGCCAGGCGCGCTGTATCGTCAATAAAAATGCCTGACCCTGGGACAAACCTTCCAAGGCCAATTCCTTGCTGGCGGCAGAGGCTTCCGCTAGTTCGGCGATCTCCAGAAAGGCTTCGCCTTCCGACTTGAGGGCCAGGACCAGAAATATCGCCTCGTTACGGCCACTGCCAAATCGTAAATCCCCGTCCAGCCAATCGATCAGACTGTCCCGGTCATGCACCAGGCCCGCCTCTACCGCGTACTCCAGACCGTGGGAGTAACTGAACGCACCAATGGGGAAGGCGGGTGAAAGCCAGCTTTGCAGGCGCAACAGGTTAGTCGGGTCAGTGGTCATGGCTGTGGCCGCTATTGTCTTCGTCATAGGCACCGCCTTCGGGCTGAAAGGGTGCCACGATATGTTCAACCTGACCGCCCATGCCCAAGACCATGGCCTCGATCACATGGTCGGGGCGAATGCGCAGGCGCTCATCCGTCAGATCCGTGGGCAAGTGCCGATTGCCCAAATGCCAGGCCATGCGCATGAGGGCCAGGTGCGTGGCGCACCGAATTTCCAACAAAGGCTCCGGCGCCGCGCGGACTTCCAACCAGCGGCCATCATCGATTTGCAGGCCGTCGCCGTGCGCCATGGCCTTGGCCTTTGGCAGATCCAACAGGATCGCTTCCCCCCCGTCCGTAGTTAGACGGATGCGGCGGCGATGGCGGTCGTCGAATGCCAAGGTGACGCCGTCCGCCGCCCGCTCAGCCGGCCAATGATTGGCAGAGAAATGTGCGATTGCGCGTTCCATGGAAGCCTCCCTAATAAAGAAAATAACGCTGCGCCATGGCGAGCACTTCCGCCGGCTCGCAGGTCAGCAGCACGCCATCGGCACGTACTTCATAAGTCTCCGGGTTCACCTCAATCTTGGGCATATGATCGTTCAAAACCATAGCTTCTTTGCCGATGCCGCCCCGGGTATTGCCGACCGCCAGCACTGTTTTGGCAAGGCCGTAATTCTTGCCTGCGTTCAGGCCCGCCTGGCTGACGAAGGTCACGGCGGACGCCGCCAGGGAACCGCCAAAGGCGGCAAACATGGGACGCAAATATTGCGGCTGCGGTGTCGGGATAGAGGCATTGGGATCACCCATCTGTGCCGCAGCGATAGAGCCCATTTTTAGTACCAGGTCCGGCTTCACACCAAAAAAGGCGGGGGACCAAACCACCAGATCAGCCAGCTTCCCGACCTCAACCGAACCCACGTGTTCGGATATGCCCTGGGCGATAGCCGGGTTAATGGTGTATTTCGCGATATAGCGCCGGGCGCGAAGATTATCATTATCACCTGTCTCGCCATCCAGCGCGCCGAACTGCTTTTTCATTTTATCGGCGGTCTGCCAGGTGCGGATGATAACCTCGCCCACACGGCCCATGGCCTGGCTGTCCGAGGCGATGATAGAGAAGGCACCCAGATCATGCAGGATATCCTCCGCCGCGATGGTTTCCTTGCGAATTCGGCTTTCGGCGAAAGCCACATCCTCGGCAATGTTGGGGTCCAGATGATGGCAGACCATCAACATATCCAGATGCTCGTCCACGGTATTACGGGTGTAGGGCCGGGTTGGATTGGTCGAGGATGGGATGACGTTCGCCTCGCCACAGACCTTGATGATGTCAGGCGCATGACCGCCGCCCGCGCCCTCTGTGTGGAAGGCATGGATGGTGCGGCCTTTGAAGGCTTTGTTGGTGTTCTCGACAAACCCGGATTCGTTCAGGGTGTCGGTATGGATCATCACCTGGACATCCATTTCATCCGCCACGGACAGACAACAATCAATGGCCGACGGCGTGGTACCCCAATCTTCGTGCAACTTCAGACCGCAGGCACCTGCCTCCACCTGCTCCACCAGCGCCTCCGGAAGGGAGGCATTGCCCTTGCCGAAAAAGCCAAGGTTCATGGGGAAGCCATCAGCGGCCTGCAACATGCGCTGGATGTGCCATGGCCCTGGCGTGCACGTCGTGGCGTTGGTGCCTGTTGCAGGCCCTGTGCCGCCGCCCATCATGGTGGTGATGCCGGAATACAATGCCTCTTCGATTTGCTGGGGACAGATGAAATGGATATGCACATCCAGGCCGCCGGCGGTGATGATCTTGCCCTCGCCGGCAATGGCCTCTGTCGATGGCCCGATGATGATATCGACGCCGGGCTGGACGTCCGGGTTGCCCGCCTTGCCAATGGCGACGATGCGGCCATCTGTGATGCCGATGTCTGCTTTGACGACGCCCCAATGATCCAGGATCAGGGCATTGGTGATGACTGTGTCTACGGCACCCATGGCGCGGCTGACCTGGGATTGCCCCATGCCGTCGCGGATCACCTTGCCGCCGCCGAATTTTACTTCTTCGCCATAGGTGGTGTGGTCACGCTCTACCTCAATAAATAAATCCGTATCCGCCAGGCGGACTTTGTCGCCAGTTGTAGGCCCGTACATGTGGGCGTAGTCGCCCCGGTTCATTGTTGCAGGCATGATCTAGCCCTCCTCTTCAAGCGGGCCTGCGACGGCACCATTAAATCCGTGCACAACGCGCCCGCCCCGATAGGCCACCAGGGGCACTTCACGGCTTTGCCCCGGTTCGAAGCGGATCGCTGTGCCGGCGGGAATATCCAGGCGGCGGCCGCGTGCTGCCGCCCGGTCAAAATCCAGCTCGGCGTTGGTTTCGCTGAAATGGTAATGGCTGCCCACTTGCACGGGGCGGTCGCCTTTATTGGCAATGGTCAACGTGATGACGTCCTGGCCCTGGTTCAGGGTCAGCTCGCCGTCTTTGGGAATTATCTCTCCGGGGATCATGGTCATGTGCCTCAACGAATGGGATGGTGGACAGTGACCAGCTTGGTCCCGTCGGGGAAAGTAGCTTCAACCTGCACGTCGGGCAGCATCTCCGCGATGCCCTCCATGACCTGATCCTTGCTGATGACCCCGGCCCCTGCGGCCATCAGATCGGCGACGGTGCGTCCATCGCGGGCGCCTTCCACGACGAAATCCGTGATCAGGGCGACGGCTTCGGGATAGTTCAGGATAACGCCGCGGGCCAAGCGGTTGCGCGCCACCATGGCCGCGGTGGCAATCATCAATTTGTCTTTTTCCCGTGGTGTTAGGAACATGCATTGTCCTCCTCAATAGCTAAAACTTAACAGGACCAGACCCGGGGTAAGGGTAGGGTCCGGCCATGAATTGCGGCCCGAAAAGGCGATAGAAACCCTTCCACATCCCGCCGCAAGGTTAGACCGTCACGGGCCATGAAGCGGCACAGCAACAACCCCGGCCGGTCGCTGACGCCGGCCCGGCCCTGGCAATTTTCAATCAGACGCTTGGCGGTTTTTACCTGCGCCCCGGCGTCCGGTGCGGCATATATCAACGTCGCCATGGCGCGGGCCCCGGCCAATAGCGCTGGGCGCTGGCGCAGGCTTTCAATGTCGCCCGTCAGTCGGAAATCATCGGCCCAGATCAGCCGACCATCCCGGCGCAGCCGCCATCGATCATGCACAGAGGCCGCCTGCAATGTCTCGCCCCTGGCGAGGCGTCCCAGCAAAAGCCAATCCATGGCCAGCAGGCGGCTGTTGCCGTCCATTACGATGTCGGTTTTGCGGGCCAGGGCGGCGCGATCAAACAGAATGGTTTCCTGGGGCAGCCATTCCAATGTCGCGTTATCTTCCAGGTGCAGGTGGCAGTGAACCTCGGCATCGTCACCACGGGATTGGTAGACTTTTTCTGCCGCCTGGGTGGTGGCAAGGACATGGGCACCGTTTGTTGCCTGGATCGAATAGCCTAATTCATCGCCATCGGTGATGCCGCCGGCGGTGTTCAGCAAGACGGCCTCAACCGGGCCATCGCCATGTCGGGGCAGCAAAACCCGGCAGGGGTTGCTTTGGTACAGCTCTGTCAGGCCGCTTTCGGGCCCGGAAAAACCAACCCGCGCAGCACCCGAGAGGCGTTGTAATTTGGGCTGCATCTCAGACCGTGAGATACTGGCGTACATCTGTTTCAACCATTTCTGATCGTTGCCCCGACAGCACCACTTCTCCCCGATCCATGACGATGTAACTGTCGGCCAGGTCCCGGGCGAATTCGAAATACTGCTCCACCAGCACAATGGCCATATCGCCACGATCACGCAACAGGGCAATGATGCGCTGAATGTCCTTGATGATGGAGGGCTGAATGCCCTCGGTCGGCTCATCCAGCACCAACAGGCGCGGCTGCATGGCAAGCGCCCGGGCGATGGCCAATTGCTGTTGCTGTCCGCCCGACAGATCACCACCCTGTCGGCCCAGCATATCCTTCAACACGGGAAACAGCTTAAACGTTTCAGGCGGTAAACGACGCTCGCTACGGGGCAGGGCGGCAAAGCCGGAACGTAAATTCTCATCCACCGTCAGAAATGGAAAAATCTCACGCCCCTGGGGCACATAGGCGATGCCCGCCCGGGCCCTGGCATGACTGGGAGTTTTGGAGATGTCCTTGTCCTCCCATTCAATTGCGCCGCCGCCAATGGCTTGTTGCCCGACGATGGCGCGCAACAGAGATGTTTTGCCAACGCCGTTGCGGCCCAGTACGCACGTCACCTCACCAGGTTTGGCGGTCAGCGATACTTTGCGCAGGGCCTGGGAGGCACCATAGAAAAGATCAATGTTGTCTACCTTCAGCATGTCCTAGCGCCCCAAATAGACTTCGATGACTTTGGCATCGTTCTGCACCACATCCAGTGGGCCTTCGGACAAAACCGAACCCTCGTGAAGCACGGATACCTTAGTGCCAAGGGCACGGACAAATTCCATGTCATGCTCCACCACCACCACCGATCTGGTTTTGGAAATCTGGCGCAGCAAATCAGCGGTTTGTTCAGTTTCCGCATCTGTCATGCCGGCGACGGGTTCGTCCACCAACAACAGATCCGGTTGCTGCATCAACAGCATGCCGATCTCCAACCATTGCTTTTGGCCATGAGATAGATCGCCGGCCGGGCGGTGGCGATCCCCGGTCAGGGCGATGGTCTGCAAAGTCTCGTCAATTGCGTCTTGTTGTGCGCCCGATAGTTTGGCAATCAAGGTGGCGAAGGGGCCGCGCGGGGCCTTTTGCGCCAACAACAGATTATCTTCGACGCTGTGGCTTTCAAAAACGGTGGGTTTTTGGAATTTCCGCCCAATGCCCAAATTGGCAATTTCCGCCTCGTCCATGCGGGTTAGATCATGACCACCCTGGAACAATGCGGTGCCTTTGTCGGGCCGGGTGCGCCCGGTAATGACATCCATCATGGTGGTCTTGCCGGCACCGTTGGGGCCGATGATGGCGCGCATCTCGCCCGGTTCGACAACCAGGCTTAGATCATTTAGGGCCTTGAAGCCGCCGAAGCTGACGGAGATGCCGTCGAGATAAAGTACCTCCGTCATGACTTGCCCCCTGGGGCCCTGGCGCCCATGTTGCCCCAGATGCCAACTGCGCCAACCACGCCTTTTGGCAGCAACAATGTGACGGCAACGAACAGGCCACCCAGGGCAAATAGCCAGACCTCGGGGAAGGCGGCGGTCAGGTAGCTTTTCGCCAGATTGACCAGGATCGCGCCCATAATCGCACCGATCAATGTACCCCTGCCGCCCAGGGCCACCCAGATCACAATCTCGATGGAGTTGCCGGGGGCAAACTCGCCGGGGTTAATGATGCCCACCTGGGGCACATAAAGGGCACCGGCGACGCCAGCCATGACGGCGGATAATGTGAAGACGAACAATTTGTAGTGTTCCACCCGATAACCCAGGAACCGTGTCCGGCTTTCCGCATCGCGAATGCCGACCAGGATTTTGCCAAGTTTCGATGCCACGATAGCGCGGCAAATCAGAAAACCCGCTAAAAGCGCGACGCCGGAGGCCACGAATAAACCAGCCCGCGTACCCTGGCTACGCAGATCAAAGCCGAGGATTTCCTTAAAATCGGTCAGGCCGTTGTTGCCGCCAAAGCCCATGTCGTTGCGGAAAAAGGCCAACATCAGGGCGAAGGTCATGGCCTGGGTGATGATGGAGAGATATACGCCGCTGACCCGGCTGCGAAATGCGAACCAGCCAAAGATGAAGGCCAACGCACCTGGCACCAACATCACCATGGCCATGGCAAAGAAGAAATTATCAAAGCCCAGCCAATACCAGGGCAGTTCCTGCCAGTCTAAAAAAACCATGAAATCCGGTAATTCCGGGTTGCCGTAGACGCCCCGGTCGCCGATCTGCCGCATCAGGTACATACCCATGGCATAACCACCCAGGGCAAAGAAAGCGCCGTGGCCCAGACTGAGGATACCGCAATATCCCCAAATCAGATCCACGGACAACGCCAGCAAGGCAAAGGCAAGATACTTGCCGAACAAGCTGAGGATATAGGTGGGTACGTGCAGGGCAGAGGTTTCCGGCACGGCAAGATTCAGGATCGGCACCACAATTGTGATGGCGGCCAGAACGGCGGCAAACAGCCATGTGGTTTTTTGGGTTGTGAAGGTTAACTTAGCCATCCTAGTTCTCCACCGCGCGGCCCTTCAGGGCGAACAGGCCCCGGGGACGTTTTTGAATGAACAGGATGACCAGAACCAGGATCAGAATTTTCGCCAGAACCGCGCCCGTATAGGGTTCCAGGAACTTGTTCGCGACACCCAGGGACAAGGCACCGACGAGCGTGCCCCACAGGTTACCCACGCCGCCGAATACCACGACCAGGAAACTGTCGATGATATAGCCCTGGCCAAGGTTGGGGCTGACGTTGTCAATCTGGCTCAAGGCGACGCCCGCCAAACCAGCCACACCGGAGCCGAGGCCGAATGTCATGGCATCAATCCAGTTGGAGCGGATACCAACCGCATTGGCCATAGAGCGGTTTTGCGTTACGGCGCGCATGCGCAGGCCGAAATCTGTATAACGGATCAGCAGGGTCAAGGTCAGGAAGACAGCAGCGGCAAATATGATAATGCAAATGCGGTTGTTGGTCAGGACCAGGCCGCCCGTGATCTCGATGGAGCCGCTCATCCAGGACGGTGCGATAACCTCCCGGTTGGTGGGGCCAAAGATGGAGCGGACGAATTGCTGCAACATCAGGCTCAAGCCCCAGGTCGCCAACAGGGTTTCCAGCGGCCGGCCATAGAGGAAGCGGATCACGCTGCGTTCCAGAAAGACGCCAAACAGACCGGCGACCAGGAACGCAACGGGAATGGATAACAACAGGGAGTGGGTTACCGCATCAGGAAAATGCTGTAGCACCAGGACCTGGACAACGTGGGTGGTGTAGGCCCCCAGCATGACCATTTCGCCATGCGCCATGTTGATCACGCCCATAACGCCAAAGGTAATCGCCAGCCCGATGGCGGCGAGCAGGAGGACGGAGCCGAGGCTGATGCCCTGGAACAGGTTCTGCAGCACGCCGAAAAACGCCAGACGCTGATCGATGCTGGCCGCCGCCAGGCTGATCGCCTTGGCCAGATCGCCCTTTGCGCTCAGTGCGGCCTTGGCAAGAAGGTCACGAACGCCTTGATCGGAAAAATCCGTGAGTATTTTGACGGCAGCCATTTTTTCGTCGTCACTGCCATGTCGCAGCCGGGTTGCCGCCACTGTGCGGGCCAGGGCCTCGCGCACATCATCGTCTGTTTCGTCAAGATATGCTTTTGCCAGGATGGTTAGGCTGTTGCCGTCTGCGGATTTGAAGATGGCCCGGGCCGCTTTTAGGCGGATGTCGGGGTCTTTGCTGAACAGGGTCAGGGTGCCGAGCGCACTGCGCAGAACGCCACGTAGGCGATTATTTACGCGCACCTTGTTGGAAGAACGGGATTTCGCCTCACCCAGGGTTTCGCCACTGATCGGATCAACAAAGAACTTTTTGCCGTCGCGCTTTTCCAGTATGACCAGGGCGCGATCGGATTTTCGAATGTGCAGGCGGCCTTCCAGCATGGCGGTCAGCGGGGCGGCAACCTTTGGATCGCCACCGGCGGCGAGTTTCTCAACCGCCGCAATCTTCGCCTTGAAGCTTTTCGCCCTGAGGCCGTCCAGTAATTCGGTCCCCGTTTGGTCGGCCGTTGTTTGGGCCGTGGCCGGAGGCTGCAATGTGATGCAGGCCAGAAGCAAGGTTAGCAAAGGTAGGATCGTTCGTAACATCTGCTTTGGCCTGACACTTCAAACGGAATGGATAAAAAGGGGAGGCGGCGTGATGGACCTTCGCGCCGCCTCCCCCATAGAGGTCGTAGAAATCGTAAAGATCGTAGAAGTTTAGTTTGTGAACGTTGGCTTTTTGCAGTTGCCGCAGATCCAGGGGTAGGTCCAATCAGCCGTCAGGGCCGCGCTTTCAGGGATGAAGTCGCTCCAGGCATCGCCGATCACTTCGCCTTCGGTCTGCCAGACCACATCGAACTGGCCGTCGGCCTGAATTTCACCGATCAACACAGGCTTGGAGAGATGATGATTGGTGTTCATGACAGCCATGCCGCCGGTCAGGTTCCTAACCTTTTGGCCATACATGGCTTGGCGTACCGCATCAACATCCGTGGTGCCGGCCTGCTTAACGGCCTGAACCCACATTTTGAAGCCAATGTACGTCGCTTCCATGGGGTCGTTGGTGACCCGTTTGTCGTTGCCGATATAGGCCTGCCAGGTTTTGATGAAAGCATCGTTCTCCGGCGCATCTACGGACATGAAGTAGTTCCAGGCGGCCAGGTGACCGACCAGGGGCTTGGTGTCCAGACCGGCAAGCTCTTCCTCACCGACCGAGAAGGCGACGACGGGGATGTCCTCGGCCTTGATGCCCTGGTTGCCCAATTCTTTATAGAACGGCACGTTGGCGTCACCGTTAATGGTGGAGACCACGGCAGTCTTAATGCCCTGGGAGGCAAATTTCTTCACGGACGCGACAATGGTCTGCCAATCGGAATGACCGAAGGGTGTGTATTCTTCCATGATATCCGCATCGGAAATGCCTTTGGCATGCAGGAAGGCACGCAGGATTTTGTTGGTCGTGCGGGGATAGACATAGTCCGTCCCCAACAGCACGAACCGTTTGGCCCCGCCGCCGTCTTCGCTCATCAGATATTCCACGGCCGGGATCGCCTGCTGGTTTGGCGCGGCACCGGTGTAGAACACGTTGCGGGAAGATTCTTCACCTTCATATTGCACCGGATAGAACAGCATGCTGTTCAGCTCTTCAAATACCGGCAGCACGGATTTCCGCGAAACGGATGTCCAGCAGCCGAAAACCACATCGACCTTGTTCACCTGGATCAGCTCACGTGCCTTTTCCGCGAACAGGGGCCAGTTTGAGGCCGGGTCGACGACCACCGCCTCGACCTTTTTGCCCAGCAGGCCGCCGCTTTTGTTCAAATTTTCGACCATCATCAGGACCGAGTCTTTCAACGTCGTCTCTGAGATCGCCATGGTTCCGGACAGGGAATGTAGCACCCCAACCTTGATCGTATCTTCGGCTGCCTGGACCGGGCTGGCCCCGATGCCGATGCCGGCAGCCAAAGCGGCGGCAGCCAGTGTGTTGAGGGCGTTTCGTCTGCTAATCATGAGTTCGTCTCCATAAGGGGTTGTCTTGCACCACCCTAATGGTTGCAAGCACTGTGCCAGTTCGGAGGTTTCACGTATGCAGGTATGAAGTCGTTGAAATATATATAGAAAATAGTGATATGCCGGATATTTGGGCAACAACAGTTCACGCTCAAAAAACAGGCATTAAAAAATAGTGTCTAAAATTTATGCAGAAAAAGAAACTCGCTGCTCTTGCCAAGGCAGCTTCCGTGGGCAGAATAAGGCACCGGCAGGCTTCGGCCTATCGTACGAGGTTGTCTTGCACCAACGGATAATCTCGGGACACCGTGGCAGTCTCTGCCACGGTGTCTTTAGATCATTTCGCGTAGCCTATGGCACGCAGGGCTTCGGTGATTTCATCCAGAATGACCGGATCATCGATGGTGGCGGGCATTTTCCACTCAGTACCATCGGCGATAGACCCAATGGTGCCGCGTAAAATCTTGCCGGACCGGGTTTTGGGCAGGCGGGCCACGACGGTGCAGGTCTTGAAGGCGGCAACAGGGCCGATTTCCGCGCGAACCTTAGCCACCAATTCCTGACAGATGGTGGCTTCATCACGGTCGACGCCGGCTTTCAGGGCCACAAAGCCCACGGGCACCTGTCCCTTCAGCTGATCCGCAACGCCGACGACGGCACATTCGGCAACATCTGCGTGGCCGGACAATACCTCTTCCATCCCGCCTGTGGACAGACGATGGCCGGCGACGTTGATGATGTCGTCGGTGCGGGACATGATGTAGAGGTAGCCGTCTTCATCCTGATAGCCCGCATCGGCGGTTTTGTAGTGCCCGGGAAATTCCGCCATATAAGATTCCACATAGCGATCATCGGCCTGCCAGAGGGTCGGCAGGCAGCCTGGCGGCAGGGGCATTTTAACAACGATGGCACCGGTGGTACCGCGCGGCACCTCGACACAACTTTCATCCACCACCCGAACGTCATAGCCGGGCACTGCTTTGGTGGGAGAACCGTATTTGACGGGCAGGGGGCCGAGGCCCATGCAGTTGGCGGCAATGGGCCAGCCGGTTTCCGTCTGCCACCAATGATCGATTACCGGCTTCTGCAATTGCTGTTCCGCCCACTTGATGGTGTCCGGGTCCGCCCGTTCACCGGCCAGGAAAAGTGTGCGAAATTTCGACAGGTCGTAGTTCTTCAACAATGCGCCGTCAGGGTCTTCCCGCCTGATGGCACGAAAGGCGGTCGGTGCCGTGAATAGTGCGACGCATTTGTGTTGCTGGATAACCCGCCAGAACACACCGGCATCGGGCGTGCCCACAGGCTTGCCCTCGTACAATATCGTCGTCGCACCATGGAATAGCGGCGCATAGACAATATAGGAATGGCCCACCACCCAGCCCACGTCAGAGGCCGACCACCAGACTTCACCGGGGTCTACGTCATAGATATTCTTCATGGACCATTTCAGGGCCACCAAATGACCGCCGTTATCCCGGACAACGCCCTTCGGGATGCCCGTGGTGCCGGAGGTATAGAGGATGTACAACGGGTCCGTCGCCTTGACGGGCACGCAATCAGCCGGTTGCGCTGCGGCCATGGCCTCCTCCCAATCGTGGTCCCGGCCGGGGATCAATTCGGCTGTCTCCATTTCCCGTTGCAGGATCACGCAGGCGTTCGGCGTATGGCTGGACATTTCAATTGCGCCGTCGAGCAGGGGTTTATATGGCACGACACGCCCAGGTTCGATCCCGCAGGAGGCTGAAAGGATCACCTTTGGTGCGGAATCATCAATCCGTGTCGCCAGTTCATTGGCGGCAAAACCCCCAAAGACCACGGAATGCACCGCGCCGATACGGGCGCAGGCCAGCATGGCGATGGCGGTTTCGGTCACCATGGGCATATAGATGATAACCCGGTCGCCCTTTTCCACGCCCAGGCCCCGCAACATGCCGGCGCATCGCGCGGTTTCGGCCTGCAGCTCTGAATAGGTGGTGGTGCGGATGGTGTCGGTAACGGGGGAATCATAAATAATCGCCGCCTGCGCACCGCGACCAGCCTCCACATGGCGATCCACGGCGTTATAACAGGTGTTCGTCTCGGCACCTGGGAACCAACGGTAAAACGGTGGCTTGTCGTCATCGAGAACCCGATCCCAGGTTTTTGTCCAATGGATCGCCTGGGCCGCCTCAGCCCAGAATGCTTGCGGGTCATTTTGCCAGGCGGCGTAGGTCGCATCGTATCCATTGGCCATGATTTTTATCCTGTCGTTCGGGGCGTGATTATTGCGTCCGTCATTATGAAGCCTCACATGAGAGATGTCATGACAGTATCGCCAATTGTCGCAGAAGCGCTTCGGGTAGAGGCGTTGGCGGGCTTGCATCCGACCCCGTCAGCCCTCGGACTATTAATCCTCAGGCCCCTGGGCCTCAGGCTTTTAGATCTCTGGCTCTTAGTCCTCTGGCACGTAAAGTGGCGGCAGGCTTGCGGCGAGATCGAAATCGTCGAGGTTCCTTGGCACCTTTAGAACCGCATTGGCCCGCAGCACGATTTCCCCATCGGCGAACAGGCGGCCTTCTGCAAAGACCAGACTGCGTGTCTGCTTGACCACACTGGCATGGGCCTCAACCCACTGTCCCTGCATCACCGAGGCCACGAAGTCAGAGGTCATGCTGACCGTGACCAAAAAACCCGTGATCCCGGTTTCCACATTGGCGTTAAAGCCCAATTCGATATCCATCAATGTGAACAACATGCCGCCATGGCAGATTTTTGCCGCGTTGACGTGTTTGTCACCGCAACGGAAGCCGAATTCCACCTTGTTGCCAAGGTTTCGCAGGAATAGCGGGCCCACGGTGCCGTAGTAATACCGCTCCGCCTCCCATGGATAAAACCCAGGCGGGGCGTCGTACGCTTCGAATGACATAAATGAACCTAACTAGAGCAATTTTGAATTAATTGGAGTCGCTTTCGCGACCCAAGTGATTGGTTCGATTGCTCCTTTTCTTTAGAATTTGAGCATGTTTTGAATAAACATGCTCTGGGCGACCAAAGGCGTTTGGCCGACTATATTATTGAACCACGTTGAATGGCAAAACATCGATGCGCTGCTCGATCTTTCTTATCATCGCCACGTAGGCGGGGGTGTCCACGCCGCCGAAACGTCGGGTGAACTCTTTTTCCGGCATCCTTGAAGGCAAGTCGGTGATTTTCGGGAAGACCGCCTTCTCCCGGCCCATCATTTGCAGCAATTCCGGCTGCACCCCGCCGCCGCCGTTATTCTGCGCGAACAGGGTCGTGGCGAAACGAATGCCGGCAAGATCGGCGGCCACATCGTCAAAACTGAAACCACTGCCGCCCTTATTGGCATCAAGCAGTTCCTTGAATTCACCAATGGCGAATGCCATGCCCCTGTCCGAGGCCATCTTCAGCACGGCCGATACAATGAAATGCTGGCGCAGATCACCCCGCCCGCCCAAGGTCACGGACCGGCAGTGGCTATTTTGAATCTTCAGCCCCTCTGGCACGACCTTTCCAACCAGGATCTCAAGCTTCCGCAGGCCGCAATAGATTGCCAGCGCCAGGGTGGCCGAGCGCATTTCGACGGCGCTATCGCCACCCAATCCGCGTTTTTGTGCCCGGTCAAAGGCAAAACGCAGATAAGGCGTGAAAGAGCCCTTTCGTGGCAGTTGCCCGGCAACGGCGGCATCATGTATTGCCGCCAGATAGCCGCGAACCTCCGCCTCGTTGCCAAAGCCACTATCCGTACGCAGCCGGCTTTTGGAGCGGGCCAGAAGTGTTTCGCGGATTCGTGGAGAAATATTGAGCCCGATGACCACCGTTCGCTTCCGCACGGATACTTCGCTCACGCCATCGACGGCCAGGGTGCCCAGGTCGTCACCCAACGCCATGTCCATGGCAAAGGTCAGAAGCGGGCGCACCAGTTGTGGCGGCAAATCAAATCGGCCCAGACGAATGGCGGCAATCTCCAATCCCTGGCGGGATGGCTGGACCGTCACATTGAGGTTGAGCCACTTACCACCCGGTAAACGCGGTGGCTTTAGGGATGCTGCCAGTCGGATCGCCGACGGGGCGACGGCCGCATCACCGCGAAAAGAGGGAATGGCGCGGGCGGCAAACAGCATGACCGAGTTCAACTCGTCTTCGGAAACTGAAATTTTTCTTTGCTGTGTGTTTGTCTTAAAGGCATCGCGAAATCGTTTCAGAACGGCTTTTGCCTGCTGGGCATTGGCGGCCTTTACGGTTCGCGGTGTTTCCACGTTTGGAAAAGACTGCAGCGCCAAAAGGCCGAAAACGATTGGCGCTGCCAACAGCACGAGAATGATCGAGACGACGACGAAGAAGCGCATTCAGAATTGCCTTATTGTTTTGACCGTTAGGTACCCAGGATGGCTTCAATTTTGGTCATCAGGTCCTGGCGAAGGATCGGTTTGGCAAGGATGCCGTCCGCGCCTAATTTTCCGGCCAGTTCCAAGTAGTTCATATTGCCGGTGCGATCACCGCCGGAGATGGCGATGATTTTGGCGTCTGCATCTACCCGGCGCAATTCCCGAATGGTTTCCACACCCTCCATAACAGGCATCAAAATATCGGTTATCACCAAATCGATGTTGCCTTCCTGGTACTTCTGCAAACCGTTTTTCCCGTCCGTTGCCTCAAGTACTTCGAAGTCCGCTGCGAGCAATATGCGCGTTAAGGTCGCCCGCACCAGTTCATCATCGTCTATGACCAAAATTCGTGTCGTCATAACTGTTCCCGGAATATCCCTCTGTTCATTTGGCGGATCGGGCCGGCCGGCAATTGTCGGCCCGTAGTCTTTCGAACTTGTGAATGCAAGGCGTATGGTACCTATCCTGCTGCGACTAAAACAAGGCATTTGATCGCGCGACGCATTCGCAGTCTTGTCGGGATCTGGCAGTTGCCAGTGAAAAACAATATCACTTAAAGGGTCAACTTGTTATAGGCATCCAGGGCGGCAACCTTGTAACACTCGGCCAAGGTTGGGTAGTTGAAGACGGTCTGCAGGAAATATTCCAGCCCCCCGCCCAGGCCCATGACGCATTGCCCGATATGGATCAACTCCGTCGCGCCCGTGCCGATGGTGTGAACACCAAGCAGACTATGATCATCACGATGAAAGATCATTTTCAGCAGGCCCGTATCATCGCCCAGGATCTGGCCCCGGGCGATCTCGCGAAAACGGGCGATGCCCACTTCATAGGGGATCTTTTTCGCGGTCAGTTCATGCTCGGCCTCGCCAACCATGGAAATTTCCGGGATAGAATAGATACCAACTGGGAAATTTGTTGGCATCGGCCCAACCTTTACACCAAAGGCGTTGCAGGCGGCCAGACGGCCTTGTTCGGACGATGTGGCGGCAAGAGCCGGGAAGCCGATAACATCGCCGGCGGCGAAGATATGCTTTTGCTGGGTGCGGAACGTTTCATCTACAATCAGGCGTCCACGATCATCGGCTTTCAGTTTCGCGGCCTTGAGGTTCAGAGAATTGGTGTTGCCGGCCCGTCCGGCACAGATCAGGGCCAGGTCCGCGACCAGTCGTTTGCCGGATTCGAGTGAGACCACAACCCGCCGCCTGGAATTTTCACGGGTTTCAACCTTGGCCACGGTTTCGCCCAGTCGGAATACCACGTTGATATCCCGCATCTGGTGGACCAGTTCGTCGACAATCTCGCGATCCAGGAATTCCAATGGCGTATTCCGGCCATCGACTACCGTGACCTCAACGCCCATCAAGGCAAACATTGAGGCGTATTCGATACCCACAACACCGCAGCCAATAACCACCATTGAATGGGGCAACTCAGTCAGGGAGAATATTTCGTCCGAGGTAATGACCCGATCACCATCAAGTATTGTGTTTGAGGGGGTGGTTGGTCGGGTGCCAACGGCAACCATGATGTTGGCAGCTGTTGCCTTGCGTTCACCATGGGAGGATTTGATAACCAGTTCATGGGGGCTGGCGAATGCTGCCGTGCCGACGATAACATCAACATTGTTGCGGCCTAGTTGGGCGTCTTGCACCTGCTCTTCCCGCCCCACGATATTGCCGACCCGTTCGAATAGCTGGGAGGCCGTAACCGCTTTTTGGCTGACCCCGCCATTGCCGTTCCCGTTGTCGCTTGATCGCCGCCGCATGTCTGAGGCTCGTCGCCCGCCGCGCCCGAAGGTCAGGACCGCTTCACGGAAAGTCTTGGATGGTATGGTGCCCGTATGCAGACTGACGCCGCCGACGACACTTTCCTGCTCGATGATAGCGACACGTTTGCCCAGCTTGGCGCTTTGCACGGCGGCTCGCTGGCCTGCCGGCCCGCTACCGATGCAAATCAAATCATAATCATATTTCGCCATGGCGTACTGGTCCCTCAAATCCGGTAAAACACTGGGATATCAGTAGTTTTTAATGGTTAACATTACGACAACGGATCGATATCAACATGAACCTTAAATGAATGCCCCTCTCAGCTTTGGTTCAGGCGCCATCGGGCAATATGGCTGCATCAATTACGGATTAACCGAAAGGAATGCATCATGAGAAAGCAATTTTTAGCCGCCCTGGCCACGGCCATCACAGTTGGCATCACCGTTGCTGCCGCCGCACCGGGTTACGCCCAGGACCGTGGTAATAGAGAGCACAATCGCGATCGGGTGGAGCGTTACGCGCAACAGGATCGAAATGGCAGTCGTCATCACGAACCAAAAATCACCCTCAAGTTTCAGGACGACAGCTTTCGATTAAGCTTTGGCGATAGAGCAGCCAAACAATTCCGGAAACACAAGCGGCCCCATTATTTCGCCCCAAAACGGCACCGGGCCGACTATCGAAATTATCGTCAATGGCGCAAGGCACAAGCGCGCCGCGCCCGCCACAACGCCCGTCATGACTTCCGTCGGGGCACCCGTTGGGGCTCCCGTCAGGACCATCGCTATGATCGCTACGACCGTCATGATCGACGATGGAATGGCCGGCATCACCGACACGGCTAGACCTAGTTTTCCCGCAAGCGCCGCTCCAGGAACTGTCGAATTGTATCCTGGGCGGCGTTTCGGGCTGCGGGGTTATAGCCCCAGGTAACGCCGCGGGTGGGGTTCTTTTCGCGGTTTTCGGCCTCTGCGCGGTAGCGCACCGGGCCCATGTCCGGATCATCGAAGAAGTGAAAGGAGTCTGGAAAGATCTGTAGATCCATGGGGTGCACCGACCCGGCATTGGCATCGCGTAAACTCACGCACCGCGCGGCAGTTGTCCAATCGTCCTGGCCCCCGATCAGCATCAGCAAAGGGCCAATAAATGGTCCCGATGCGGTCAGGCAATTAGGATAGAAGGCGATGCCATAGGCGAATTTATCCGGGTAAAGGTTCTGCACGCCGATCTGGTTCAAAGCGGACAGTACCTTGCTGCCCCCGATTGACCAGCCGATCAGGCCGATCTGTCCGCTATCCACATCCTTGCGTTGACGCAGATATTTCAAGGCCCCGATCGCATCAAAGGTCTGATCCACAGACTCTATTGCTTCATAGCTGTTGCAGTTCGGGGCGTGCCGGCGTGGACCATAGCTGTCGACCAATAATGTCAGATAACCCCAAGCCGCCAGTTGATCGGCCCAATCCTCAACCGTGCCCGTTATGCCCTGACAGCTGTACAGCAACACCAGGGCCGCAAATGGCCCATCGCCCCCATTACCTCGCCTGGGGCGGCGCAAATGGCCTTGCAACATAAGGCCCGGCGTTCCTTTCGCATCTTCCCCACGCATGGCCGCCATACGTTTTTGCAGTGCTGTAGGTGGGCTGGCGGCGGTTGGGAAGCGCACTTGCTCCTGTGCGCGGGCGGTGCCCGCCGCCAGAACGGCTGCCAGCATTATCAGGACAAGGAGTAATTGACGCGCACTCATAATTATCTGTCCCTAAAATTCCTAATCCGTGGCCACTGATATTGCCGCAAATGGTGCTATATTGTACGAACAATGAAAAGACAGCCAAAATAAGAGGGCAGGGCATCATGGATTTAACAGGTGAATACCATATCGCCGCATCCCGGGAACAGGTGTGGGCGGCTTTGAACGATCCGGAGGTCCTAAAGGCCTCTATTCCCGGCTGTAGTGATCTGAACGCTGTCGGAGATGACAGCTTTACTGCCACGGTCACGGCCAAAGTGGGACCGGTGAAGGCGAAGTTTCAGGGCCAGGTCACATTGTCCGATATGGATCCGCCCAATGGTTATACCATTCAGGGTGAGGGCAAGGGTGGACCCGCCGGTTTCGCTAAAGGGGGGGCTAAGGTCACCTTGGTTGAAGACGGCGATGGCACCTTGCTTCGCTATGAGGTTAACGCCAACGTCGGCGGTAAGCTGGCGCAAATAGGCTCCCGCCTGATCGATGGCACGGCAAAAAAACTGGCCGGAGAGTTTTTCACGACCTTTGCTGAAATCGCCGCCGCATCCGCGCCCAATGTTTCTGCGGGCGCGGCGGTTGAAACCGCGGCGTCAGAAGATGTCGGCCGACCGGGTGCAGCGACGGATGTTCCGCCTGCGGTGGTTGATGCCGCCGCCTCCAGTGGTGAGGCCGCGCCTGAAATGCTGCATGTCCGGAGTGATGACGTATCCTCCCGCGCGACCAAATCATCCGCCGATCCAATGGCCGGGGAAGATGCGGCTGGCGGTGGTTTGCCTCGCTGGGTCTGGATAACTGGTCTGATCCTAATTTTGATCGCTATTATTTCCGTCCTGGGAGGCGATTGAGGTCACAAAATAGCGACTTTTGCTGTTCTGAAGGCAGGCAGCGATAATCTGGGCTTGACGTTAGGGCCGCAAGGCGAAACACTTCAAGTATAGGGGAGGGCCAATCCATCCGTTCCAGTGATCGGGGATTGGGGCTTTACCCATGACATAGTCGGCAACGATCGACAGCAATGAACGACAGCAACGAACTGCAGGGAGGTTCTACATGGCAACGGTGTCAATGACCGTGAATGGTCAAGCTGTGAGCGGCGAGGTTGAAGGCCGCACACTTCTAGTTCAATTTCTTCGGGAAAATCTAAATCTGACGGGAACTCATGTGGGCTGTGATACCAGCCAGTGCGGTGCCTGTGTGGTTCACGTAGATGGGGATTCCATGAAATCCTGCACCATGCTGGCTCTCGAAGCCGAAGGCGCGGACGTTACCACCATCGAAGGCTTGGCCAAGGGCGGCGAAATGCATCCCATGCAGAAGGCTTTCCAGGATAACCATGGACTGCAATGTGGTTTCTGCACACCTGGCATGGTGATGAGCGCCATTGATCTGGTGGCGAAAAATCCCAATCCGGATGAAGCGACCATCCGCGAACAGCTGGAAGGCAACATTTGCCGTTGCACCGGCTATCACAATATCGTCAAGGCGGTGCAACAAGCCGCCAAGGGGGGCTGATATGGTTGAGAATGGTATTGGCGCTAGTCTAAAGCGCAAGGAAGATAACCGGTTTCTGACCGGCAAGGGCAATTACACGGACGATATCAATCGTCCAGGACAGACCCACGTGTACATCGTGCGTTCGCCCCATGCCCACGCGACGATCAACTCCGTGGATATCTCCGCTGCAAAGGCCGCACCCGGTGTGGTCGCGGTGTACGGCGGTCAGGATCTGATCGACGATGCGGTCGGTGGCTTGGTTTGTGGTGCCTCCGTCACCGGCAAAGGCGGTGAGGTTAACAAGACCCCGCCCCGCAATGTTTTAACCATCGACAAGGCGCGCTTCGTCGGTGACCCGATCATTGCGGTTATTGCGGAAACCCTGGCTCAGGCCAAGGATGCTGCCGAATTGGTCGAGATTGACTACACGGAACTGCCTTCGACGGTATCGACGGCAAACTCGGATGCCGATGGCGCACCGCAGTTGCATGAAGAATGCCCCAACAACGTCGCACTCGATTGGGAATTAGGTGACAAGGCCGCTGTTGACGCCGCCTTTGCTGCTGCCCACAAGACGGCGAAGGTTGAACTGATCAACAACCGCATGGTCACCAATGCTATGGAGCCACGGGCTGCGGTGGGTGAGTATAATTCCGGTACGGACGAGATCACTTTGTATGTGACCTCGCAGAACCCGCATGTGCATCGCCTGGTGATGTCCGCCTTCATGAACATCGCGCCGGAGCATAAATTCCGCGTAGTGGCGCCTGATGTCGGTGGCGGTTTCGGCTCGAAAATTTTCACCTACAATGAAGAGGCGATTTGCGCCTGGGCCGCGAAAAAGATCAACCGTCCGGTCAAATGGACGTCTGATCGTTCCGAAGGCTTCATGTCTGATGCCCACGGTCGTGACCATGTTTCCACGGCTGAAATGGCCCTGGATGCCGATGGCAAGTTTCTGGGGATGCGGGTCAATTCGAAAGGCAACATGGGGGCCTATCTGCAACTCTTCTCTGTCTCCATTCCCACCTTGTTCCATGGTTTCCTGCTGGCGGGACAATACACCACGCCGGCGATTTACCTGGAAATGCGTTGTGTCATGACCAACACAGCGCCGGTGGATGCCGCCCGCGGTGCCGGACGGCCGGAGGCAACATATCTGCTGGAACGCCTTGTTGATGTCTCTGCCCGTGAGATGGGTTTGGACCCGGCGGAGATCCGTCGGCGCAACTTCATCAAGGCCGATCAGATGCCGTACCAGACGCCGGTTGTGCAGTGTTATGACTCCGGTGACTATCATGCCAGCCTCGACAAGGCGCTGGGCATGTCTGATTACGATGGTTTCTCTGCCCGTCAGGCAGAGGCCAAGGGTCGTGGAAAACTGCGCGGTATCGGGCTGTCATCCTATATCGAAGCTTGCGGTGTTGCCCCATCGGCGGCTGTCGGCTCGTTAGGTGTTGGCGTTGGTCTGTGGGAATCAGCCCAGGTCCGATTTAACCCAACAGGCGGTGTCACCGTCTTTACGGGCACGCACTCCCACGGTCAGGGGCATGAAACAGCCTTTGCCCAGTTGGTGACGGATCGTTTGGGCGTACCTGTGGAACAGGTTGAGGTTGTCCACGGTGACACCGACAAAGGCCAGTTCGGCATGGGGACTTATGGTTCCCGGTCATTGCCGGTTGGTGGGGTGGCCATTGTCAATGCCTGCGACAAGATCATCGCCAAGGGCAAAAAGATCGCGGCCCACACTTTGGAAGCGTCCGAGGATGACATCGAATTCGGCGAAGGCAACTTCACGGTTGCCGGTACCGATAAGACGATGAACATCGCCGAGGTGGCGTTCACGGCCTATGTCCCCCACAACTACCCTGAAGGGGTGGAGCCTGGTTTGGACGAGATCGCCTTCTTTGATCCGCTCAACTTCTCCTTCCCCGCGGGCGCGCATGTCTGCGAGGTGGAGATTGATCCCGATACCGGCACGTTGGAGATTGTTAATTATACGGCAATCGATGACTTCGGTGTTCTGGTCAACCCGATGATCGTTGAGGGGCAGGTCCATGGCGGCCTGGCCCACGGTATCGGCCAGGCTTTGTTGGAAGGCTGTGTCTATGATGAAGACAGTGGTCAGTTGGTCTCAGGCTCCTTCATGGATTACTGCATGCCCCGGGCCGACAATCTGCCGTCATTCAACGTGGATTATTGCCCCACGGTGCCTTTGCACAATCCATTGGGCGTCAAAGGTTGCGGCGAGGCGGGGGCCATCGCGGCACCACCTGCGGTGATCAACGCCATCGTCAATGCCTTGGATATCAAACATCTGGATATGCCTGCTACACCTGAAAAGTTGTGGCGTGCCGCGCAGGCGGCTGGTTAGGCCAGGGGAGGATAAATAAATGTACGACTTCAACTTCCATTCTGCATCCAGTGCGCATGATGCCGCCGCCAAACTTGCGGCGTCTGATGATGGCTCGGTCATGGCCGGTGGTCAGACCTTGATCCCGGTTCTGAAACAACGTCTGGCGAACCCGTCCGACGTAATCTCATTAGCGGGTGCGGGCCTATCGGGCATCACCAAAAATGGCGACGGCGTCACCATTGGTGCCACCACGACGCATGCGGCTGTGGCTGGTTCCGGCGATGTTCCCGCCGCCTTGCGGTCGGTGGCCGAAGGCATCGGTGATGCCCAGGTGCGCAACCGGGGTACTTTGGGCGGTTCCATCGCCAATAACGACCCGGCAGCCGACTATCCGGCAGCGTTGCTGGGCCTCGGTGCCACAATCACCACCAACCAGCGGGACATTGCAGCCGATGATTTCTTCACCGGTCTGTTCGAAACCGCATTGAACGATGGGGAAATCATCAAAAGCGTCACCTTCCCCAACGCAACGAAAGCAGCCTATGCCAAGTTCCCCAACCCGGCTTCCCGGTTTGCCATGGTTGGTGTCTTTGTAGCCCAGGCCGCCGACGGCGTGCGTGTTGCCGTCACAGGTGCAACGGATTGTGCCCATCGGGGACCAAAGCTGGAAGCAGCCTTGTCCGCCAATTGGTCAGCCAGCGCCTTGGACGGGATCACAATTCCTGCCGACCATCTGAACAGCGATATCCACGGTAGTGCGGAATACCGCGCCAATCTGGTTATCGTCATGGCCAAGCGCGCAGTGGAAGCTGCTGGCTAGGCTGGATACTATACGAAACGAAGGGGCGGGGTGGCTGATGCTGCCCCGCCTTTTCTTTGCGCCGCCTTTTCTTTGCGCCGGAGCATTTCCGTGTAGGAAATGCGCCGACTCTTGAGAATAGGGCAATTGAACCCATCTCTTTAATTACTACGATGAATCCAAAAGATTGAAAATTGCCCTAAAACTGACATAAGTTGCCTTTTATGAATACAGCCATACCGAACGATATCGATGCCACCTTGGATCTGCTGACGGCGGGCGACTACATCGCCGACCGCAGTCTGGCGACGACGCTGTTTTTGGCCCTGAAAATGGGCCGTCCGCTTTTCCTGGAGGGGGAAGCCGGCGTTGGCAAGACCGAGATCGCCAAGGTTTTGTCAGCTACCCTGAACCGGCCCCTGGTGCGCCTGCAATGTTATGAAGGCCTGGATGTGGCCTCTGCCGTTTACGAATGGAATTATGCCCGCCAGATGATCGAGATCCGCTTGGCCGAGGCCGGCGGCGCGGTCGACCGGGACCGTTTGGGGAAAGATATTTTCCGTGATGAATTCCTGATCAAGCGACCCCTGTTGCAAGCCTTGGAAGCGAGTGCGGATGGTGCCGCACCGGTTCTATTGATTGATGAGCTGGATCGAACAGACGAGGCGTTCGAGGCTTATTTGCTGGAAGTGCTGTCGGACTTTCAGATCACCATTCCGGAAATTGGCACTATTGCCGCAGCCCAACCGCCCATCGTCATCGTTACCTCGAACCGGACGCGGGAAATTCACGACGCCCTAAAGCGCCGCTGCCTCTATTACTGGGTTGATTATCCGGATGCGGAACGGGAACTGGCGATCCTGCGCACCAAGGTGCCGCAATGTGAGGAAACCCTCAGCCGCCAGGTCGTCGGTTTCATCCAGCGCCTGCGGGAGCATGATTTGTTCAAGCTGCCTGGCATCGCGGAAACAATCGATTGGGCCACCGCCCTGACGGAACTGAACAAAATCGTGCTGGAGCCCGAAGTGGTGGATAACACCCTTGGCGCAATACTGAAGTATCAGGATGATATCCACAAAATTCAGGGCAGTGAGGCGGCCCACATCCTGGAAGAGGTGAAGCGGGAGATGACGGCGGCGGGGAATTAGGCTGAACATGGAAAGTGTCGCCGAATATGTCCCACCTGACGACAGCAACCGCCTGGCGGAGAATATCATGCATTTCGCCCGGGTCCTGCGCGCGGCGGGACTACCCGTGGGGCCGGGCAAGGTGTTGGACGGGGTTCGCGCCGTAATTACGGCCGGCGTCGGCAACCGGGAAGATTTTTATTGGACGCTGTTTGCGGTCTTCGTCAACCGCCAGGACCACCGGGAAATATTTGATCAGGCCTTCCATATATTCTGGCGCAACCCGCGTATTCTCGAACGCATGCTGCATATGCTTATGCCCCAGGTTCAGGTGGAGATGGACGAAAGCCGGAATGACGAAATCTCCCGACGGGTGGCCGAGGCCCTGGCCAAGGGCGAAGGGTCCGAGGAGATGCAGGAGGCGGCGGAGGAAGAGATTGAGTTTGACGCCGCCCTGACCTATTCCGCCCGTGAAGTCCTGCAAGGCATGGATTTCGAATCTATGAGTGCTGACGAAGTCGCCCAGGCCAAGGCGATCATCGCGCGCATGCGCCTGCCCATCATGGCGGTGCCGACCCGGCGTCTGTCGCCCGATCCCCATGGTCGAAGGGTGGATATGCGGGCCAGCCTGCGGGCCTCGTTACGCAGTGGTGGCGGCGTGCCCCTGCGTCATCGGTCCCCCAAACTTCGCCATCCTCCCCTTGTGGTGCTGTGTGATATTTCCGGTTCCATGAGCCGCTATAGCCGCATGTTCCTGCATTTTATGCATGCCATTACCAACGATCGGGACCGGGTGCACACCTTTGTTTTTGGCACCCGGCTCACCAATATCACCCGGCATCTGCGCCATCGGGATGTGGATGTGGCTTTGGAAAAAGTGGCTGAGGGCGTGGAGGATTGGTCGGGCGGTACGCGTATTGGCCATTGCCTGCATGATTTTAATGCCAATTGGTCCCGCCGGGTGCTGGGCCAGGGGGCAGTGGTGTTGATGATCTCGGACGGGCTGGACCGGGACGCCGGCGAAGGTATCGGCGACGAGGTGGAGCGGCTGCACAAATCCTGCCGCCGTCTGATCTGGCTCAACCCCCTCTTGCGTTATGCGGGGTTTGAGCCCAAATCTAAAGGTATCAAGGCGCTGTTGCCCCATGTGGACGATTTCCGCACAGTGCATAATCTGGCATCTTTGGGCGACCTGGCGGCTGCTTTGGCCCAGGAAAGACCGGGACGGCGCAAACAATATGAAGTGGAGGCTGCATAGTGAGCGAACAAATTGTGGAGCATGAAAAAGTTCTGGAAAAGGCAGCGGAATGGAAAGCCGCCGGGCGTGGCGTCGCGCTCGCCACGGTGGTCGCGACCTGGGGCTCGTCCCCCCGGCCCGTTGGCAGCCAGCTGGTGGTCGAAGAGGGTGGTGATTTTGTCGGCTCCGTCTCGGGCGGTTGTATCGAAGGTGCCGTGGTGACAGAGGCGCGCCAGACCATTCAGGATGGCCAGACCAGATTGATAGATTATGGTATCTCGGACGAAACCGCCTGGCAGGTCGGCTTGGCCTGTGGTGGTAAATGCGAAGTCTTTATAGAGCCGGTCGAATGAAGAGCGATATCCTGAAACAGCTGTTGGCGGACCGCGCGGCCAAGCGTCAGGTGGTCATGGCCACGGATCTAGCTTCTGGCCAGGTGCCGGATCGGGGCCAATTGCTCTATCCCGGTGAAACTGACGGCGATGACGAGTTGCTGGTTGCCGCCCGCCGGGTGATGCTGGCAGACAAAAGCGGCATCGTCGAAACAACTGATGGCCGCAAGGTCTTCCTGCACGTCTATAACCCGCCCCTGCGCATGTTGATCGTCGGTGCGGTGCATATCGCCCAGCCGCTTTCGCAAATGGCGATGCTGGCCGGCTATGACGTGGCGATTGTCGATCCCCGCCGGGAGTTCGCTTCCGCCGACAGGTTCCCCGGTATCACCTTGATCGATGCCTGGCCCGATGACGGCGTAGACCAATTCGCCCCCGATCGACGCACTGCCATTGTCACCCTGACCCATGATCCAAAGCTGGATGATCCTGCTTTGATCAAGGTGCTGCGATCTGATGTGTTTTACATCGGCTGCCTGGGTTCTAACCGGACCCACGGCAAGCGCCTGGAACGTCTGGGCATGGAGGGTTTTTCAGAAGCAGATTTCGCCCGCATCCATGGTCCCATCGGCCTGGATATCGGCGGCAAATCTCCGGCTGAAATTGCCGTTTCTATCATCGCCGAGATTACTGAGGCGCTGCGCCGGCCAAAACAGGCGCAGGCAGCGGAATGATTTTCGGGACGACACCTCTGGATGTGGCGAAAGGGGCCGTTCTGGCCCATTCGATCCGTCGGGGCGGTGTTGCTATGAAAAAAGGCCGGCGTCTGTCGGCAGATGATATCCGCGCCTTGTCCAAGGCTGGTATTGAAGAGGTTATCGCCGCCCGTCTGGAGGCCGGTGATATTGATGAAGATACAGCCGCCAATGCCATCGCCAGGGCCTGCCAGGGCAACGGTGCACGCCTGCAGGAAGCATTTACGGGCCGGTGCAATCTTTACGCCGACGGCCCCGGCATCATGGTTTTGGACGCCGCGCGGGTCGACCGAATTAACCGAATTCATGAAGCTGTCACAATCGCCACCCTGGCCCCCAACGAAGCGGTAGAGGCGGGCCAGATGCTGGCCACCATCAAAATTATTCCTTTCGCCGCACCACAGGACGCCGTGGATCAGGCTATTGCCATTGCTTCAGATAATGACAGGGTGGGCGGCGCGCTGGTCGAAGTTGCGCCTTACCGGGCGCGCCGGGCCGGTTTGATCATGACCACATTGGCGGGCACCAAGGCGAATGTGCTGGATAAAACCGCGAATGTTCTGCGCGACCGTCTGGAACGATTGGGCAGTGCGTTGGAGGACGAACAGCGCTGCGCCCATTCCGCAGACGCCATCGGGGCGGCGGTACAGGCGCAATTGGATCAGGGATTGGACCCCATTTTGATCTTTGGCGACTCTGCCATCACGGATCGCCGGGACGAAGTGCCGGCTGGGATTGAAGTTGCCGGCGGTGTGATCGATCATTTCGGTATGCCGGTTGATCCGGGCAATTTGTTGCTGCTGGCCCATAAGGGCGATACGGCGGTGATCGGCCTGCCCGGCTGTGCCCGATCTCCCAAACTGAACGGTTTCGATTGGGTGCTCCAACGTCTTGTCGCGGACCGACCCGTGGGGCGGGATGAAATTACCGCCATGGGTGCGGGCGGATTGCTAAAGGAAATTCCATCAAGGCCGCAATTACGGGCCGGCGATAATGCCCAAATTGCACCGCGCGCGCCGCGTATCGCCGCCCTGATTTTAGCCGCGGGCCAGTCACGGCGCATGGGGGCTGCGAACAAGTTGTTGGCGGAAATTGACGGCAAGGCCATGTTGTTGCGCGTGGTGGAGGCGACCCAGGCCTCGCAAATATCTAAGATCATCGCCGTAACCGGGCATGAGGCCGACAGCGTGGTCTCTGCCCTGAAAGCTTATGGTGTGGGTACGGTGCACAATCCGGACTTCGCCGATGGGTTAAGCACATCACTGCAAAGGGGTGTGTCCGGGTTAGGCGCGGATATCGACGGCGTCGTCGTCTTGTTGGGGGATATGCCCCGCATTACGCCAAGCCATATAAACCGTCTGATCGCGGCCTTTAATCCTGTTGAAGGGCGGGCCATTTGCGTGCCGACCTATCAGGGCAAACGAGGCAACCCGGTATTGTTTGCGGCCAGCTTTTTTGCCGAGATGGCTGAGGTTGGCGGCGATAGTGGCGCGAAATACCTGATCGGACAGCACGAGGACGTATTGGTGGAAGTGCCCATGGATGACGACAGTATTTTCCTGGATGTGGATACCCCCGATGCGCTGACCGCAATCCGCGCGGCTGGTATAGACTGAATGACAGACGCCAAATTTTCCTACACTTTTGATAACGCCCACACCTACGTTGGCCAGGAATTGGCGGTGTCTGATTGGGTGGAGATCGATCAGGATCAGGTTGACCGTTTCGGCGAATTGACCCGTTGGGCCACCTGGCTGCATTCCGATGTGAAGCGGGCGGAGAGCGAAGGTGCCTATGGCGGCACGTTGGTGCATGGTTTTTTCATGATCAGCTTGTTCTCCCACTTCATGGAGATTGCCGGCGTGCGGCCAAAGGGCGCGGCCTATACCCTGAACTACGGCATGGATAAGGTGCGTATATTGGCCCCTGTCGTGGTCGGGCAGGGCGTGCGCCTGCGGGATCGGATCTCTTTGTTGGATGTCAGCGACAAGGGCGAGGGGCGGCGTTTGTTCAAAACCGGACATTTGATCGAAGTTGACGGTCAGGAAAAACCGGCGGTCTTTGCCGAATATCTGAATTATGTTTTCGCGGCCAAGGCAAAAGAAAATTGCAGTGATGAAGGAATAGAACGATGAAAGTAGATGCAGTCATAACTTCGGATTTGGATAAAGCCGGTGCCGAGGCGCGGGAGCTGGAGGAAATGGGCTATGACGGCCTGAAATCAATCGAGACGGCGCATGACCCGTTCCTGCCTCTGTTGTTGGCCGCTCAGGCCACCACGAAAATCGATCTGACCACGGGCATCGCCGTGGCCTTTGCCCGTTCTCCCATGACCCTCGCCAATGTGGGGCACGATTTGAATGCCGCTGCGAAGGGGCGCTTTAATCTGGGCCTGGGCTCGCAAATCCGACCCCATATCACCAAGCGCTATTCCATGCCCTGGTCCTCGCCGGCGGCTCGGATGCGGGAGATGATTTTGGCCATGCGCGCCATTTGGGCCTGCTGGCATGAAGGTGTGCCGTTGGAGTTTTTGGGCAAGTTTTATACCCATACCCTGATGACGCCGTTTTTTACCCCAACCAATATCGAAAGCGGCCCGCCGAAAGTTTATTTGGCTGCCGTGGGTCCCATGATGGCGGAAGTCGCGGGTGAAGTCGCGGACGGTCTGTTGGTGCATGGTTTCACAACGCAAGCCTATTTGGAGAATGTCACCCTCCCGGCCATAGAGCGCGGTTTTGCCAAATCGGGCAGAAAGCGGGAAAATTTCGAAATTTCCTATCCCGTATTCGCCGTGACCGGCCGGGATGAGACGGAGATCGCGGCGGAAGAAACCAAGATGCGCCAGCAAATCGCCTTCTACGGCTCCACCCCCGCCTACAAACCGGTGCTGGATTCCATCGAGATGGGAGAGCTGCAACCGGAATTGAACGCCATGTCCAAACAGGGCCGCTGGGAAGCCATGGGAGAGTTGATCGACGACAAGACGCTAAACGCCATTTCCGTCCAGGGCGATGCCCGTGAAGTGGCCCGGCAGATCAAGTCCCGTTACAGCCATATCGCCGATCGCACGGCAGCGTCCTATTCCAACATGGATCAAGACGACAAGGTGGCGTTTCTGGATGAATTACAGGGGGATTAGCCCGGAACCGGCCTCGGTTTTTGGGCAGGCCTCGACAATTGCGCTGAAAACCTTATATTATGCGCCATGACCAAGTTCGGACAGGGTAAGCAACTGCTTGTAGAGCAGCTCATTATGAAGCGACTTAACCGCTCGGCCATTACGGATGGCCGGGACGGAAGTCGCATTTCAATGATGCTTACAGCAATTTCCTCTCAGGAGCTTACCCGCCATGTCCGCCCGAACCGAGACCTCTCAGACCACCGAACAAACTGATCCCTCTGCCTTTCCAGAGGCCGCATCCCACTATTTTCAGATCCAGACCGTCGCCGATCCCTCTGCGTTGAGCCGGGTGATGGAATTATTCGCCCAGCGCAGCCTGCTGCCGGTGGAGGTCAGCTGCAAACATGTTTGTCATGCGGATGGTGATGATCTGCATATCCACATCGCGATCAATGATTTATGTCCCAATATCGCCGCCAATCTGGCCGCCCGCATGCGCAACATCGTCCCCGTAACCCGCGTCGTGCTCGAGCCGGCGGAAGGTTAGGGCGATTTTCAATTAACCTGAGTCTCTATCGCCCGATTCTTAAGAGTCTGGGCGCATTTTGAAAAAATGCGTTCTAGGCGCGCCTACTTCGCCGGTTCCGGCAACGTCAGGGTGACGGCGATGGCCAGGGCGACCAGGGATGTTGCGCCTAGATAGGCCGGGGTGAAGGTGCCGCTGTATTCGGCCATGAGGCCGGCCAGGATGGGGCCTAAGAGTTGCCCGATGCCGAAAATCACCGTCAACATACCGATCGCACCCACGGCCCGCTCCGGCGTCAGGTAATCAGCCACCGAGGCGGTGATAATGACCGGCAGGCCAAAGGCAGAGAGGCCAAACAGAAAGACCGAGAGGTAGATCACCATTTCATTGCCGCCGCTATAGGAAATCAGCGTATAGGCGCAGCCTTGCAGAATAAAGGCGGTGATAATGCCGGTGCGCCGGCCCAGGCGATCTGAAAGCGCACCCAGAACCGGGCCGCAAAAGAGCGAGAAAAACCCGACCCAGATCCAAAAAAATCCGGCTTTACCCTCGGCCATGCCATGTTCATGAACCAGGGTCGTGACAATAAAGGTGATATAGACCACATAGGTGGCACCAAACAGGAAATACACAGCACCAAGGCGCAGGATCAGACGGCGTAATGCGGCACCTCTGAACCTGGCAGCGGCGCGCGGTATGGGTTTTGTCAAATTGTGCCCCGTGCGGTAGTCATCCGGGTCCGCGCCAAAGGGTTGCAGGCCCATATCGCTGGGCCGGTTGCGCACCATAACCAGACAGAACAGGGCAAGGGGCAGGCAGACCGCCGCCAGGCCGCCCCAGCCAAGACGCCAGCCGATATCCCCCATACCGCTGTTCACCATAGGGATCGCCCAGCCCGCCAGGATCACGGCGAAGCCGGCCCCGACCGATATGGAGCCGCTGGCCCGGCCCCGATATGCGGTGGCAAACCAATGGGGTATTAAGGTGACGGCACAAACAAAGGCAACACCGCTGCCCAGGCCGGTGCCTGTATAAAGGATGACCAGGGGAAAAAATCCGTTCGCCAATGAGACGCCGACCATGGTGACGACAATGGTCAGCAGCGCCATGGTAATGAGCCGCCGCTCGCCAAACATCGGTAACAGCTGCCGCACCCAGATGGCACCCAGAAGGTATCCGACGAAATTGGCGGAACTGATCCAGCCCATTTGCATATAGCTTAAGTTCAACGCTTCACCCATTGCCGGTAACAGCATACCCAAGGCAAAGCGGCCTACGCCCAGGCTGACGAACACGCTCAGCATGGCGGACAGTACAATCCACCAACCATAGTGCAGCCCTTCATGCGGCGGGGGCGGGGCCTTGCGGTGCCGGGCGACCAGCCCGGCAGGCGGGCCGATCTCTGTATCCAGGGTGACGGGGGCTTGATCCAAAGTGGTCATGGCAAATAGATGGACTTCTCAGCAAAGGGATGGCGCAGTGTGAAAACAATGGCCATGGGTTCGGATAGGAGCTTGGTATTTTATAGTTGCTATTTTATTAACCTATTACAAAAAGTGATAGATTAAGTGGCAGGTGGGGGCAACAGTGAACAATAATCTTCCCAAGCCTATCGGTGAAAAGGGCGGGGGGGTGGAAAATGCATTCACCTACTGCCTGGAAGAATTACGGCGCGAGGATCGCGACCGTTATCTGACCCTGTTATTTGCACCGCGCCCCGTCCGACCCGTCCTGGCCGCACTTTATACCTTCAATCTGGAATGTGCCCGTGGGGTAATGGCGGGGGGTGCGCAGCCCGTGTTGGGGCAGATACGCCTGCAATGGTGGCGCGATGCGCTGGCACCTGGGGCGGAAAACACGGAACAAGCCAAACACCCGGTTTTGACTTTGCTGCCAGGCGATCCGGAATTTGTCGCGCAACTATCAAATCTATTGGCGGCGCGGGAGGCGGATTTGAATGGTCCGCCCTTCGCCACGCTCAACGATGTCATGGCCCATGCCAGGGCTACGGGCGGTGCCCTGTCCGCCCTGGCGGCGGAGATTTTGGGGGCGCAACAGTTGGCTGGCGCGAGGGCCGCGGGCACTGCCTATGCCTTGGCGGGGATGTTGCGTGCCATACCCTATCAGTTGCAGGAACGCGGCTTTCAGGGACGGTTATGTCTGCCCCAGGATCTATTGGTGGCGCAAAACCTGGTGTTTGAGGACATTCGCGCCGACGACAAAAGTGCTGCCGTGGCCGCTTGTCTGAAACAAGTGGCCGCCGCCGCCCATGATGAATTGCAAGGCTTGAATGTCGGGGATGCCGCAATTTCACCCCTGTTGCACGCTACCTTGGCACGGGCCTATCTGCGCCGTTTGGCAGCTGCGGGCTATAACCCCTATGCGCCCAACCTTGGGCTAAACCCCTTGGCCCGGCCCCTGCTGTTGCTCTGGCGGTCGTTGTTGCGAAGACCTTAGATGGCTAACCAGGCGTCCAGATCCGCCAGGGCCCGTTCCCCATAGGCGGCCTTGCGCAGTTTTTTCTTCACAGGAGGATGCAAAATGGGAAACAGCCCGAAATTGGCGTTCATGGGCTGAAAATCCATGCTTTTACCCTCCTTCAGGTCCCGGTGCCGCGCGGTGCCTGTGATATGGCCCAGTAAGGTTCCCATTGAGGTCGTGGGCGGCGGCGCGTTGGGGCCCAGACCGAGGCGTTCGGCAGCGGCAAAGCGCCCGGTCAAAAGGCCCATCGCGGCACTTTCCACGTAGCCCTCGACGCCGGTGATTTGACCGGCAAAGCGCAGCCGGGGCTGTGCCCTCAGGCGGCAGCTTTCATCCAACAGGGCGGGGCTGTTCAAAAACGTATTGCGATGGATGCCGCCCATGCGGGCAAAGCGCGCATTTTCCAGGCCTGGAATGGTGCGCAGGATTTCGACCTGGGCCCCGTGTTTCAATTTGGTTTGAAATCCAACCAGATTGTACAAGGTGCCGGCGCTGTTATCCTGGCGCAGCTGCACAACACCATAGGCCTTGATGTCCGGTTGATGGGGGTTGGTCAGACCGACGGGCTTCATAGGGCCATAGCGCAGGGTTTCCACGCCCCGTTCGGCCATCACCTCTATGGGCAGGCAGCCTTCGAAATAGGGGGTGTCTTTTTCCCATTCATGAAACTCCGTCACATCGCCTGTGCGCAGGGCCTCGATAAAAGTGTTGTATTGGCCTTCATCCAGGGGACAGTTCAGATAATCCTTGCCCGTGCCCCCTGGTCCCGGTTTGTCATAGCGGGATTGGAACCAGGCTTTCGACATATCCACGGAATCCGCATAGATGATGGGCGCGATGGCATCAAAGAATGCCAGGTTATCGGCTCCCGTCAGGTCAGACACGGCGGTCGCCAAGCTGGGGGATGTCAGGGGGCCGGTCGCGATAATGACACTATCCCAATCCTCTGGCGGCAGGCCGGCAACCTCACCGCGCGACAGCTCCACCAAGGGTTCTGCCGCCAATGTGGCACCGACATGGTCGGAAAACGCCTCCCGGTCCATGGCCAGGGCACCACCGGCGGGCACTTTGTTGGCGTCTGCCGCAGCCAGGATCAGGCTGTCGCAACGGCGCATTTCCTCGTGCAACAGACCAACTGCACTGGCCGTGACGTCGTCAGAACGGAAGGAGTTGGAGCAGACCAATTCGGCCAGTCCTTCGCCCTGATGCGCCTCGGTCATGCGTTCGGGACGCATCTCGTGCAGGACAACGGGAACACCGGCCCGGGCAATTTGCCAGGCCGCTTCGGAACCGGCCAAACCGCCGCCGATCACATGGATGGGTTCATCTATCTTCATGGCCGGTTAGATAGGCTGAGCAGGCTGGCGACGCAACATACTTTCGCTATGTTTTATGCCGGGCAGCTAGACTACACTCAAATTGAGCGTCCTTTTCCAGTGCGCGTATATGCGAGGCCCAAATGAGCGAAGCAAGCGATGTGGATTTCGGGCCGTTGACGGCCCTGGTTGGTGAGTGGAGTGGTGGGGAAGGTGTTGATATTGCACCTGAACCTGATGGCGAGGAGACCAATCCCTATGCTGAAACCATTACCTATTCTGCCGTGGGCGGTGTGACGAATGCAGAAAGTCAAAACCTTGCTGCCATTCATTATCGCCAGATTGTCCGCCGTAAATCCGATGGTGCGGTGTTTCATGATGAGACGGGTTATTGGATGTGGGATAATGATACGCATACCGTCATGCATTCACTGGTCATTCCACGCGCCGTTTGTGTGCTGGCTGGTGGGATTTATGGCGGCGAAACGGATGGGGATGGCCGTGCGATCATAAATGTGGCGGCAAGCCTTGATGATGAGAAGTGGAAGATCATCCAATCGCCGTTCATGCAGGAAAATGCATCTACAACAGCATTCAACCATACAATCGTTGTTGGCAACGGCAGGCTTTCATACCGCGAAACGACCATGCTTGATATTTATGGCAAGACATTCGAGCATACGGATCAGAACGAGCTGACATTGGCCTAATGGGGGACTTGATATGACTGACAAGGTGGCGCAGCAGTTATGGAACGCGCGGGTCGACGGCACAAAAATCCCAAATGACTTTGCCGGCAGCCCTCAATCGGAGGATGAGGCCTATGAAATCCAGGCGTCCATGATAGCCGCATCCGGACTGGACGTTGCAGGCTGGAAAATTGGTGCCACGGTGGAAGCATTGTTCGAGGTTCTTGGGGTCAGTCAGCCGTTTCTTGGTCCCTTGTTTCAACGCTTCACCCATGACAATGGCGTTGCATTACCCATATTGCCGGGCACCAGTATCGAGACGGAGGTCACGGTGCGCCTGGATGCGGACCTGCCCGCCAGGGAACAGCCCTATGCGCGGGCGGAGATTGAAGCCGCTGTCGCCTCCATCCAGCCGTCGTTTGAAATTGTCGGGGCCCGCTTTGAGGGGGAGTTGGCGGGTGCGGGATTTAAGGTTATCGCGGATGGCGGGGCCAATATCGGCACCGTCCTAGGTACTGAGATCACGGACTGGAGCGGCCTTGCGCTGTCAGATTTCCCCGTATCATTATCCATTAATGGAGAGGTGTCGACGGCGGGCAATACCTCCGTCCTGCTGTGGGATCATGTTTTTGATGCCCTGGCCTGGTGTCTGGCCCATTCCGCACTGTCCCAGCGTGGCCTTTGTGCCGGTGATTTGATCATGACCGGGACCTGCACGGGGATAACACCTATTTCGCCCGGCGATATCGCAGTGGGCGATTTCGGTCCCATGGGCCAAGTCAGCGCCAGTTTCACTTAAATCCCCAAAGGCGCCGTCCATGGATCAAAGCCGTAGCACCAGGTTGGGTCCGTTTCCTCCCGCATCCAGGTGTTGGCTTGCGAGATAGCCTGCACCTGGGCCGTGCGCGCCTTTCGGGCGGTTTCGAAAATATTTAGGGCCGATGCAGTATCTGGTGCCGTATCTGATGCGCTATCCAGGGCGCGGGCAAGAATAACCCCGTCTTCAATGGCCATGGCCGCACCCTGGGCCATATAAGGCGTCATGGGGTGGGCCGCATCACCCAGCAGAACCATGCCGCCCCGATGCCAATTTTGGAACCAGTTTTCGAGAGGGTCCCGCTCCAGGATGGCCCAGCGGTGGACTTGCGGACAGGCGCGTAGAACTTCGCCCACCTCGTCATGAAAACCGGAAAATGCGTCCCGGACCACGGACATATCGCCGGTCGCCGACCAGGATTCATGAGCCCATGAAGCTAGTTTGGGATCGGGCAGGCTGGTCACGAAATAGACCTCGTCCTTCGCAGCTGTGACATAATAGATGACGATATGGCGGTCTTCGCCCCACCACTTGGTGCACGCGCCAACCGGATAGCGCAGCAAAGACGCCGGAAAAGTGGCGCGATAGGCAACCCGTCCGGTTGCTTTGGGTTTTTCCGGTCCCAACAGGATTTCCCGAACACGGGAATGCACCCCATCAGCACCAATGATCAGATCCGCCTCCACCTCACCACCATCGGCAAACGACAGCTTGTACCCGGTGGCCATCGTTGTGACATCAACGAGGCGTTTGCCCAGGGATATCTGTTGATGCGGAACGGCCGATAGTAGGGCTGTATGCAAATCACCGCGATGCATTTGCAAATAGGGCGCGCCGAATTGGTCTTCCGCGATCTGTCCCAAAGGCAGATCAAACTTAACCGTGCCAGTGTCCCATTCCCGATTATTCCAGGCCCGGGGCTGAAAGGCCGCCCGTCGCACTTGATCTTCAAGGCCCAATCCCCGCAACGCCTTCATGGCATTGGGGCTCATCTGAATACCGGCACCGATGCGGGCAAAACGGTCCGCCTGCTCAAAAATCTGAGACCGAATGCCAAACGTATGCAGGGCAGCAGCCGTTGCCAGGCCGCCCATACCGGCCCCGATAATGGCGATGCGTGGTTCATGGGCCATAGTTGTAGTCTAACCTACATCACGAATAATCTCGCGGGCCGCATTATGACCCGGTATGCCTGTGACGCCACCGCCAGGATGGGCCCCGGAGCCGCACAGATACAGGCCCTTGATGGGCATGCGGTAGTTGGCATGGCCAAGGGTGGGGCGCAGGCTGTAGAGCTGGTTCAGATCCAGGGTGCCATGGAAAATATCGCCCCCGATCAGGCCGAATTCCCGCTCCAGATCCAGCGGCGTCAGGATTTGCCGGGCGATGATGGCGGCGCGGAAATTGGGTGCAAAGGCCACGACCGCTTCCACCGCATCATCGGCGGCCTGTTCCCTGGCTTGATCCCAGCTTTGGCCGTCCGGTAAATCCGGGTCGAATTGCTGGCAGAACATGGAGGCGACGTGTTGGCCGGCGGGTGCCAGGGTCGGGTCGATGGTGGAGGGGATGACCAATTCCACGAATGGCCGTCGGGACCAACCATAACGCCTGGCATCCACATAGGCATCATCGAGATAGCGGGTAGAAGGGCCGATAATAATGCCGCCCTGGTGATGTTCCGCCATCTCCACGCCGGGAATGGCGGTGAAGTCCGGTAATTCTGACAGGGCGACATTCATCCGCAAGGTACCCGATTTACAGCGCCAATTGAGCATGCGTTGGCGAAAGGCGGGTTCCACATTCTCTTTCGCCAGCAAGTTCAGACACAGTAGTTTGGGGTTTACATTGGCCGCGACCGCCCTGCCGTTGATTACCCGGCCATCGGCCAGGCGCACGCCTGTTGTGCGACCGCCCTGCACCAAAACCTCCGCCACGGCCGCATCCGTCTCGATCTCAGCGCCGGCTGCCTCCGCCGCCCGGGCCATGGCCTGGGTCACCGCGCCCATGCCGCCGATTGCATGGCCCCAGGCACCGGGTTCCGGCATGATTTCGCCAAAACAATGGTGCAGCAGGACATAGGCCGTACCGGGGGAATAGGGTGAGGCATAGGTGCCGATGATGCCGCCATAGGCGAACAGGGATTTAACCGCATCGGATTTGAACCAACGGTCCAGAAAATCTACCGCGCTCATCACCATGATATCGGCCAGGTCTCGCTGGGTCTCCAGGTCCAGACCATGCAGCCGCCTGCCCGCTTTGAACAAGCTCCACAGATCCCGCAGACCACCGCCCGTGTTCGGCGGCGTTTGCATCAAAAAGGCCCGCAGGACGTCCGCCAGGCGGCCAATCGTCGCCTCATAATCTTCCAGTTGGGCGGCGTCCTCGGGTGAAATTCTTGCAATTTCCTGCCGCGTACGCTCCAGGTCCGGATAGGACTTTAGATAATTGCCGTCCTCCAGGGGCAGGAAATTGGACATCTGCCATTGCACCAACTCCAGGCCATGGCCGAACAAATCCAAATCCGCGACCACCTTCGGGTTCAACAGACCAACTGCATAGGATGCGATGGAATTACGGAACCCGGGATGGAATTCCTCCGTCACCGCCGCGCCACCCACCTGGGCCCGGCGCTCCACGACCTTTACCGATAGACCAGCCTGCGCAAGATAGGCGGCGCAGACCAGGCCGTTGTGACCCGCGCCAACGATGACCACGTCATAGGGATCTTTCGCCACGGCCTTCATCTCCATCCCACCTTGCCACTGCAACTATCCATAGCTTACCATAGGCTAAATTTCGTCAAGTCCGGATCGGACAATTTATGGGGAAAGCTGAAATGACATTGAGCAATATTCGCGTACAGCCTTTGACCGCTGCCATAGGCGCTGAAATTGAAGGGGTCAATCTGGCCGAGCCATTGAGCGATGCAACATTCGAGGCTTTGCATGATGCCCTGATGACCCATCAGGCAATTTTCTTCCGGGATCAGGATATGACCCTGGATCAGCACAAGGACCTTGGACGCCGCTTTGGCGATTTGCATGTCCACCCGGCGGCACCTGGGCCGGAAGGGCATCCGGAGATTTTGATTGTCAAGGCGGACGAGAATTCCAAACATGTCGCTGGAGAGTTTTGGCATTCCGACGTTAGTTGCGATGTTGAGCCGCCCATGGGCTCCATCCTGCATATTCATACGGCACCAGAAGTTGGCGGTGATACCTTGTTCGCCAGCATGTATGCCGCCTACGAGGGGCTTTCGGATCGGATGCAGCATTTTCTCGACGGGCTGACCGCACTGCACCGTTCCGAGCATGTGCACAAAGGCCGTTATGGCACCAAGGATAATTTGCGGGATGACGACTATCCCGAGGCCGTGCATCCCGTTGTCCGCACCCATCCGGTGACCGGGCGCAAGGGCCTGTACGTCAACGCCACGTTTACCACCAGGATCCTGGAACTAAAGCGGGAGGAAAGCCACGATATCCTGCATTTGCTGTATAATCACATCGCCCGTGGTGTGCATTTCCAATGCCGATATCGGTGGGAAAAGAACTCCGTGGCGTTTTGGGATAATCGTTGCACCCAACATCACGCAGCCTGGGATTATTTCCCAAATGTCCGCCACGGCTACCGCGTCACCATACAGGGTGACAAACCGGTCTAGCCCGGAAGCGCGCTAGCGATGGCGCTTTTTCAAGGGTCTGAAATCGTGGATGTTTGGGTTGTCGCGGGGGTCTTCTGCGTCCCCAAAAATGTGATGCTTTTGAATTTTTTGCGTCCCCGTGGTGGGTAGGCTGTCGACGAATAGCAACCAGCCCGGCGCTTTGTAATAGGCCTGTCGTTCGAAGCTCCAATCAAACAGGGCCCGGGCCTGGGTGCTGTCGGTGGGGCTGTCGGGCATAGCGACAATACAGGCCAGGACCTCCTCGTCGCGAATATCGTCGGTTACGGCCAGGACCGCCACTTGGGCGACATCTTCATGGGCTTGCAAACAGGCCTCTATCTCTGCTGCGGCGATGTTCTCGCCGGAGCGGCGGATGATGTTTTTTTTCCGATCAACGAAGTACAACATGCCGTCTTCGCCCTGGCGCACCGTGTCGCCGGTATGAAACCAGCCCCCGCGCCAGGCATTTTCCGTCTCCGTCTCGTTCTTTAAATAGCCGGAGAAGAACCATTTACGCGGGGTTGCCGCACTATGGCGGACCAGCAATTCGCCCACATTGTCAAAACCGACGTCGTTGTCGTCGTCATCCACCACGCGCGCTTCCATCCCCGCCATGGGTTTGCCAAAGGCGCGGGTATCTGTGCGCCGGGGCTCATGGCAATCGGCCAAAATCCGCCCTGTCTCCGTCATGCCCCAAACTTCCACCAGGGGAAAGCCGAAGCGTTCTTCGAAAGGAGCATGTAGTTCTGGTTCTACCCCCGCACCAACGGCAAAACGAATTTTATGCTGGCCTTCCTCCACGCTGACCGGCTGGTTCATCAAAAGTGGCGGCACCACGCCCAGATAATGCATGGCGGTAGCACCCGTACTGACCGCGTCCCGCCACCAGAGGGAGGGGTGAAAGCGGTCCTGGGCGATCAGACAGCTGCCCGAAAGGAACATCGCCGTGGCGCAAAATGCTTGGGCGTTGACATGGAAATAGGGCAGGGGGTTCAACATCCGTTCGGGGGCATTGAACTGCAGCCTACCGCCCATGGACAGATACCACTTGCCCGCCTGGACATAGAATTCGTTGGTCAGGATACAGCCCTTGGGCCGGCCCGTGGTGCCGGAGGTATAAAGCAATGACGTCTCCGTCTCCGGTCCCGGCGGGCCATCGAAAGGTGCTGGGGGTGCCGGCACCAGGCCTTCGGGGAAGTTTTCAAACCCGACCACCGGCAGGGGTTTCTCCCGCAGGGCGGCGACCCGGTTCAGATCATCCGATCTTGAGCCGACCGTGACCGCCAGGTCCGCCTCTGAATGCGTCATCTGATAGAGCATTTCATCGTGGCGATAATCCGGGTTGATGGGCACAATGCCACAACCCAGGCCATTCAGGGCCAGGTAATGAAAGAAGAATTCCGGGCGCTGTTCCAACAGCAGGGCGACCCGATGGCCATGGCCATAACCCGCGTCCGCATATTGTTCCCGCAAGGCCTCAATCCGGGTCCAGGCCTCGCCATAGGTAAACTCAACACCATCGGGATAATAATCCCGCCCCGGAAACGGCGTAGAGCATATGGCACCCTGATCGGGCCATTGTTCCGCCGCCCGGCGAAAAACATCGTGGACCGTGTCGAACGCCGCTTCCGTAGACATGCCCTAGCTGAACCGGTTGTTCTTGGGGAAGCCTTTCGGGGCCAGGCGTCCTGCTTGGCTGCGTTTGCCCAGCCACATTTCCAAATCCGTTTCGGTTCTGGTACGACCGCCGGCCTGCTTCCAGGTCAGACCATCGGCTAAATTCATAGTCTTGGCATCCGCCAACCCACCATCGCGGTATTTCTGCAGAACGACGCCGCGGCCACGTGTCATCTCGGGCAGCTCCTCGATCGGGAAGATTATCAGTTTATGATTGTCACCGACCACGGCCAGGTGATCGCCCTGCACGGGCGCGCAGACCGCGGCTTCCACATCGCCCGAAACATTGAGGACCTGACGGCCGCTGCGGGTCTGTGCCACCGTGGCCTTTTCCTCCACCACGAAACCGCGCCCATCGGTGGCGGCGACCAGCAATTTACGTTCCGGGTCATGCACCATCAGGTCGACAATTTCCTGATCGTTGGCCAGATCCAGCAACAGACGCACCGGTTCTCCATTGCCCCGTCCGCCCGGCAGCTTGTCACAGGCCAGGGTATAGAAACGGCCATTCGTGGCGAACAACACCAGCTTGTCCGTTGATTGGGCATGCAGCCAATAGCGGCCCTTGTCGCCGTCCTTGTATTTGACGTCGTGGCCTTCTTCGACATGGCCGCGCAGGGCCCGCAGCCAGCCTTTGTCGGAGCAGACGATGGTGACGGGCTCTTTCTCCACCATGGCGTCGATGGGCGTCAACTCGCCCGTGGGGGCGTCGGCAAATTGGCTGCGCCGGGGCCCCAGAACAGGATCGTCACCAAAAGTCTTGCGCATTTCGCGAATTTCCTCGGTGATGGCAGCCCAGCGTTTCGGCTCGGATGCCAACAGGGTATTTAACTCTTTGCGCTCAGTCTTCAGGGCTTTGTCCTCGGCCCGGATCTCAATCTCCTCCAACCGGCGCAAGGCGCGCAGACGCATATTCAGGATCGCCTCGGCCTGGTTCTCGGTCAGGTCAAAGGCCTTGATGAGGGCCGGTTTCGCGTGGTCTTCCTCCCGAATAATGCGGATCACTTCATCCAGGTTCAAATAACAGATCAGATAGGCACCCAGAACTTCCAAGCGTCTCTCAATCTGGCCCAGACGATGGTTGGAGCGGCGCACCAGGACCACGTGGCGGTGGTCCAGGAAGGCTTGCAGGGCCTCCCGCAAACTCATCACCCGCGGGGTCTGATCGGCGTCCAGGACGTTCAGGTTCAGGCCGAAGCGGACCTCCAGGTCGGAAAGACGGAACAGATGTTCCATCAACATGTCCGCCTCTACCTTGCCGGATTTCGGTTCCAGCACCAGGCGGATGTCCTCGGCTGACTCATCGCGAATATCGGCCAGCAAGGGCAGCTTTTTCTGATGCATCAGATCGGCGATTTTTTCGATCACCCGGCCTTTGGGAACCTGATAGGGAATTTCCGTGACCACGATGTTGTAGGTGCCACGCTTGCCCTGTTCCACCTCCCACTTTGCCCGTAGGCGAAAACCACCACGGCCGGTGCGGTAAGCCTCCATAATCGAGGCGCGATCTTCAACAATGACGCCGCCCGTGGGGAAATCCGGTCCGGGGATCAACTGCACCAATTTGTCCATACCCACATTGGGAGTTTTAATCAGGTGCAATAACGCGGCGCACAGCTCGCGTATATTATGCGGGGGAATGGATGTCGCCATACCCACGGCAATACCCGTGGCACCATTGGCCAGCAGGTTCGGGAAAGCCGCCGGCAGCACCATCGGCTCTTCGTCTTCACCGTCATAGGTGCCGCGAAAATCCACCGTGTCCAGGTCAATGCCCTGCAACAAAGCCTGGGCGACGGCTGTCATCCGTGCCTCTGTGTAGCGCATGGCGGCGGCGTTATCGCCGTCCACATTGCCGAAATTGCCTTGGCCATCGACCAATGGATATCGCTGGGCAAATTCCTGGGCCAGGCGTACCAGAGCGTCATAGATCGCCTGATCGCCGTGGGGGTGGAATTTACCCATGACGTCGCCAACGATGCGGGCGCATTTTTTGAAGCCGGTTTCCGGGTTCAATTTCAGCTGCCGCATGGCGAACAGAATGCGCCGGTGCACCGGCTTCATGCCATCGCGCACATCGGGCAGGGATCGGGACATAATGGTGGAGAGGGCATAGGAGAGGTAGCGTTCGCCAAGGGCCTCGCCTAAGGGTGTGTCGCGGATTTCGCCGTCGTCAAGAATCTCTGTCATGGGGCATTGTACTACCAGATAGATGTCCAGATAGGTTAGCGGACAAATTGGCAGTGCGCGAAATGCGTTCCACCAGCCTTTCGCGGGCCATGGGCAGGGGTTTGTTATGGGGGGCAAAGACCTGATGGGCGAGGAAATAGCCGGTCAGGCGCAGGCCGTCCAAAACATCTTGAATGACCAGGGTTTCTGCCGAATTTGGTAGCAAAAACGGGGGTAGTGGCAACAGTTTTTCTTTGTAAGGGCCGGCTGCTTCCCGGCTCACCGCACGGCCCGATTTGGGCGAGACATAGGCTAGATCTTCTGTCGTTCCCGTGGCCGCGCAATGGCTTAAATCCAGGCCGAAACCTAATTCGGCCAGCAGGCCGAGCTCGAATCGTACATAGACGGCGGCCCACTCCTGGGTACTGCCCAAAGCATCCAGTAATACGGCAAAGCCATCGTGAATGGCCAGATGCGGTTCCCGCTCCGGCAACGCACCCTCGGTCACGGCGGTGGCGGCGGTCAAACCCGCCAGACGGTCGCCGTCGGACAGCAAGCCCGCCGCATGATCACGCACGGCCTCCACCGTATAGCTGCCCAAATGTTCCGCCAACCGGCCCCGCCAATTGGCACTGACCCGGTTGCCGGGTTGGAGGACCCCGCGCAACCGCCGCCCCGCCCCGCCCCGCACCAGGCCCGCATGACGGCCATGCGCCTGGGTCAACAAATTGACAATAGCCGCCGCCTCCCCATGGCGGCGCACCGACAGCACATATCCATCATCTGACCAATTCATCAGAACAATGTAGCAGGAGATTGCGCGACAATCTGCAATGGACCACAATCAACACAATTAGGGGCAAAGGGAACCGCGAGATGAGCGAAGATGACAAGCTGACCTACAAGATCAAGGGGCGTGAACGCATCGCCGTGGCCAAGGACCTGCGTGTCTCGATCCTAACCCTGGCTGCGGGCGAAGAAGTGCCCTGGCACAGCCATGACATCATCGACGACGATTTCTTTTGCATGGAAGGCCCCATGCAAATCGAAACCCGCAACCCCGATGCCGTGCAGATCCTAGCCCCCGGCGAAACCTTCAAAGCCCCCGCCAAGCGCCCCCACCGCGTCACCGGCCAAAACGACGGCCCCTGCAAATTCATGATCGTCCAGGGGGTGGGCAAATACAATTTCGTGCCGGAATAGCTGTGCCAATTAAACAGTTAGCAAGGCGGGGTTCAGGTCTTGTTTCTTGCATCATGGCAAGAGCTAAAGTTTGGAGCAGTGCAGTGCGTAATGCGATGTACCCAGTAACGACGCGCGGGCGGACCCTCTAGCCACTTTCTGCTTGGCGGGCGCTTCCGTACTGATTTAGATGAAATGGCGTCCCGAAGAAGAGTCGAAGCCCTGTTTCCGGCGTGAGAGTTTGGGGGCTTTTAGCAGACTTCAAGGTCGTTCCGCGCACGTGCGGATCTACAAATGACGTGCCAGCGTACCTCAGACTAAGGTCGGGACAAGACCCAACCTACAGTCCCTAACCTCGGTTCCGGGTTCCGGTGACAGTTTACAAAATATAGTTCTCCGGTACGCTGAATCGTTTTTCTCGTGACTCAAATAGTGTCCGCTAACCCTTACCACCCAACTTCGCCATGAAATCGCCCAGGCGTTGGCCGACATCCGCGATGTCGTAGGCGGTGTCGCGTTCGTAGGTGAGGCCCTTTGTCTGGCCGGCATTGTTGGCTTGGGCGTAGAGGTCTTTGTAGGCCGCGATGGAGCCGGGGCTGTTGCGGGCGATGGCGGCGGCGAGGGCGGCCACGCGGGCATCCAAGTCGGCCAGGGGCACGGCTTCGAGGGCCAGGCCGATTTTGGCGGCCTCCACGCCCGAAATGGTGCGGGCGGTGAACGATAGCTCTTTGGCGCGCATGCTGCCGACTTTGCGGGGCAGGCGCTGGGTCAGGCCCCAGGTCGGGCGAAAGCCCAGGACTGCGTGGGTATCGCCCATCTTGGCCTCTTCCGCCGCGATGATGATGTCAAAGGCCAGCATCAATTCCAGACCGCCCGTAAAGGTAAAACCATTCACCTTGGCGATAGTGGCCTGGGGCATGCTTTCAATTTTCTCGATTACCCCGCGGGCTGCGTTGTTTAGCTCATCACCCACATTGCCCTGGGACAAATCCACGCCCCTGGCCTGCAATGCCTTCAGGTCCACCCCGGCGCAAAAGGCCCGTCCGGCCCCGGTCATGATCAGGACGTTGATGTTGGGATCAGCGGCAATATCGCTCAGGGCCGCGTCCACTTCGCCCAGCATTTCCGGCGTCAGGGCGTTCATGGCATCGGCCCGGTTCAGGGTGATGGTGGCAATGGGGCCGTCCCGCCCCACGATAATATGGGCGTAGGTCATGTTGTCGTCTCCTAACGAAAATTAATTAAAGCTATTTGATTTGGCTCCAACCGTCGGGGCCGTGGGCCTCCAGCGGGCGGAAGCGGGCTTTGTAGGCCATCTTACGGCTTTCCTCGATCCAATAGCCCAAATAAACGTGCGGCAGGCCGCGCCGTTTGGCCTCTTCAATATGCCATAGGATGATGTATTTGCCGGGGCTGTCGGCGGCCATGTCGGGATCGAATATACTATAGACAAGCGACAGGCCGTCATCCAACAGGTCGGTCAGGCAGACGCCGTATAAATCGCCGTCCGCTGTCCGGAACTCAATCAACTCCGACGGCACGGGCGTGTCCTGGACCATGGCCAGATAGTCATCAAAGCTCATCCCCGCCATGCCGCCGTCGCCGTGGCGGGAGGCCACGTAACGATGGAACAGGGCATAATGTTCGCCCCGGCCTTTCGGCGGCAGCACCGTCGCCGTGATACCGGCATTGCGCCGGGCAATCCGGTTCAGGCTGCGCGAGGAGGCAAAGCGTTCCACGGGCACCCGGACGGCCTGGCAAGCGTTGCAGTCCTGGCAGTTGGGTTTATAGGCGATGCCCTGGCTGCGGCGAAACCCGGCGCGGGAAAGTTGGTTGTGCAATTCCTGCGGCGCGCCGGCAGCGGACAGATCCGTAAACACCATCTGCTCCACCCGGCCTTCCAGATAGGGACAGGCAGAGGCGCGGGAGAGGAAAAAATAGGTCAAAGATTGCGGCGAAAACGGTTTCATGGAATCGAATTACACTAATTTTGTTTCAGAATCCATAATACCATGGTGCAAATAGGGAAAAAGCAAGCCAAATCAACACGATCAAGGGTAAACCTCCACGAAAATAATCGCTAAAGCGATAATGACCGGGGCCCATAACCAGCAAATTCGTTTGGTAACCCATGGGCGTGGCGAAGGAACAATTGGCCGCGAAAATGACCGCGTGAATAAAGGCAGTCGGTTCCACACCCAAGGCAAGGGCGGTGTTAATGGCGATCGGCGTGAATAAAACAGCGGTCGCGGCATTCGACAGCACGTTGGTCAGGACCGCGACCAGGGCGAACAGAGCGGACAGTAACACGGCGGGCCCCGCGTGTGCCAAGGCATCGATTAAATGTTGCGCCAAATAGGCCGCACCCCCCGTGGCCTGCAACGCCGTGCCCATGGCCAGGGCTGCGGCCACCAGCATTGCCACCTGCCGGTCCACGGCGCGGGCCGCCTGGCGAACGTTGAGGCAACCGAGCCCGATCATCGCCACGGCACCCAACAGCGCCGCCAGAGCGATGGGTACCAGACCCGTTGCGGCGATGGCCACGACGCCAGCGAAAACAGCCAAAGCTGCCTTGGCCCGTCGCCGGGACGGCAGTTCGTGGGTGGACCATTCGATCAATAATACTTCGCGGCTGAAACGCAGATCGGTTACCCGTTCACGGGGCCCCAGAACTAACAGGACGTCGCCTGCCTCCAAACGAATATCCTCCATCCGTCCGCGCACCATGCGAGAGCGGCGCTGTACGCCGAGGATGACGCAGCCGGTATGATAATGAAACCCTACCAGGCGAAGATTGCGCCCAATAACACGGGAAGCCGGCGTGACCATGACCTCCGCCAGCACGCTGTTGGCCGGGGTACGGGAGGCGTCGGCGTGTTCGTCGCCCGCCTCTGCACTGTCTCCGGTTTCGACAAGCTCGGGCGTGCGTTCCAGGGCCTCTGTCAACAGGTTTCGGGTTGCCGCAACCACCACTGTGTCGCCGGGGCGTAGGATCACGTCTTCAAACGGGGGCAGGTGACTTTCCTCCCCCCGCTGTATCAGGCGCACGGTCATGCCTTGCAGATGCGGGATCATCCCCGCAACCGCCGCCTGCCCCACCAGGGGGGAGCCGGGGCGAACGTCAATTTGGGCGATGAATTGCTTACCCTCTCCCGCGATCTCGCTCGCCATGGAGGCGCGTTCGGGCAACAGGCGTGGCAGGATCCATACGACATAGCACAAACCCACAACCGCCAGCAGGCTGCCCGGTACGGCAAAATCGAAAAACCCCAAAGATGGCTGCCCCATGCTCGCTGCGGCGCCAGCCACCAGCAAGTTTGTTGAAGAGCCGATCAAGGTCACCATGCCGCCCAGAATGGCTGCAAAACTCAACGGCATCATCAGACGCGACGGCCCCCGGTTCAGCCGTTCGGCGACGGCGGCCATGACGGGAATAAAGATCACCACAATGGGCGTATTGTTGATAAATGCGCTCAGAGTGGCGATGATCACCAAGATCAGCATCATGGCCAGGGCCGGGGTGCGCTGAAAACGCTGGCTAATCCAGCGGATGCCTTCGTCCAGGGCCCCGGTGCGTATCAGACCTTGGCCAACGACCATTAAGGCGAGTACAGCGATCAGGGCCGGATCAGCGAAACCTGCCAACAGCGCGCGGGCATCCAAATTTTTCCCGTCAACGTCAAGGGGGGCAAAATGAAACAGCAACAATAGCGCGGTCAGCAATGCCAAAGAGGTCTGTTCGAGTGGGAACCTCTCTGTTGCGTACAGCACAATGGCACCTGCGATCAGCGCGAAGGTCGCCCACATTTGCCAGCTGGGATCTATCACCATCATGGTTCTATCATGGCCATCGATAGGGTGAATGTGCAAGTTAATGGTCTACGTTGAAGTTTTCAAAGGGGATGGACAAAAGATGCATCAAGTCAGCTACGAAGACATTCGCCGGGCGCAGGCGCAAATGGCCGGGATTGTGGTCGAGACCCCGTGCTCCCATTCCCAGACCCTATCGCAGATCACCGGTGCGGAGGTCTATCTGAAATTCGAGAATCTGCAATTCACCGGCTCGTTCAAAGACCGCGGCGCGTTGATCAAACTGCTTCAGCTGGATGAAACGGCGCGGGCGGCAGGTGTAATCGCAAATTCCGCCGGAAATCATGCCCAGGGCGTGGCCTATCATGCCAAACGCCTGGGCGTGCCGGCCACAATCGTCATGCCCGTGGGCACCCCGAATGTGAAAGTACGCCAGACCCGGGATCTGGGTGCGGAAATCATACTTTCAGGGGATACAGTGGATGAAGCTGCAATCAGCGCTGCGGAAATCTGTGCGCAACGGAACCTGACCTATATCCATCCTTACAATGATCCTGCGATCATTGCCGGACAAGGCACCATCGCCTTGGAAATGCTGGCAGTTGCACCCCAGATCGATACTTTGATCGTGCCCATTGGCGGCGGCGGTCTGATCGCCGGCAATGCCATCGCGGCCCGGGCCATCAAGCCGGACATCGCGATTATCGGCGTCGAAAGTCAGCTATATCCATCCGCCTATCAGGCCCGTCATGGCCTGGCCAATGATTGCGGCGGGCAGACCATTGCCGAAGGTATCGCGGTGTCTCAGCCGGGCAACCTGACATTGCCGATCATTGATGAACTGGTCAGTGATATATTATTGCTCTCGGAAGAGAATTTTGAACAGGCCATAGATCTTTTGATCACGGTGGAGAAAACCGTGACCGAAGGAGCGGGTGCGGCCGGTTTAGCCGCACTATTGGCCAATCGGGAACGCTTTAAGGGCCGGGTTGTGGGGTTGATCCTGTGCGGCGGTAATATTGATACCCGCATGCTGTCATCCATCCTGTTGCGCGGCCTGATCCGGTCCGGTCGGATAACCCGCATGCGGGTGGAAATCAGTGACCGGCCAGGTGCACTGGCCAAGGTGGCGCAATTGGTTGGCGATGCGGGGGGCAATATCCTGGAAGTGCAACATCAACGAAATTTCCCCGGAGTCCCTGCGAAGCTGGCGGAGCTGGACTTGGTTCTGGAAAGCCGGGACCGGGATCATATTGAAGACATTACCACTGCCATAAGTGCCGCCGGCTACAAAGTACGGGAATTGATAGATACGCCGGACGCTGGTTGACTAAGTGTTCTTAGGTCGTCACCGCGCCGTAGCGACCGCGATAGTATAGCAAGGGGTCGCCTTCGGGATCGTGCCGCAATTCGCTGACCCGCCCGATCAGGATGATATGATCGCCGCCATCGTGGATGGCATCTATTTCACAATCAAATGTCGCCAGAGTGTTGGGTACCAGGGGATTGCCCAGGTTGGAGGTCTCGCTCTCCAACGTCTGGAAAAAATTTGAACCATCGGATGCGAACCCGGTTGAGATATGATCCTGATCCTGGCGCAGAATATTTACGGCAAATCGGCCCGAAGACATAAAGTGATCAAAATTCGTCGCCTCCCGGCCCAGGCAAAACAACACCAAGGGCGGATCCAAAGAAACGGAATTGAATGAATTTACAGTGGTACCGACGGCTTGGCCGTCTTTTGTCGTGGTGGAGATCACTGTGACAGCAGAGGCAAAACAGCCCATGGCATCTCGAAAAGCCCGTTGATCAATCTGCACAGTCTCTTGAATTTTCATGATGACGGTTATGCTCCCCACTTATCACACATTCGCTGCGGCGCTTCATTGCCCCTGCTTTGAACTGTCGCCGCAACGGTCACGCTGCATGAAGCAATTTTAGAATGATTGCGCGGAAAATCCACGACATTCGAGATTTTTGACGCAGCAAAAGGCAAATAATCCCAACTGACTTGTATCAGGGGCGCTTTCCATACAGAGGCGCGCAAAGGCAAATGTCCGAAATAATCAACGCTGACCGGGACTTAAGCTAACGCTATCTTAACCTTATTTGCCCAGCATCCAGACTGGACGAAGTGGTCTTGCGGACTATTGCTGCCCTGGCGTTGTTTTAGGCATAAATTAGTGGACGATAAATGTTTTTCATAATTGGATTAGTAGTGGTTTTTGGCTCCGTGGCTGGCGGTTATGCACCGCATGGAGACTTCCGGGTGCTCTGGCAACCATTAGAATTCCTGATCATTTTGGGCGCGGCAGTGGGTGGGTTCATCATTTCCAACCCGAAAGACGTAACCATGGCCACGGGCAAGCATCTGGGCCGGCTGCTGAAAAGCGCGCCCTATGGAAAACAGGATTATGTGGAGCTGTTATGTCTGCAGTTTTCCCTGTTCAAGCTGGCGAAAAGTAAGGGTGCCTTGGCTTTGGAAGCCCATATTGAAAACCCGGATGAAAGTGCCATTTTCTCCATTTATCCGACTTTTATGAAGAACCATGATGCCTCTGATTTCCTTTGCGATACCTTACGCCTGATCACCATGGGCACGGAGAATCCTCATGAGCTTGAAGCTATGATGGACGAGGATATTGAATCCCGTAAACATGAGGCCCATTCAGTTGCCCATGCAGTTGCAGGTTTGGGCGAAGGGCTTCCTGCCTTTGGCATCGTAGCGGCGGTGTTGGGCGTTATCGTCACCATGGGCTCTATCTCGGAACCGCCCGAAGTTCTGGGTGGATTGATCGGTGCTGCCCTGGTCGGCACGTTTTTCGGCATTTTTATGGCCTATGGCGTGGTCAGCCCCATGGGAGCCTATCTGACCAGTTATTGTGATGCGGAATTCAAATACCTGGAGTGTATGAAGGCTGGTGTGCTGGCCCATGTTCAGGGCTATGCCCCGGCGATCTCCGTTGAATTCGCGCGCAAGACCTTGGCGAGCCACGACCGGCCGTCGTTTACGGAATTGGAGGATGCGACCTCTGAATTGGCACCGGCTTAGGCGCTGACTTAGGGGGCGGGCAGACTTAATGGATATCTGGATCGCGGCAGAATAAGACATGTCAAACGGCCAAGGCACAATTGTAATTAAGAAGATCGTCAAGGGTGGCGGTGGCCATCACGGTGGCGCGTGGAAGGTTGCTTATGCGGATTTTGTGACCGCGATGATGGCCTTTTTTCTACTGCTGTGGCTGTTGAATGTGACCACGGATGAACAGAGACATGGCATAGCTGACTATTTCGCACCATCCGCTGCATCTAAATCCACATCGGGCAGTGGCGGTCTCATGGGCGGTACGTCGATGTCGGTGGAAGGTGCCCGGGTTGGACAAAACTCGCCGCCAACGGTTGTGATGGAGATGACACCGCCCCGGCAACGAAAGCCTGCCGCGGAAGATGAGGCGGACAGAGAGGGTGAGGCGGGGCAAGAATCCGGTGAGTTGGAGGAAGAGGAACTCCTCCAACAGATGGCGGAGCGGGAACAGGAAGAGTTTGATAAGGCCGAGGAAGCCTTGCGCGAGGCCATGAACGATTCGCCCGGTCTAGCGGATATGGCGCAGAATTTGATTATTGATAATACGCCCGAAGGCATGCGTATTCAGTTGGTGGACGCGGAAAACACCTCGATGTTTCCCTCCGGCGGTTCAAAAATGCAGGAAAATCTGAAAAAGATACTGGAAACGGTAGCCGACATTATCCATCGGATGCCAAACCAGATTGCTATTTCCGGCCATACGGACTCGGTGCCTTTTCGGGGTCGGAATGGTTACAGCAACTGGGAGCTTTCCGCCGAACGCGCCAATGCGTCCCGCCGGGCCCTGGTTGATTTTGGCGTGCCCATAAGCCGTATCGCCACCGTCAGCGGCAAGGCGGCGACCGAGCCCTTGGTGCCCGAGGATCCAACCCTGCCGACCAATCGCCGTATTTCAATCGTACTGCTGCGAGAGGCCGCGATTACGCCATCCGCACCCCCTGGTCCCATCGATAATTAGCGGCAATATCCGGGCCGTCCGGACTTCCCATCCAGAAATCCGAGTGGCATTGAGGTAATATAACCCTATCTGTCATGATAACGATGATGCAAAGGGAAGGGTTTCAAGGTGCGCGCGATATCCATAGCTAAGCTTGATAAAGACCGTGGCCAGCAGTTCTGGGCGGAAGAGGCACCAAATGCCCTTGATGCGCCGGAACTTTACGACGGTATTCGGATCAAACGTCTGATTGCCTACGGCATCGATCTGGCAATTATCGTCTGTTTATGGCTGGCATTGTGGATTTTCGGCAGCTTTTTTGCCTTGATCACCTTGGGGCTGTTGTTTCCGGTTTTGAGCCTGGCAGCTTTTTTGCTGCCCTTCGCCTACCACACCCTGACGATTGGCAGTGCCTCGAATGCCACGGTGGGTATGCGGGTGATGGATTTACGCGTTGTGGCCTGGAATGGCCAGCGTCCCGGCTATGCCCAGGCGGCGCTACAGACAGTGCTGTTTATCGCCTCGGTCGCCCTCACCAATTTTCTGATTTTGGCGGTTTCGTTCTTTAATCCCCGTGGCCGCTGCCTGCACGACCTTTTGGCCGGCACCGTAACCGTCAACGATCTGCACCTACGTCGTTTGTATGGGCCGAAATAGAATTTCCTTAATTCTTGAACCCGGCCCGCCAACGCCGGACCTGGGACAGAGCTGCGGTGATTTTCAAATCCAGAAAGATGCGGCCCAGGGTCGCCGATGCACCATGGGGTTGGCCGCGAACGCCATTCGGGTAGACCGCCATGAGTTCCGAGGTATCCCGCAGGTCGCCATGGCCGGGGATGGCGGCGGTAGAGAGGCCGTTTTGACGCATCCAGGCGAACTGTCCGTTTGCTTCCGGATCATAATAGTCTGATAGATGCAGGGCGCGGGTGTTCGTGCCGGCCCATTCCTGGTTCAATTTGTCCGCCACGGCGTTTTGACTGCGTTGATTGCCGCCGCTATCGCCCAGAAACAGAATTTCAGTGAAGCCGTGGGCCTTGAAACTGCGGGCAATGTTCTCCAACACCGCTTTAAAAACCGGTTCCGGTAGGCTGACCGTGCCCGGAAACTTCATGTGCCCTTGGGGTGGTTCGATCTGTCCCTGAGGCACGTAGACCACGACAGGCGCGACCAAGGCATCACCAAGGCCCTGTGCCACCGCTGCTGCGGTATGGCGCACTATGTGGTTGTGTTTCGCGGTGATCAGATGCGGGCCGCCCTGTTCGATGCCGCCCGTTGGGACGATTATCGTTCGTACGCCCCGTTGCAACGCCATCGCCACTTCCGCGGACGTCATTTCCTCAATAAATAGTGTGTCACCGTATGACGCAGCGACCGGCAGGATAAGTGCAGTGACGGCCACGGCAATTGCGGCGAAAATCCTCAAGTGCGGACCATTATGCGCAGGCGAGGGCGTAGACGCCTTGTACACCGTTGGGGAGCTGGTGGGTTTGCCAGCTTTTGCCGCCGTCTTCCGTGCCAAAAATTTGTCCCCGCCGTGCCGCGCAATAGACCCTGTCCGGTGTCGTGACGCTTTCCGCCACGGCCATCAAGGTGCTGTCGATAGAGACGCCATGATCAAAGCGCGACCAGGTGGTGCCGAAATCATCACTGCGGTAGAGCGAGCCTTCATCACTCGTCGCGGCCACGGACAGGGCGGCATACATGCGGTCTGCATCATGCTCCGAGACCATGACGTCCCGGGCATAGGTCAGGGGCGAAAAACGCCCGATGCCGAATTCGGTCCAATCCGTGCCTTGATCGTCGCTGCGGAATAACCCCATGCGATTGGCCAGCCAGATCGTGCCCGGATGACGGGGGCTCAAAGCCAGGGCGTGGGAATCCATCATGCCCTCAATTTCATTGTCGGAGACGATGGCGCTTTTCAGATGAGGTTGTTCCGTCATCTCCAACAGAGCCTTGTTGCAACTCTCCCAGGTTTCCCCGCCGTCGCGGCTGCGCACCAGACCGCCGATTTCAAAGGCCACGATGATATGGTCGGAATTCTCGTTGGATACGGAAATGCGGATCACCCGCATGGGGAAATTCGCCTTTAGCGCACCATCGGGTGAGCTGATGGCGAGGCGCTGCCAATCTTCGCCACTATTACGGCTGCGGAACACGGTCGTGCCCTGGGTGCCCACATACACCGTCTCGGGATCGTTCGGATCAAGGCAGATGGACCAGACAACACTGTCTTCCTCCGACGTTCCGGCCGGCAATGGCAGGGCCTGCCAACTTTCCCCGCCATCGTCGGATCTATAGGGGCCGGCCTGGGTGCCCGCGTATACGGTTTTCGGTTGATCCGGGCGAATGGCGACATAGCGAACTTCAAGAGTGGCGGGCAGACCCTCTGATATGGCTTGCCATTCACCTTGTTCGGGATCAAAGCCGAAGAAACCCTGAGCCTCATCCGCAACACCAACCCACTGTCCCGCACCTACGAATACTGAATATGCCATTCTCGCTCTCCCGCCTCGGTTATCTCGATCCCGTGATCTTCAACATGTTAACGCTGAAACACCCTTGGCGTATAGGCTCAGATTTATGGTGCCGCCTTACTGGGGTCACCTTACTGGGGCCGCTTTACTGGGGCATTAGGCGCAGGGTGCCTATGGCACCGACCATATAATCTTCCGCGTTGGTGCTCATGGGTAAATAGTTGCCCTGGGACCAGGCCGTGGCCATGTCACTGTAATGGGCCGATAAAGGATTGCCGGACTGGCCCGTTGAATGAATGAACAGGGACCGGTTCGGATCGTCCAGGTCATAGATCGCGCGCAAACTGGGGCCATGGATCGATGCAAAGGGCCAATCCGGGTCGAAAATCCGGAAATCCCCGACATTCACCGTGTAGACACTGCCCGAAACGGGCACGGTTGTATCGAACAGATCTGCCAGATAGTCGACCTTGCCGAAGGGACGATGGCTGGAACGCGCCATATGCTCCCCGCCCCAGCGCCAGGCCGCGACATCGCTGCCATGGCGTGCTTCAATCCAGGCAACGGAAAGATCCAGGGCGCGGACTAGCATTTCGTCGCAGCTCTCAATTTCCTGGCTGCGTTTGTCATCGCACCAGGCTGGGCGATCCTGCAACACCCGCAGCACGAAAGGCCCGCGCCGGCCCCAGACATCCGCCTGAATGCCGCTGAGTTCGTCTGCCGTGATCAGTTTGGCAAACTGCCATATCCAGGCATTAAAGATCAGGGGGGCGGCCTGATCCCGGTCCATCTCACCCTGCCATGGTTGCAGCAACGCAAAGGCTTTTTTCGCTAATTCGGAATTTGGCTTGATCGCCAGTAATTTGGGCAGGGCAGCCAGGGCGAAGGGGGAAATTGCATCGGCCTGTATATCGCGAAAGCCATCTACGGAATGGGTCGGGCGCGCCTGCAACAGGGCCTTGATACGTCGGGCGCGAAAGCCGGCAGCCCAATCGAAGGTGATGTGATGGGGGTAGTCATCATCGATAATTTTGTGGTTCGCCGTGGCGATGATGCCGTTTCCGGGATTATAGGCACGGGGCAATTCATCATAGGGAATGATACCCTGCCAATCATATTTGGCCTGCCAGCCCGGCTGGGGCATGGTGCCCATGACCTTGTTCTCCGCTGATCGGACGGGAACGCGCCCAGGCGCGATGTATCCGATGTTGCCGTTGATATCGGCGTAAACCACATTTTGCTGCGGGGCGTGGAAATCCGCCAGCGCTGCGACAAAATCATCCCAATTCTGCGCCACTGCGAAGGCCAGACCAGCCTGGGGCGTTAGGTCATCATCGCGCAGTGCCGTCCAGGCCAGAGCCAGAACGTAGCCTTTCGGTAGAATGGCGGCTGCGCCACGATGGGCATCACTTAACACCGGGCCGTGCCGGGTTCGGCGCACCGTCATGACGACATCGGCGGCGTCCTTGACTTTGATGATTTCTTCGCGGGTTTCGAAGGCGGCAAAACCATTGGGTGTGAGATAGCGATTAGGGTCGGTGGGGTCCAGCTTCTCAAAATACAGATCCTGGACATCCGGGCCCGTATTGGTAAAGCCCCAGGCAATGGTGTCATTGCGTCCCAGGACAAACATGGGAACGCCGGGCAAGGTCGCACCGATAATATTGCCCTGGTCCGTGCGCTGATGGGCCAGATACCAAATTGCCGGCGTGGATAGGCCCAGATGCGGATCGTTGGCCAATAGTGGTTTGCCTGTCGCACTGCGCCTGCCCGAGACCACCCAATTGTTGGAGCCGGCCCCCTCACCCAGGGGTAAATAGGCATCGGCCAGGATCTGCTTCAGGCCTTCGTCAGAAAGAATATTGTCCGCCAGGTCGCTTCCGGCGTCCGCTCCCCCCTCAATGCCCCCTGCCATGTCGGGGCCCATACCGAGTGCCGCCAAAACGCCTTCCGGCATGTCCTCACCATAGGGGGCCAGGAATTCATTGATGCCTGCTTCCCCGACGCGTCCAGCCAGGCGCAGGCGGGTCAGTTCTTTGGCCCAATTGCCGCCCAGATCCAGGGCCATGACCTTTATCCATACAATACTATCGGCTACACGCCATTTTTCAGGCTGGTGCCTCAGGATCAGAAACTCCGGCGGCAGGGGGCCGCTGCGGTTGTCCAGAAACGCATTCACGCCTGCGGCATAGGCCGTGTAGATCGCCAGCGCATTCGCTGAGAGGTATTGCATCGAGGCTTCCGCATGACGGTACAGACCCAACATGCGCAGAAAACGATCGATGCCCAATGTGGCCGTGCCCAAAAGTTCGGACATGCGCCCGGCACCAATGCGACGGTTCATTTCCATCTGCCACAGCCGATCCTGGGCGTGGGCAAAGCCCAGGGCATAGGCGGCATCGGTTTGATTTATCGCCGTAATATGGGGGACGCCGTGGCGGTCGCGAACGATGTCGACTTCGGCGCTTAACCCCGGCAGCACGACTGTGCCGTCGGTCTGCGGCAGTGAACCCCGCAGCCAAAGATAGCCCCCGCCGCCAATCAGAATAAGCAGCAGGATTAAGGTTAGGACGCCGCGGCGGAACCATTTCATGATGTGTTTCTTACTCTCTTGCCGGCCGGTTGCCAATAATTGAGGTGAAGACGAATTGCCATATGGACGCCAAGGCATGACCCTGTATAGTCCGACCACTGCGAATATAGGGAGAAGGTCATGAGTGAGAAAGTCGCCTTTATCGGGCTTGGGGTTATGGGCTATCCCATGGCGGGGCATCTGGTTGCCAAGGGATATGATGTCACGGTTTATAACCGCAGCAGCGCCAAGGCGGCGGCCTGGGTGAAGGAACATGGCGGGGCCAGTGCGGCTACACCACGGGAGGCAGCGGCGGGGTCAACCATCGTCTTTGCCTGCGTCGGTGCGGACAATGATTTGCGTGACGTCGCCTTGGGTGAGAACGGCATTTTTGCCGGCATGGCCAAGGGTACGGTGTTTGTGGATCACACCACGGCCTCGGCCGATGTGGCCCGGGAAATTCATGGTCTCGCCAAGGCGCAGGGTTTGGGCTTTATCGACGCGCCGGTATCGGGCGGTCAGGCGGGCGCTGAAAACGGTGCCCTAACGGTGATGTGCGGTGGCGATGGCGATGATTTTGCCAAGGTTTCCGATGCCATCAATAGCTACGCCAAAATGTGCCAGTTGATGGGCCCCGCAGGTTCGGGCCAGTTGACCAAGATGGCCAATCAGATCTGCATTGCAGGCGTGGTTCAGGGCCTGTCAGAGGCTATGAACCTGGCCTTGTCCGCCGGCCTGGACGGGGCGCAGGTTGTTGATGTGATTTCCAAGGGGGCTGCGCAGTCCTGGCAAATGGAAAACCGTTATAAAACCATGTTGGCGGATGAATACGAGCATGGCTTTGCCGTGCAATGGATGCGCAAGGATTTGGCGATTTGCATGCAGGAAGCCAAAAATCTGGGCATCTCCCTGCCTGTCGCCGCCCTTGTTGATCAGTTCTATGGCGAGGTTGAAGCCATGGGCGGGGCGCGCTGGGACACCTCTGCGCTGTTGGCGCGGATGGAAAGCCTGCGACCCAAAAAATAATCCCAAAAACACGCAAAAAAAGGGTGCCAGTTAAGGCACCCTTTTTCATGTCTAGAGCAATTCTAAGTGATTGGAAAAATTGCTCGATCCTTAAGAGTCGGAGCATTTCCTAGTCGGAAATGTTCTAACCGGTTCGGCTGTTACCGTTTGTCCACGGGGACAAAGGGGCGCTCTGTTTCGCCGGTGTAAAGTTGCCGTGGCCGGGTGATCTTCTGGCTTGGATCCTCGATCATCTCGTTCCACTGGGCGACCCAGCCAACTGTCCGTGCCAAGGCGAAAATCACCGTGAACATCGAGGTGGGGAAACCCATGGCGCGGAGAATGATGCCGGAATAGAAGTCCACGTTGGGATACAGTTTCCGATCAACGAAATAGGGATCGCTCAGGGCGATCTTCTCCATCTCCATGGCTAATTCCAACAGCGGATCATTGACGCCCAATTCTGCGAGAACCTTGTGGCAGGTGGCCTGCATGACCTTAGCGCGGGGATCGTAGTTCTTGTAAACCCGGTGGCCAAAGCCCATGAGGCGGAAGTTGTCATTGGGATCTTTGGCCCGCTCCAACGCGCGGCCGACGTTGCTTACATCGCCGATCTCGCCCAGCATGCTCAACACCGCTTCATTGGCACCGCCATGGGCCGGGCCCCACAAGGACGCAATGCCGGCAGCAATACAGGCAAACGGATTAGCACCTGAAGAACCCGCCGTCCGCACGGTCGAGGTCGAGGCGTTTTGTTCGTGGTCCGCATGCAGGATCAGGATCTTGTCCATGGCCTCGGATAGGACCGGGTTCATATTGTAGGGTTCACACGGCACCGCGAACATCAGGTGCAGGAAATCTTCCGCATAAGACAGATCGTTGCGCGGATACATAAACGGCTGGCCGATGGAATATTTATAGGCCCAGGCCGCAATAGTGGGCATTTTCGCGATCAGACGATAGCTGGCCACCATGCGTTGGTGGGGATCATCAATATCAGTGCTGTCATGATAGAATGAGGATAAGGCACCGACCACGCCGACCATAATGGCCATGGGATGGGCATCCCGACGGAAGCCCTTGTAGAACTGCGCCAATTGTTCATGCACCATGGAATGATAGGTGATGTCATGGACGAATTTGTCCTTTTGCACGCCATTCGGCAGCTCACCGTTCAACAGCAAATAGCAGGTTTCCAGGAAATCACTTTTGTCAGCCAAATCATCAATGGGATAGCCCCGATGCAGCAGGATACCCTTGTCGCCGTCGATAAAGGTGATCTTGCTTTCGCAGCTTGCCGTTGAGGTGAAGCCCGGATCGTAAGTGAACTGATCCGTGGTGCCATAGAATTTGCGAATGTCGATCACGTCCGGCCCTAAAGTGCCTGACATCACCGGATATTCGCTGCCCCCGTCCGCGCCGCCAATGGAAACCGTCTTTTCCGCCATTGAATCTCTCCAGTCTTTTGTGCTTGGCCGGCCCGTCCAAAACGTGGGCCGGCAAATTAGAAAACATCTCGTTCGTTGAGCCCATTATAGCCGAGGCAGAGCCATTAGCGTAGGGTCGATTTTACCACATAGAACAAAAAGTGAATTCGATCTGGTTACGCCATATGGTCGCCAATTCGATCCAGGCTTTCCGGCTGGCCTAGAAAATACAAAACATCGAAAATTCCGGGCGAAGAATTCCGTCCCGTCAGGGCGGCGCGCAATGGCTGGGCCAATTTCCCCAGCTTCAGTTCTTCCGCCTCCGCCAGACCGCGTATGACCTCCGTCAAGGTTTCCACATTCCAGTCTTCGACGGCACTTAATACCGCATGCGCCCGGCTCAGCAAAGCCGGGGCATCGCCCGTCAACAAACCGGCGGCTTTGTCTTCCATGGGAAGTGGCCTGTTATCAAGCAGGAAACCGGCCTTATCGGCCAATTCCACCAGGGTTTTAGCACGCTCTTTCAACGCATTAACAGCCAGGGGCAGGCGGGCTAGTTCTGCCTGGCTCAAATCCCGGCCTTCCGTTTTCACCAATTGCTGCGCCAATAATGCGCACAAATCGCCCTCGTCCATGGCGCGGATGTAATGGCTGTTCAGGCTTTCCAGGCGGGGAATATCAAATCGGGCCGCTGATTTGCCAACGCCGTCCAGATCAAACCAGGCAATGGCCTGATCCGTATCGATAATTTCCTCATCTCCATGACTCCAACCCAGGCGGAGAAGGTAATTACGCAGGGCGGCGGGCAGAATGCCCATCTCTGCATAGGCTTCTACGCCCAGGGCACCGTGGCGCTTTGACATTTTTGCCCCATCGGCACCGTGGATCAGCGGGATATGGGCAAAAAGCGGCACCGTCCAGTCCATCAAATCATAAATCTGCCGCTGGCGAATGGCGTTGGTCAGATGATCATCGCCGCGAATGATGTGGCTGACCGCCATATCATGGTCGTCGACCACCACGGCCAGCATATAAGTGGGCGTGCCGTCCGCCCGCAGCAGGACCATATCATCCAATTCGCTGTTCTGGACCGTGACTACGCCTTGCACCAGGTCATTGACCACGGTCGCACCTGTTTGCGGCGCTTTCAGGCGGATGACCGGTGACGCGTCGCTGGGTGCCTCGGCAGGATCTCTGTCCCGCCAGCGCCCGTCATAGCGTAGGGAGCGTCCCTCGGCTTTGGCGGTTTCGCGCATTGCCGCCAATTCTTCCGGAGTGCAGTAACATTTGTAGGCATTGCCGGCGGCCAGTAACTGTTGCGCCACCTCCGCATGACGATCGGCGCGGGCGAACTGCGAGATCGGATCCCCCTGCCAATCCAGGCCCAGCCAGTGCAGGCCCTCGTGGATAGCGGTCACGGCTGCATCGGTGGAGCGGGCACGATCCGTATCCTCGATCCGCAGCAGCATCTCACCACCATGATGCTTGGCGAACAGCCAATTGAACAGGGCCGTACGCGCCCCGCCAATATGAAGAAAGCCCGTGGGGGAGGGGGCGAAACGAGTGATGACAGACATGGCTTTGGCTTCCGGATTGTCGGCTTTTCAGAACAGGTTATGATAACGCGTGGCGTTATCTATCACATCACCCTGGCGGAGGCCAACGGCCCTGCTATCAGAAGCTTTCGCGGCTGAGCGGGAACGCTGGCCCCTATGGCTGCCGGTTCTGCTTGCCATGGGCGTCGCCGTGTATTTCGCACTGCCGGTGGAGCCACCCTGGTATCTGGGACCGACCATGCTGGGTGGCCTGTTGTGCCTGGCCATGGCACTGCACCGACGGGGCAATGTATTGCTCGTCTTAATGGCGGTGATCGCCGTTGCCGCCGGTTTCTGGGCCGCACAAAGCAGCAGCGCGCGTATTGCCGGCCCCGTACTGAAAAGTAAAATGGGTCCGGTTGGCCTCACCGGCACAATTACGGATATTGAGACCAGGCCCCATGGTCTGCGTCTTTCGTTAAGGGATAGCCGGATTGCCAAACGCCCGGATTGGCAGGCGCCAAAGTTGGTGCGGTTGAGCCTGCGCTACAAAGGCGAGCCATTGCTGGCGGTCGGTGATCGGGTGCGCCTGCGGGCGGTGTTGATGCCACCCGGCGGCCCGGCGGCACCCGGGGCCTATGATTTTGCCCGCGCAGCCTGGTTCAAAGGCATTGGTGCCGTCGGCTACGCTGTTTCCCGTGCCGTCGTGGTGGTGCCGGCCGATGCGAGCAGCCTGGCCGCCATGGCCCAGCGCATCGCCGCCTGGCGTCATGATCTGGCCGATCATTTGCGCCGACAGCTTCCGGGTAAAGTCGGGGCCGTGGCAGCCGCCTTGATGACCGGTGACCGTGGGGCCATTCCGGAAACGGATATGCAGGCCATGCGGGATGCCGGTTTGGCCCACTTGCTGGCCATATCCGGTTTGCATGTGGGGTTGATTGCGGGCTGGCTGTTCTTTTCCGTGCGCCTGTTTCTGGTTTTGATCCCAACGTTGGCTCTGCACGCGCCAATCAAAAAATGGGCCGCCGCCATCGCGCTACTGGGTGCCTTTGCCTATATGTTGTTGACGGGCGGGACTGTGCCCACGCAAAGGGCATTTTTGATGCTGGCGTTGATGATGCTGGCGATCATGCTTGACAGGGTGGCGATATCCTTTCGCCTGCTGGCCTGGGCCGCGGTCGCGGTTTTGTTATGGGCACCTGAAAGCCTGCTTTCGGTCAGTTTTCAGATGTCTTTTGCCGCCGTCGTTGGCCTGACCGCGATTTATGAAGGCTTGGGGCCGGCCATGATCAGATGGCGATCCGATGCCGGCCTGGCCCGGCGGTTGAGCCTTTATTTTGGTGCAGTGTTGTTGACCACGCTGGTTGCCTCCACCGCGACGGCACCGTTTGCCTTATATCATTTCAATCGGGTGGCCATGTACGGCCTGGCAGCCAACCTGTTGGCGGTACCTTTGACGGCGCTGTTTGTCATGCCATGCGCGCTGTTGGCCTACATTCTGCTGCCTTTTGGGTTGGAGAAACTGGCCCTTGTGCCCATGGGCTATGCCATTGAAGGGATTTTAGCTATCGCCCATACGGTTGCCGCCTGGCCGGGTGCGGTAACTTTGGTGCCGGCGTTTTCCATCGGGGCCCTATCCGTGATGACATTGGGTGGCCTATGGCTGTGTCTGTGGCAGGGGCGGTGGCGTTATGGGGGGGTGCTGGCCATTGCTTTAGGGGTCGTGCTGGCCACTATGGGTGATCCGCCGGATATTCTGATCGATGGCCGGGGCAAGGCCATGGCGGCGCGGCTGCCCGATGGCCGGGTTTTGGTCGCCACCCCTTATCGGCGAAATAGTATGACGCTTTCGACATGGCTGCGCCGTTGGGGCACAGCGGAACCGGTGGAGGATGATCGGGTTATGCGCTGTGATCGACTGGGCTGCGCCCTGCTGCATGAAAGTGGCGCGGTGGGTTTCGCCCGTGATCCCAGGGCCTTGGAGGATGATTGCCGCATTGCCGATCTGGTATTGTCCGCCATGCCGGTGCGCATTAACTGTCCGTCCGCACAAATGGTCATCGACCGTTTTGATTTATGGCGACGGGGGTCTATCGCCGTGCGTTGGCGTGACGGGGTGATCAGTGTCCAGGGTGCCAACGATGACCGCGGCGACAGGCCCTGGAGCAAAGCGAAGCCGGCAAAGAAGTAAGTCTAGTCGTGCCGCATTACTACTGTCGCACTAATATTGCCGCATCAGGCCAATCAGTTGACCCTGGATTTTCACCCGGTCGGGCGGGAAAATTTTTGTTTCATAGCCCTGATTGGCCGGTTCCAGGGCGACGGAATTGCCCTTGCGGCGCAGACGTTTCAATGTCGCCTCAATGTCGTCGATCAAAGCCACGACAATAGCGCCATTTTCCGCCGTGTCGCTGCGTTTCAATATCACCGTATCGCCATCCAGGATGCCCGCATCGATCATGGAATCTCCCGCGACTTCCAAGGCGAAATGTTCGCCGCGTGCCAGCATGCCGCGCGGCACATCGACAAAATTCGACGGATCGCGTAACGCTTCAATCGGCGTGCCCGCTGCAATGCGACCGTACAGCGGCATGGAGACAATATCATCGGAATCCGCGCCAATCCGCGAGACGCCGGAACTGAATTCCCCCATGATGACGTTGGGGGCCATTTTTTCGCCCCCCGGGATAACCGCATCGGGTAACTGCAAAACTTCCAGGGCCCGGGCCCGGTGGGCCAGGCGGCGAATGAAGCCCCGTTCTTCCAACGCCGTAATGAGACGATGAATGCCGGATTTCGATTTCAGGTTCAGGGCGTCTTTCATTTCGTCAAATGACGGGGAGATGCCATTTTTGCGAATATGACCATGAATAAAGGTAAGAAGTTCGTGTTGTTTCCGCGTCAACATGTGTTTTTGACCTTCTTCATTCATGCATCCCGTCAAGCTTGTCAAAGCGCGCCGATGCACAACCATTTTTATAGAACAAAAGCAAAACCTGCATTTATGTTCTAGTTTGGTTCTCAATTGCGGTCAAGAAAAATGTCGTCATTGTGGATAGATTATCCACAGGCTGGATCTGAACCTTGCTCAAATTCCTGTCGTTTCCCCATTCAGGGGCAGAATTTCAACCCTTTCACCGGCCTTGGCAGCCGGTGCATGGGGCGGGCGTATAACCAGGCAATCGGCCTGTGCAAGCCGTGACAGCATGGAACTGTCCTGTTTAACGAACGGCGTGACCACAAGGTTACCGTCTTCGTTCACGCTACTATTGGCGCGCAGGTAATCCTGGCGTTGGTCGTTGGCAGCAAGATCCTGGCTCAATCGGGCGGTTTGGGATACGGCATGGGGGTCCAGGCCTAACATGGCGCGGATGGCCGGGCGTAGATAGACGATACCGCAAACCAGTGAAGACACCGGATTTCCCGGCATGCCCATCATCGGCGTCTCGCCGATCTGGCCAAAGATGAGCGGTTTGCCCGGCCGCATGGCGATGCGCCAGAAATTCAGCTCCAGGCCGTCCTGGCCCAACACTTTGCGCACCAGGTCATGATCCCCCACCGAGGCACCGCCCAAAGTGACCAGCATATCGGCCCCACGGGCACCCGATGCCAGGGCGCGCAGGCTGTCTTCATCATCGGATGCGATGCCGAGATCAATAGCTTCCCCGCCCGCGGCCTTGATCAGACCCATCAGGGCAATGGTATTCGATGAAATAATCTGGTTCGGGCCCACAGGTTCGCCGGGGCGGACAATCTCGTCCCCCGTGGCCAACAGGGCGATCCGTGGTCGTCTGGTAACCGTCAACCAAGGCACGTTCATGGCGGCGGCTAAGCCGACGTCTCGCGCGGACAACACCCGGTTGGCGGTAACGCCCACATCGCCAAACTGAAAATCCAGTCCCGCAGGCCGGACATATCGGCCTTTGGCCGAGCTTTCTTTCATGGTGACCTGATCGCCGGATACCTCGGTGTCTTCCTGGATTACAATGGTATCGGCCCCATCGGGCATCGGTGCGCCGGTAAATATACGGGTGGTTTGACCCGGCCCCACGGTGCCCCTGAAGGCGCTGCCGGCAGCGGATTCACCAATTTGTGTCAGCGTGGCGGGCACATGTGCCACGTCTTCGGCCCGCACGGCATAGCCGTCCATGGCGGAAACATCGGTTGGCGGTTGGGTCAGGCGCGCGGTCACATCTTTTGCCAGCACCCGGCCATGACCGGCGGCGAGGGAGATGTTTTCCGTGGGCATCCGATGCACCCCATCCAGAATGCGTTGCAGGGCCTCAGCGACAGAGATCATATGGTTATTCGCTTTCAGATTTTCTAGCTGGCGTCGTAACTGCCTGATTTGCCGCCCGATTTATGGATCAGGCGCACATCACACAGCTTCATGCCGCGGTCCACGGCCTTGCACATATCGTATATTGTCAGGCCGGCAACACTGACCGCGGTCAAGGCCTCCATCTCAACACCTGTGCGGCCGGATAACTTCACCTCCGCCCGGATCTCCACGCAATTGGCGGCCTCATCACAGGTTAGGTCCAAACTGACCGATGATAGTTGCAGGGGATGGCACAGCGGGATCAGATCGGCGGTGCGTTTCGCCGCCATGATCCCGGCCAGGCGCGCCACGCCCAGGACATCACCTTTGGCCATTTCACCTTGCCGGACACGCGCCAGTGTTTCCGGCGCCATTTCAACCCGGCCTGCCGCGCGGGCAATCCGCTGGGTCACTGTCTTGTCGCCGACATCGACCATATGGGCGTTGCCGGCGGCATCGAAATGGGTCAAATCAGCCATGGCTTAGGCTCCCGTAGAGATGGTTTCGCTTGGGTTCAGCAGGTTTCGTACGGCGGCTTCCACATCCCCCTGGCGCATAAGGGCTTCACCAACCAGGAAACAGTGACAACCTGCTGCGTTCATGCGGGTCAGATCATCGTTGCTGTTCAAACCGCTTTCACTGACGCCCAGGGCATCGGCGGGCAATTGTGCTGCCAGGGCCTCTGTCGTGGCCAAGTCCGTGACCATGGTTTTCAGGTTGCGGTTGTTGATACCAATCAGGTTGCTTTGCAGCGTCAAGGCCCGGGCCATTTCGTCCGCGTCATGGACCTCGATCAGAACGTCCATGCCCCAATGATATGCGGCGGCCTCCATCTCCCGGGCCAGGCCGTCATCCAACGCTGCCATGATTAAAAGAATGCAATCCGCACCTAAGGCCCGCGCTTCGGCCACTTGGTATAGATCGAGCATGAAATCCTTGCGCAATACGGGCAGATCAACCGCGCCCCGCGCCTGACCCAAAAAATCATCGTGGCCTTGAAAATAGGGTTCATCCGTTAACACGGACAGACAGGATGCCCCGCCGCGTGCATAGGCCTGGGCCAAAGTGGCCGGGTCGAAATCCGCCCGGATCAAACCCTTGGAGGGGGAGGCCTTTTTGACCTCGGCAATCAGGCCGTGACGGCCGGCGGCGACCGCACGACGCAAAGCATTGGCAAAGCCACGGACGGGGTCGGCGCCCTTGGCCGCTGCCTCTACGTCCGCCGCTGTCCGTCGTGCTTTGCACGCGGCCACATGGTTCCGTTTGTCATCGCATATGCGCTTCAGGATATCGCTCATTCGCTGGCCGCCACTGTGCGGTTGGAAATTTCCACCAGGCGGTGCAGCTTTTCCAGAGCCAGGCCCTCGTCAATGGCCTTGGCCGCAATGGCCACGCCCGTGGGCAAGTCCGCAGCCTTTTCGGCAATCATCAAGGCGGCAGCGGCATTGAACAACACCACGTCACGATAGGCACCCGTCGCACCTTGCAACAACGCGTTCAGGGCAGCGGCATTTTCCTCCGCCGCGCCACCGCGTAAATCTTCCAAAGTCGCCAGGGGCAGACCCGCTTGTTCGGGGGAGACCTCAAATTCCGTGATCTCGCCGTTATCAAGAGCCACCACATAGGTAGGCCCCGTCGTGGTGATCTCATCCGTGCCATCGGCGCCATGAACCACCCAAACCTTTTCGGATCCCAAGGTCCGCAGGGTTTCCGCCATGGGCCGTATCCATTCCCGGCCAAAGACGCCGATTAACTGCCGCTTCACGCCTGCGGGGTTCGACATGGGCCCCAGGATATTAAAGATTGTCCGCGTACCCATTTCCACCCGCGTCGGGCCGACATTGCGCATGGCACCGTGATGGCGCGGCGCTGCCATAAAACACAGCCCCACTTCATCCAGGGCAGCCTGTAACAAGGAAAAATCGGCATCTACGTTGATGCCCAGGGTGTTTTGCACATCGGTGGTGCCGGTTTTCGAAGATGCGGCGCGGTTACCATGCTTGGCGATGGGCACGCCGCAACCAGCGACAACAATGGCCGTTGCGGTGGAGATATTCAGGGTGTGTTTACCATCGCCGCCCGTGCCGACAATGTCCATGGCACCGGGCGGGGCCACAATAGGCGTCATCCGCTCCCGCATGGTCATGACGCCACCGGTGATTTCATCAACACTTTCCCCGCGCACCCGCAAGGCCATCAAAAAGGCACCCATTTGCGATGGTGTTGCATCCCCCGACATCATCACGTCAAAGGCAGCACGCGCCTGCTCCACATTCAACGAGACGCCATCGGCAACGATCGCGATCAGTGCTTTGAAATCCGGCATATCCGCAGCCATGGCCATTTATGGTTCTCCAACCCTATGGGGTGTTGCAGCAAATAATTGCCGCGCGGCACAACAAACCGTGCCAATTGAGCGGCGTCAAGGCCGCTTTAAGGCGCTTAGCCTTATTATTGGAGAAGCTTTAACCTATCCCGTAATTGGAATGTTCATAAATTTGCCAGGCAAACAGATATCAGCACGACGGATTTTCCACCTGCTACGATCTATTCGGGCCACCTGTTACGATCCATTCGGGTCTTTATTATCGCACCTTGTTACAAGTGTATGATACAGCGAATCGAAGGGAAAATCGCTGAAATACAGTCGATTTCCTCGTGCCTTACTGACTTGGTGGAACGCGGTCCCGGCGATGATCGCCCGAATTGCCCCATTCTAGATGACCGCGCCGGTGATGCTTGACGAACCATGCTCCATCCCTGATATGTCCCTGATATGTCGATGTGAAGCCAAATTGTGGCGAGGGCATTGGAACAGGGAGTTGGCCGCTGGCCCAGAGGATGCCGAAACAGATGGCGCGTGATCTGCCTGATGGGCCTGATGCGGATCCGGATGTGAGGGTCGAGCCATCTGTGGACAATTTATCGCTTGCGCGGAAGAAGCGGCCCGGATCTGCTCGATCAGGGCCAACTCGGCCCGCACGGGCGCGGCGGGCGCGGGGGCGGCGATCTCGATTGATGGCGAAATCATTTCTTATTTCATTGGCGGGCTTTGCCGTTGGCATCGGCGTGACCACGGCGCTGACCTTTATCACGCCTGGCCTTGATTTGAGCATTGGGGGCGATGGGGGAGAGGGGTCGACTGTGGTCGTGGTGCCATTGGTGGAACAACAGAATGCCCTACTTCAAAAAAAGCCAGCGCCTCGACGGGACACAGCCGCATCCAAATTGCCGCCCGCCCCGCCCAAGCCGTCGCTGGAGCCCTTACGCCCATCTTCTCAGCCAGAACCTTTAAGACCAGAACCCTCAACCACCAGGACCCAGGCAGGTCCGGCCATGCCGGCGGTCAAACGGCCGGAGATAAAGACCGCGCGTCTTGAAAAGCCGGCGGCTGCGGTTCCAACCGTGGTGGTGCCAGCGCCCGAGATTGATGAACCCGTCGTTCGTCCCGTCGTGGTCGATGCGGCGGAAGCCCAACGACGGGAGCGGATTGAGCATGAAAACGTCCGCCAGGCGAATTTAACACCACCGTCTCTGTCGCCCCCCGCATCACCACCGATGCCTTCCACCACAACGGATGATGCGCCCGCATCGAACTCCATTTCCGCAGATCCCAGTGCCGCAAATGCCAGTGCTGGCGCGACCGGTGCGCCCCGTTCCCTGGCCATTGCGCCACAGCGGACCTGGCAGCGTTTTGCCGCCCTCGCCCCGCCTGCCAAGGGCCGGGCGCAAGTGGCCATCGTGCTTGATGATATGGGCTTAAGTCAGTTTCGTTCCGACCGGGCCATCGCCCTGCCGCGCCCCATAACCCTGGCGATCCTGCCCTATGGCAACCATCTCGACGGCCTGGTGGCCCGGGCCCGTACGGCGGGGCATGAAATTCTCGTGCATCTGCCCATGGAACCCCAGGCGGCAGATGCTGATCCAGGCCCCAATGCCCTGTTGACGGGCCTGCCCATACCGGAGCTGGACCGCCGGATCGCAGCCAACCTGGCCAGATTGGATGGCTATGTGGGCATTAATAACCACATGGGCAGCCGCTTCACCGCCTCGTCGCGGGAGATGCGCCGGGTCATGCGGGCCTTGCAGGCGCGGGATCTGTTGTTCCTTGACAGCCTGACCACGGGCAAATCCACCGGCCACAGCCTGGCCCGTGAATTCGGTATTCCTACCGTGGTGCGTGATATCTTTCTCGACAATGACCGGAACCCGGCCAAGATCCTTAAACAGCTGGAACGCACCGCCGCACGGGCCCGAAAAAACGGCTATGCCATCGCCATCGGCCATCCCTATCCGGAAACTTTGAATGCCCTGGAAAGCTGGCTGCCGGGCCTGGCCAAACGCGGTATTGTCCTGGTTCCAATATCCGCTTTGGTCAAACAACGAGCGTCAGGGGCGTCGGGGGCACCGGGGGCACCGGGATAAAGCAAGCCACATATGCGCGCCCAACCCTTTCATCCCCCCTTGACGCAGTCCCCCAAGACAGTTACTTGTGCTCCCCTTAGGTCCCCATCGTCTAGTGGCCTAGGACGCTGGCCTCTCACGCCGGAAACAGGGGTTCGACTCCCCTTGGGGACGCCAATT
>JABJKS010000103.1 GCA_018660265.1 Rhodospirillaceae bacterium | reverse complement strand
GAATTTTGACTACTACCCCCAACCTGGTGATCATGCCTGAAAAACCACTGGAATACCGTTACCATATCGCTGTCTATTTCCTTAACTGAGCCCGCCAGCTTAGCGTTACTATGTATGGCTTTAGCAGGTTTATTCCTCTTTCACCATTGCAACCCAATCCCTGTGAAATACGACGATGTGGCGATCAGGTTTTCCGTCGGCGCATTTCCGTTTGCGCCATGTTTGATATTTTTGAACGGCTCTGCTGACCTGTTTTGCTGCCAGCTTGCGCCATGCCACTGATCGCTATTGAGGTTTCCGCTTGAGTTTCGGCTTCGGGATCGAAAAAATGTACATCACTACGAAACGACGGAATTTAAAGAGACGCGGTGGTGTAAAAAAGTGCATGGCTCCATAAATCTCAATCCAAATGGATTTGGTTTTGTTGACGATGTATTTGTGCCGTCGAATATTGCGGAAAAATTCAGCGACGGCGAAACCGTTACACTGGTTGCAGCGCTGAAAGAGAATAAGAGCAAAAATGAACTAGGCTGGAGAGCACTTGGAACCGGAGCCGCTGATGGTTCGGAGCTCGATCAGTACCGAGTAAGTGGTTAGAGACAAAGTGTGAGCGGCGCATTTGCAGCAGTCTAGGCCAACGAATTGCAGAAAAGATTAGCCTTTGTTTTTATTTCTATATTTACTGATGACTTAGACATCATTTGGAAGCGAGACAATCGCGTAACTTTAAGTTTGCCGGCGGTCGGACCAGCAAACCCCTTTTTCGCCGTACTGTTTCGAGGTAGTCGGCAATAGCGATGGAGTCATTTTGCCGAGCGATTGCGACAATGCTCAAAGGCACACCGACCGCATAGAGAACCCAACGCCGAGGCTGTCGCGCTTTCAAGATTTGCCCGTTTTCGCCTTTGACCCCAGGAGCGTCGCTAACGGCTTCCTTGTCGGGTCTGATTTTGTGGCGATACGTGGCATTGATGCGTTTCGACGCTAGAATATACCATGTCATCAACAATACGGATACGAGACCAAGAACAATCAGGATGAAGGCGAAACTATTGCGGGCTGGCATATCCAACGCAATAGCAAACACAATCCAATTGGTCCAAATGCTGAAAAGCCACAGCTTGGGGGCCCAACGATGCTTTATTGGTGCCAGAATTAGGAAAGGGATTGTCGTAAGCACATAAATTAGATGAACCACGCGGCTTACAGTCTCGTCCCCACCAAAGTAATCGAGGTTGTTTGAACTCGAGGGGAAGATCACATTCATGCCGCTGGTTATGGTGCCGAAGACCCCGCTTGAGATATAAAAAAAGAGAAGCCAGCCACGAAAGCCAAAATACCTGCTTTTTTCAGCTTGGTCTTTGGTGACTTGCATCCAAGTCTTTGAAAATCGAGTTAGGAAGCGCGCGAGCCAATACACGGGGCACCATAAAAAAATCCGAGACAGTTCTCCAAAGTATGCGCGCTATGCGGTTTACAGTAAAGCGTTGATCAATCGTACGATGGTGATGATGAGATCAGTTCTCAATTCGGTTTTGTGTTACGCTGCCCAGGCGCACCACTTCTCCTATTGCTTGATTTGACGACCCGGCATCCAATATTTGCGGACATGTGATAGGTACCGATATGATCCAGTTAATCCTGCATCACTATGACTTTTCCAATTATTCCGAGAAGGTGCGCCTGGCGCTGGGATACAAGGGGTTGGCTTGGCGTTCCGTGATTATTCCGCCGATTGCGCCAAAACCTGATCTGACGCCGTTGACAGGCGGTTATCGGCGCACGCCGGTGCTGCAAATTGGGGCTGATATTTATTGCGACACGGCCCTTATTGTGCGTGAGTTGGAGCGGCGCTTTCCCACCCCGACGCTGTTTCCTACCGACCTGGCGGCCATTGCCGATGGCATCACCTTTTGGGCGGAAAACCGTCTGTTCCGACCCATATCTCTTTATGTCTCAGGCTCGAACCTGGAACATCTGCCGGAGGGTTTGCAGGCGGATCGATCGATCATGCGCGGCCTGCCCCCGCCCAGTGCCGACACCATGCGCCGGGCGGTGGCCCGGAATGCGCCGCTGGTCCGCGTGCAACTGCCAACCGTCGAGGCGATGTTTGCCGATGGCCGGACGTGGATCGCCGGGAACAGCCCGAGCATGGCGGATTTGGCGGTTTATCACGCGCTTTGGTTTTTTACGGCGCGCACGCCGTTATTGCTGCCGGAAATCGCGCCCTATAAGCGGATCAACGAATGGATGGGCCGTGTGCGTGCCTTCGGTCACGGCAAGCCAACGCCGCTTTCCGGCCCGGAGGCCCTTCGCGTGGCTGCCGACGCGATGCCTGAAGGATCAAGGAAATCCAATCGCTTCGATGAAGATCCGCCCTTGGGCGCAATGGTGCGTATTCGGGCCGAAGACTATGGCCGTGACCCTGTGGAGGGGGAGCTGGTCTTCATCGATAGCAATGAAATCGCGTTGCAGCGGGATGACCCCCACGTTGGACGGATGGTGGTGCATTTTCCGCGCCTGGGCTATGACCTGCGGCCACAACGCACCGTTCAGGAATAAGGCACCATATTTACATGGACCCAATCACATGGACCCAATCACATAGATGGCGGATCGGCCTTTATGGCTTCCCGTGCCAGGGAGGTATCGACGCAAGCTTCATACGATGCGCCGGTCTTGAACAGCCCACCGGACAGGCCGCTGGCCTGCAGGCGGTCGAAACCATCCCGGGGCAGAATAGGGTTCACACCCCATAAACCCAGCGCCTTATAGCGTTTGATGCAGGTGGCCAGGGTACCCTGGGGCAAATCAGGAAAAAATTCCGCGATTGCAGCGGCGATGGTCGCAGGCTCTGTGCTGTGCAACCATTTTTGGCAGCGGTACAAGGCGCGTGTCATCCGCCCCAATTTGTCCCGCTCGCTTTGCAATGTGTTCCTAAGGGCGCTGAGGGTCGTATAGCTGGTCGCACCTCGGGCCGCGGCGGCGTACCAGATGTGGCCCACACCGTCGGCGACAAGTTGTTCCACAAAGGGTTGGAAAATCTGGATGACATCCAGATCGCCCGCGCGCAAGGCGGCAGCGTTTTCCGCCATGGTATGACCTTCAACCCGGCTGACCTGATCGGGGTTCAATCCGGCGCGGCGCAGATCCTCTTGCAGGCACAGCCATGGTGTATTGACCTCCGCCACCGAGCCAAATTTGGCACCAATCATGTCCGACATTTGAAAATCTGGCCGGGGGTCGCGTCCGACAATGAAGAACGGATCGCGGGTGACGACCTCGCAAAAACTGACGATGTCGCAGTCAGGCTGTAGGTCATAGGTATTCTGAATGCGCATGGGCCCGCCCCAGGCGACATCTGTAGAGCCGTCGATTAGGCCGCCGACCGTGGCCTCGGCCCCCGCCGTCACCAGTTGAACATCAACGCCTTCCGCCCCATAGGCATCGAGGGCATGGGCGGCATAAAACGGCGTGTAGAACACGGCACGGAAGGGTTCGAACAAAGTAAGTGGCTTGGCCATGGGGCCTCTTCCAACGTCTCAATCAATAGATGCGCCATCACAGATTTCTGTTCGCGCGAATGGCGATAGCACCACAATCAACAGGTTATGTCTAGAATTTGACGCCATTCGGTGGGTTGGGCCGGGCGTGAAACCTTGTGGGCGGTTACGGGACGGGAACTTGATCGTTTATAAAGCTGATTGGAATGGCGTGTTATGCGCGCTAGGCTGGTCGGCACATTTTGTCGGATCAGAGGAAAGCGAGGATCTTCATGGATTTCGGTGTTTTCAATTTGTTGCAGCATCGCGACCGGGCGACATCGCCGCATCAGGTCATTGCCGAGGCGTTGGAGCATACCCGCTTGGCGGAGGAGCTGGACTACAGCCGGGTTTGGTACGCCGAACATCATTTTTCCAACTATTCCCTGTGCCCGTCGCCCATGATCCTGTGTACCCAGGCAGCCGCCATAACCTCGCGGATCCGGGTTGGCAGCGCGGTCCTGATCCTGCCCCTGCATGAACCGGCCCGGGTGATAGCGGAAATTGCCCTGGTCGATGCGCTATCGGGCGGTCGCCTCGACGTGGGTGTCGGCAGCGGTTATCAGCATTACGAGTTTGAACGCCTGGGCGCGGATATTTCCCAGAACAAGGTCGTCTTCAACGAAATGCTGGACATGATCGAACTAGGCCTGCGTCAGGCGCACTTCAGCTACAAGGGCGAATTTTTCGAACAGTTGCAGACCGCCATCAATGTGCGCCCGGTGCAAACCCCGCGCCCGCCGATCTGGCTTGCCGGTGCCGATCCCAACAGCCACCGGCGCTGTGCCCGGGACGGCTATATCCCCTTTATCTCGGGCGGGATCGATGGCCCGGATCGTATTCAGCGTATGCGGCAGCAGATTGAGGAATGCTATGTGGCGGAGGGCAAGGACCCCGCGACGGCCCCCATAGGCGTCCTGCGGTTTGTCTGTATCTCTGATCAGCAATCCATTATCGACCGTTATGTTGACGGGGCCCGCTATCAAAAACGCATTGCCATGGCGTTGCGTCACCGGCGGGAAGTCATGGTGGATGACTACATGGTCGATGAAACGCCGTTTCCTGATGAACCCGACATTGATCAAATTGCCCAGAATGTCGTCGTAGGTAATGCCGAAGCGGTCGCTGAACGCCTTTGCCAGGAGATAGAGATGTATGGGCCAAGGCATATGAGCCTGTACTTCGCCGTCGGCGATCTGCCCAGCTCAGCCGTTATCAACTCCATGGAACAGTTCGCCACAAAGGTCGTGCCGATGATCGAAACTCATTTTGGCAAACCCATTGGTGATATTTGCGACGTTCCTCTGCCGGTTCCATCACCAGGGATGGGAGATCAAGCGGCAGCAGAGTGAAGGGCCCTTCTGTCTCCTGGCCCTAAGTCGGACCCTGGGTGCGGCAAAAGGAGCTATGGACGAAATCGGTCTGATCTGGGATGTCTTGCGAAGAAACACATTTGAAGGATCACAATGATGACCGATGCCGCGAAACCCCCCATCAGCCGCTATCCCACCCCCACCGTTGATGAACTGCCTGAAGACATCAAGGCAAAGGCCCTGGCGATCCAGGAGAAGATCGGCTTTGTCCCCAACGTGTTTCTGGCCCTGGCCCATCGCCCGGATGAGTTTCGCGCCTTTTTTGCCTATCACGATATCCTGATGGAAAAGGACAGCGGTATCAGCAAAGCGGACCGGGAGATGATCGTGGTCGCCACATCCGCCGATAACGGCTGCCAATATTGCGTTGTGGCCCACGGTGCTATTCTGCGGATCAGGGCCCGCAATCCCCTGCTGGCCGATCAGGTTGCCATCAACTATCGCAAGGCTGATATCTCGCCGCGACAGATGGCCATGCTGGATTTTGCCCTGAAAGTCTCCAACGACAGCAAATCCATCTGCGATAGCGATTTCGAAACTTTGCACGGACATGGCTTATCCGACGACGATATCTGGGACATTACCGCCATCACCGGCTTTTTCGGCCTCTCCAACCGCATGGCCAGCTTCACCTCCATGCGCGCAAATGAAGAATTCTTCACCATGGGGCGTTAGATTACGCCGATTTCTTTTGCGCTGCCGCCTCTTGCACAAGGATCGGTACGCTGTCGGTCATCGTATGCACCCCGATCGCGGTGGCCAGCTGCAGCACCTCCATCAATTCCTCCTTGCTCGCCCCATGACCAATGGCGTTTTTGATGTGTTGCCGCAGGCCGGGTTCATATAGGTGCGTCGTCGCTGCATCGATGGCGATATAGACGAATTCCTTCACCTTTGGCTCCAGCGGCCCGGAGATCCAGGGCACGGACGAGATATCTAGGAATGCTTCGAAAAACTCCGGGCTTAGTTGCAACAGCCCATCCAGGAATGGTGCCCAATAGCCGCGGTTTTTGGTGAATGTTTCCTTCAGCGCCAATTGCCGCGCATCGAGAGATTCATTCGGGGGCACCTCTTCCAGCATCCCGGCAGAGGCCAGTTCCTCCATCAGGATGGGCACGCCGACAGTACAGGAATGAATGCCCAGGCCGGAGGTCAACGCCAGCACCTCAAATATCTCCTCCTCCGTCGCACCTTGGCGCAGGGCGTTCTGCATATGGATACGGGTGCCCATGCTATAGAGATGGGTGGTCGAGGCATCGATGGCGATATACATGAACTCCTTCACCTTCGGCTCCAATACCCCGTGTTTCCACGGCACCGATGATATGTTCGTATAAGCCTCAAAATAATCTGGACTCAGGGTCAGGATCTGTTCCATGATTTCGGCCCAGTAGCCGCGATTTTCGATGAAGTCGGCCTTGATTGCTTGTTGCCGCGCGCTCAGTTCGGTTTTTTCCGGCATTGCTCTCTCCCATTTCATTGCTGAGATTATGGACACTGTTATCAGTGTTGGGCAATCAATTTGAGGCCTGATCCCAAGCTTCCATGTGGCTTCCTTATTGACTCCTCATTATCCGTACGATATCGATAATCGTACATTATACGCATATGCGTATTATCATTTATTGCGCATGTCTCCCGCGCCCAAAAAATATGGATGTCGATCTATGAAAAATCCCCAAAAGAATCCAATGCAGCTAGAAGGCAGCAACATCATTGTCACCGGTGCCGGCCAAGGTATTGGCGAGGCCGTCTCCCGCCTGGTAGTGGATTTGGGGGGCAAGGCGATTATGGTTGATGTCCAGGGCGATAAGATCAATGCCTTGGCCGAAGAGCTTGGCAACGGGAATGCGGAGGTCCATGTGGGCTCTGTTGCTGATCCTGGCTTTGTCCAGGAAATGGTCGGCAATGCCATCAGCACCAACGGCGCGATCCACGGTCTGGTCAATAACGCCGGTATCGTACGCGCGGCTATGATCAACAAGATGCCCGTGGAAACCTGGCAGCAGGTCATCGACGTTAATCTGTCCGGAGTCTTCTATTGCCTGCAGGCGGTGGGCCGACACATGTATGAACGGGCCCAAAGTGGTGATACCTCACCTGCGTCCATCGTCAATATTTCTTCCGACGCCGGTCGTCGGGGCACCATTGGGCAGATCAACTATGGTGCGGCAAAATCCGGCGTCATGGGCATTACCATGTCTGCGGCGCGGGAATATGCGGCCAAGGGCATTCGGGTTAACTCCGTCTGTTTCGGGGTTGTGGAAACGGAAATGACAGAGGTTATTCGCGGCGAGAAATTCCGCGACGGGGTTATAGCACAGGTCCCCATGGGGCGTTTTTCTGACCCGGAAGAAGTCTCCCAACCGGTCTGCTTCCTACTCTCGCAAGCAGCGAGCTATATCACCGGGCAACATCTTTCTGTCAACGGCGGCTATACCATCGGCGTTTAGGTCGGATATGCCCGTGGCATCACCCGATAGCAAAGCGACCCTACAAACGCCACGCGGCGGCCCGCAATCCGTGGGTAGGATTTTCACCATTCTGGAATCCCTGGCGCACGAACGCAGTGGCGTGACCCTCTCGGAACTGGCCGCCAACACCGGCGCGCCAAAGACCTCCCTGGTGGGCCTGCTGACGGGCCTGACCGAGGAAGGATGTCTGGTACGGGACCCCGCCGGGCGTTATTTCCTGGGCCCGCGATTTCTATCCCTGGCCATGCGGGCCAGCGCGGGGCGGGAGCTGATTACCCTGGCCAGGCCAATTCTCGAAAGTCTCGTTGCTGCGACAGGGGAAACGGCGGTGCTGGGCAGCTTGGCGCCGGATGCGGATGTGGCGCTGTATCTGGATAAGGTGGAGAGCACCAACCCCATTCGTTATGCGGTTACGGTGGGGGAGCGGCGGGAGTTATATTGTACCGCCATGGGCAAGCTGCTGTTGGCCTATTTTGCGCCGGAGCGTTTGAAACAGTACCTGAAAACCACAGCGCGGGAAAAATTCACCCCAACGACCGTCACCCGGATTTCCGATCTACGGGCCGAACTGGCGGCCATTGCAAAGACCGGTATCGCGGCCACCTGGGATGAACGTGTCCCCGGAGCCTCAGGCCTGGCGGCACCTATATTTTCTCCCGACGGCACAGTCGCCGCCGCACTGTTGATGGCCGGTCCGTCGGCGCGCATGCGGGCCAACGCCAAAATGAACCAGACATTGCTGCAACAGGCCGCGGCGGAGTGCAGCCGGCTTGCGGGCGGCACATCCACATTCCATTGATTTATTGAATTACTGAACCATTGAGCGGGTAAGAGCATGAGCTATTTTTGGACACCGGAACAACATCAGATCAGGGACAGCGTTATGAAGCTGTGCGAACGCTTTGATGATCAATATTGGTTGGATCGGGATACGACCGGCGAATTCCCTGAAGATTTTTGCCAGGCCATGGCCGACGACGGCTGGATGGGGATTGCCATGCCGGAAGAATATGGCGGCAGTGGCCTTGGCATCTCGGACGCTGCGGTGATGGTGCAGGCGATCACTGAAGCCGGCTGCGGCAACGCCGGGTTCGCGGCCCTGGCCATTGGCATCTTCGGCCTCAACCCGGTGGTGGTCTTTGGCACGGAAGAACAGAAACAAAAATGGTTGCCGCCGATCATCCGCCGCGACGACGTGGCTTGTTTCGCGGTGACGGAACCGAATACGGGACTGGATACAACCAGATTGAAAACCCGCGCCGTCCTAAAAGGCGACAACTACATCGTAAATGGGGAAAAGATCTGGACCTCCACCGCGCTCGCCTCCAACAAGATGCTGTTGATCGCGCGGACCAAGGATATCTCGGAAACGAAAAAGCCGATTGACGGTCTGTCATTGTTTTATACGGACCTGGACCGGGACTATGTGGAAATCCGCCCTATTGAAAAAATGGGCCGCAAATCCGTCGATTCCAATCAGGTCTTTTTCGACGGCCTGCCGATCCCGAAAGAAAATCTGATTGGTGAGGAAGGCAAAGGCTTCCGCTATCTGCTGCACGGGTTGAACGCTGAACGGATCCTGATCTCCGCCTCCATGGTGGGTCTGGGTCGTTGTGCCCTGCGCCATGCGGCCAACTACGCGCGCGAGAGGGTGGTGTTTGATCGACCCATCGGCATGAACCAGGCGATCCAGCATCCTCTGGCCAAAAACTGGGCCGAACTGGAAGCCGCCAACCTGATGGCCTTTCAGGCAGCCAGGCTTTACGATGCCGGGCAGGATTGCGGTAAGGAAGCCAATGCCGGTAAATACCTCGCAGCCGAAGCGGCCTATAGTGCCTGCACCAACGCAGTGATGACCCATGGCGGCATGGGCTATGCCAAGGAATTCCATGTGGAACGCTACTTCCGGGAATGCCTGATCCATCGCCTGGCCCCTATCAGCCCACAATTGATCCTGAGTTATCTGGCTGAAAAAGCCCTGGACCTTCCGAAATCCTACTAGAATAAATTCGCTCAATCTGAAAAGGAAAAATAATGAGTAGAAACAGCAAAGCCTATATTGCGGGGGTATATGAACATCCCACGCGAAAGGCGGTCGAGCAGACCATTCCTCAACTGCACGCGGAAAGCGCCCGGGGTGCCTTGCAGGATGCGGGCCTAACCATGGCTGACGTGGACGGCTATTTTTGTGCCGGCGATGCGCCGGGATTGGGTGGTTTGTCCATGGCCGAATATATGGGCCTGGACGTCAAATATACCGACAGCACAGAGACGGGTGGTTCATCCTATGTGGTGCACGTTGGCCATGCGGTCAACGCCATCGCCATGGGCAAATGCTCTGTCGCGTTGATCACTCTGGCTGGCCGGCCCCGGGCCGAAGGGATCGCGACCCTGGGCCCGCGGGACTATGGCAATATACTGCCCGATCAAGGTTTTGAATCCCCCTACGGACCCGTAGTGACCAACCAGTACGGTATGGCTGCAATGCGCCATATGTATGAATACGGCACCACGTCGGAACAGCTTGCCTGGGTCAAGGTGGCCGCATCCCATCACGCCCAGCATAACGAACACGCCCTGCTGCGCGATGTGGTGACGGTGGAGGATGTGGTCAACTCCCCCGTTATTACCGATCCTCTGCACAGGCTGGACTGCTGCGTCATCACGGACGGCGGCGGTGCTCTGGTCATTGTCAGCCCGGAAATTGCCAAGACCCTGGGTGACCGCTGCAGCAAAATCCTGGGCCATGGTGAGGCGATCAAGCATCTGAATGCAGGCAATATCGATCTGACCTACACCGGTGCTGTGAAATCCGGCCCCATTGCCTTTGCAGAGGCCGGCGTGACTCAGGCCGATATCGACTATGTCTCGATCTATGACAGCTTCACTATAACGGTCCTGGAAACCCTGGAGGATCTGGGTTTTTGCGAGAAGGGCCAGGGCGGCAAGTTCGTCTCCGACGGCAACCTGATATCGGGCGTCGGCAAACTGCCGTTCAACACCGATGGCGGCGGGCTGTGCAACAACCACCCCAACAACCGGGGCGGCATAACAAAAGTGATCGAGGCCGTGCGCCAGCTGCGCGGCGAGGCACATCCAAAGGTTCAGGTGCCCGATTGCACCTTGGCCCTGGCCCATGGCACGGGTGGCTCCATCGCCACGCGCATGGGCAGCTCTACAGTTATTCTAGGAAGGAACGACGCATGACACAGGCCGAACGTACATACCCCGAACCCTCCATCAATATGGAGACAGAGGCCTATTGGGCCGCTGCCAAGGAAGGCAAGCTGATCCTGAAAAAATGCAATGCCTGTGGCAAAACGCACTTTTATCCCCGCGCCATTTGCCCCCATTGTCAGAGCAGCGATACACAATGGTACGATGCCTCCGGCAAGGGCACGATCTACAGTTATTCGGTCATGCGCCGGGGCCCGACGCCCTATGCCATTGCCTTCGTCACGTTGGAGGAAGGTGTCTCGATGATGACCAATATCGTTGATTGTGATTACGATGCCCTGGCTGTTGGCCAGGCCGTTGAAGTCACGTTCCGGGCGACCGAGGGCGATCAGGCCTTGCCCGTCTTTAAACCCGCAACATAGCTGCATAGAGGAGCGAACAAAATGTCAGGTCTCTATTTTGAAGAGTTTGAAGCGGGGATGGAATTCAACCATTCCCTGACCCGCACGGTGACGGAAATGGACAACATCATGTTCTGTGCCCAAACCCATAACCCCCAGCCCCTGCATCTGGATGAGGAGTTCTGCAAGAACACCATGTACGGCCAGCGCATCGTGAACTCTCTGTTCACCCTGGGCCTGGTCATTGGCGTCACGGTTGGCGACACAACCCTGGGAACCACCCTGGGTAACCTCGGGATGACCGATGTGCGGTTTAAGAATCCTGTTTTTCATGGCGACACCATCCGCTCGGTGACCAAGATCCAAGAAAAGCGGGAGAGCAAATCTCGTCCCGATTCCGGTATCGTAACGTTCGAACATTTCGGCTTTAACCAGCGGAATGAAGAAATCGCCTATTGCATCCGTACCGGCCTGATGATGAAGCGTCCGGCATGATGATCCGTTCGTGGTTGTTCGTGCCCGGTGACAGCGAACGCAAACTGGCCAAGGGTCAGGGCAATCCAGCCGACGCGCTGATCCTTGATTTAGAGGATTCTGTCTCGGACGACCGCCAGGACATTGCCCGTGAGATGGTCCGTGACTATCTCATGGGCCGTCCGGACCGCTCCCAACAACAGCTTTGGGTGCGGATCAATCCCCTGGATACGGAATTGTCACTGCCTGATTTGGCCGCCGTCATGCCCGGCGCACCGGACGGCATCCTCCTGCCCAAGGTCTATTCGGCGGCGGATGTGAACACATTGGCAAAGTATCTTGATGCGTTGGAGACCCGGGAAGGCCTGGAACTCGGCTCCACCAAGATCCACTGCGTCTCCACGGAAACCGCAGCCTCATTGCTGACCTTCCACACCTATCTGGACAATGTTTCCGATCGCCTTGTCGCCTTGACCTGGGGTGGTGAGGATTTGGCAGCCGCCCTTGGGGCCACGGATAATCGCCACCCGGACACCGGTGAGTATGACGACCCCTATCTGATGGCCAAGTCCCTCTGCCTAGCCACGTCCCGGGCCATTGATGCGCAGCCCGTGGGTGTGGTCTACGTGGACTTCCGGGATCTGGAGGGTCTGGAGAAAGAGTGCCTGCGGGACCGCCGGGCCGGCTTCTTTGGCAAGATCGCCATCCATCCGGCCCAATCGGAAGTGATTAACAACGCCTTCACGCCTTCGGCAGAAGAAATCGCCCATGCCCAACGGGTGATCGATGTGTTTGAGCAGAACCCGGGCCTCGGCACTGTCGGCCTGGACGGCAAAATGCTCGATATGCCGCACTTGAAGCAGGCCCGCAACGTTATGGCCGTGGTGGCGCAGATAGAAGCGCAGAACTAAGGGATAAGGGGAAGCGATATGAGCGATTTTCAGAATATTCTGTTTGTGGTTGAAGATGGCGTCGCAACCCTGACCCTGAACCGGCCGCAAGCCCTGAATGCCCTGACCCTTGATCTTATGTATGAAGTTCAAGAGGCCCTGGCGCAGATTAAAGCGGACCCCTCTATTCGTGCCATGATACTGACCGGGGCGGGGCGTGGTTTCTGTTCCGGCCAGGATTTGCGTAACCGCCCCCCTGCGGGCACCGATATCGTCAAGGTTTACATGGATTGCTATTTCCGTGCCATCGAAGCGATCCGCACTGCCAGGGTGCCGGTCATTGTGGCGATCAACGGCACGGCGGCGGGTGCTGGTTTCTCCCTCGCCCTGGCGGGGGATATATTGATCTCGGCCCGCTCCGCCAAATTTATTCAGGTCTTCAGCCGCATTGGTCTGATCCCTGATTGCGGCTCCACCTACCTGCTGCCCCAGGCCATTGGCCGGGCGCGGTCCCTGCGTATGATGTTGACCAACGAACCCTTGATGGCGGAACAGGCTGTTGAATGGGGTTTTGTCAGCGAATGTGTGGATGACGATGACCTGATGGCGGCGGCTGGTGATTTGGCCACGAAATTGGCCAAGGGTCCGACCCGCGCTTTGGCGGAGACACGGGCCATGGTGGATGCGGCTGAGGAAAATTCGTTTGAAACCCAGTTTCGGCGGGAATTGGAGGTAAACTCCGAGCTTCGGGTCAGCTATGATGCCCAGGAAGGCGTGGCGGCCTTCCTTGAAAAACGCCAGGCGGCATTTCGAGGGGAATAGCCGCGAGATCGAGTTACCTTATCGAATGGCGGAGTACCTGTAATGACGGCCTATCCATCAAAGCTGAATACCAATTCGGAAAGCTATGCCAGCAATCGGGCTGAGATGCTGGCCTTGGTGGACGAACTCCACGCGCTGAAGGATCGGGCCAGACAATTGTCAGAACGGCGGCGGCCACGGTTTGTGGAGCGGGGGCAACTGACGCCTCGGGAGCGCCTGGCCACGCTGTTGGATCCGGGCATGCCGTTTCTGGAGCTTTATGGCCTGGCCAACTATATGGTCGATGTGGCGGATCGGGAAAAAAGTGTCCCCGGTGCTTCTGCCCTGTCCGGTATTGGTTTCGTCAATGGCGTCCGCTGCATGATCTATGCTTCTGACAGCGGCATCGCCGCCGGTGCCATGATGCAGAAAACCGGTGAGAAACTTCGCGGTTGCCTTGATGCGGCCCTTGCCCTGAACCTGCCCTTTATTCATCTGGTGGAAAGCGCTGGTGCCAATCTGATGAAATATCAGGTGGAATCCTGGGCCCACGGCGGCGGTGGATTTTACCGCCTGGCGCAGTTGAGCGCTGCGGGCATTCCGACCTTCGTGGTTTTGCATGGGCCGTCGACAGCGGGCGGTGCGTATTTCCCTGGTATGAGCGACTACGTCATCGGCATCAAAGGCCGGGGCCGGGCCTCATTAGGCGGGGCGGCGTTGGTGCGCGCTGCGACGGGTGAAATCTCCGATGAAGAAGAGCTTGCCGGTGCTGAAATGCACGCAACGACCACAGGTTCGGTGGAATACCTAGCTGAAGACGATGCCCATGGTCTGTTGATGGCGCGGGATGTTATCGGTGGCCTTGGTTGGAACAACCGCTGCCCGAAGCCGGAGCGCGCGCCTTATGTCGAGCCTGTGCATGACCCGGACGATATTGCCGGTTTGGTGCCGGTGGACTATCGCAGGCCATATGACGTCCGTGAAGTCATCGCGCGATTGGTTGATGGTTCCGAGTTTGAGGATTTCAAACCACGCTATGGTGCATCCGTTGTCTGCCTGCAGGCCAAGATATTTGGCCAGGCTGTGGGCATCGTCGGTAACAATGGCCCGATTGATCCTGATGGTGCAACAAAGGCAGCGCATTTTTTCCAGCTGTGCGATCAGGCTGGAATGCCCCTGATCCTGTTGAACAATATTACCGGCTACATGGTGGGTAAGGATTATGAACAGGCGGGCATGATCAAACATGGATCAAAGATGATCCAGGCCATCTCGAACGTCCGGGTGCCAAAAATCACATTCTATATCGGGGCCTCATTCGGGGCCGGGAACTACGGCATGGGCGGTCTGGCGTACGAGCCGGACTTTCTGTTTGCCTGGCCCAATGCCTCAACTGGGGTCATGGGCGGCGAACAGGCGGCCTCCACCATGGATCAGGTGGCGCGCGATGGTGCCAGGCGTAAGGGTGAGGAAACGGACGAGGATGCCCTGGCGATCCAGAAACAACGGCTGACGGATCATTTCGACAGCCAATCGGATGCCTTCTACACCTCCGGCCGTCTGCTGGATCAAGGGGTCATCGATCCACGCGATACCCGCAAAGTCATTGGCTTTGCCCTGGAGACCTGTTGGGAAGCGCGTAACAGAAACCTAGCTCCGAACGCCTTTGGCGTGGCGCGGATGTAGGCGGGGTACAACAGATGAGATCCTTTAAAAATATACTTGTCGCCAATAGAGGCGAAATCGCTGTTCGCGTTATGACCACGGCGCAAGCTCTTGGTTACAAGACCATCGCTGTGTATTCCGAGGCGGATGCGACAGCACCTCATGTGCAGATGGCTGATGACGCCGTGTGGATCGGGCCGGGGCCCGTGGGGCAGTCCTATCTTGATATGGACCGGATATTGGCGGCGGCGAAAGAAACCGGGGCGCAAGCTGTTCATCCGGGCTATGGCTTCCTGTCGGAAAACGCGGATTTCGCCCGCGCCTGTGACGCAGCGGGCTTGGTCTTTATCGGGCCCAGTGCCGATGCCATAGACCTGATGGGAAACAAGGCCGCGGCAAAGCGGCGAATGATTGCGGCCGATGTGCCGTGTGTGCCCGGTTACGAAGATGCCGATCAGACAGACGATGTCCTGATCAACGCGGCAAACAACATCGGTTATCCCATCATGGTCAAGGCGGCGGCAGGCGGCGGTGGTCGCGGTATGCGCCTGGTTGATGCGGCAGAGGGCTTGCCTGATGCCCTGGCCTCGGCCCGATCGGAAGCGTTGAATGCCTTTGGCTCGGACGAACTGATATTGGAGAAGGCGATTATCCGCCCCCGCCATGTTGAGGTTCAGGTTTTTGCCGACAGTCACGGCAATGTCATTCATCTGGGTGAGCGGGATTGTTCCGTGCAACGGCGGCATCAAAAGGTGGTGGAGGAGGCCCCCTGCCCGGTGATGACCGAAGACCTGCGCGCCCGTATGGGGGCGGCCGCGGTTGAAGCCGCCCGCAGTATCGACTATCGCGGTGCGGGCACTGTTGAGTTTTTGCTGGATGACACAGGCGCGTACTATTTCCTGGAAATGAACACCCGCCTGCAGGTGGAGCACCCGGTAACGGAAATGATCACCGGTCTGGACCTGGTCGGCCTGCAAATCCAGGTTGCCGAAGGGCATCCTCTTGGCATCTCCCAAGATGACGTCAAGCTGTCCGGCCATGCCATCGAAGTGCGTCTGTATGCAGAAGACACCACCCAGGACTTTCTGCCCTGCACCGGCACTATCGATTTGTGGCAACCGGCGGTGGGCCCGGGCCTGCGCTTTGACGCGGGCATCGAAAGCGGGCAGGAGATCTCCCCCTTCTACGATCCCATGATTGCCAAGGCCGTTGCCTGGGGTGAAACCCGCGAGGTAGCCCGCCATCGATTAATCGAAGCCCTGAAGGACACGGTGCTGTTCGGCCTGACTACCAATCGCGGTTTCCTGATCGATATTCTGGGCAAGGATGCTTTTGCCAAAGGCGAGGCGACGACCGGTTTCATTGCTGATGAGTTCGATGCAGCAGCCCTGGCGGAACCGGCCCCGGACGAAAAGGAAGCGGCCATGGCTGCCGTTATCCAGTACGAAACAGAGCGGCAAAGTGCTGCCGGAAAAAGCCTGAACATCGCACCCAGCCTGATGAATTGGTCGTCAGGCGGGCCCTTGGTCACGCGCTATCTTTACGATCTAAGCGCCTGGGACAAGGGCCAGATTGAGCTGACGGTCAGCCCGGCAGGTCCGACCACCTATCAGGTGCAAACAGGGGACGACGCCTTGTCCCTGGAGCTTTTGCAGCTGAATGGAAATATGGCGCGTTTGCGGGTGGATGGACGTCGTCACACCGTGCATTTCGCCGTGCCGACACCGGGACATATTTATTTGTCCCTGGATGGGAAGACCTCCAACTTCAGGAACCGCAATGCCTTCCCCGCCTCGGTCGAGGAAGCAGCGGGCGGTGGCCGCGTCGTAGCGCCCATGCACGGCACCTTGTTGGAAATCAGTGTGACGGTCGGTGATGCGGTCAAAACCGGTGATCGTCTGGCGGTGCTTGAGGCCATGAAAATGCAGCACGATATTCTGGCTGAGGTCGATGGCGACGTGCTGGAGGTGCATGCCAAGGCCGGCGTGCAAGTTGCCGCCGATGATCTGCTTGTGGAGATCGAGGCGACCGATGGATAATATTGGCGGATAATAGCTTTATTCGAATCGCATAGCTAAAACACAAACCCAAGTCACATAGGGAGGCCGAATGATGAACGATGCCTTGTTTGGTCAATCCATACCGCGCCGCGAAGATGAACACTTTCTGACCGGTGCCGCCAAATACACCGCTGATCTGAACCGGGACGGCCAAGCCTATGCGGCTGTCCTACGCTCCCCCCACGCCCATGCGTTGATCACGAACATGGACATCACGGCCGCGGCGGCTTTGCCCGGCGTTGTCGGGGTCTATGTTGGTGCGGATTTGGCGGCAGATGGTATCGGTGCCTTGCCTTGCGCCGCTGTTGGGGTGGTCGCTACGGTTGACCCCATTATCGTGCCGCCCCGTTTTGCCCTGGCCGATGGCCGGGTCCGTCATGTGGGTGACCCGGTGGCCTTTGTGGTGGCGGAAAGTTTGGCCGCGGCCCAGGACGCCCTGGAATTGATCGAGGTGGATTATGATCCCTTGCCCGCTTTGGCGGATGCCCGCCAGGCATTGGCACCCGGTGCGCCCGAGATCTGGGCCGAGGCACCGGGCAATCTGTCATACCGATTTGAAAAAGGTGATCGTGCGGGCGTCGCGGATGGCATGGCCCAGGCGGCCCATGTGGTAGCGCTGGATATTGTCAACAATCGTGTCTCCCCCGCACCGACCGAGCCCCGTGCCGCCATCGCCTCATATGATCAAAATACGGATACTTTGAATTTGCTGGTGGCGGGACAAGGCGTCCACGGCATTCGGGGGCAGTTGGCCAATGCCGTCTTTAAGGTGCCGGAAGACAAGCTACATGTGTCCGCCCCTTATGTGGGCGGCGGCTTTGGGCTGAAAAACTTTGTCTATCCCGAATGGGTCATGTTGTTGTGGGCCGCCCGGCGCTTGGGCCGGCCTGTAAAATGGGTCGGGGATCGCAACGAAGAATTTATGAGCAGTACCCAAGGCCGGGATCTGCATGCCACAGCCCGCCTGGGCCTGGATGCGGCAGGGAAATTCCTGGCGCTTGAGGCGACAACTACGGCAGATATGGGGGCCTATCTGTCATCCTTCGGGCCGGGGGTTTCCACCAATGCCTTTTCCACTGCCATGGGCGGTGTCTATGCCATCCCAAATGTTTTCATGGCAGTGGCGGGTGCCTTTACGAATACGGTGCCCGTGGATGCCTATCGTGGTGCAGGTAAACCGGAAGCAAATTACATCATTGAACGTCTGATCGAGGCTGCGGCACAGCGCCTTAAAATGGACCCGGTTGCTTTGCGCTTGTTGAACGTCATTCCCAGTTTTCCCCATGTGACCGGTATGGGCCTGGAAATCGACACCGGTGATTTCAAGGGCAATATTGAAGCCGCCGTTGACCTGGCCGACCGCGCCGGCTTTGAAGACCGGCGCAGAGGGGCGGCGGATCGCGGCTTGCTCCGCGGTATGGGCGTGGCTTGTTTTCTGGAAACGGCGCGGGGTGCGAATACAGAAGGGGCGGAAGTTAATTTCCGGGCCGATGGGCTGGTCGAATTGCGTCTGGGGACGGAGTCCAATGGCCAGGGTCACGAGACCGCATTCAGCCAGATCGCGGCAGATCATTTCGGCCTGCCACTGGACAGCTTCAAATATATTCAGGCGGATACAAACCAGGTCCGCGCAGGCAACGGCCATGGCGGGGCCCGGTCCATGCATATGGGGGGCAGTGCCCTGGTGGCGGCCATGGATATGGTTCTGGCAAAGGCCCGTGTGGTTGCAGCGCAAATGTTGCAGACAGATGTCGACACATTGGAGTTTGGGGATGGCGAATTCCGCGTTGCGAATAGCGAACGTTCCGTACCTTTGCTGGAGGTTGCCGCCGCTGCCCGGGATCCAAAATTGGGCAGCGAAAGCTTGGACAGCTATGCCCGGCGGGACGATGCGCCCTTTACCTTTCCCAGCGGTTGCCACGTGGCGGAGGTGGAGATTGACCGGGATACAGGTGCCTTGCGTCTGGAACGTTATCTGATGGTCGATGATTATGGCGCAATTATCAATCCCCGCCTGACCGAAGGACAGGTCCACGGTGGCGTGACCCAGGGCATTGGCCAGGCCATGGTGGAGGAAGTTGCCTATGACAGTGAAACCGCGCAGCTGTTAAGCGGCACCTTGATGGATTACACGGTGCCGCGTGCGACATTGTTACCGCAATTCGAAGTGCATTTCCGGCAGACACCGACGGGCGCGAACCCTTTGGGTGTCAAAGGTTCCGGCCAGGCCGGCTGCATCGGTGCACCGCAAACAATCGTCGCCGCCGTGTTGGACGCATTGAAGCCCCTCGGCGTCACAGATATTGATATGCCCATGACGTCGGAAAAAATCTGGCGCGCTATCAACAGAAAAGCGTAGCCAATAAAATTTAGCGATTGGCAGCCGTGACCATGGCGTTCAGCAACAGGTTGACGCCTGGCACCGTTCTGTCCAATTCGATGCTTTCTTCTACATTGTGGCTGATCCCGCCGGTGCAGGGCGTGAATATCATGCCCATGGGGGCGATCTTGCCGATGGCATAGGCATCATGGCCGGCCTGGCTGCGGATCTCCATATAGCTGACATCCATGGCATCCGCCGTGTCTGACAGATGTTGAATACATTCCCCGGCAAAAGGATTGTCGCCGAAACTCCAGCTGTCGACGATCGCCATCGACACATTGGCTTTGTCTGCGGCCTCCAGCATTGCGGCTTTCACCTCGCTCAACATCTGATCCGCCACCTCCGGTTCCGGATGACGGAAATCCACGGTCAGATTTGCGCTCTCCGAGATTATGCCCGGCAGGTTTGGGAAACAGCTGATTTGCGATGTGGTGGCCTTGCCCCCCTGGGGGTGATGCTGCCAGCCAATCCCATCTACCGCCGTCACCAGATGGGCCGCGCCGACAAGGGCGTTTTGCCGCTGATCCATGGGTGTGGGGCCGACATGGGCGGTCCGGCCCGTCACCTCAATTTTCACGCCGTGGGATTTGAAGCCGCTGACCACAATGCCGATATCGATGCCCATGGCTTCCAAGGCCGGGCCTTGTTCGATATGCAGCTCGTAATATTGTGCGAACTTGCTCTCACCAAGGGCGCGGGCACCGTCATAACCAATGCGTTGCAACTCTTCGCCAAACGCCAGGCCGTCCGCATCTTCCGACCGCAGTACTTCGTCCAAAGACAGATCGCCGATGAAAGCAAGGGAACCCTGCATGGGCGGGGTATAACGGGCACCTTCTTCGTTGGTCCAGACCACGACCTCCATTGCCCGTTTGGTCTGAATGCCGCGATCATTCAGGGTGCGGATAACTTCCAGGCCGCTCATCACGCCCAGGACACCATCGTATTTTCCGCCGCACATTTGCGTATCCAGATGACTGCCCGTTGCGATAGCAGGCAGGCTGTCTTCCGTGCCGGGCCGGCGGGCAAAGATATTACCGACCTGATCCACCGTCACCGTACATCCGGCGTCCCGGGCCCAGGTGCAGAACAGATCGCGCATTTCCTTGTCTGCATCAGACAGGGGTAGGCGGCGCAGACCAGTATCGCGCAATTTGCCAATCTCGCCCGAGGCTTCCAGGCTGTCCCACAGCCGGGCGCCGTCAATTTCCAGAATGTTTTTATCGGCGTGTAAATCCGTGATCATTTGCCGCTATCCATCATTGTCTGTTACCACATAATCTTACGCCATTTTAAGGCGATGCATCCTGTGCAGAAAATTCCCAATAGAGCGTAAACGCCCACCGCAGCGGTAAAACCAAACCAATTGACCAAAGCGCCCGCAGCCAACAGGCCCACCGGCAGGCCGTACACCGCCAACATGCGCACACCCATAATCCTACCTCTGAATTCCTCAGGTGTCAGGCGCAACAGCATCACCGACATGGAGATCATGGCGGTGCTTTGCATGATGCCGATGATCAGCAAGATGACGAAGCCGGGCCATTTGCTTTCCTGCATGGCAAAAACCATCATCAGGATATACCAGGCGACGATGGACAGCACCATGAACCGCCCCGGACGCCGGGCCCCACCCAGCAGGATCATGGCGATGGAGCCTACAAGGGCACCGCAGGCATAACCCGCCACCAAATGCCCCAGGCCATTTTGATCGATGGCATAGATCTCGCGCGCCACATAGGGCAACAGTCCCATGGAGATGGGATAAGCGGTCAAATTGACCCAAAATGCCAACAGCATAAGGGCCAGAACATCCGGCGCATGCCAGACATAGGCCATCCCGGCCTTCAATTCCTGCCACGGGGACGCGGTCTGTATTGCCGAGCGCAGGTTCCCCCCGACGCCCAAGGTCAGCGCAAGAGAGAGCAGGTACAATGCTACGACGCCAATATAAGCGGGGCCAATGCCGACGATGGAGAACAACCCCGCGCCGGCCAGCGCACCAGCAATGCGGGCGGAATCCATGGTTGTCCGGGACAGTCCGATGGCCTTGGCCAGCAAGCCGCTGGGGACAGTATCGCCAATCAGGGTATTTCGCATGACCAGATCAGATGGCCGTACCAAGCCGGCCAGCAGAGCGATTGCAAAAACGAAATAGGCATTCAGGTTATCGCTCAACGCCAAGCCCATGATGGCAAGGGCAAGGACTGCGTATATCGCCCGCATGATACACAACACCACACGGCGGCCAAACCGGTCGGCAACGACGCCGAACATGGGCGCGATCAAGGTGCCCAAAAATTGCAGGGAGCCGAAGGCGGTCAGCAACAAGACCGAGTCCGTCTCCACCAGGACGTACCAGCCCAGGATCAACGTCTCCATCTCAAAGGCCCAGGATGTCAACAGATCAGCCGGCCACTGAAAGCGAAAACTGCGCACCGCAAAGGGTGCCATCGCAGAGGTCGATGTGGTGGAAGGAAATGGGGCGTTGGTGGGGGGAGCTATGGCGGTGGCCGCCGCAGTTTAACGCCGCTCCATATGGGCGGTGAAATGGTCTCGGCGAAATCCGACAGCATGATGTTGAAGGCGATGCTGACCCGCAAAGCGTCGGTATTGTTGGGGATAACCGAATGGGGCAGCCAGGCCGGGAAAATCGCCAAAGTGCCCTCCCGTACCTGCACATTGTGGACGAATTGGTTGAACTCGTTCTGCTGGCTGGTTCGGGGTTCGATGATATGGCGTTGCGGACGGGGGTCATGGAATGAGATCATGTCGACCCCATCGGGCACTGCCACATAGTATACACCGCTCAAAAGATTGTTTGGATGATTGTGCGACGGGTGCGGCGCGCCCGGCGGGTTCATATTGGCCCAACAGCCGGTAATGACGAAATCCTTGTATATAATGGCCTGGGCATCCAGGACGCCTTTGGTGGCACCACGAACAAGGCCAACCAGATCGGCGAACTCTTTGTATTGATGCAGGGTCTGCTCGCTCTGCCAGGTGGCACCGGGGGGCAATGCGGGGCGCGGACCCATCAGATCTTCCAGTGACGCCAATAGTTGCTGGTTCAGGGGTGCAACCGCCGCCGCCGCCACCTGATGTAACCAGATGTGCGAGGGAAAGATGGGCAGGGCAACGCTTTGTTCAAACATATCAGGACCGCCCCTATACCCACTTCATCAAGGCATCGGGGTGCGGCACATAATCGTTGGGTTCGATCTTTAACCACGCAGTGCTGTTTTGCTCCCGCTGCAGGCGTTCCACCAGATGCATCAGGGTAAAACGATGGGCTGCGACGGCATCGAACAATTGCCGGCGCCATTCTGCGTCCGGTTCGTTCAGAAACCGCCTGGGCACTTTGCCCGCATTCAACTGGGTCACCAGGTTTTCCAGGAACAGGAAACTCACGGCGGAGGTAGAGGCGCTGTCGATAAAGATCGATCCCCAGGGTCCCATGCGCGGCAAAAATTGATGCAAAATATCCAGGATGTGGTCCGGCATACGGTTGATATCCAGGAACAGGAAATCCCACGGCGTGCGCATGAAGGGATATTTGTCCGGGTCAAGCTTCAGGCCGCTATCAAGTTCAAGGTGGACAGGCATGAATTCCAGATGCGGACCCAGGTCCAGCAATTGGATAGCCTGCTGCATAAACTCGACATAGGTCACGGTATTGAAATCGATCTGGTTGAACGGCGGCACCGTGCTTAGGGGCATCATGGCAGTGCGGAAGTGGGCCACGTCCTGCCACTGGCTGCCGTCATCGATGGTCCAGACCTTGCCGCTGCCGTTTTCCTTGCAGGCCTGGGCCATCCACAGGGCGGTCACCCCCACGCCGGTACCCAGTTCTATGAGGTTCTGCGGTTTTTCCCGGCGGATCAGGGCGTAGAACAACAGCGATATATCCTCACTGCCGTATAGATAGCCCACCATATTGCGCATCTGCATGAGGGGGAGAAGCGCGTTCAGGTCGGATTGTGGGGCGTGTTCTTCGCGCTGTTTGTTGGGGTCGGCGTTCAAGGCGATGGCCCTCTTTCGATTAAGAGATATCTGGTCTGGTCAGTGCTTGCTGCGTTGTGCCGACCATATAGAGAGAGCATGGGGCCTGACAAGACGTCTCAACAGATGCGGACATGCCGCTAGCGGGTCTGGGGAATTCGTCGAATGGCCGTGACCCCGGCGTTGTCCTTTATGGCCCGGTCCAGCACTTCGGAAAAACCATGCAGGGAAACCTGCATATCAAAGGCGTTTGCGTGCAGGAAACGCCAATCACCAACAAAAAAGCCTACATGGCCGGGAAAATAAACCAGATCGCCCTGTTCGATACGGGAAAAATCCTGATCATCGTCCATAGCCACCTTGGTACCCAGATTGTTCTGCTGTAAATCCGAATCCCGCGGTGCCGTCATGCCGGCCATGGCCAGGGCCAATTGCACCAGGGCGGAACAATCAAGCCCCATGGCCGTGCGGCCCCCCCACAAATACGGCACACCGAGAAACTTCAACGCGGTGCCGACCAGATCATGGGTGGTGTAATCCAATGAAACCAGGTGCCGGGAATGCAACCACTGGCCGGAGGCAATGCGGCAAAACTGCCCGGATACATCGACGACTTTAACCCGCGACGACATGGAAATGGAACCAGCGGTGGGCCGCTTTATATCCGGTTCCGTGTAAAGGTGGCTGTGCAGGGCGGCGACCTGATGATCAGCTGTTGGCACGTCCACCGCCAGGTCGACGCTGGGCACATAGCCGACATAGTCGTCGGTCAGGTTCTGACCCCAACACCAGCCGTCCCGATCTTCATAGACCTGGAAGACTTCGCCATAGATCAATTGACTTTCCAACCCAGCAGAGCTGTTGGGTGAAAACCGCAATGGTGCGCCGTCGCGGATAACCGTGCGCGGTGTACCGGGCACATAACGTGCCGCTGTGACCTGATCGCGCAGCCAATCAGCTGCCAGATCTTCCCGGGCCGGTGTAATGCGCGTATCCATGACTGCTGCCATTCCTAAATGTGGTCGCCTGGGGCCGTCAGCGACTGTCGGTGGTCGTCTGGGGCTGTCGATCAAAGGGTGTCGGATGCCGCGACGACCCAATCTGCAAATTCACTGAGAAAGACAGAGCCTTTCACCGTACGTTGGATCAAAACGTTACGTTTGTCGCTCTGATCTCGTTTGCGGCGGGTGAAATCCAGGCGTCCCAAGGTATCCAAGGCACGCACCACCGCCGGTTTTGATATTTGCAACGTCTCCGCCAGGCCGCGCACCGTGTGCGGCGCCGGGGCCAGATAGACCTGTAAAAACAAAGCCATCTGCCGGGCGGATAGATCGGGTCCTTCGCCCCGCACCGAGGATAACAATGCTTGATGCCAAAGGTTAAGCGCTTCTTGCGATGTGAGTTTGTCTGCCATTGTCCCCATTTTCCACGATCATGCCGATCCTGATCATGCCAATTTTGATCATTCCGGCACCGAAGCGAACGCGTACTGAATATAGCAACAGAATATTGATCAACTGCTAATTATTTGTTCACAAAACCAAATGATCCTTGTGCGAATTAGGCAAATCGTTCCTTTACCAAGGCGAACAGGGCCCGCATGGCCAGGCCATCACCCCCCGCCGGCCGGCCGGGACGATCCCTGTCATTCCAGCCATAGCTGTCCATATGCAACCAACGGTCCGGCTGGCTGACAAACGCCTGCATAAACAATGCTGCCGTAATGGCCCCGGCCATGGGTCCGTCGGAGACATTGTTCAAATCCGCCACCTTGCTGTTTAAACGCTCTTTATAGGGAGCATATAATGGCAGCCGCCAGCTGGGATCGTCCAAGGTCTCGCCCAGGCGCATCAGGTCTGCGGCAAGATCATCGCTGCCGGTGAAAATGGCAGGCACGTCCTGGCCCAGGGCAACCCGCGCCGCGCCGGTCAAGGTGGCGACATCGATAATCAACGCGGGATCATCGCTGTCCGCTTCGGCCAGGGCATCGCACAGGACGATACGCCCTTCCGCATCCGTATTGCCCACTTCCACTGTCAGGCCCTTGCGGGTGGCCAGCACATCGCCGGGGCGGAAGGCATTGCCGGCGACGGAATTTTCCACCGCCGGGATCAGCACCCGCAATGCCACGGGCAGTTTTGCCGCCATGATCATGGCCGCCAGGCCCAGCACCGTCGCGGCCCCACCCATATCCTTTTTCATCTTCAGCATGCCGGCTGCGGACTTCAGGTCCAGACCGCCGGTATCGAAACAAACGCCCTTACCGACCAGGGTCAGGCGCGGCGCGTCACCTTCGCCCCAACGCAGATCAATCAGGCGCGGTGCCCGGGTAGAGGCCCGGCCCACGGCATGGATGGCGGGATAGTTTTCCGCCAACAGATCATCACCGACAATGACATTAGCCTTGGCTCCAAATTCATCAGCCAATGCCACGGCGGCATCCGCCAACTCCTCTGGTCCCATGTCCGATGCCGGCGTGTTAATCAAATCCCGCGCCAGAAAGCTACCCTTGATGGCACCCTGAAGGGCGGCGGCGGCGGTATTTTCCGGCAGGCATAATCGCGCCACCTTATCGCTGTCATCGCTGCCATCGCCACTGGGGGCGTCATCATTGCTGTGGTATCGTGTGAAGCGGTAGGCGGCCTGGGCCCAGGCCAGGGCCGCATGATCGGCAAGGTCCGATTGCGCCGCGGATGACAGATCGCCTTCGATACGATACAGCCCCGGCGGCAGGGCATTGGCCAGGCTGCCGAAGGCCCAATAGTCAGCCGCTTTATCACCGCCCTCCCCCATACCCAGTAATACCCCGGCCAAAGTGCCGTCATCACCGGGTAATCTGATGAACTTGCCGGCGACGGCGGTGAAATCGTTGCTGTCGCACCAAGCCGACATGGGCCCGGGGTGCGCTGCCTGCCAGGCTGCCAAATCAGCACTACGCACGGGCCATATAGGTGTCGCGGCCGGGTCGAAGTTAAACTCAATATTGCTGATCACGGCAGGCTCCATAATAAAATACACAGACAGGGAAAGCTGATTTTGGGCGCAAATCTCGAAAATTATGGAAGGGCGCCAATTTCCTTGTAAAAGCGTTTTGCGCCCTCGTGTAACGGCAGAGACAGCCCGGCCAAAGCACTTTCCAGGCGTATCATGCGTCCGACGGGATGGCCATTGTCCAGCACCCGTCGGTTCGATGGGTGCCATAACGAACGGGTTAATTCATAGACCCGGTCGGCATCCAGATGCTCAGACACCAGCCACAACGCGCCGACGCTTAAGGTTTCCGTGGCAGCGACATTGCGATAAAGGTCACCTGGGATTTTTGCCGGTACAAAGAACGGATACTTCCGACGCAAGTCCGTGCTGGCCTGGCCCCGGATCGGCAAAAGACTGATATTCGCCTGTTCCGCCAGATCGATCAAAGCGGGCACCGGGGCACCGGCAATAATGAAAAATGCATCCAGCTTACCCAGTCGCAACTTGTCTGAGGACTCGCCCAAATCGAAATGCTTGGCCTTGTAATCACCCTCTTTCAGCCCGTGCGCCGCCAAGATGGCCGCCGCATCGAAATTGGTGCCCGAACCCTTAACACCCAGAGAGACCCGCCGGTCGCGCAGATCCTCCAGGGCGTAAATGCCGCTGTGTTTGCGAACCGCCAAATGCACCAATTCCGGATAAAGACTGGCGATGATCCGAAGGTTGTCATGCCCCGTCTGTTGCTTAAAAAGGCCTAGGCCGAAATAAGCCATATAGGCGACGTCGGCCTGGCTTAAGCCGGATTCCACGGCGTCACTGGTGATCAGATTGACATTTTCGACCGAGCCTTTGGTCGCCTGCCCGACTGCGATTAATCCCGGTACCCCGCAGGAGCCGCCCGCCGCGCAATCACGAGAGCCGGGCGGATTGGACACAGCCGAGGCGATCAGCGCGCCGATGGGAAAATAGGTGCCGTCCGTCGCACCCGTCGCGATGCGGAAATAACCGCCGTCCGCAGCCCGGGATTGCGGCGAAGATAGAGCCGCCCCTACAGCGACCAAACAGATCAACGCCTGCACCAGCCAGCGTTTTCGCCGGCCATTCTGTCTGCCCCACAACCCGGGGCACCTTGCTGTTGTCGCGTTCATGGCGGTTCATTTACCAATCGTGCTGTTCCACATGGCCACCTGTATACGACCGAAATCGAAGTGCGGCTAGGGGGCTGGTTTGAGTATTTGACAGCTCCCTTGCAAGCAACCATTGTCGCGCCGTATGGAATTTGATCTTGAAAATCTGCGGCAAATGATGACCGCTGGCATTCCCCACATGGCCGCCGTGGGCCTTGACGTGATGTCGATTGATGAAGACGGCATCCTCGCCCGCATTCCCCATCGTCCCGAATTCGTTGGTGATCCGGATACAGGTGTCGTCCATGGGGGCATTGTCACGGTTTTGCTGGATAGCTTAAGCGGCATGTGCGTCCTGCCGACCCTAGCCAAGGCCATGCAGGTGGCGACCCTTGATTTGCGCATCGACTATTTGAAGCCTGCCGCCCCGGCCTACGATATCTTTGCCTCGGTGCATTGTTACAAGACCACGCGCAATATTGCCTTTACCCGTGGGGTCGCCTATCAGGGGCGTATTGATGATCCCATTGCGCACGCCACCGGCTCTTTCATGTTAACGGATCCCAGTTTGGCTAATTCAGGTGCCGGATGAGCGGTAATAGAACCATTTCAGACGGCATTCTTGCGGCACGGCAAAGCGGCGACCTGCAGCCCCTGATCGATGCGGTGCCTTATTTCCGCTGGATGGGCCTGCGGGTTGACCGCCAGGGCGATGAATTGATCACGGTGATGCCGTTTCAGAAAATGTTGATCGGCAATCCGATGTTGCCTGCGTTGCATGGTGGCACAACCGGGGCGCTGCTGGAAAGCGCGGCGATGATTTCACTGATCGGGGCCCAAGATCAATCAACCTTGCCGAAGATTATCAATATCACGGTGCAATATCTGCGGCCTGGTCGGGACCTGGACAGCTTTGCCACCGGGATTGTCACAAAACAGGGCCGGCGAATTGCAAGCGTGCAGGCCATTGCCTGGCAAAAAAATCGGGATAAGCTGTTTGCCACTGCATCAACTCATTTCTTGGTCGCCTGATCTGGCGATGCATTAATCTGGAGATATCAATCATGGCCGCAAAGAAAAAGTCGCTATTCGGCGCGCAAGACCTTACCGGGATCATTGCGCCTATGACCACGCCTTTTACCCGCAAGGGGGACGTTGACGAAGGGGCCTTTCGCAAACAGGTCAATTTCCTGATTGAAACCGGTGTGCATGGCCTCGCCGTGGGCGGCAGCACCGGCGAAGGCCATACCCTGAGCACCAAGGAAGCGACCCGTCTGGTCCGTATCGCCATGACGGAGGCCAAGGGCCGGGTACCCGTGGTCGCGGGCATTATCGTTGATTCCACGCAACAGGCCATTGAACGGGCCGAGGCGGTGGCCGATCTGGGCCCTGCCGCTTTGCAAATTACCCCGGTGCATTACCTCTTTCGCCCCGATGATAACCACATGCTGGAGCATTTTCGCACAGTTGGCCGGGCCACGAAAATTCCGATCCTGATCTACAACGTTATACCGTGGAGCTATCTGTCACCGGCGTTGTTGATACGGATTTTGAAGGAAATACCCCAGGTCGTCGGCGTCAAACAAAGTGCCGGCGATATGAAGCTGTTGGCGGACCTGCTGCTCGGCGCGCCAAAGGGCTCGCGGATCATGTCCGCCGTTGATGCCTTGATGTATCCATCTTTTGCCATTGGTGCCCATGGGGCCATCGCGGCGATTTTGACGGCGGCACCCGCGGCACAGGTGAAGCTTTGGGATCTGGTCCAGGCCGGCGAGCACGAGGCGGCCCGCCGATTGCATGAAAAACTACTGGTGCTTTGGAACGCCATGATTGATGACAATCTGCCTGCGACGGTGAAATTTGCCCTGTCCGAACAGGGCGTGCCCGGCGGCTATCCCAGGGCGCCGATGCCGGCGGCATCCACGGCCCAGCAACGGGCAATCGGGCGGGCCCTGAAAAAGCTGATATAGAGCTTATATAGCGCCAAATTTGGCCCATAAATTTGGCGTAAACGCCCCGTCGTTTTAGAGCATTCTTCAATAACTTGGAGTCACTCTCGTGATCCAAGTTATTGGTTCAATCGCTGTTTTCTTGAGGGTCGGGACATGTTTAAAGTGAACATGCTTTTAAGGCAAAAAGAGTGCGGTTTATCGCACTTTCTGTTATTCTTTCTCCCCGACATGGCAGGCAGTGATTCTCTCGTACGTTTGCCGGGGCGGGGCAGTCATTCGCATCGAAATCCTGACATACTTTTTTAGTGAACAAATAGCGAAAAAATCATGAAGCTGACTATTGAACGTTCGGCCCTTTTGCGCGCCCTGGGACATGTCCAGAATGTCGTTGAACGGCGCAATACCATCCCCATCCTGTCAAATGTGCAGTTGGTCGCAGATGGCGCTGGGTTGAGCCTGACTGCGACGGATCTGGATCTGGCCATTGTGGAAACCGTCCCGTGTGAGGTGCAGACCCCCGGCGGGACCACGGCACCGGCCCATATCCTCCACGACATTGTGCGCAAATTGCCTGATGGCGCGCAGGTTGAGCTGGATTATGGCGCTGAAGACGGTCGTTTGGTGGTGCGGGCCGCGCGCTCAAAATTTGCCCTGTCCTGCCTGCCGAGAGAGGATTTTCCCGTTATGGCGGATGGCGATCTGCCGCACCAGTTCGTGCTGCCGACGCCGGATCTGCGACGCTTGATCGAAAAGACCCGCTTTGCCATCTCAACAGAGGAAACCCGTTATTATCTGAACGGCATCTATTTGCACGCACCCGAAGATGCGCCTGTATTGCGCGGTGTGGCCACGGATGGCCATCGCCTAGCCCATATTGAGGTGCCCCTGCCCCAGGGTGCAAGCGGCATGCCTGGCGTGATTGTGCCCCGCAAGGCGGCCCTGGAAGTGCACAAGCTGATCGAAGACGGTGAAGGCGCGGTTGAGGTCGCGTTGAGCGATAGCAAAATTCGCTTTGCCCTGGGCGATATTGTCCTGACCTCCAAATTGATCGACGGCACGTTCCCGGATTATCAGCGCGTGATCCCGGCAGGCAACGATAAATTGATGGAAGTCGATTGCAAAAGCTTCTCGGCGGCGGTGGATCGGGTGGCGACGATTAGTTCGGAAAAATCCCGGGCGGTGAAACTGGCGGTAAATGGCGATGCCGTTGTGCTTTCTGCCAATAGCCCCGAACAAGGCAGTGGCACGGACGAGGTTGCGGTCAACTACAACGGCGACGGCCTCCTGGAAATCGGTTTCAATGCCAAGTATCTGCTGGATATTGCCGGCCAGATCGATGGCGAAAATGCCTGTTTTGATCTTTCAGATGGGGCATCGCCCACGATAATCCGGGATGCCGCTGATCAGGGTGCGCTTTATGTCCTGATGCCCATGCGGGTTTGAGAGGTCTTTTGGAGGCCGCGCACAAAAACGAATATTCTGCTCCCGTTGCGTCTCCGGCCGCCTGCGCCGTACAGCGCCTGCGTTTGAGAAATTTTCGCAACTACGAGCATCTGGCCCTGGATCTGTCGGCCCAGGTGGTGGTGCTCAGTGGCGCGAACGGTGCCGGTAAAACCAATTTACTGGAGGCCATATCGTTTCTATCGCCGGGTCGTGGCTTGCGTCGGGCCCGCCTGCGGGATGCGGTCCGAAATGATGTGGCCCGAAATGATGTGACTGGGCATGATGCTTCGCCGGTTGCCCCGTCAGGCACCCCGTCGGTTGCCCCATCAGTTGACTGGGCCGTCGCGGCGACGGTGCAGGGCCCTGATGGCTTGATCAAACTGGGCAGTAGCCTGGCGCGGACGGAACGGGGCACGGACCGGCGCCTGGCCCGACAGGACGGCGAAACCGTCTCCCCGGCCAGTCTGGCCCAGGTCGTTGGCGTGCAATGGCTGACGCCGCAGATGGACCGCCTGTTTTTAGAGGGGCCATCGTCGCGGCGGCGGTTCCTGGACCGTTTGGTATTGGGACTGGACCCGGATCATGGTCGTCGTGTCGGGGCCTATGAACGCAGTCTGCGGGAACGGGCGAAACTGTTGCGTATGGGCCCAGGTGGTGGCGCGGACCCGGCCTGGCTATCGGCGTTGGAAGCGCGCATGGCGGCGGACGGCGTCGCCGTTGCCGCCGCCCGGCGGGAGGCTTTGAGCCGCCTGCAACGGCTGTTGTCGACAACGTCCGGGGAATTTCCCAAAGCCGGTTTGGCTATCGAAGGGCGGATCGAAAGCTGGTTGGCGGAGCAACCGGCGGTCGAGGTTGAAAGCCGGTTCGCAGCTATGCTGGCGGCCAACAGGCAACGCGATGGTGAGGCGAACAGCACTTGCGATGGCCCGCATCGTTCGGATCTGACGGTGCATCATCTGGACAAGGATATGCCCGCGGCCCTTTGTTCCACGGGGGAGCAAAAGGCTTTGTTGATCGCGGTGATGCTGGCCAATGCGCGGGCAGAGGCGGATCGGCGCGGCGCGGCCCCCATCCTGTTGCTGGATGAAGTCGCGGCGCATTTGGACCGGGAACGGCGGGTGGCGCTGTTCGGTGAAATTCTGGCCCTGGGGGGTCAGGCTTGGTTAAGCGGTACTGACCGCGAGTTGTTCGAGCCTTTGTTTGGGCAGGCGCAATTCGTGTCGGTGGACCGGGGCCGGGCGAGACTTGAAGACAATGCTTGAGTACGAGACTTGAAGACTAGACTGGAAGATTAGGCTGAAGGGTAGGTTGAGTTGAGCGATCCGGTAATTGAAGAGCCGAACATGGACCCCAATATGGATCCCAACGTGGGCGGGGGCGAAGGCGGCGATGATTATGATGCGTCTTCGATCAAAGTATTGCGCGGCCTGGATGCGGTGCGAAAGCGCCCTGGCATGTATATCGGCGATACGGATGACGGCTCGGGCCTGCATCATATGGTCTATGAGGCCGTTGATAACGCCATTGACGAGGCCCTGGCCGGGCACGCAGACAAGGTGACGGTAACCCTGAACCCGGACGGCTCGGCAACTGTTGGCGACAATGGCCGCGGCATCCCCACGGATATTCACGATGAAGAAGGGGTCTCCGCGGCCCAGGTCATTATGACGGAGCTGCATGCGGGCGGTAAGTTCGATCAAAATTCCTACAAAGTATCGGGTGGGCTGCACGGGGTCGGTATCTCCGTCGTCAATGCCCTTTCCGAGACCCTGCAACTCCGGATCTGGCGCGGTGGTGAGGAACATTTCATGTGTTTCCGCGACGGCGAGCCTGAGGCCCCCCTGGCCGTGGTAGGCCCGGCAGAAGATCGCACCGGCACGGAAGTCACTTTCATGCCGTCCACGAAAACGTTCTCGGCCATTGAGTTCGATTACGGCACCCTGATCCATCGCCTCCGTGAATTGGCGTTTCTGAATTCCGGCGTGTTGGTGGTGCTGCGCGATGAACGGGGTGTGGAGCCAAAGGAAGACGTCTTTCAGTATGAAGGCGGCATTGGCGCTTTTGTGGAATATCTCGACCGCAACAAATCGGCCGTGCATACCCCGGCCATTGCCGTGACGGGCGACCGTGAAGGTATTCGCGTCGACTGTGCCCTGCAATGGAATGACAGTTTCCACGAGAATGTCCTTTGTTATACCAACAACATTCCCCAGCGTGACGGCGGCACCCATCTGGCGGGTTTTCGCGCCGCATTGACCCGTGCCGTTAATGGCTACGCCAATTCTTCCGGCATCGCGAAAAAGGAAAAGGTGACCCTGAGCGGTGACGATGCCCGCGAGGGGCTGACCTGCATTCTGTCTATTCAGGTACCTGATCCAAAATTCAGCTCGCAAACCAAGGACAAGCTGGTCTCGTCCGAGGTTAGGCCCGTGGTGGAAAGCCTGCTGGGTGAAAAACTGAACCAATGGTTCGAAGAACATCCAACGGACGCCCGCAATATTATCGGCAAGGCAGTGGATGCGGCTATTGCGCGGGAAGCGGCCCGAAAAGCTCGTGATCTGACCCGGCGCAAGGGTGCATTGGATATATCGTCTCTGCCCGGAAAACTGGCAGATTGTCAGGAACGTGACCCGGCGAAGTCCGAACTGTTCCTGGTCGAGGGTGACAGCGCCGGCGGCTCTGCCAAACAGGGCCGTTCGCGGGCCAATCAGGCGGTGCTGCCCCTGCGCGGCAAGATCCTGAATGTGGAACGGGCCCGCTTTGACAAAATGCTGTCGTCGACGGAAATCGGTACCTTGATAACGGCCCTGGGTACAGGCATTGGCCGGGATGATTTCAATATCGAAAAGCTGCGCTATCACAAAATCATTATCATGACCGACGCCGACGTGGATGGGGCCCATATCCGGACCTTGTTGTTGACCTTTTTCTATCGCCAGATGCCGCAGATTGTGGAACGCGGCCACCTCTATATCGCCCAGCCGCCGCTGTACAAAGTATGGCGCGGCAATTCCGGTGCGGGCCGCTATCTGAAGGATGATCGGAATCTGGAAGGCTATTTGATCGACGAGGGGCTGCGGGATGCGGTTTTAACTCTGCATGACGGCAGCCAACGGGCAGGGCCTGATTTACGGGCCATGGTTGATGAAGCCCGCCGCGCCAATGCCTTGTTGGAGGCGATTGGCCGGCGTTATAACAAAAAATTGGTCGAACAAGCGGCCATTTTGGGTGTGCTGCGACCGGATGTCATTGAAGACGCGACCCAGGCGGGACAGGTGGCGCAATATTTGGCGGCCCGCCTGGATGGCCTGGAGGTCGACGAAGAACGCGGCTGGACAGGGGAGGCAGCGGCGGATGGCGGCTTTTCCCTGCAACGCAGTACCCGTGGTGTGGCCGAAACCCATGTCCTTGATGCCACCCTGATCCGCAGTGCTGAGGCCCGGCAGCTGGATGCCATGGCCAAGGAATTGCAGGAAAATTACGAACGCCCAGCCACTTTGAACCGCAAGGATGACGAGATGCGGATTACCGGGCCTATGGAGCTGTTGGCGACAGTCTTGAAATTGGGCCAAAAAGGTCTGTCCATCCAACGCTATAAGGGCCTGGGCGAGATGAACCCGGAACAATTATGGGAAACCACCCTGGATCCGGACATCCGCACCCTGCTGCAGGTTCAGGTCAAGGAGCTGGACGATGCGGACGAGGTGTTCTCCACACTGATGGGTGATGTGGTGGAGCCGCGCCGTGAATTCATCCAATCGAATGCATTGAATGTGGTCAACCTGGATATCTAGGCCGTGAGCAATGACGCTGATGGCGACGGTCTGGAAAGACCGGCCCCGCCATCAAAACCGGGGCCAAAATCAAAAGACGGGACATCCCGACGGGGTTGGCTGGCCGGGTTGGTCTACTGGACGATCGTGCTGGCGGTATGGGGTGTGATTGCCGCCATGGGCGTTGTCGTCTGGTATGCCTATGACCTGCCGTCCGTCGATAAACTATCCGCCATTCAACGCAAACCAACCCTGACATTGCTGGATTATAAAGGCCGACAGATTGCCCGGTTGGGGGATGTCTATGGGGAACCGGTGCAGGTTAATCAATTGCCGGCCCATCTGCCTCGTGCCGTCGTGGCAACGGAAGACCGGCGTTTCTACAGCCACTTTGGCGTTGACCCCATTGGACTGGCCCGGGCCATGGTGACCAATCTGATGGCCGGCCGGGTGGTCCAGGGCGGCAGCACCATCAGCCAGCAATTAGCCAAGAATGTCTTTTTGACCCATCAACGTACCCTCAAGCGCAAGGCGCAAGAGGTCCTGCTGGCCCTGTGGCTGGAGGCGAATTTCTCCAAGGACCAAATCCTTACCCTGTATCTGAACCGGGTCTATCTGGGTGCGGGGGCTTATGGGGTGGATGCCGCCGCCCGGCGTTATTTCAACAAACCGGCGACCAAGGTCAATTTGGCGGAGGCCGCCATGCTTGCCGGTCTGCTGAAGGCCCCCACCCGTTTGGCCCCCACCCGTGATCTGAAAGCGGCCCGGAACAGGGCGGCGGTGGTACTGAGCAACATGGTTGCCGCCGGTTATATCGATGCAGCCGTGGCGAAGGGTGCCAAGGCCCGGCCGGCAAGCTTGCGCCGCCCGCGCAGCCGCAATGGTCCCGCAGCCCGCCCCGCCCGCTACTATGCGGATTGGGTGGTGGACCGTCTGACCGATTATCTGGGCCCCACGGAACGCAGTCTGGTAATCACCACCACGCTGGACCGGGATATGCAGAACGCAGCGGAAGCCGCCATGGCGGCACTGTTCGCGAGCGTCGGCAAAAAACGAAAGATTGGCCAGGGTGCCTTGCTGGCGATGACCCCCAATGGTGCGGTGCGGGCCATGGTTGGTGGCCGCAACTATGGCAAAAGCCAGTACAACAGGGCAACCCAGGCCCGGCGGCAACCGGGTTCCGCCTTCAAACCGGTGGTCTTTCTGGCTGGGCTGGAAGCAGGCCTGCGTCCGGACAGCAAGTTCATAGATAAACCGATCACCGTTAACGGCTGGTCGCCAAAAAACTATGCCGGCAAATACCGTGGTCGCATCACCTACGCCCAGGCGTTGGCCTTTTCCTCCAACTCCGTTGCCGTGCAGGTTCTGGAAAAAGTCGGCGCAGATGAAGTTGTAATCACGGCCCGGCGTTTGGGTCTGACCACGCCTATTCCACGAAATCCATCTATTGCCCTGGGCTCGGCCGAGGTCAATTTGCTACAACTGACCTCCGTCTATGCCACCTTGGCCAATCACGGGCGGGGCATTCTGGCCCATGGCATTTTGGAAGTGCGGGATAACAAAGGCAACGTGTTGTACCGGCGTAGCCGTGCCGATGCGTTCTCGGGTAGTGGCCAGGTGGCCCGGCCCTGGCATGTCAACGAATTGGGCAAGATGCTGGCAGGGGCAATCCGGGCGGGCACCGGGCGCAATGCCAGGATCGGCCGTCCTGCCGCAGGCAAGACGGGGACCAGTCAGGATTACCGGGATGCCTGGTTTTTGGGTTATACCAACCAATTGGCCACCGGCGTCTGGCTGGGCAATGACAACGGCGCGCCCATGCACCGGGTTACGGGCGGCGGCGCGCCGGCCCGGCTATGGCGGGATTTCATGAAGCTGGCGCATAAAGGAATGCCCGCGCGGCCCTTAAGTTATGGCAGCAAGGCAGCGCAACAGGGCCCAAGCCTGGGCACCGGAAATTTGATTGAGCGGTTGTGGAAAAGTTTAGGGGCGACTTCGTCGATCAAGCCTGGCGATACCCATAGCCGCGAAGACCCATAAGCCGTGTTGCGGGGAGGCCGGTGGGGCGGCTATCTTGCAACAACAGCGCCAAAAGGATTGGTGGAGCATAAGTATGGATAGTTTTGATTACATCATTGTCGGGGCCGGTACCGCCGGTTGCGTTCTGGCCAACCGGTTATCGGCGGATCCGAAAACCTCCGTCCTGTTGTTGGAAGCGGGGGGCAAGGACAATTATCATTGGATCCATATTCCTGTCGGCTATCTCTACACCCTGGGCAATCCCCGTACGGACTGGTGCTTCAAGACCGAGGCGGAACCGGGTTTGAATGGACGCGCCATCGACTATGCCCGCGGCAAGGTTCTGGGCGGCTGTTCCTCCATCAACGGAATGATCTATATGCGTGGTCAGGCACGGGACTATGATCAATGGCGTCAGATGGGCAACGTCGGCTGGGCCTGGGACGATGTGCTGCCCTATTTTCGCAAGACCGAAAACCACTATGCGGGCGCAGATGATATGCATGGGGCGGACGGGGAATGGCGGGTTGAGGAACAACGTCTGTCATGGGAGATTTTGGCGGCTTTTCGTGCGGCGGCGGCAGAAGTTGGCATTCCCAATACCGATGACTTCAATCGCGGTGACAACGAAGGCTGCGGCTATTTCCAGGTCAATCAACGGCGCGGCGTGCGGTGGAGTGCGGCCAAGGCATTCTTGAAGCCTGCCATGCAACGCCCAAACTTAAAGGTGCTGACCCATGCCCAGGCCAGCCGGATTATCATCGAAGACGGTCGCGCTACGGGGCTGGAGTTTCGCCACGACGGCACCCCAAGGGCGGCTACGGCACGGGGCGCGGTAATTTTGTCAGGCGGCTCCGTGAACTCACCGCAGCTTCTGGAGTTATCCGGCATCGGCCAGGGCGGTTTGTTGCAACAGCACGGTATTGCGGTGCAGCGGGAATTGCCTGGTGTCGGGGAAAATCTGCAGGATCATCTACAGGTCCGCCTGGTCTACAAAGTTGCCAATACCCGAACCCTGAACCTGCGCGCCAACAGCCTGTTGGGGAAGGCCGCCATGGGCCTGGAATATGCCCTGTTCAAGACTGGGCCTTTGACCATGTCTCCCAGCCAGTTGGGGGCTTTCGCCAAGTCTGATCCCAGCAAGGAAACGGCCAATCTGCAATATCACATCCAGCCGTTAAGCACGGACAAGCTGGGTGAGGATCTGCATCCTTTTGAGGCTTTCACCGCCTCGGTCTGCAACCTGCGCCCGGAAAGCCGGGGGACGATCCATATCGCCAGCCCCGATCCCATGGCGCAACCGTCGATCCGGCCAAATTATCTTTCGACCGAGGCTGATCGGTCGGTGGCTGCCGATGCCATTCGCCTGACCCGGAAAATCTGCGCCGCACCCGCCTTGACGCCCTATCAGCCGGAAGAATTTCGCCCCGGACCAAGCATCGGCGACAATGCGGCGGATCTGGCGAAGGCAGCGGGCGATCTGGCAACAACGATCTTTCACCCGGTCAGTACCTGCCGCATGGGTAATGACAATATGGCGGTGGTCGATGACCGCCTGCGGGTACATGGCATTGATGGCCTGCGCGTGGTCGATGCCTCCGTCATGCCGACCATAACCTCAGGCAACACCAATTCCCCGGTGGTCATGATCGCCGAGAAAGCCGCCGAAATGATCATTCAGGATGGGCGCTAAATGCTTAGCTTACCGAAAATACTGCTGTTTCTGGCCGTCGTTGTCGTTGTCGTTCTGGTCTCTAAATCGTTCCGAGGCCGGGGCCAGGGTGCGAAATCGGGCGCGAAATCAGTTGGGGATGATGAAGAAGAAACGGACAAGCTGGCCCTTGATCTGAACGAATGTGCGGTTTGCGGCAATTTTGTGGCGGCGGATTCCAGGGGCTGTGATCGGGCCGATTGCCCGCACGCAAATTGATCCTGACGTTAGACGTACTGGCCATTGCCAAGGGGCGGAGCGGCCATTAGGTTGCGCCAAACCCGCACCAAAATTTCACGGATTATGACTGGCCATAAAATGACCACCGGCGCGCCAAATTTCAATACCAAAACCTTCCAGGGTTTGATCCTGGCCCTACAGCATTATTGGGCCGAACAGGGCTGCGCCATTCTGCAGCCCTATGATATGGAAGTGGGTGCGGGCACGTTTCATTGGGCCACCACCTTGCGCTCCCTGGGCAGCAAGACCTGGAATGCAGCCTATGTGCAGCCGTCCCGCCGACCTACCGATGGCCGCTATGGGGAGAACCCAAACCGCCTGCAGCACTATTATCAGTTTCAGGTGATCATGAAGCCATCACCCCCTGATTTGCAGGACCTTTATTTGGGATCGCTGGCGGCGATCGGGCTGGATGCCTCGAACCACGATATCCGTTTTGTCGAGGATGATTGGGAAAGCCCCACTTTAGGGGCTTGGGGTCTGGGCTGGGAAGTCTGGTGCGATGGTATGGAGGTTAGCCAGTTCACCTATTTCCAACAGGTTGGTGGTTATGATTGTAATCCTGTATCCGGTGAATTGACCTATGGCCTGGAGCGCCTGGCCATGTATGTCCAGGGCGTTGATCATTTCCAGAAACTGGCCTGGAACGAACCGGGGACTGAGCGGTCGAAGACCTACGCCGACGTCTATCTGGCGGCGGAGCAGCAATTCTCGGCCTACAATTTCGATCACGCCAACACGGATATGCTGTTTCGCCATTTTGCGGATGCCGAGGCGGAATGCGCCGCCCTGGTGGCCGTGGCCTTACCCCTGCCCGCCTATGACCAATGCATCAGGGCGTCTCATTTGTTCAATCTACTCGATGCCCGCGGGGTCATATCCGTGACCGAACGGGCCGCCTATATCGGCCGGGTGCGGGAGCTGGCAAAGGCCTGTGCCACTGCATACCTGGTGGCCGAGGGTGAACTGGACCCAACTGCGGTAGCTGGGGAGGGGGCCTGATATGGCGGAGTTGTTGTTGGAGCTGTTTGGCGAGGAAATTCCCGCCCGCATGCAGGCCCGTGCAAGTGAAGACCTGAAACGTCTTGTATGTGATGGCCTGAAAAAGGCCGAACTACCATTTGAGACAGCGGATGCTTACGTCACGCCCCGGCGTTTGATCCTGACGATCACCGGCCTGCCCCTGGCCCAGCCTGATGTGCGGGAGGAAAAACGCGGACCCAAGGTTGATGCGCCCGAAAAAGCCATCGAAGGTTTTCTGCGCGGCAACGGCGTGACGCGGGATCAATGCGAGGCGCGCGAGCTGCCAAAAGGCATTTTCCTGTTTGCCGTGATTGAACGCCAGGGCCGGCCAACAGCGGAGGTTCTGGCGGAAGTTTTAACCAGCGCGTTCGCTGACCTGCCCTGGCCGAAATCCATGCGTTGGGGCAGTGGCCCGACCCGTTGGGTCCGCCCGTTGCAGTCTATTTTGGCGTTGTTCGATGGCGCTGTTGTGCCGCTGACTTTTGCCGGTATCGAAAGTGGCGATCAAACCCAAGGTCACCGCTTTCATGCACCGGCGGCTTTCACAGCCACGAATTTCACCGATTACCGGGACAAGCTGTTCGCCGCGAAGGTCATGATCGATGCCGCTGATCGCCGTGACCGGATCGCAACAGGTGCCGACCAATTGGCCAGCGATGCCGGACTTACCCTGGTGCCTGATGATGGCCTCGTGGCGGAAGTCGCGGGCCTGGTGGAATGGCCGGTGCCCATGCTGGGTAATTTCGACCGCCGCTTCCTGGACGTCCCGGCAGAGGTTCTGGTGACCACCATGAAGACAAACCAGAAATATCTCTCTCTTCGTGACGGGGCGGGAGACCTGGCACCAAACTTTGTTACCGTCGCCAATCTGGAAGCCCAGGATGGTGGCAAGCAGATTATCGCCGGTAATGAGTATGTTCTGACAGCACGGTTGGCGGATGCGGAGTTTTTCTGGACCCAAGACCTGAAGAAAACCCTGGAAAGTCGTCTGCCGGCCCTGGATGAAATGGTCTTTCACGCCAAATTGGGCAGCCTGGGCGAAAAAATCATCCGCCTGGAAAAACTGTCCGCCGGTTTAGCCGCATTCGTGCCCGAGGCGGACAAGGCCAAAGCCGCCCGCGCGGCGCATTTGTGCAAGGCCGATCTGGTTAGCGACATGGTCTATGAATTTCCCGAAGTCCAGGGCGTCATGGGCCGCTACTATGCCTTGAACGACGGCGAAAGCGCAGATGTGGCCGATGCGATTGAGCAGCATTATTCCCCTGCCGGCCCCTCTGATGATTGCCCCACGGCACCGACCGCTGTCTGTGTCGCGTTGGCGGACAAGTTGGATATTCTGGTGGGTTTCTGGGCCATTGATGAAAAGCCCACAGGCTCCCGCGATCCATTTGCGTTGCGCCGGGCCGCTTTGGGCGTCATCCGCATGGTTTTGGAAAACGGTCTGCGTCTGCCTTTACAGGCGGCCTTTGATTTGGCGCGTGCTGGATATGGCTTTGAAGGCCGGGTCGATGACAGCCTTATGGATTTCTTCGCTGATCGCCTAAAGGTACATTTGCGCGAACAGGGCGTGCGCCACGACTTGGTGCAAGCCGTTTTTGCCCTGGGCGGTGAAGATGATCTGGTGCGCCTTATGGATAGGGTTTCTGCCCTGGATAGCTTTGTCGGCAGTGAAGATGGCGCCAATCTTCTGGTTGCCTATCGCCGGGCTGCCAATATCCTGCGGATTGAGGAAAAGAAGGATGGCATCGCCTATGACGGCGTTGTTGATGGTGGGCTTTTGCAACAGTCAGAGGAAAAGGCCCTGGCGGATGCCTTGAAAGGGGCGGTGGCAAAGATCGATGCCGCCCTTGGGGCAGAGGATTTTGCCGCTGCCATGACCGCCATGGCGGGACTGCGACAGCCCGTTGATCAGTTCTTTGAAGAGGTGACCGTCAACTGCGACGATACTGCGTTGCGGGGCAATCGTTTACGTCTTCTTTCACAAATTCGTGCAATCTTGCACAAAGCCGCTGATTTCAGTGAAATCGAAGGCTAGAGCATGTCTACTTTAAATATGCTCGGACTCTTGAGAAAAGAGCAATTGAACCAATCACTTGGATCACGAGAGTGAATCCAATTGATTGAAAATTGCTCTAAAAACCAGTCGAGTATAGACACTAAAAGGTCTGACCATGACGAAATGGGTTTACAGTTTTGGCGATGGCCGTGCCGATGGCGGCGCGGGTGACAAGAACCTGTTGGGGGGAAAGGGCGCGAACCTGGCCGAGATGTCCGGCCTGGGCCTGCCCGTACCGCCTGGTTTTACACTAACAACGGACGTCTGCACCGCCTATTACGACAACGGCGAAAACTACCCCGAAGATTTATCGGATCAGGTCACGGCTGCCCTTGCCGATGTGGAAAAGATCGTCCGTGCCAAATTCGGCGACAACGAAAACCCTCTGCTGGTCTCTGTCCGTTCAGGTGCCCGCGCTTCCATGCCCGGCATGATGGACACGGTGCTGAACCTTGGCCTCAATGACGTCACGGTCGAGGCTTTAGCGAAACAAAGCGGCAATGAACGGTTTGCCTGGGATAGTTACCGCCGTTTCATTCAAATGTATTCCGATGTGGTGCTGGGTATTGACCACTACCATTTCGAAGAATTGTTGGAGATCCTGAAAGAGAGCAAGGGCCTGCATCTTGATACGGATCTAAGCGCGGATGATCTGCGGCAATTGGTGGATCAATTCAAAGCCAAGGTGGAGAGCGAGGGCGAACAAGCATTCCCGCAGGATGTGCAAACCCAACTTTGGGGTGCTATCGGCGCTGTCTTCGGCTCCTGGCAGAATGCCCGCGCGGTGACCTATCGCCGCTTACATGATATCCCCGCATCCTGGGGCACGGCGGTGAATATCCAGGCCATGGTGTTCGGCAATATGGGCGAGGATTCCGCCACGGGCGTCGCCTTCACCCGGGATCCATCCACAGGGGACAAGCGTTTCTTCGGCGAATATCTGATCAACGCTCAGGGCGAGGATGTGGTTGCCGGCATTCGTACACCGCAACATCTGACCAAGATTGCCCGGGACGAGGCGGGCGACGATAAGCCGTCGTTGCAGGAAGTTATGCCGACGGTGTTTGCCGAGTTGGAGGCGATTTATCAACGCCTCGAAGCGCATTATCGGGACATGCAGGATATTGAGTTCACGGTACAACGGGGCAATCTGTATATGCTGCAGACCCGCTCTGGTAAACGCTCCGCCCATGCGGCCATCAAGATCGCTGTAGAAATGGCCAATGAAGGTTTGTTGAGCCGGGAAGAAGCCATTCAGAGGGTGGAGCCCGATGCCCTGGATCAATTGCTGCACCCTACTCTGGATCCTGATGCCGAACGTCAAGTTCTAACCCGTGGTCTGCCCGCCAGCCCAGGTGCTGCGACGGGCAATGTGGCTTTTTCCGCTGATGATGCCGAAAGACTGGCTGCGGAGGGCCAGGATATTCTTCTCGTGCGTATGGAAACCTCGCCCGAGGATATTCACGGTATGCATGCCGCCCGGGGCATTTTGACGTCACGCGGTGGAATGACCAGCCATGCGGCAGTGGTGGCCCGGGGCATGGGCAGACCCTGCGTCTCTGGCGCGGGACAATTGCGCATTGATTACCCAACGCAAACCATGACGATCGGCGGTGTCTCGGTTGCCGCCGGTGATTTAATCACCATTGACGGCAGCAGCGGCGAAGTGATGTTGGGCAGCGTGGCGACGATCCAGCCAAAGCTTTCGGGAGATTTCGGCACTTTGATGAGCTGGGCGGATCAAATCCGCCAGCTTGGCATTCGCACCAATGCGGAAACGCCGACCGAGGCAAAGGCGGCGCTCAAATTTGGCGCGGAAGGTATTGGTTTGTGCCGGACGGAGCATATGTTTTTCGATGCCGACCGGATACTGGCCGTGCGGGAAATGATCCTGGCAGCCGATCTGGCGGGCCGCCAGGTGGCGCTGGCAAAAATTCTGCCCATGCAACGACAGGATTTTGTGGATCTGTTCACGATCATGGTGGGTCTGCCGGTCACCATCCGATTACTGGACCCCCCCTTGCATGAATTTCTGCCGAATTCCGATGGCGAATTGGATCAGTTGGCCGCGGTAACAGGTACGTCTGCCGAAGATTTACGTCATCGCGCCAATCAGCTACATGAATATAATCCCATGTTGGGTCATCGTGGCTGCCGCTTGGGCATTTCCTATCCCGAGATATACGAAATGCAGGCCCGCGCCATTTTTGAAGCCGCAGCCATTGTCGGCGCCGAACATGGCAGCAAGGTGATACCGGAGGTGATGATCCCGTTAATTGCCAGCAAGGCGGAATTCACCTTCCTGCAGGAACGTATTGCAGCCGTCGCGGCCCAGGTCATGGCGGAGCAGGGGGTTGAACTTGATTACCTGATCGGCACCATGATCGAATTGCCCCGGGCCGCTTTGCGCGCCGGTGAGATCGCGGAGGAGGCGGAATTTTTCTCTTTCGGAACCAACGACCTGACCCAGACTGTATTCGGCATCAGCCGTGACGATTCCGCCAGTTTTCTAGGGGACTACCACGACAAAGGCATTCTGGAAGGCGACCCCTTCGCGACTTTGGACCAGGATGGCGTGGGCGAGCTAGTTGAACTGGCCGCAGAGCGCGGGCGAAAAACCCGCCCGGATCTAAAGCTGGGCATTTGCGGCGAACATGGCGGCGACCCTGCGTCAATCGATTTTTGTCAGGCTATTGGCCTCGATTATGTCTCCTGTTCGCCGTACAGGGTGCCAATTGCGCGCCTTGCCGCCGCGCAAGCCGCTGCCAGAAGGTTATAGCCTGATATAATAGGGGCCAGGCTTTGGGTTAACGCTATTCCTGTTCGATGGTGCCGGTGAATTCATAGCCGATGCCACGGACTGATTTGATCAGGTTTTCCTTGGAATCGTCTGAATCCAATTTGCGCCGCAAACGGCCGACCAGGACATCAATATTGCGGCTGTTGGCTTGCATATCATAACCAAGGGCTTCCCGGTGCAGAGTGTCCCGCGCCACAGTCTCGCCCAAATTATCGATCAAAGTTTGCAGCAGTCTGGATTCCCCCGCCGTCAGAACCGTATCCTCCCCCTGCGGGTCAGTCAGGCGCTGAAAGGCGCTTTCAAACCGCCAGCCCTGGAACTTCACGACACTGCGCCCTGTACTGGGTTTTACGCTGCGGGCCTGCTTCGTACGGCGCAGAACACTGCGAATGCGGGCCAATAATTCCCGGGATTTGAAGGGTTTCGCGATGTAATCGTCGGCCCCAACCTCCAGCCCGACAACCATATCGACCGTGGTGCCTTTGCCCGTCAGCATAACGATACCGGCATCGGTCTTTTCGCGCAAAACCTTTGCCAGATTAAGGCCATCTTCGTCCGGCAGTTGTAAATCCAGGATTACCAGGTCAACTTCTTCCTGGGCAATAATCCGACGCATTTCCGCGCCGTTACCTGCGTCGATAACCTCAAACCCTTCCGGCTCAAGATGTTCGCGCAAAACAAGACGCATATCAGGATCATCATCGACGATTAGTATTCGTCCGAGCATTTTCAGGTCCTACAAAAATTAGTCAGGATCATCAATGACGGCACAATAGCGTATTTGATGAAATGTTACAAATGTCGACCGTTGCAAGGTTTTCTGAAAATTCTTTGGGAAATACCGCCATTACGTTACTGTACTGCTAATAAAGTAACCGTTATATGGCATTGTGGGGCTTTTCCACAGCCGTATGGTCAATTGTCCTGCCCGGCAATGGCCTGTGCAAAGTCTTGCGCCGCGAAAGGCTGAAGGTCGTCCACTCCCTCACCGATGCCAATATAGTGCACCGGCAATCCAAAACGTTCCGCCACCGCGACCAAAACCCCACCTCGGGCAGTGCCATCCAATTTTGTCATGACCAAGCCGGTGACGTCACAGACATCCGAGAACACCTCAACCTGGCGCAGGGCATTCTGTCCGGTGGTGGCGTCCAGAACCAATAAGCAATCATGTGGTGCATCTGCATCCAATTTACCTAAGACCCGTACCACTTTGGCCAATTCATCCATCAAATTAGCCTTGTTTTGCAACCGACCCGCCGTATCCACCAACAGAACATCCGCATCCTGGGCCTGGGCGTGGCGCAAGCCTTCATAGGCGACTGCCGCCGGGTCCGCCCCGACATCTCGCCTGACCACATCCGACCCTGTCCGATCGCCCCATATTTCCAACTGTTCGATGGCGGCGGCGCGGAAAGTATCCGCCGCTGCCAGCACCACCGTTTTACCTTCGGCCGCAAGATTATGGGCGATTTTACCGATTGTGGTGGTCTTACCGGTACCGTTTACCCCAACGACCAGGATTACATGAGGGCGTTTCGTCGCATCAATAACCAGTGGTTTCGCAACCGGATCGAGAATTTCAGAGACAACACCAGCAAGGGCAGCCTTGATCTCGTCCTCGCTAATTTCTTTCTCAAAACGATCCTTGGCGAGCTTGCCGCTGACCCGCGCGGCCACTGCGGGGCCCAGATCGGCCGCGATCAGCAGATCCTCCAGTTCCTCCAACGCCGCCGCGTCAAGCTTTCGTTTGGTAAAGACTGCCGTCAGTCCCGCACCAAAATTTCCCGCCGTACGGCTAAGCCCCGCCTTCAGGCGCGAGAATAAGCCGAATTTTCCGTCACTCATGCGGTCATACGCCCGATCAAATGGTCATGGGTTGCGCCGATGATATCAACGTTCACAATTCCATGAGGTGGCAGGGCGGTCGGTGCCGAGCATGGCCCATCCAGATGGATTTGCGCGAACTGTTCACTACGCCCTCGGTCCGGCTTCTCCAGCAGCATCCGGCTGGAAGTGCCAACCTGCGATGCCAAAAACGTCGCCAGAGCCGCTGCGCCCTTTTCCCGCAATAGCCTGGCGCGGCGTTTGCGCTCATCACTAGGGACCTGGGGCATGCGTGCCGCTGGGGTGCCTGGTCGTTCCGAATAGGGAAAGACATGCAGATAGGTCAAACCGCAGTCATCAACCAACGCCAATGAGTTTTGGAACTGCGCCTCTGTCTCTGTCGGGAAACCGGCAATGAGGTCCGCGCCAAAAACCATGTCCGGTCGGCCCTTGCGCAGACGTTGGCATAACGCGATGGCTTGGGCGCGATTGTGACGCCGTGCCATGCGCTTTAGAATAAGATCATCGCCGGCTTGCAGACTAAGATGAAGGTGGGGCATAACCCGGGGCTCCTCCAACAACAGGCGTTCCAGTTCGGCGTCGATCTCAACCGCATCCAAAGACGACAGGCGCAGGCGCGGCAATTCCGGCACTGCCGCCAGCAACCGGCGCAGCAATTGCCCCAAACTGGGTTGGCCTGCCAGGTCATGGCCATAGGATGTAATATCAACCCCGGTCAGTACCACCTCCCCATAGCCATTGGCGACTAGGGTGCGAACCTGTTGCACAATGGCGGCAATGGGCACGGACAGCGACGGGCCGCGGGCAAAGGGAATGATGCAGAATGTACAACGGTGATCGCAGCCCTGTTGCACCTGGACGAAGGCCCGGCTGCGACCGTCAAAGCCGGGGACCAGATGGCCGGCCAATTGCTCCACGGACATGATATCATCGACCAGGATTTTACCGTCGATAGGTGCTACGAAATTCGCGCCCTGCAGCTTCTCCTGGTTGCCCAACACCCGGTCAACTTCAGCCATGGCGGCGAACGTGTCCGGCTCCAACTGTGCCGCACAACCGGTAACCACGATGGTTGCATCGGGCTGTAGGCGTCGCGCCTTGCGAATGGCCTGGCGTGCCTGGCGTACCGCTTCTGATGTAACGGCGCAGGTGTTGATGATGACCGCATCACGCAAACCCGCCTTGGTGGCTTGCTCTCGCATAACCTCAGCCTCGTAGGCATTCAGACGGCAGCCGAAATTAATGACCTCGGGTGTCGTCATGGGGGGCGTGCTCATGCTGCCGTCGCCAGCAGGGCGACATCCAGCTCGCCGCGATAAGCGGTGGCGACCGGTCCGCTCATCAAAACATGGCCGTCCTCGGCCCGCCACTCAATGATCAGGCGACCACCGTCGACTGTCAGCTCGGCACGCCGACCGCACTTGCCTCGTCGATGGCTGGCGACCAGGGCGGCACAGGCCCCCGAGCCGCAGGCCAGGGTTAATCCAGCACTTCGTTCCCACACCCGCAGGCGCAGTTGGTCCGGGCCGGTAACCTGGACAAAGCCAATGTTGGCTCGTTCCGGGAACAAGGCATGGTTTTCCAACGCGGGCCCGACGCTGGGAATATCAATGGTATCCAGATCATCGACAAAAAACACCGCATGGGGATTGCCCATGCCAACCGCACAGGGGTCCGACAAAACAGGACCGGCCCCACTTCCGGCCTCGGGTGCCAAGGTTAAATCCAGCTGCAAACTGTCCATTTCATGAGAGAGGGGAATATCCTGCCAGTCAAGATAGGCAGGCCCCATATCCACCTGGAACCAACCGTCTTCTATTGCCTGGGCGGGCAACAGGCCGGCTTGAGTCTCGATCACCGTTTGCCCGGTGCTTTTACCCGTATCATGTTCCGCCAAAAGCAAGCTTGCCACGCACCGGGTCGCGTTGCCGCAGGCCTGGGCCTCGCTGCCATCAGGATTATGGATGCGCATAAAGGCATCACCCCTGTTCGATGGCTCGATAGAGATCACCTGGTCACAGCCTACGCCCGTGCGCCGGTCCGCGATGGCGCGGGCCAGGTTGGCGTCCACGCGCAGAGAAACCTGGCGCAAATCAAGCACGACGAAGTCGTTGCCCGCGCCATGCATCTTCAAAAACGCCTGTCCCATTTTCTTGGTCATATGCCGGATATAGGTAATTTACTACGCTCCGTCCAGGATCTTCGATTGGCCATAATGGAATTTCATAAATACCGTGACAGGCCGCTAGGTGTTAGGCTGGACACCAACGTTGTCAACAAACGACCATGAGGAGGATTTGCTATGAGCGCGGAAGCAACAATGAAGAACCTGGGCATCGAACTGCCGAACCCACCGACCCCGTTGGGCAGCTATGTCGGCGCGGTGCAGACCGGTAATCTGGTCTATATCTCTGGTCAGGGCCCGCGCCGGCCCGACGGCACCTCCATTACCGGCAAGGTGGGAACCGGTGGCATGAGCATTGCCGACGCCCAGGCGGCGGCCCGATTGGTGGGCCTGAACGCTCTTGCCACTTTGCGGGCCGAGATCGGTGACCTGGACCGGGTTAAACGGGTCGTCAAGGTCCTGGGTATGGTCAATGCCGCACCGGATTTCAATGAGCATCCAAAGGTCATCAATGGCTATTCAGACCTGATGTTTGAGGTCTTTGGTGAGGCGGGACGCCATGCGCGATCCGCCGTTGGGATGGGTTCATTACCGTTTCAAATTCCAGTTGAGGTGGAAATGATTGTCGAGGTGGATTGACGATGACGAAAATTAGGTCTGTCGAGGCAACCTGGTTGCAAGTGCCGATCCCGGAGGCGCGCCAGCATACTTCGGACTTTGGCCGTATGCGGTCCTTCGATACGGTTTTGGTGCGTATCGAAACCGAAGACGGCCTTGTCGGCCATGGCGAGGCCAAGGCCGGCGTCGGTAATCTGGGTGATGGCCGGGCCCTGGTAACTTTGATCAGGGACGAATTGGGGTCGCTGCTGGTCGGCCAGGATGCCAGGCGTATCGCCGGCCATTGGGAAGAAATGTATAACGGCAGCCGGGCCCATTTCGCCATTGAAAGAGGCCACGTCTTCCCCGCCCTGGGCCGGCGGGGTTTAACCATTTCCGCCATCAGCGGTATCGACATCGCCCTATGGGATCTGTTGGGGCAATCATTGGGCGTGCCGGTCTGGCAATTGCTGGGGGGCAAATGCCGGGACGATCTGGCGGCCTATGCCTCGGGCGGTTGGGCACCTGCGGAAAGCATCGGCGAACAACTGGCCGGTTATATCGAAGCGGGCGGTTTTGGTGCCGTGAAGATGCGGGTGGGTTCGGCCGACGGTGATGCCAGAACCTCCGCTGCCAGGGTCGCTGCCGCCCGCAAGTATCTGGGCGATGATGTGGGCATCATGGCGGATGCCCATGGCACATTTGATTGCGCCGAGGCGAAGCGGTTCTGCCGCCTGGTCACTGATTTTGACCTTGCCTGGTTCGAGGAGCCGGTGACGGCGGATGATATTCCGGGCTGTGCCGAGGTGCGTGCGGCGACGGATATTCCCATCTCGGCTGGGGAAAGCATCTTTACCCGGTTTGACTTCCGTGATCTGGCCCTGGCCCGCGCGGTTGATATCTTTCAACCCGACCTGGCCATTTGTGGCGGCATTACGGAAGCCATGCGCATTGCCGCCCTGGCCACCAGCCACCAGATCCGCCTGGCCCCGCATATGTGGGGCGGGGCGATTATGTTCGCGGCTGGCCTGCAAATCTGCGCCACGGCACCTGCTGCCTTTACGGTGGAATATTCCCTGGGCCATAATCCCTTGATGCATGATCTTGTGGCGGAGAATTTTCCGGTGGTTGAGGGGCGTATCAGTATTCCCGACCGCCCCGGATTAGGCCTGACCATTGATCCGGATTTTGTTCGCGCCTACTCTGTAGGCTGATTATTTGATTGGAGTGTCCCATGAAACTCGGCATGTTCATGATGCCTTTGCACGATCCTGCCCGCAGCTTGACGGATGTCTTGTCCGAAGACCGGGAGGCCGTGATCCTGGCCGATAGCCTTGGCATGGCGGAGGCCTGGTGCGGCGAACATATCAGTTCAACCGCCGAACCCATCGCATCGTCGTTGATGTTTTTTGCCTCCATGATCGAACAGACCAAGGGCATCAATTTCGCCTCCGGCGTTTTGAACCTGCCGCAACAGCATCCAACCCAAGTGGCGGCACAAGTCGCGAATTTCGATCACATGTCCCGGGGCCGCTATATCATGGGCATTGGTCCCGGTGGCCTGGTCAGTGATTTTGAACTATTGGGCCTGACGGACGAAAAACAACGCCGTGCCATGATGCTGGAATCCATTGATGCCATTCACAAGATCTGGGGTACGGATGCAAAAGCAGGCCCTGGCTATGACATTGATGGCGAATACTGGCCGATTAAGCTGAAGGATGCGGTACTGCCACATTTAGGCATCGGTGAAATTTGCAAACCTTATCAGGACCCCTATCCCACGGTTTGCCTTTCCATCGTCTCGCCCCATTCCTCGTCCGCAACCATGGCGGCGGAGCGGGGCTGGGAAATCGTCTCCGCCAACTTCATTCAAGCCCGCTATATCCAAAGCCATTGGCAGGCCTATCAAAAGGGTTGCGACAATGTAGGGCGTGCGGCCAACCCCGCTGCCTGGCGTATCGCCCGCTCTATCCTGGTGACGGATGATCAGCAGGAGGCGGAGGATTATATCGCCAATCCGAATGGCGGGTTGAGTTTCTATTTCCGCTATTTCATGGATCTCTACCGCAGCCGCGGCATTTTGGAGATGTTGAAACCCGACAGGGATGTTTCCGATGATGATCTGAAATTGGACGACGTGATCCGGTCCATGGTGACATTCGGTGATGCCAACAGTGTGCTGGATCAGTTGGTGGACCTTTGTGAACAATGGGGCGATTTCGGAACCTTGTTGATGGTTGGCCACGACTGGGACAAGGCGCCCATATGGCGGCGTTCCATGACCCTGCTGGCCGAAGACGTCATCCCGCGCCTGAGCCAGCATTTGGCAAGCCGACCCGCCACGACGACGACAGCCGCTGAATAGAGCCGGCAATTTGCGCGCCCCGTCCCCGCCCCCGCCCCCGTCCCCGTCCCCGTCCCCGCCATTGGGCCTGTTGCTAAGCCTGTGCGCGGGTATTTTGCTGACCTGTCTGGTGTTCTCCTACCTCTATATTTCTTTGTGGCGCGGTGACCACGATGGTCTGAACCATGCGGTGGGACGGGATTTCATAAATCTATGGACGGCCTCGGAATTGGTGGACGCAGGGCGTACGGCGGATATTTTCGATCAGGATAAGTTTGCCGCCGCCCAGCGCCAACATATGGGGGCTGATTTTCCGTTTCATTTTTGGTCCTATCCGCCCCAGGCCCTGTTCCTGACCGAACAACTATCCAGCCTGCCATATCGCGTTGCCTTCCTCACGTGGACCTTATGCGGCTTGCTGGTGCTGTTTTATGCAGCTCAAAAATTCTGGCCCGCCATGAAAAGCTTCCCCTGGCTGCTGTTGCTGGCGCCGTCCACATTCGTGAATGTATTTCTCGGCCAGAACGGATTTATTACGACAACCTTGGCCATAGCTGGTTTTACCATGTTGGACCGGCGTCCCATATTGTCCGGCATCATGTTCGGCCTGCTGACGTTCAAGCCGCACCTTGGTATCTTGATACCCGTTAGCCTGCTGGCGATGCGACAGTGGAAGGCCATCGCCGCGGCCACAGTGACGGCGGTTTTGTTGGCGGGGGCTACGACGTTGATGTACGGCGAAGCGGTCTGGTGGCAATTCCTGGATTCCACCCTGCCGCATCAATTGCGCTTTATGTCGACCAGCGAGGGGCCATTTAGGTGGATGATGCCCGGCTGGTTCATGGCGGGCCGGATCATTGGACTGCCTCTGTGGTTGGCACATACAGTGCAGACCATCGTTGCCATAGGTGCGGTGATCCTGGTGTACCGGGTCTTTCGGGCCGGACCGGGCGGCCAGGGCGGCCTGCGCGGCCTGCGCGATTGGCGGTTGCGCGTCTCGTTGTTGTTCGTGGCCACCTTTGCGGCCAGCCCCCAAGGCTTCAATTACGATATGGGTTTGATCTCAATTCCGTTGATCTGTCTGAGCGTCGACGCCATGAAAACCGGCTGGCGGCGAGGCGAATTCATCACCGTGGCGTTCTGTTGGACCCTGCCCGTGCTCATGATGCCGTTGAATGCCCACGGCTTACCCATCGGGCCATTATTATTGGCGGGGTTGCTGGCCTATCTCTATTACCGCATTCAAGTGACGATCGAACCAGATCGCCAGGTCCTCCAGCACGGGGTGGCCTAGGGCCTGGCCCAACAGGGCCAACAGGCGCGGCAAATAGGCCATGTAGTCTGGTTTTCCCTGACCGGCCAGGCGGGCAAAAATCGCAATAACCCGGATATGACGCTGGGCCGCCAGGACATTGTATGAAATTTCGAACAGGCCGGGATCAAGGTTGGGGAAGGCTGCGGTATAGCGCGCCAGGCAAGCCGCAGTTACACGGGCTGGTACATCACGGCGGGCATCCTGCAACAGGGAAACCATGTCGTAGGTTACCGGACCAACGCCGGCGTCTTGAAAATCAATCAGACCGCAGGCCCGAACACCCGGCCGGTCGGAAAGATGAAAAAGATTGCCCGCGTGAAAATCCCGCAACAAAAGGGAATTGGGCACGGTCAGGGCCTGTTCCAGTGGCGCTGTCCAGGCCTGCCTGAAACTCTCGATGGCCTGATCATCGACCGTGTCCAGAACTGTGGGTAGATAGCTTTCACAGAACAACATGGTTTGGTTCAGAAACAGTTCCCGGTCGAAAACCGGTAATCGTGCCGCTGCCCCATCGGGGGAAAAATGCCGGTGCAAATGGATCAAGCTATCCACGGCCAGTTCGTACAAGGGTAACGGCGGGATACCGTGGTCCAACAGAGCCGTATAGGTGTCATCGCCAAAATCCTCGACCAGCGCCAGGCCCAGGTCAGGCTCTGCCGCCAGGATGCGTGGCGCAGACAGGCCAAGGCTATCCAGTATCGCCGCGACGGTTATGAATTCAGTGGCCATTGGACCCGGTGGTGCAAGCATCAGGAGGCCTTGGCCGGCGTCTTTGTTTCCGGCCCGGTACAGACGTTCATAGCGCCGGGCAGAGGCGTCGCCGGCCATGGGTCTACGATCCGCATCGCCCCAGCCATGGCGGTGGAGGAAAGCTGCAACTTCGTTGGGCCCCACCATAGATTCTATCATAAGTCCGGCCATAAGCCCGGCCACCGGCTGTCCTTGGGGCCGAAAACCTGCAATCGCACAGTCCGCGCGGCACCGTCATCGGCATCCCGCAAATCAATATCGATGCGCTGTTGCGGTTGCCAGGGTCCCAGACGGTCGGGCCATTCGATCAGACAGATGCCGTCGGCGAACGCGTCCTCTATGCCAAGTTCAATCAACTCGTCAGCACTACTGATACGATACAGATCAAAGTGCCAGACTGTGGCCAAGGGTGTTTCATAGGTTAGCAACAGATTGAAGGTCGGGCTGGGGATCTCCTCCTCCACGCCGAGGGCACGCAGGAAGCCACGGGCGAACGTGGTTTTGCCCGCCCCTAAATCGCCCTGCAGGCAAATGATATCACCGGGACGGGTTCGGACAGCCAAGCTGGCCCCGGCAGCAGCCGTTGCGTCCGCATCGGGCAGATGGCGACAGATTTCAACTGTCGCTGCCTCGTTCAATCCCGGTCACCCTGGATCAGGGCGGAGTTCTGTTGGCTTTGCCGGGTGGGAAGGAAACAGGTGACCCGGGTGCCCTTGCCAAGGGTTGAGTCTAGTTCCACCCGGCCGCCATGCAGCTCAACAAAACTCTTGACCAGGGATAGACCCAGGCCAACGCTGCTTTGACGATCTGACGGTGAGGCCTCACGGAAGGTTTCGAAGACCAGTTCCTGATCCATCGCACTCATTCCGATGCCGTTGTCGGCAATGTACAGGCCCACCTCCTCACCCTGACGCAAGGCGCCGATGGTGATCTGGCCGCCTTCGTTGGAGAATTTTAAGGCATTGCTTAACAACTTATACATCACCTGCTTGATGCGTCGTTCGTCCGCCTCTATCGCACCGAAATCGACCGGACAATCAAGTAGCAGTTCCAGTTTCTGCCTACTGGCGGGTTCCCGCGCCAGGATCATGACATTCTCCAAAACTCTGTGAATATCGAACAGGCCTACTTCCAAATCCATCTGACCGGCTTCGACGCTGGCCAGGTCCAGGATGTTGTTGATCAGGTCCAGCAATTGATTTGACGAATGGAGAATATCCGCCGTGTATTCCTTCTGCCGCTCGTTCAATTCGCCGAAAAATTCGTTGCCCAAAACTTCCGTGAAGCCAATGATAACATTCAAAGGCGTGCGTAATTCGTAGCTGACGTTGGCCAGGAATTCAGATTTCAACTTGTCCGCCGCCTCCAACGCATCATTGCGTTCCACCAACGCGGTTTCCACATTGAGGCTGTCGGTTACGTCCACATAAGTGAAAAGCGCATTGCCGTCGGGCAGGGCGACGGACGCGAAATCAATTACGGCATCATCCCGGCGGCGCATCCGCCCGGACGTATTCTCGCGGGCCGTTGCTTGCGCGATCAGGGTATCACGCAAGGTCGGCCAATCGCCGCCTTCCGGTAGGCTGGGTCGGACGGCCTCAACGACCTCCGATATATGGGGCTCACCCTGAATAAGCGTCTCATCAAGCCGCCATATGCGGGCATAGGCGGAATTGGCCAATTTCAAACGCCCGTCGCCGCCAAACACCGCCACCCCTTCATAGAGGTTATCCAGGGTTTCCTGCTGCACCGCGATCAGGGTGTTGTAGGACCGTTCCAACACCAGGCTGTCGGTAATATCTTCGGCCAGGAAAAACAGCCCGCCGAAAGGATGCGGCGAGATGACTTGGCGCAGAACCCGACCGTCGGGGGCATAGATGATGTCCTCCCGGGTCTCCAGCAGGTCTGTGTACAGGCGCATGAAACCTTGTTTATAAGCGGGAAAATCGGTCTGTTCCGGTATCCGGCGGCCTTCCCGCATTTCCTCCAACACTTCACTGTGGGTTGGCCCACGGTCCAGCCAGTCCTCTTCCAATTGCCACAATTCTGCGTAGGCATTGTTGTAAAAAGATAAACGTTTGTCCGGGCCAAAGATCGAAATTGCGGTGGATAGGTTGTTTAGAACTTCAGCATGGGCGTCCATATGACGACTTAATTCGACCTGCGCCTCTTCAATATGGGTGACGTCGTGGACAAAGCCGATGACGTCATTTCCGGTGCTGGCGGGAACTTCGGTGACCTGCAGGGTACGTCGCTGGCCGCCGACGACGAAATGGCGGCTTTCACTGGCGCTTTCACCGCTTTGAAGAACGGCTTCCGCCATGGCATGGCCTTGATTGGGCACCAGGGGTGTTTCAATTTCAACGCCGCCCCTGGCGATAATGTCCGCAACTGTGGCATTGACGGTTTTGCCATAGGCTTCATTGCACCAGACCATGCGCAGGTCGCCGTCACGGCGGTAGATGGGCACGGGTAAATTCGCCAACAGCGTGGCATAACCCGCCAGCGACCCGGATGCATCAGCCAGTTGTTCCTCGGCCGCATGCTGGGCCGCGCGCGCCTCATAGGTAGAGGCACCAATATCCCGCATCCAGACAATTGCCGTTATCGTCCCGCCGTGATCACCTGGCATACCGCGTGCCTCAATGACGGTCTCGTCGTCGGCCGCGTTCAACTCAAAGGTAAATGGCGCGCCGTCCTGTCGCAGTTTCGCCAAATTCGTTTTCAATATGGCGAATTCATCCGCCGCGATAAACGGCGATATATCTTCAATTGAGGCAACTTCGTCCGCCGCGACGGCAAATACGGTCTGCAGACCCCGGGACCAAACGGTTCCGTCCCCTAACCAGGCGATAAAGCCGCCATCGCTCAAGTCTTCCAAGGCGCGCAAGCGGGTGAGTTGGGTAGCGGCATCGCCGCCGGCCTGCGCCAGCCGCCGTTCGGTTTGCCGACTTCGCAGCCATAGCCAGAAGGCGAGGGCAAAGCCCAGGCCAGCGACTATGGCAAACAAAGTGGTCCAGCCGCTCATCACCCACGTTCCCTATGCCATGCTTTTGCCCATGCCTTTACCGGGAAAGATTAAGCGCCGATTGCCCCTAAGACAAGGTTAAGACAAGCGGCGGTCAAGCGGAGGAAGGAACGAACCTTTTAGTAGCGGTATTGTTCCGGCTTGAAGGGGCCTTGTTGACCCACACCGATGTATTCCGCCTGCTCCACGTTCAGGGTTGTTAGATGCACGCCCAGCTTTTCCAGGTGCAAGGTGGCAACCTTCTCGTCCAAATGTTTGGGCAGGGTATAGACCTTGCATTCGTAGTCGTCGTGCTTTTCCCACAATTCGATTTGCGCCAGCACCTGGTTGGTGAAGGATGCGCTCATCACAAAGCTGGGATGACCCGTGGCACAGCCCAAGTTTACCAAACGGCCCTCTGCCAAAACGATCAGGCGGCGACCGTCGGGCATCTCAACCTCGTCCACCTGGGGCTTAACATTGTGCCAGGGGTGGTTGCGCAGGGCATCGATCTGGATTTCACTATCGAAATGGCCGATGTTGCAAACAATGGCCCGGTCTCTCATGGCGCGCATATGATCAATGGTGATGACGTCCTTGTTGCCGGTGCAGGTCACGAAAATATCGCCCAAGGGGGCGGCTTCTTCCATGGTGACAACCTGGTATCCTTCCATGGCTGCCTGCAGGGCGCAGATGGGATCAATTTCGGTGACCATCACCCGGGCACCCTGGCTGCGCAGAGAGGCAGCGGAGCCTTTGCCCACATCGCCAAAGCCGCAGACAACGCCGACCTTGCCGGCCATCATCACGTCGGTGGCCCGCTTGATGCCGTCCACCAGGCTTTCCCGGCAGCCGTACAGATTGTCAAATTTTGATTTTGTTACCGAATCGTTGACGTTGATGGCGGGCACAACCAAAAGGCCATCACGCTCCATCTCGTACAGACGGTGGACGCCGGTCGTTGTCTCTTCCGACAAGCCGCGCACGTCTTTCATCAGTTCGGGATATTTTTCGTGCATCAGGCCGGTCAGATCGCCGCCGTCATCCAGGATCATATTCGGACGCCAGCCGTCAGGGCCAATGATGGTTTGTTCAATGCACCACCAGAATTCCTCTTCCGATTCACCTTTCCAGGCAAACGTGGGAATGCCGGCTTCCGCCATGGCGGCGGCGGCCTGATCCTGGGTGGAGAAGATATTGCATGAGGACCAGCGGATTTCCGCACCCAGGGCGATCAACGTTTCCATCAACACCGCCGTCTGGATCGTCATATGCAGGCAACCGGCAATGCGGGCACCAGCCAAAGGCTTGGATGCGCCGAATTCATCGCGCAACGCCATCAGGCCCGGCATTTCCGTTTCGGCAATGGTGGTTTCCTTGCGGCCCCAATCGGCCAAGGACATATCGGCAACCTTGTAGTCGGTAAATGTGCTCATGGGTGGTCTCCCCAACAGTTGGATCATTGGTCATGGGTCATTGGGCGGCTACGGTTTGTTGACAGTGCTGTCGCGGCGGCAACATGGGCCCAGATGACGGTTGAAAATTGTTGTCGTCAAAATCTGCCGGATGTTTAACAAGCAGGTTTGCCTGATGCAAGCATAAAAAAATCTTTATATGTTTAATCGTTCATCTAATTTTAACTTTTGCGCGATCATGAATAGCAAGCCGCTTAGCGCCAGGGACGCCATCCACCAGGTCTGCCAGATGCCAAAGCTAAGGTTGGCGACCATGAGGGCGGACAACAGCAAGCCCGTACCTCCCGCCCGTAGCGACCGTTCCTCCAAGATGGCAATGCGCAGCCATAAAGCTGCCAGTAGTCCGGCGAAAATCAACGCACCAACGGCGCCCAATTCCAACCAGATTTGTAGGCTGCCGTTGTGGGTGTGGACGCTCATGACATTACCCCCGCCTGCCAGCTTGGTATCACCGCCGGGAATGCGCCGGGCAGCATCAAGGCCCCACCCGATGACGGGTGCATCCGTGATCCGCTGGGCGGCAAAGTTCCAGATATGCAGACGATGCAGGGCCGAATAATGCTTTTCATCAAAGGAAGCCGCCCAACGTTCCGGGGCCAGAACGGTGGTGGGTAGCAGGGGTGCGGCCAGAAATCCAATCACGACTAAGCCCGCCAGCAGTTTTTGCAGCCATTTTCCCGTAAAGGCTGCAAATACGGCCCCAACCAATGCCACCAGGGCGGCCAGTTGGTTGGAGTTGGAGACACCGATCATTATGACTACGACGGCAACAGCGATAACCGCCAATGCACCGGTGCGAAAACGCCCCGCTCCCGCCTCCGCCCCCGCCCACTGCCACAACACATATGCAGTGGGCCAGGCAGACAATAGGAGCAGGATTTCCGCCCTGTTCAGTATGGTGTCGTCAAAATCCTTCTCCTGTCCGCGCCATTCCAGATACCAGCGGTTACCAGCAAGGCCGGACAGGCTTTCCAAAGCCAGAACGAGTGCGGCGACGACAAAAGCCGCAACCATGCCACGGCCTATTGTACGGCCATCGCCGGGCTGTAGATCCTGAATGCCATCCAAAACCACCAATGCAGACAACAGAACCCCGGCCAATTTGGCGAAAGTCGTCAGTGCGGCTGCCCCGTCCAGGGCCCACAGCGCGGATATCAACGCCCATGTGGCAATTAGAATGGCGGCATAAAACAGGGGGCCCTGGAACGGTCGCCTCAGTTCACCGTTGCGCCAGCGTCGGATCAGCAGCCAAAGGGCGACGATAAAAAACACCGGCACCAACGCCTTGGCCGCGATGACACCAACGGGCGCGACGAGGCATACTAAAAAGAACAGCGGACGGGCCTGGGGGGAGGGCATTCTCGATTACCCCTGTCCTGCCATAACCGCATCATAGGTCTTCAAAGTGTTTTCAACGAAGGCTTCAACGGTGAATTCATCAAGGGCCAGTTGCCGGGCCGTCTGACCCATGCTGGCGCGCAGGGCATCATCATCCAGCAATTCTCCAATCGCCGCTGCCGTTGCCGGACCATCGCGCACGGGTACCAGATAGCCGCTTTCCCCATGGCGCACGACCTCACGACAGCCGGGCACATCTGCGGTGACGATGGGCAGACCACAGGCCGCCGCCTCAATCAGGCCGCGGGGCAACCCCTCGCGATAACTGGGCATACAGATGATTTGGGCCTGGCGCAGCACATCGGGCATATCGGAATGAAAGCCCCACCATTCCACGATGCCTTCCTTCTCCCAGCCCCGAATGATGTCTTCGGCCACATCCGTTGGATTGGCTGGATCACGCCGCCCCACCAGGACAAAGCGGGCCCGGGCACCGGCCAACGTCAGGCTGCGGGCGGCGTGGATAAATTCGTGTACGCCTTTATCGCCCAGGATGCGGGCGGGAAACATCACTATGGGTATAGATGCGGATGTGGCGGTCGGACCGGGGGCGAAGACAGTCATGTCGACGCCACAACCTTTGATCATCACCGTGACATCTTTCGAGACCAGGGAATGGTCCAGGAACATATTCAGATCATCGGGGTTCTGGAAAATGACCCGGGCATTGGGATGCCCCAGGGCAAAACGATACAGGGGCATGATCATGGCCCGAATGGTCCGGGCCAGCCGATCTTCACGAATGAACAAAAATCCCAGGCCGGTGATCGCGTGCACCACCGCCCGCACCCCCATCAGGCGAGAGACCAGGCCACCGAAGATAACCGGCTTCATGGCCACGTGATGTACCAGGTCCGGTTTGATCGTGCGGATCAGATTGAAACATCGGGCCAGCAGGTGGATTTCGCCCCAAAGGCTGCGCCCGCCGCGTTTGAGGGGCAGGTCGTAAAAATCAAATCCGCAGCCCCGTATGACCGCCACGGGCGCTTCATCGAACGGTGCTGCCACATGGACCTCAAAGCCTGCCGCCTGTGCGGCCATGGCCACGGGTAAACGGTGCGTGGTAAAGAACAGCGCCTCGTTCATCAGAAACAGCAGGCGTGGGGGTTTCGGCTGTGGGCTCATAACTTTTGGCTGTCCAGCCAGGACTGGAACATCAGGATGTCCCATAGTTGATGCTGCCAATTGCGCCGGCCTGACAGGTGTTCGTTCCATGTGCGACGGATGGGTTCCGGGTCAAAATAGCCGTCGCCGGCCAAACGCTCCGGCGCCAGCAAAGCCTCGGCCCAATCACGCAAGGGCCCCCGCAGCCAATCATGGATGGGCACGGAAAAGCCCATTTTGGGCCGTTCGATCAATTCCTTCGGCACGTGGCGATACAACACCTGACGCAACAGCTTTTTCGATTGGCCGCCATCTTTCTTCGATCCCAGCTTCATGGACAAGGGCAGCGACCAGGCGAACTCCACGACCCGATGGTCCAGCAACGGCACCCGCGCTTCAAGACTGACCGCCATGGAGGCGCGATCAACCTTGGTCAGAATGTCGTCTGGCATATAGGTCATGGCGTCCAGATACATCATGGCGTGGGCTGCCTCCCGAAGGTCGGCACCCGCATTGCGCGGCAGATCGCCGTGCCGGTTCAAAACCATCGCCTCGGCCCCGGCCCAATGGGAGGTTAGGCCATCGTACATTTCCGTTGCATCCCGGGCGTGCAGGACACCGGCCAGTTTATGTAGTTTGTCGCCCGGATTGCGTTGACCGAGAACATTGGCAAAGCGGTCCCACTGATGCGGCGGCAGGGCGGTCAACATGGCCGCGATGATCGCTTTCACGGGCCCCGGCAGCCAGCCGGTCTTGGAGACCAGGCGCTCCACCCAAAGATAGCGGTTGTAACCGGCGAACATCTCATCCCCGCCATCGCCGGATAATGCCACGGTGACATGCTCCCTGGCCATTTTAGAGACCAGATAGGTCGGGATTTGCGATGAATCCCCAAACGGTTCGTCATACATACTGCCCAGTCCGGGCACCACGTCCAGGGCGTCGGCCTCCGACAAATACAGCTCGTGATGCTCTGTTCCCAGATGCTGGGCGACGGCGCGGGCGTCCACCGCTTCGTCATAGCCCGCATCCGAGAAACCGATGGAGAATGTTTTGATCGGCCGGTCGGATTGGCTTTGCATCAGGGCGGCGACGGTGGAACTGTCAACACCGCCCGATAGGAATACACCCAGGGGCACGTCCGCCACCATGCGGCAACCGACCGCCTCGGTCAGTAGTTTTTCCAATTCATCCGTCGCGTTCGTCTCACTGCCCCGAAAGACCGCCGCCTGACCGCCTTCCGCCACATCCCGCAACGACCAATAGCGTCGAACCTCCACCTTTCCATCCGGCCCACGGCGCAGAATTGCCCCGGCATCCAGCTTTTGGATGTTGGCATAGATGGATTTCGGCGCGGGCACACAGTTGCGTTTGAGGTAGAGCGCCAGGGCATCCCGGTCGATTTCGCCATGAAAGGCCGGATGGGCCCGGATCGCCTGCATTTCCGAGGCAAAAATCAGATGGCGGCCAAACTGGGCGTAATAAAGCGGCTTGATCCCCAAACGGTCGCGAACCAGGGACAACGCGCGTTCGCGGCGATCCCATAGGGCGATGGCAAACATGCCGACAAAGCGCCCGACGGCGGCCACCAATCCCCATTCCACAATGGCGGCCAAAATCACTTCGCTGTCAGAATGGCCGACGAAGCCATGGCCCTTGGATTCCAATTCCTGGCGTAGTTCCGGGAAATTATAGATTTCGCCATTGTAGACCATGACATAGCGGTCATCGTGGGACGTCATGGGCTGGGCACCATGTTCCGACAAATCGATAATTGCCAGGCGGCGAAATCCCAGGGCGATGCCTGCCTTGGCATCGATCCAATGGCCTGCGGAGTCCGGCCCCCGATGGTGCAGAGTGTTGGCCATGGCGACCACCTGCCGGGAAAGGGTTTCCGACGGCGTCGCCGGTTCAAACTCCAACGATCCGGTCAGACCGCACATCTAGGCCGTGCCTGCTAAATCAATGCAGCTGAAATCAAGCCCGGGATAATGCCGGGTCAAGGCGTTAATGCGGTTCTTCTGTTCGTCGCTCAATTCTGCGTCCCCACGTCCTGCGACACCTTTGTTCAGGCGGCTGCCCTGTCCCCGGGCCTGCACCAGAGCCCGTTCAATCACGCCGTCGTCTCGCGCCAAACCGTGAAAATCCAGGATTTTCCCAACCACATCAACGCCGTCGGTGATCAAATCTTCATACCGCAGCCAAAGACGCTCCACATCCCCCTTCGCATCGGCATGCCGCCAATCCCCAACAAAGCGTATGTACCAGGGCATGGCCAGATCAATCACCATGTCCAGGCGCTCCGCCCGGCTGCGATCCATGAAATCATCGGGCACGTTCAACAGCGGTGTTTGCGTCGACTCGCGTTCCAGGTGGTCTGTCTGACTGACCATGGCGTCATAGGCATTGCGGGTCAGGATCACCGGGCGGATCGCGAATTGCCGCATGAGATCCAGGTTCGGGGCGCTGGGTCGGGTATGTTGATGGCTGATGATGTTCATGGTCCAGCTATCGATCAGGTTTGGCAGGTACAAATCCTGCTCGTTCAACTGATGATAGCCCAGGAACATATGCTGATAGCCGGTTACCTCACCCAATGCCTTGACCAGAAAGGTCGATCCGGATTTCGGTAGGGCTGAGATAAAGAGCGACTTGCCCCGTCGCCCAAACAGCTTCTTCAGACGCAGGTTCAGGCGCAGACCACGCAGCGAGGTGGTCTTTAGGCCTCGTTCCAGGCGTTGGGTGGGGGTGCGGCTCATGGGGGAGAGGGATAGCACTTCCGCCGAAGATATCCAATCCGCGCAGACCGGTTTTCAGGCTTAGGGACAAAGTTTTTGCGCCGCTTCATGCTGCGATCCTATCAGTGTTCACGGCATGAACAAAGCTTGACGTTCATGCTATGAACGCTATAACTTGCAGGCTGAATTTGACCATTGGGACTGCCCCGAATTTGGTCCGCTCAATCCCTCTTAATGTCGCCTGTTGTATATCACCGACGTGTTTGCATAATCACCACCTAGTGTATCCGCTGCGAGACAGCTGTGAACGATAAGATCCAAAAACTGCGCATCATTAACCGCCTGCTGACCCAGCATCGATTGGCTGCGTCGATGCTTGTGTTGTTCATGTTGCTGGCCGCATTGGCAGAGAGCTTTGGCCTTTCGTTGGTGTTGCCTTTGATCGCGACAATGGCCGGTTTGGAATCCGGGGTCGATGGTGCGTTGGGAGAATTCACCGCCTTCTTAGGACGCGTTATGCCCATGGATGCCCGCGTTGACGGGCTTTTGCTGTTGTTGGCCTTGGCTTTTTTGATCAAGGGCGTTTTGATGGTCTTAACCCGCGGGCTGTCGGTTAACTTTGCCATGCGTCTGCGCCAGGGTTGGTCGCGGCGTTTGATGGCGCATTATCTGCAAGCTGACTACGCCTATATGTCGGCCCAGCGCCATGGCACCACGGTGCATAATATTGCGGTGGAACCCTATCGGGCCGCGCGCGGTGTTATTTCCATATTTGATTTTTTGAACCGATTCGTTCTTGCTGTCATTCTTACGGCTATCCTCCTGGCGGCGAATTGGCAGGCAACGCTGACAATGGCGGCAATTGGCCTTGTTGTTTTCATGATCATCCGGCGCAGTGTTTTTGGCTACGCGGCCCGGTTTGGCAAGCTGCGGTTACGCCTGCAACAGGAAATATCCGCCATTATCACGGAAAGCGTCGGGGCCGCACTGCAGATCAAACTGTTCGGTGCCTACGACAAAATTGACGATGCCCTGGATGCCCGCCTGGAACAGCATCGGCGCAATGAAACGACCTTTCAGGCGGTCAGTGAAATTCCCTCTCAGTCCACGGAATTCATCATCATCCTGTTTCTCAGCCTCGGCATGATTGTCCTGTCCCATGGCTTTGACCTGGAGCCGGCGGCCTATCTGGCCTTGATCGGATTTTATGTGGCTATTGGCCAGCGCCTGCTGACCACGGTCAATTTCCTGATCGCCCGGCGCATGAAAATAGCTGCTGTCGTGCCCTCCCTGACCCTGGTGGATGAATTGCTGGAGGCAGCACCTTCGCGCGAGGCCTTGGAAAAGGGCGAGACATTCCCAGCCTTGAAAACCGATGTCGTTCTGCACGATGTGGCATTTTCATATGGCGATGCGATGGTTTTCAGCGATTTGAACATGACCATCCGACGCGGCGCTACAACCGCCATTATCGGGCCTTCTGGCAGTGGGAAATCGACCTTGGCGGATCTGCTGTTGGGACTGTATGAGCCGGGACGTGGCCATATCGCCCTCAATGGCCGCAATCTGTCTGATTTCAGCCTCGCCAGCCGGCGTCAACATATTGGCTATGTCAGCCAGGATCCGGAAGTTTTTCACGCTTCCATTGCCGAAAACATTCGCCTGGGCCGGCCCGGTGCCAGCGATGACGATGTCCGAAATGCCGCCCGCCAGGCCAATATCGATAGCTTTATCACCGGCTTGACGGAAGGCTACGACACGGTGGTGGGCGACCGCGGGGTCAAGCTTTCCGGTGGACAACGCCAGCGGCTTACCATTGCCCGGGTTGTCCTGCGGCAACCGGAGATCTACATCTTTGATGAAGCGACCTCTGCTTTGGATACGGAATCCGAACAACTGATCCAACATTCGATCGAGGCTTTGGGAAAGCAGGCCACGGTGATCGTCATCGCCCACCGTCTGTCCACCATCAGGAATGCCGACGCCATTTATCAACTCGATGGTCGTGGCGGTGCGCGGCAGACCAGTTTCGACGCTATCGATGCCGCAAATGCCCCAGATGCCCCAGATGCCCCAGATGCCATAGGCGCCATAGATAAGGCTGCCAGCTGATGGCGCGGGGGGGCTGCAGTATCCTTGCCGTGGTACCGGCCCGTGGCGGTTCGAAATCGATCCCGCGCAAGAACCTTTGCCAGGTCGGCGGCGTATCGTTGGTGGGCCGGGCGGGGCAGTTGGCCTCGTCCATCGATTGGATCGATCACGCCATTATCTCCACCGATGATGCTGAAATTCGGGATGAGGCGGTCGCCCACGGTCTATCGGCACCTTTTTTGCGCCCGGACCATATCTCCGGTGATCGGGCGACCTCTGTCGATATGTGGCGGCATGCCTGGCTGGCGGCAGAGGATGCCTTTGCCATGACCTTTGATGTCTCGGTGTTGTTGGAACCAACTTCGCCCATGCGCCGGGTCGAAGATATTACCCGTACGGTGGATCTGTTGTTGGGCGGCAATCACGCCGCTGCTGCGACCGTCAGTCCAACACCGGCGCATTTTACACCGCACAAGACGTTGGAATTGGATGCAGGGGGCCGCATCGGGTTTTATCTGCCTACCGGGGCCAAGCATGCGCTGCGTCAAACCATCCCGCCTTATTTTCACCGCAACGGCCTTTGTTATGCCCTGCGTCGCAAAACCTTGGTCGAGGACGGCCATATCCTGGAGGACGATTGCGCCGCCGTTATCGTAGACCGCCACATCGTCAATATTGACGAGACGTTTGAACTGGAATTGGCGGCATGGCTTTTGGCACGCGAGGCGGTATGAACCGGGCTTTCCTGACAGACTGCGATGCCAAAGATGCCAAAGATGGAGTGGGCGGCGGCACCTATCGCCCCGACACGGCCATCAACAGAATGGATCTGTACGAGCTGTGGCGTCTGTTCGTGGTCCAGGGCCTGACCGCCTGGTTCATAAAGCCCCAGGCCTGGCCCATTCTGTGTGCCCTGATGGGGCGCTTGAATGTGGCCTTAAATCCCGACCGTACAATGAAAAGCCTGCCGCAAATCGAAGCGGTGCGCCGGGGACAGCCGGATATGCTGTCGGCTTTGGCGATCGAACGGGGTTTTTATGCCGGGCGCTATGAAGAACGCCTTTTGTATCTGCGCTGTTATCGGCCTGGCGGGGGCCTGCCCTTGATCCGCATTCATGGCCAGGAACACGTAGATGCGGCAGATGAGGCCGACAAAGGCATAATACTATGGGCCGGGAATTTTGCCTTTAACGACCTGATTGCCAAAATCGCCTGGTCTGAATTGGGCCTTGATGTCAGCCATTATACCCGGCCCGTGCATGGCTTCTCAAAAACCCGGTTTGGCCTGAAAGTCCTGAACCCAGTACGCACATTTATCGAGAATAAGTACCTTTATGAAAGGGTCAGTGCGGAAGAAAACATGGTCGCGGCCATGCGGGTCCTGCGCCGGCGATTGGACGAAGGCGGGGCGATCTCCATTACGGCTGGCAATCGGGGCCGGCAACTGGCCGAGGCACCATTTCTGGGCGGGGTTTTACGCCTGGCGACCGGGGCCCCGGCCCTTGCACGGGCCAGTGGGGCGACGATCCTGCCGGTCTATACCTTACGGGCCGACGATGGCAGTTTTGACGTCACCATCGGTGCGCCTCTAACCTCGCAACAGAGCAACAAGGACGCCTATGCCAAAGAGATCGTGGCGCAATATGCCGATCAACTGGCCCCATATGTGCGGGATTTCGCCGATCAATGGCGGGGTTGGCGTTATACTGCCGCATTGGACAGCGCGCCCCTTGACAGCGGATCAGCCGCATGAGATTCCCGCGCCCAATTCCCCGCCCCCCAATTCCTCACACTTTTGAGTACGCCTGACATGTCCCTTAACGCGTCCAGACTATTAATGGTCAATTATCACTATATCCGTGACCCGGCCGCCTATGCCTATCCGGGCATCCATCCTATCGACCCGGCAGAGTTTCAAAAGGGTGTAGAGATGATGGCCGGACGTTTTCATATGGCAAGCCCGGATGAGGCCGAGGCGTTCGTGCATGGGGCAGGGGAATTGCCCAGGGACAGCGTCCTGTTGACCTTTGACGATGGCCTGTCCGACCATCAGGTCGCGGTGGACGAGGTGCTGGACCCCATGGGCATAAAGGCGGCGTTCTTTATCGCATCGCAACCCATGGCCGAGCGCCGGGGATTGATGGTGCACAAGGCGCATTACTTGCGCGCAACGACGCCGCCTCTGGAATTTCGTGATGCTTTCATTGCGGCCCTGCCTGAACACTGGCGCGGTGCCCTGGAGGACGAATCGGTCATACAAGGCGGGGAAATCTATGTTTATGACGAGGCACCGATTGCCCAGCTGAAATATTTGATGAACTTTCATCTGCCCCACGACGTGGTGGATGAAGTGACGACGGCGATGTTGCTGGACCGTGGCGAAAGTGACGAAACCTTTTGCCAACACACTTATATGACGACCGCGCAAATCGCGAAGCTGCACAGATCAGGTCACGGGATTGCCGCCCATGGCCATACGCACACGCCGTTTTCCGCCCTGACGCCGGGCGACCTGGAGGATGAGATTTCGCGAAATATAGAGTGCCTGATAGATATTACCGGCGCGCGACCGAAATGGCTGTCCTATCCCACAGGACGGGAAAGCGCCATGCCCGCCGACAGTGCCGCATTGTGTGATCGGTTTGGCTTTCGGATTGGTGTCACACTAAGGGTGGGATGGGTGTCGGCCCATGATCCGGCCGACCGCCTGCGCCGGATCAATATCAATGAATTGCCCGAAATGCTGGCCTAAAGGCTAAGGGAACAGACAAATGCTGCAAGCGCTGAAGAATAGCATCAAGACCAACCTGAAGGGCGACTATAAATCTGTCGATAAGCGCCTTTCGACCCAGGTTGATAAATTGGTGGTGTTGTTTTATCGCCTGATCGGGCGGTCGTGGATCGACTATTACGCTGATCGCCTGGACGCCAATGCGGGCAAAGACCTGGGCGACGATTATCTGGATGGTGCCAATGTCCATCTGCAATATTTGCAGGCTCATGGCCTGACGCCGGATCATGTGATGCTGGACTATGGCTGTGGCTGGTTGCGAACGGGGGGGGAGGCTATCCGCTTCCTGAAGCCCGGCCATTATTTCGGCGTCGATATCTCCGCCGAACGGATCAAGGCCGGTTGTGAGCGTCTGGTGGCAGAGGGTATCGACCCCGCCAACTTTGAAGTTCACCCGGTGCGTGATTGTTTGTTAAGGGAGGTCGCGGGACAAAAATTCGATACGGTTTGGGCAAATTCTGTTTTCAGCCATATGCCTGGCGACGATATCAGCGCCATGCTGGCCGCCCTCAGGCCGTTGTTGGCCATTGATGGACAATTTGTATTCAATTTCGTGCGCGCGGACCGGCCCATGATAAAAAGTGTCAAAAGCTTCTCCTACGAGGTGGAGGAGATGCGCGCCCTGTGCGAGGCAGAGGGCTATGCCTTTGAATTACTGCACGATTGGGACTACACCACACACCAAATGGCACGGGTTGTTGCCGCCTGAGGCCGGATACGGGGTTGGGGGCAGGAGAGCACCATGCGCAATATCGATAGTTTGATCAAAAGCCTGGGCGATAGGTTGGGCCTGCCCCGGCGCATATCCGCCCGGCTGGTCAAGAAACGTCGTCTTTGGGCCCATCCGATTGCCGTTGCCGCCCGCCGCCGGGATGCCCGCGCCCTTGCCTCGCGGTCTGCCTGGCGTGGTTTCGTACCCAACGACAAGGGCTTTGCCCTGGCCGGACCTGACAAACTGCCGGGTCTGGCGGCGGCGGTTGCCGCCTGCCAACGTCTGTATGATGCCAAACAAAGCTGCGACCCGGACATCAACAAAAAGCCGTTCTTTTTTAATTTGCTGGACGTCGCCGATTTGGAAGCTGAACCCGCCTTGCTGGATTTCGCTCTATCCGATGCGATGATTGAAAGTGCCAGTGATTATATCGGCATGGTGCCCCGGCTGCATGCCATTGGCCTGTATGTTTCCCCGGTCAATGACAGCACCATGTCCAGTCAGATGTTTCATCTTGATGGCCAGGACTTCCGCCAGCTGAAATGTTTCGTCAATGTCCATGATGTGGGCGATGACGACGGACCGTTTAGTTTTCTGCCCGCGGACAAAAGCGACCGCGTGGCGAACATTCTGGGCCACTATTGGGGCGATGGCCGCCTGGAGGACGATGACGTTTTCAAGGTGGTGGGCAAGGCTGACGTCGTTGCTTTGACCGGCGGACCAGGTACCGCTGGGTTGGTTGACCCCAGTCGTTGTCTGCATTTCGGCAGCCGGGCCCGGGAAAATGCCCGCATCGTGTTCATGTTCCATTACACTCCCTGGCCCGATGCCCGGGTGGACAAGCCGGAAAAGGGTGGGCGGGTCGTCAACGAACAACGCCCTGGTTATTCCCTAACCAACATTCCCGATGATCGGGGCCGGGACGATGCCCTGCGCCGTCTTGTCCTCGCCCGGCGTTAGGGTCCATTCGAAGATGTCCCAGCGCCCTCTCATTATCACCGGCTGTCCCCGCTCCGGCACCTTGCTCAGCGCCAGGGTTGTGGGATCTGCGCCCGGCCTGTTTTTGGTCACGGAACATTCCAAGAAGGCAATCATTCCGGAAGATGCCTCGGGCGTGATAGATTCCCATCTGTGGTGGCAGGGCTTTGATTTCGCGCACTGGGACAGTGCCCGGGCACGGCCATTGGTCGAAACACCCCTTCATGATGCCCCGCGTATTCAAAAGATGCGCGAGATGTATTTGGCAATGGCCGGGGATAAACGGCTGGTCATCAAGAACCCATCCCATCTGACCCGCCTGGATATTCTGGCGGAGATGTTTCCCGATGCGGCCTATCTGTTCTGTGTGCGCAGCCCTTGGCATACCATCCAATCCATTGCCGTGAAGGCGGTGAGCAAAGGTTCCTTCCTGTTGCGGACGGAACGAAATTTGGCACTGCCAAATGACGCTTTGCTGAAGGCCGCCACGTCCTGGGTTGAGTCGATTGAGATTTTTGAGGCCGCCCGCGATGCGCGCCCTGAAAACTGGGCCGTCTCCCGCTACGAGGATCTGTTGGCAGACCCGGCTGGTGAAACCAGACGGCTGTATAATGCATTGGGCATTGGCGATGAGGCGGCGGTGGGCCGTGCCGCGACTTTGCCCCAGGCCCGCGACAACAATTATCACCTGATCAAAAGCCTGTTTCGTCAAAGCCCTCATCGTGACCAGGTGCTAGAGATGATGCGTCCAGTCTGCGCCCGGTATGATTATTCTCTCGATATAGATGCCCTGCCGTCCTCCGCCTCTGCCTTTCATGTGAACCGGGTAAAGAAGCGCCTGGGGCGTTTCCTGTAGGGCGGGGTTATGGATACGACTTCCCTCAGCTATCGACTGCGCCGGCATTTGGGTCTTCGCCTGACTGTGCCACTGTTAAAAATCTGTGCCCGGCGCGGCTGGGTATGGCTGGCCGCCTGTTTGCTGCGCCCGCAGATCATACCGTTGACGACGGCGCAGCGTGGTGCCGATGCTGTGGATATTATCGTGTTGCCAAAGCCGGGTTTTGTTGAAGATATCGCCGCCTCTCTGGGCAATGATCCCCGCTTTCGCATTCATGCCTTCGACCGCTTGTTGGTGAAGACGGTCTTCCGGGCTTATCTGCCGCCGATAATCGATGACAAAAACTATATCTCCGCCCCGCCGGAACTGGATGTACCAAAGGCCGCGCTGCGAAATTTCTGGTACCAGGTTTGGTCATGCATTGATAAGGGCAAACGCCCGGGCAAACGCTATGGCGGCGTTCTGACCGCGAATTTCGGCTATCATGCGGAGCAGGAATTTACCGCCGCGCTGAATGCCCATGGCACCGCAGTTATTGCCGTCCATAAAGAAAACCTAAAGACGCCGGGGTTGGAGGCCTTTTTCGAAAATCTGTATCGGGACCGTAAGCTGCCGTTTCAGGGCCGGGCCATCTGTACCTACAACAATATCGAAAAGAATATCGAGGTTGCCGCCGGTATGGTGGCCGAAGATGCGGTGACGGTCACGGGGATGCCGCGCCTGGATAAGATCCATCAATGGCGCGCGGCCCAGGGCGATGTGCGCAGGACCGGCCCACGGCCAACAATATTATTCTTTTCCTTTGCGCCAAAAACCGGCGCGCCATTGATCCAGCGTAAATGGCCCAAGCAGTTTCCCCCAGCCCGTGAAACACTGACGCCTGAATTGGAAGCCATCGGCTGGCCCGATCTGTCGCGAAGTTGTCATGAGGCCATTGTGCGTCTGGCCCAGGAAAACCCTGACCTGGATGTGGTTATCAAGTCGAAAGGTGATTTGCGGGCCCGGGGTATACTGGGCGAAGTCTATGGTGAGGGTTATTCCTTCCCCGATAACCTGCGTCTGGTCAGCAGCGGCGACCCTTTTGATTTGATTACCAAGGCGGATGTGGTCTGTGGTTTCAATTCCACGGCTCTGCTGGAAGCCTTGGCCGCCGGCGTTCCGATAGTTGTTCCAACATTTGCCGAGGCGATGAGTGCGGCAAACCTGCCCTATATGCTGGACCTTGGCGTCGCCGTGGAAGCCGCCGCAACGGTAGAGGGTTTAGCGGCCCAACTGGCCGACCGGGCCCGGGCGGCGCATGCAAGCGGGCACGAAACGGCATTGAGCGATGCCGCGCGTAGCGCGCTGGAGCATTGGTTGGGAAATGCCGATGGCCGCGCCGGCGTCCGCATTGCCGATGCGGTTTTTGCCGCCGTTGGGGGTGCGCGGTCATGAGCGGCCTGCGCGCCAAAATCGGTGCGGTGCGGGATGGCCTGTGGCGAAGCCTGCCCGGTCGTGCCCTGGCCCCGGCGGTGTTTGATGCCCAGGCCAGACGCTGCGTTGCAAACGACCGTGCGGGCGTGACCTTTGGCCTGGCCGACAGCCTGTTGTCGGGTGATCTTCGCCTGGAATTCGATCCGCGCCAAATCACCGATACGGTGCCCAAACGAATTACGGTTCGCGGCCTTATCGTTGAACCACGGCAGCATTTTGTGGTCCCCGGTAATTGGGACCGGTCCGCCGCGCCCTTTGCCGAGACCCGCGCGGCGGTGGAGATGGCGGGCCTGATCGGTGGCGGGGACGTGACGGACAGCAGAACCTACCGCGCCCTGACGACGGCGATGGAGGCGGGAAAGCCGCGCCGTCATGGGGGGCGGCATTTGGACAGCATCGCCACGATCACGGAATACTGCCAAACCTATGTCGATATTTTTCAGGACATGCTCAGCAACGGCTATCGCCCTGCCGGCCCGCGGGATCGGCGAAATGCGGATATCGGCCTTGCCGTCGGGCGGGAGGGCACGCTATGCCATTTTCGCAAGGGCCATCATCGCCTGGCCCTGGCACAGCGCGCCAAATTGGAGCGCGTCGTAGGTTCCGTTCGCTTCATTCATGGGGATTGGTTGGCGGAGTTGATTAATCTAACCGGCGAAGCGCCGTGCGATGCTGTTATAACCGGACTGGCCGATTTGCGAGAACAGAATGACGAATGATAGCTATCACGCCAAAGAGAAATATGTCGGCAACGTCGCTGCCGACTATGACGACCAGCGTGTGGAAAAGCCCCACTGGGGCCGGGAACAGGCCGTCGTCGCACAGTTTGTTGCCAACCTTGCATCCGGGACAACGGTCATGGACGTGCCCTTTGGCACCGGGCGCTATGTCGACGGCTATCTTGAACGCGGCCTGAAAGTCATCGGCGCGGATATCTCCGCCGATATGATCGCTGCTGCTGCCGACCGCATGGGAGGGGCGACATTTGAACAGCTGGACGTTCGTGTCGCCGACGCGGAGCATCTACCGTTCCCGGACGGGGCAGCCGATGCTGTCGTCAGCACACGCTTTATAAAATGGTTGCCAAATTTGGCTGTCGTGGAAAATGTCATTGGTCAATTTGTCCGCATCTGCCCGATGGGACGCATGTTAATCCAGGTGAAGGTCACCGCTGACGGGGGCGCGGAGGCACGCGGCGTTGTCGCTTTGATTAAGCGTTTGTTGTGGCTGTTACGCGATGGCCTGCGCACGGTGTTAAGTGCCGTGGCGGGGCGTGAGGGGAAGAAAACCCGCCGCTATTCTGATGGCGACATGCGCGCAATCTTCGCCCGCCACGGCCTGAACATTATCGACGTCTTCGATGATGAGGATGAAAGCCGGGCCATCCGCTACTACATTCTGGAAAGCGCGGACGGGAAACCATGAGCGGACGCCTTGTTCGGGAATTCTGGTGGTTCGCCTTCCGTTGGTCGGCCAAGGCGAACCTGCCGGGACTGGCTGCGCGATTGTTGCATGGGGTGATCGGGGAAGTCCCCAGCCCAACCAATCCGGATGCGGTCAATCTACTGTTGATCTCCAAACAAGGTCTGGCGGAGGATGCCATGGCCGCCTTTGGCGCAGATCCCCGGTTCCGGATTTTTGCTTTCGATAAGGTCAATGTCAAAGCACTGAAGGCGATGATCTCCGCCTTCTGCCCGCCAACTCTGGATGATCACAGTTATAAGACGGACGACCCCGCAATCGTTGCGGGCAAAGCGGCCTATCAATCCTTCATCGGGGCTGTCTGGCAGCGGCTGATAGCTTATCGGCCCTACGATGCGGTTCTCTCCGCCAACTTTGCGTATTATGCGGAACGTCCCCTGGCGGCGGCGTTGGAGGCGATAGGGACACCGTTCATTCCCCTGCATAAGGAAAACCTGAAGACACCGGGGTTGGAACCGTTTTTTATCAATTTTTATAGGGACCGGCGCGGGCCTTACGAAGGCCGGGGCACCTTGGTTTATAACCAGGTGGAGAAACGCATCCAAGTCGGCGCAGGTGTGTTGCCTCCTGAACGGGTTACCATCGTTGGTATGCCGCGTCTTGATCCGGTGCATGCCTGGCGAAAAAAGGGCGAGGTGCCGACGGGAGCGAAACGGGCGTTGTTTTTTTCTTTCACAGCCAAGACGGGCCTGCCCCGTATCCCGCGAAAATATGACCCTGATGGGCTGGGGGACCGGGACGTGGATCTTGACCTGGACGCCTTGCACTGGGATGAACTGGCTGCCGCCTACCATCGCGCCGCCGTTCATGTGGCGCGGCAAGCGCCAGATGTAACGGTCATTGTAAAAACCAAATCCGGCAAATACGAAGTGGATGCCGCCCGCGCCCTGATGGCCCAGGCAGGTGAAATCCCGGCCAACCTGAAGCTTGTTGAGGGTGGCGACCCCTTGGATTTGATCCTGGCATCCGACGTGATCTGCGGCTTTACCACCACCGCATTGTTTGAGGCCCTGGCCGCCGGCAAGCCCATTGTCTGCCCCCGCTTTGCCGAGGCGGTGGATGACAAGAACCTGCCCTACATTGTCGATATGGAAGATGCCGTATCCTATGGCGGGTCTGAAGCTGAGATGGCGGATCAGGTAATTGCTCATTTGCAGGCCCCCCGCATCGTAGTCGCTGATCTATCTGCCGAGGCCATGGCCTTGCTGGAAAAATGGACCGGCAATGCGGACGGCAAGGCAGGCATCCGTGTGGCCGATGCCGTGTTGGCGGAAGTTTCCAAGGCCTCGTCGTCATGAGCGATTTATCGAAGCCAAGGCGTTGGCTGTTGCTGCCTATTGAGACCAAGGCGCGGGAGTTTCATGCCAAGACCTTGTTGGCGGCGGCGGCGGCGGAGCGTGGTTTCGATGTCTTGCTGGGAGATCAAAACGCCATACTGGCGCAACTGGCCCATTTGCCCGTCGGCATCTATGTGGACAAAAGCATCGCCCGGACCAAGGTTGCACATTTCCAACTGCTGCGGGATGCGGGCTATGTGGTGTGTGCCTGGTGCGAAGAGGGGGTGGTTTACCGCGACCGGGATACTTACCTTCATCAACGTATTGCACCCGAGGCTATGGCCCAGGTTGATCGGTTTTTCGCCTGGGGGCAAAATCAGGCGGACGACATCGCCTTTAAATTACCCGATGCGGCAGGCAAAATCAGAGCCATCGGCAATCCGCGCTTTGACCTGCTGCGCCCTGAATTTCGTGCCATCTTTGCTGATGAGGCCAAGGCCCATCAAAGCCAACATGGCCGTTATCTATTGATCAATACGAATTTCAGCCGCTTCAATCACTTTCTGGGCCAGGATTTCTGGATCAAGGCGCAACGACAACGCGGCGGCATCAAAACAGCGGCGGACCAGGCGGCGGTCCAGCATTGGATTGATTTCATCGGCAAGATTTTTCATGGCTTTGCCCATGCCCTGCCCGATCTGTCCCGGGCCTTTCCCGATCACACAATAATTCTGCGGCCCCATCCATCGGAAGATCATGGGGCCTGGGGCGAGGCCGCCGCCGGGTTGGGCAATGTCCAGGTCCTGCACCATGGCAATGTCATTCCGTGGATTCTGGGCGCGGATTGCGTTCTGCAAAATTCCTGCACTACGGGGGTGGAGGCGCATGTTCTTGGCGTACCCGTCGCGGCCTATCGCCCGGCGACCGATGCGGTTGTGGATTCCCATCTGCCCAACCTATTAAGCCGTAATGCCTATAGTCCTGACGAATTAATCGAAACCGTCTCGGCGCTGATGACAGGCCGCATGGGCCCCCCCGATGATGTGGGGGATAAGGCTGGGCACTATCTTGCCGCCGCAACCGGTAGCCTGGCAGCGGATCGCATTGCCGATGAATTGGCCGCCCTTGATGGCCCCAAGGCTGGCTTTGCCCAGGATCCCCTGCCTCGAATAGGGCGATTGGGAACACGTGTGGCGACCGCCCTCCGGCCCCGGATCAGGCGGCTGGTGCGGGGCGGCCGGGCCGCAGATTATGCCAACCAGAAATTCCCTGGCATGGATGTGGACGAGGTGCGCGGGGTGCTGGCGCAATTGCAGTCAGTCTCCGGGCGCTTCAGTGATGTCGGGGCGGCTGACCTACCTTTGCATCATTGTTTTCACATTTCGAAATCGTCGTGAATATGAACAATACGCAGCTTGCCACGGCACCGGATATCGCCGCTTTCCTGGCCACCTGGTTACACAATGATCTGCTGCAAGGTGAGGCCGCGACGACGTTCAATAGCTACTACGGTGCCTTTCGCCGCAATTTTTCTGATCGTATGCGCAGCTATTACGCAGAACAAATTCGTGAGATTGAGGCGTTGGTACGGGCCAGCCCGAATATGCGGGTGCTCGAGGTTGGCTGTGGTCTGGGCACGGAATCCCTATGGTTGGCCCTGAAGGGCGCGCAGGTGACGGCGTTGGATGTGCGCGAGGATCGTATAGCCGGGGCCCAGGCCAGACTGTCGGTGTTGCAGGATCAGGTTGACCGCCCCCTGCATGTGGAATTCTCCATGCAGTCCATCCTTGATCTGGCAGAGGCGCAACCCTTTGATGCTGTTTGGATGGAGCAGGCTTTTCATCACCTGGAACCCCGTTCCGATGTGGTTGCCAAGATTGCCCGTTTATTAAAGCCGGGCGGGCATCTGGTAATCTCCGAAGCCAATGCCTTGAACCCGCTTATACAGGCAGAGTTATTGGTCCGTCGCGGCTGGCCACGGGTTGAGACCATGACCGGACCCGATGGTAAGGATATTCTCTATGGTGTGGAACGCATCACGACGGCCCATGCCCTGGGCCGCGCCTTTGCCGCCCATGACATTGACCGACAAAGCCTGCGTTATTTTCGCATGTTCCCGAGTGCTGCAGTTTTTGATTCTCTTGGCGGTTTGGAACGCGCCCTGGCCTATCGCTGGCTTGCACCCATTTTGACCCACTTCAACTGGGTCGGTCAGAAACGCCAGGATTAGTCGAAAGCAATGCGCCGGCCATCGGCATGACTTTGCCGCGCCGCCTCCAACAACGTCATGACGCCAAGGCCATCGTCGATCGTGCAGGTCGTAACCGGCCCGCCGCCCAGGACGGCGAGATACTCCCGCGCCACGGCCATGAACATATCATTGCGCTCACAGCTGAAGCGTTCCTCCGACCAGGTCTCCCCGGCCTCGGTACAGACGGCGATCTGGTTTGGTGCTTCGGACCACAGGATGCTGCCGCCTTCACCGATAAAGCGGATCGATTTACGATGCGGCCGACCGTAAAGATCCAGATGCAGGTTGGCCCGCAGGCCGTTCGGAAACCCGATCATCATATCCACGTTGTCATCGGAAGAGATGTCCAGATCCGAGATTTTTTCGACCCGGGCCGACAAGGTTTCGGGCATGCCAAAAAACCACAGCATCAGGTCAACCCAATGGCTTTCATCCAGCAAGGCACCGCCGCCCAGTTCGGCGGACGACATGAAAAATTCTTCCAACGGCTCGCCCGGATGCCAGTCTTCCAGATGGGCCGACATTGTGAACTCCACATGGCGGATGGTGCCGATGGTATTCTGCGCCAATAGCGCCCGCACCTTGGTCAGGGGCGGCCACCAGCGCCACGTGTAACCCAGCAACAAGGGCGTACCTGTGCGTTGAATGGCAGCGGCAAGTACTTCCGCCTCCGCCAGGGTTTTCGCGACGGGTTTTTCCAATAGCACCGGCAGGCCGGCTTCTAATGCGGGCAGGCATTGTTCCACATGAAAACGTGTGGGTGAGCAGACGGCGACACCGTCCAGCCCGCCAGCGCGAAGGGCCGTATCCATATCCTCAAAGGCGAAGCAGCTGAATTCATTGGCGAAGGCTTCCCGGCGGTCCTGGCGCGGGTCCATGCCGGATACCCGCGCGCCCAGGCTGGTCAGGTTGCGACCATGGCGCAGGCCAATGCTGCCGGCGCCCAGGATTAATATATGCGGTGTGCTCATCGTAGGCCCTTGACCATCTCCTGATAGGGGTTTGGCTCCATTGGCAACAAGGCGAACAGGGGGCCTTCATTCGGTTGCCAATCAGACAAGACCTTGCTCAACCCGGATGCCGTATTTGTTTCCGCTGTGGCAAAACCAAGACCATCGAATGCGGCGCGCCAGGATGCGCCCGGCTCCAGCATTGGTGCCTGGGTCAGGCCATCGGCAATGGCCCTGGTCCGGACAGAGCCATATCCGCCATCGGACATCTGTAATATGGCAAGCGGCAGGTTCAAACGCCGGGCCAGGTGGGCTTCGGCCAAGAACGGCGCGATACCGCCATCACCCACCGCCAGTACCGTTGGCACAGATGGATCATGGATCGCTGCGGCGACGGCTTGCGGCAGGCCGATGCCCATGTATCGGCCGGAACCCGATGACAGACACCAATCGGCCTTTGGCGCTTGCCAAATATGTTCGCCAATGGTGCAGAAATAGCCTGTATCGATCACCACCCGTACGCCACTGGGGAAGGCTGTTGCCAGGGCGGCAAAGGCATGCGCGGGCAGGAAGTCCCGTGCCTGCAAAAGATGTTGCCGCAGACGGGCCGTTGCCTGGGCTGTTTCCTCAACCCCCCACGCCTTTTGCGCAAGCATATCCATGGCCGATGCGGCATCCCGGCAGACAGCGGCAAAGGCAAAGCCATCGGCACCCGGTGCATCAATGGGATCGAGGTTGACCGCATCGCAGTGGAATGGCCCCGTTCCCAGCACTTCGCCAGGGCGCAGTCCAATACCAATGATCAGGTCGGCCTGTTGCAGTAATTGCGCCTCCGGCGACAGGGTTTGGCCGACACCGGTGAAGACACCCGCAGCATGCGGCAACCCCTCGTGCACCGCGCCTTTGGCTGCTGCGGTGGAGAACACGGGGATTTGCAGACAGTTTAATTGTTGTGACAACCCTTGGCGCAGGGCCAGGGTGCCGGCGATCACGATGGGCCGTTGGGCCCGTTCAATCAGGCCCAGGGCATCGCCCATGTCCGGCAGGGTTTTGGCCACGGGCACGGCATCGGCCTGATCAATTTGTCCCGCCAACTCCAAAAACACCGGGCCGGGGGCTTCCGCCTCGGCCCAATTGGCCAGATCATCAAAGCCGGGGCCGTTGGCGGATAGATAGCGCCGGCCCTTGGCGACGGCGGCGGTCAATGCACTTTGATCCAATCGCTTGTGGGCTTTGGCGGCGGGGACGTCAGGGCCATACGCCTCCGTCACCGCCAACATGGGCAGGTTCTCGTAGGCGCAGGCCGCCATGCCGCCGACCATATTGGCCAGGCCCGGACCTTTGATAGCAATGGCCATGGCCGCTTGACCGCTTAATCGACCCACGGTTCCGGCCATAATCGCGGCCGCACCTTCGTGGTGAACAGAATGAAATTGTACGCCGTTGCCTTCCAGGGCATGGATCAATTCCAGGCTCTGGCCGGAGCCGGGTACCCCGAAAGCATGTTTCGAACCACGTTGGCCCGCGGCATTGGCGAATGCTTGGGCAGGCATTCTTTACAGTCCCAACTTCGCCATGATTTTTTCCGCCGCTCTTCGGCAGACCACACGGACCGCATCGGGACTGAAACCGCCAATGTGGGGCGTGACGATCATGTTGTCATGGCTGCGGGAATAGACGATCAGGGGATGTTGATCGATGTCAGGTTCGCCATCCAGTACGTCCACCCCGGCGGCACCAATACGCCCGCTTTCCAGCCCCACCAACAGCGCGGTCTCGTCAATGATGGCCCCGCGCGAGGTATTGACGACGATGGCACCGGGCTTGATGCCTGCCAATAAATCTGCCGACAAAAGGCCCCGGGTTTCCTCACTCAAATGCACATGTACGGAAACCACGTCTGCCTGTGCCATAAGGTCAGGCAGGTGGGTTTGCGCAATGCCTTCCGGCCATGGGTCCATGTAAGGATCATGGCCCAGCACCCGCATCCCGAAAGCCGCGCCATAGCGCGCCATCCACTGGCCCAGGCGACCGCAACCGATCAGACCCAAGGTGCGACCGTTCAACATGGTGCCGGGAAAGTCCTCCCGCACCCAATTGCCGGCCTTGGTATGGGCGGCGGCGGCGGGCAGGCGGCGGGCGCACGCCAGAACCAGGGCCCAGCTCAATTCCGCAGCCGGCGTAATTCCCAACAACAGGTCCCCATCTTCACGCAGGGTGTGTACGTTGATCCCGCGCGCATCAACCTCGCCACGGGAAATATGGTCAGAGCCCGTGGTCGCGCAGGATATGACTTGCAAATTTGTGGCGTCGGCGACCATGGCATCATCGATGCGCACTTTCATGGACGCGTCCAGCAAACCATGGGCCGAAGTCAGGGCCTGGGCCAGTGCCGCCGCTTCCGCCGGGATGTGCAGGCATTTGGCACCCGTGGCGGTTTCGACCAAAGCATCAAAGCCTTCCGGCGCGCCGACATAGATGATGGTTGGTTTGCTCACTGGTTCGCTCACGTAGAATATATCCTAATTAGGGACACCGGGTTGCCAGCCAAACCGGCGATCTAGTCGAAACCGCGAAAATGCGCGATGTCGGCCATGTCTTCACGATCACTGACCAGGGTATTCTCGATCGCCGTTTCGTCGGCATAACCAAGGCACATGCCGGTCACGAGCGATTGGTCTTCGGGAATGCCGAGGTGCCGGTAGACAGGTTCCTGGAATTGTATCCAAGCGGCCTGGGGACAGGTGTGCAGACCAAAACCACGTGCGGCCAGCATCATGGTTTGGGCATACATGCCGGCATCGGCCCAGTTGCCAAGTGCCAGGTAGCTATCAACCGTGATGAACAGGCCCACCGGCGCGTCAAAGAACTTGAAATTTCGGGCCCCCTGGCGGGCGCTGCCTTCGCGATCACCTTTTTTAATACCGAGCAGGCCATATAGCCCCCAACCGACCCCACGGCGGCGATCCCGATGGTCGTCGTTCCAAACCGGCGGATAATAGTTGTAATCCTCGTATTTTCCCGCATTTCCTGCCGCCGCCAGGGCCAAAACGTCGTCCGTGATTGCCTGACGCACTGCGCCGGCACAGACGTAGACATGCCAGGGCTGGGTATTGGTCCCGCTGGGTGCCCTTTGGCATACTTCCAACAGCTTCTCGACTGTTTCTTTTTCAACGGGTTGATCGGTAAAGGCCCGAATGGATTTACGGGTTTCGATGGCTTCAAACACATCCATGTTGTTTCTCCGGTCGATACTACGAACAATTTTCAATCATTTGGCTTCGTCTTCGCGATTTGATGATTGCTTCAATTGCTCAACAATTAGGAATCCGAGCATGTTTAAAGAGAGACCATGCTCTTGAGGGACAGATTATCATTTACCGAAGACATATCCGCCAAACCCCGGAATGGGAAGAAGGAAATCGCAAAATCAGGCATTGAGACATAAATGCGATAATTTTCCGATCACTGGCTTTGAGGATATCTTTCGCCGGACTTTGGATGGTGCTAGCGACAGTTAGTTTGGTCGCAGTACCACGGCCAAACTCTATCTCCCGCGCTCAGCTACCGCCTTCAGCCGCTTCGATCTTATCCTGGGTTTTGCTTGCGAAATCCGAGGCATCATGCCGTTCGCGCAGTTGCCCTTCCAGAGGCCCAGATGTTCTGTTCACCATCCGTCCGCGCTTTACCGCATCACGCGCCGCGATTTCTTCGGTCCATCGCGCCATATGCTTATAAGAGCCGGCATCCAGGAACTCGGCCGCGCTATAGACGTTGTTTGAAACCAAGGCACCGTACCAGGGCCAGATGGCCATATCGGCAACCGTATATTCTTCGCCACACATATACTGATTGTCGGCCAGGTGACGGTCGAGCACATCTAACTGGCGTTTCACTTCCATGGCGAAGCGGTCAATGCAATATTCGATTTTGAAGGGCGCGTAGCTATAAAAATGGCCGAAACCGCCGCCAAGATAAGGCGCGCTGCCCATTTGCCAAAACAGCCATGACAGACATTCAGGGCGCTTGTTGGGATCGCTGGGCAGGAATGCGCCGAACTTCTCCGCCAGATGCAGCAGGATGGCACCGGATTCGAATACACGCACGGGCGTTCCCGAACTATGATCCATCAAGGCCGGGATTTTGGAGTTGGGGTTTGCCTCAACAAAGCCGCTGCCGAACTGCTCTCCGTCCCGGATGGTGATCAGCCAGGCGTCATATTCCGCGCCGCTGAACCCCAGGGCCAACAGCTCTTCCAACAGCACAGTAACCTTCACACCGTTTGGTGTGGCAAGTGAGTATAATTGCAGAGGGTGCTTGCCCACGGGCAGGACCTTGTCATGGGTCGGGCCCGCGGTGGGCCGGTTGATACTGGCGAACTGGCCGCCATTCTCGTTCTCCCATTTCCAGACCGCAGCAGGTTCGTACGATGACGGGTAATTTTGCTCTGACATTTTGGGAATTCCAATCTAAGTGACTGTGGGCGGCATTATTTAGAGCAATTTTCAATCAATTGGATTCACTCTCGTGATCCAAGTGATTGGTTCAATTGCTCTATTCTTAAGAGTTCGAGCATGTTTAAAGTAGACATGCTCTAGCGCAATACAGCATTTTGCGCGCCCGACCAATGCCCGCTAACGTAACTGTGATCCGGTTTATCTGACTGATTTTGGAAGTGACGGCTTTGTCAGGCTGCGTCTTCACGACGCGGCAGCCTCCATTCCGGACGAACAAAGTGGCAGGTGTAGCCGTGGGGAATACGCTCCAGATAATCCTGATGTTCCGGCTCCGCGACCCAGAAATCACCGACCGGCTTCACTTCCGTCACGACTTTCCCCGGCCAAAGGTTCGATGCCTCAACATCGGCAATGGTCTCCTCGGCCTCTATCCTTTGCGCTTCATCAACATAATAGATGCCGGAACGATACGACGGTCCCATATCATTGCCCTGGCGATTGGCGGTGGAAGGGTCATGGATCTGAAAAAAGAACTCAAGCAGCCGACGATAGGTCATTTCCTGTGGATCAAACAGGATTTCGATCCCTTCTGCATGGTTTCCGTGGTTGGGATAGGTGGCATTCGGAATATCCCCGCCCGTATAGCCGACACGTGTGGCAAGGACGCCGGGAAGCCTGCGGATCAAATCCTGCATGCCCCAGAAACAGCCTCCCGCCAGGACTGCGCGCTCTTTCTCATTGCTCATTGTCTCATTCCCCATTTAACAATCGTTGATCCCGCCGACCCTTTACCGCTATTCAGCAGCGTTGGTCAAATCCGGCGCAGGGGCAAAAACGTACGGTGCCATGGACTCCTGCGCTGCGGTGCGAAGATCGTGCCATTTTTGCGGTCCCCCGTAATAGGCCAGGCTTCCCGGTTCTGCATTGCCTTCGCCGTTGTAATAAGACACACAGTCCCGTAAAGGCCGGGTGTTCGTATCGGCCTCGCGGCAATGCTCTGCATATATGTTCTCGGGCTCCTTCTTGATATCGAAGATACCATCGCCCTGTTCGCGCAATGTTTTCATCATCCAGACGACATAATCCGTATGGGCCTCGATCCCACGGGTGAAGTTGAATTGTCCGCCGCCGCCCTGCGGGCCGGACATGATCAACAAATTCGGAAAGCCCTCGCTGTGCAGGCCCAGGAATGTCTTGGTACCTTCGGCCAGCCATTTGTCACGCAAGCTTTGGCCATTCTGGCCGATCATCATCTCGAAGGTCGCCGTCGCCATCCATTGGAACCCGGTGGCATAAATCAATACATCGACGGGATATTCCGTGCCCTCATGGACAACACCCTTGGTGTTGATCTCGGTCACGCCAATAGGGGCCGTATCGACCAGGGTGACGTGGGGCATGTTAAATGTGGTTAAAAACTCGTCGTGAAAGGCCGGCCGCTTGCAACCGTATGTGTAATACGGCTTCAGCGCGGCGGCTGTTTTCGGATCCTTGACGGTTTCGTCGACCCGGGCGCGGATCTGTTCCATGATCCGGAAATTGGAGTCCAACTGTTTTGCCATCAGCTCTTCCGCTGACAGAACTGTCTTGTGTTCTTTGCGTTCCTTGAAATCGGCAACCTTGCCCGACAAAAAATCGTCATTGCCTTTCAGGGCCGTACGCCCGGATGATATGGTGGCCAGCCGCTCCCGCCGGGCGCGGGCCCAACCGGGCTCCTGCTTCCAGACCTCAATCTCTTCTTCGGTGGTTTCCCGCTGATCACGCACGTCGATGGACGATGGTGTACGTTGAAAGACGTACAGTTCCTTGACGATTTTTGCCAGCTCCGGGATCGCCTGCACCGCAGTGGCCCCGGTGCCGATGATGCCGACGCGCTTGTCTTTCAAATCAACATTGTAATCCCATCGCGATGTATGGAAGGCATCACCTTGGTAGGTCTCCATACCGTCAATTCTGGCCAGGCGAGGCGTCGTCAAAATGCCGTTGGCCAGAACCACATAGCGCGCCCGCATTTTATCACCACGATCCGTGGTCACGGTCCAGCGGCCGGTGTCCTGGTCCCAGGTTGTCTCACCGACAGTGGTATGAAACAGACAACGGTCGTAGAAGCCGTATTTCTCCGCCATCTGCTGGCAATATTCCAGAATTTCGAAGCCGGAGGCGAATTTCATGGTGGGGAAATATCCCATTTCCTCCAGCAAAGGCAGATAACTGTAAGATTCCACATCGCAGGCAATGCCGGGGTACCTATTCCAGTACCAGGTGCCGCCCACATCGCCGCCGCGTTCGCAAAAGCGCACGTCGGTAAAGCCAGCGGCTTGCAGCTTGTACCACAGTATCAGGCCGGCAAAGCCAGCACCGACCACAAGAATTTCGCAAGTGTCGTCCAGGGCCTCCCGCTCTATGGGCGGGGCGGAGTAGACATCTTCGAGATATTTGCTGAACTCTCCCTCCATGGCCATATAGTCCGCGGCCCCCTGGCGGGTTTCCTTGAATGCGCGATATTTCGCCTGCTCTGCAGCATTGAACACGGCGCCTGCCGGCGCTGGTGGCAGGGTCTTTTGTGCCACATCATCAATGACCGAATACCCCTTGCCGGCAATATTCGCGCTGGCTTTTGCGGCTCGTGTATTAAATTTTTTCAGGCCGGTCGCTGGATCTATCTGGATTGGCAAGGTCATATCCTCATACTAGAGCAATCTTCAATTGCGCGTTTCTTAAGAGAAAGAGCATGTTGAAAACAAACATGCTCGGGCAAAATCGATTTTCAGATTTCAATTATAAGCGTGAGGGCAGTTGAGTCTATAGCAGGTGCTTTCCACCAAAACCCATCTGCCACCTAATTCTTTGGCAATTTTGTGAAGTCCGCCGGGCGTTTTTCTTTGAAGGCGGCGATGGCTTCCCGGTTGGCGGGGGCACCCACCAGGCGACCGAAGGCTTCGTTCTCCCGCTCCCGGGCATGGCGGGTGGCATCCAGGCGGGCGGCCAACAAGATTTGTTTTGTCGCGACCAGGGACGGGACGGGTTTTTGGGCGATGTATTCTGCCAGGTACATCGTCTCCGTCATAAGTTCTTCGGGGGGAACGGCGCGCCAGGCCAGACCGATCTGCACGGCATAGTCCGCATCGATCCAGGGCGCGGTATATAGGATATGCGCCGTCGCGGCCCAGCCGATCATGGCGGGGAGGAGGAAGCTGCTGCCCGCCTCCGTCGTCACGCCCAGGTCTACGAACGGCGCTTTCAGGCGGGCATCTTCCGCCATCAAGACAAAATCACAATGGGGCAAAAGGGTCAGGCCGATGCCGATGCCCAGGCCATTAACGGCGGCAATCAGGGGTTTGGGAAATGCCTCCACCGCCTCAATGAAGGGTTGGAAGCCATGGCGCAGGCCGTCATCATGAATCCGTGGTGCGCCCAATTCGCTCAAATCCTGGCCGGCGCTGAACGCCTTGCCCTGGCCGGTGATCACCACCACGGCCAGCGCCGGGTCGGCTGCGGCCTCCCGCAGGGCTTCCGTGGCCGCGTCATAGACATCATCATTGAAGGCGTTCAGGGCCTCGGGCCGGTTCAGGGTTAATAGACGAACGCGGTTTCTGTCTTCAATCAGGACCAAATCATTCATGACATCTTCTCCACTCTGTCTGGGGCACCCGACCAACGCCAGGCCAGGGTTGGCCGCGATAATCCTAACATCATGCCGCCCAGGCTGGGCGGATGCAAAAAGATCGTTTCCGCCCTGCCTTGGTCGTCTTGAATCGGAGAGGGAACCGGCGTGAAGCCGTCGCCACGGGCCATGGCCCGCTCGGCGATCAGGTCCAGTTGGCTGCATTCGGCAAACGACATGTAGAAACTGGGCCCCGTGCGGGCAAAAAATCGCCCCAGGGTTTTCTCCATATCGACGGGGGTTATGACTTCAAAGCGAAAAAGCCGGTTGGGCTGAAACAACGTCAGGCTGCCGTTATAGCCGAATTCCTTTGACGGGATGGGCACAAAGATGTCCCGGTTCAGGGCAAAGACATCAGCGCAACGGGCGATGGCCGTATCCGGATCATTGACCAGCAGGGTCGCCTCGTACAGAAAATCGATGGCACCCACCGACGGCAGGGTTTCCTCCCGGCTGATGACCGCGCGCAGGCCCATATTGCCCGTCGCCTCCGGGGCCAGAAATGCCTGCTGCCCTTCGCTGACAGTCTCTACACCGGTGCTGGCCATATGGGCCACCAGGGCCGGCACATCGTCCGTCGATACCCCGGCGGCGAAATAATGGCCGCCGCCACGTTTGTTCACCGCATCGGCTACGATGCCTGTGCCATCCGGCTCCAAAATCTCGATATATCCCGTGCCCAGGCGAAGCCGGCTGCGTTTGGCACCCAGCGCTGCAATTTTATCTTCACCATTCGGTTCAGCCCCCAACAGGGCGATCCATTTTTCCGCGACGGCGGCCCGATCGGGCACGGCGATTTGCAGGCGGTCTATGCGTTTCAACATTTCAAACTTTCTGTTTAGACATTTGAATGAAGATTATAATATTGGCCGCAAGCAGCGGATAGCGGCGTTTTGTCTCGCGGCATAGAAAGGCATCATTGATGACGAACATCACAACAGATATGGGACGTAACGCTATGACCGATCAAAACCGCTGGCAGGCTGTTCAAGTGCGCGACGACACCGCTGATGGCCGCTTTGTCTATGCCGTAACTTCAACGGGGATCTATTGCCGACCCACCTGCGCCTCGCGGCGGCCTTTACGGCGCAACGTGCGCTTTTTCGATTTGCCGGAGGCCGCCGAACGAGAGGGCTTTCGCGCCTGTTTACGCTGCCGACCGACCGAGGGCGTGAGCCCGGATGCCAATGTCGCCCGGGTACGGGATGTCTGCCGTTTTATCGATCAGGCATTGGAACAGGGGGCGGAAGGCACGCCGACGCTCGCCGCCATTGCCGAACAGGTGGGCGTCAGCCCGCATCATTTGCAACGGACATTCAAGCGCTTGATGGGCGTGACCCCGGCGCAATACGGCGATGCCCGCCGTCTTGATCGCCTGAAGGCCGGGTTGAAGCAGGGGGAAAGCGTGACAGACGCCATGTATGATGCGGGCTATAGCGCGCCATCACGACTGTACGAGCGTTCCAACAGCCAATTGGGCATGACGCCCGCCAGCTATGCCAAGGGCGGCAAGGGCGCGCGCATGGGCTATGCCATCACGGATTCGCCCCTGGGTCGATTGTTGGTCGCGGCCACGGAACAAGGGGTCTGCTTTCTATCCCTTGGCGACGATGCCCACCTGATTGAGGAATTACAGCGGGAATACCCCCTGGCGGAAATAGTTGAGGATGAAATCGTCCTGGGCGAATGGATTACAACTGTTGTGGACTATCTAAAAGGTGCCATTCCTCACCCGAACCTGCCCCTTGATGTTCAGGGCACGGCCTTTCAGCGCCGGGTTTGGCAGGAATTGATGCAAATCCCAGCCGGCGTGACAACCACCTACAGCGATCTGGCCGAGAAGATTTCCGGCAAGGCATCCGCCCGCCGCGCGGTGGCCCGGGGTTGTGCCACGAACCCGGTATCGTTGATCATTCCCTGTCACCGGGTGATCCGGGGCGATGGTGGACTGGGTGGCTATCGCTGGGGGTTGGAACGTAAGGCGGCGCTGCTGGCGGGGGAGAAGGAATTGCAGCGGGCGCGGGCAAAAGAAACCGCCTGATATTCCCGGCTGCATCAAAAGCCACGACGGGTTATCCTTTCGCCAAGTGATTCTGCGGGAGGAGAAGACGATGTCATCACGAGCATTATCTGTTGGTGCCGGTTTGGGCGTTCTGCTGGCGGCTACGGCTGCAACAACCGCCATGGCGGGAACCAAGGGCGGCATGTACGATATGAGCGCCATGATCAACGAGGGCCATCCTTTCGCGGCATCCAGCTATAACAAGGCACCAACCACAATGCCGCCCGGCCAATCCATGCGGCCCATCGCCCCGCCGTCGCCCACCCTGCGTTATACGCCACCGCCGCGCCCCATGGCCCAAAATCGGAATCAGAACCAGAACCGGGCATCAGGTGCGCATGCGACGCCCTATAAACCCTTTGGCGATGTCATGAGTGGCGATTTGTTCGGGCGATTTTATATTTCCGCAGGCGCTGGCGCGAATATTGCCAACGACCTTGATGGCACCGCCACCGGCGGCGGGGCCTACAGCATCTCCTTTGATCCGGGCTATCTGCTGCAGGGCAGCCTTGGCATTTACCTCGGCTCGGACTTCCGGGTGGAGACGGAAGTCGCCTATCGCGTGGCGGATTATGACTCCGGCACCGCCGGCGGCAGCACAACAACACCCGCCGGCGACATTCAACTAGGCACAGGCATGGTCAACCTGCTGTACGATATGCGCTTCGGATCTGACTTCGTGCCCTATGTTGGCGGTGGTTTGGGCATCGCCCAGATCAAGAACACGGCAGCCACTATCGGCGGACTGGCGATTCCGGACAAGGACGCAACGGAATTTGCCTATCAGGCCATCCTCGGCGTGACCTATGAACTCGATCATGATTGGAGCTTCAGCCTGGATGGCCGATATATCGGCACCTCAGACGAAGACGTCTCGGCGACGGCAATTACACTGAACGTGCGCTACAATTTGTAGGTAGCAGCGCTTACGCACCATCGGCGAAGCGACCGTCGCGCCAGGCGATGGCGGCCTTGACGCCTTGTTCCTTGCGGATGCGGGCGAATTCCTGTTTGGCCCAACTTGGCGTCGCGTTGATCTCCACATCGATATCCAGGCCGCTCAACAACGCCTGGCGCATGCCCATGATCTCGTAACTGCGGTTGATCGCCTGTTTGCTCAGCCGTACCGAAACCGGGGCTGAACGGGCGATTTTCGTTGCCATGGTGCGGGCCTGATCCTGCAATTCGTCCCCTGGCACAAGGCGATTGACCAGCCCCATGCGCAGGGCGTCCTGGGCTGACAGGCGGTCTTCACCGGTCAGCATCAATTCCTTTGCCTGTTTTGGCCCGGTGATCCAGGGCAGCAGCATAGCCACCGCCCCGGTGCCAAAGCGCACCTCGGGCTCACCGAATATGGCGTCCTCCGCAGCGATTGTGATGTCGCAGGCCAAAGACGCCTCAAACGCGCCGGCCAGGCAATATCCGTGCACGGCGGCAATGGTAGGTTTCGGGCAATCCCAGAATTTTATGATGAAATCAAACTGCAGGCTCATCTGCGCCCGAACCAAATCGATGCTGTCCAGCTTCCGCTCTCCGCCCGCCAGCAGATCAAACCCGGCGGAGAATGTCCGCCCCGCGCCACTGACGATCACCACATGGACGTCGTCATCCGCGGCGAATTCATCCATTGTCCCCATGGCGTCCTGCATCAACTCGTTGTTGAAGGCGTTCATCTTGTCGGGGCGGTTGAAGGTAAGATAACCAATGCCGTCCTCTGCCCGGGTGATGATCAGGTCTTGTTCGCTCATGGCTTACACTCCTTAGGGTCCGATACTATAGCTTAGGCAGTTTTCGATAGTGTCAGCCAATTGCCGCAACAATTGCCCATAGGCTTGTGGTCCGGGGGCGATAGTAAGACCGATGGGATCCAGGCTGGCGACCCGCACCGACAAACCTTGGGTCAATGTTGCAATCAACTTGGCAGGAAATTGCGCCTCCCGAAACAGGCAGCGGACATGGCCGTTCGCCAGTTGTTTGCGGATGGCGCTGATACGGCGGGCCCCTGGTTTGCGGTCCGGGTCTATGGCGATGGCACCGACCACGTTGGCACCAAAACGCACCTCGAAATACTGAAAGGCATCATGCAGTACCATGTAGGGCAGGCCGCGGACATGCATCAAGCGACGGTGAATATCCTGCTCCAACTCACGTAACCGGGCAATTACCTCGTCGCCGTTGCGGCGATAGATATCCCCATGGCCGGGATCAAGGTCGGCCAGAACCGCCATGGCCTGGCGGACGATCGCCTGGGCATTGCGGGGATCAAGCCAGATATGCGGGTCACTATTTTCGGCATCGTGATTTTCATGGTCGTGATCATGACCGTGATCCGGGCCCCAGACACCACCCCTTCGTGCTGCTAGCGTATGCAGTCCGGGCGCCTTGGACAGAGTGACGATCCGGGCATTTGCCGCCAGGCTGGCCAAAGGTTTTTGTAGATAACCTTCAAGGCCCGGACCGATCCAGAAAATCCCGTCCGCCTGCGCCAGGGCGCGCGCCTCAGACGGGCGCAGGGCATGGCTGTGGGGGTCCGCCCCGGTCGATATTAGCAGATGAGGTTCCCCGGCACCTGCCATCACCCCGGCGATCAGGGCATGCACGGGCTTTAACGTCACCACGATGCTGGGTGTTGTCGAAGTATTTGCCTGGGCGACCGTGGCGCCCAGCAGCAGTATCAGAATAAGCAATATGCGCATCAGACCGGGCCTAGTTCACGCGCAAACGGTGGGGCCGCAGGGCCTGATAGTATGGCTCGGCGGCGGACAATAGATCGGTCAGATGGGCGGGTATATCTCTAAGCGGCTTATCCGTTGCCGCAAAATGGGTGGATGCCTCCACCGCGCCGTACCAGTGCGCCGCCCATAGGCCGTCACTGTCCCGCCGCCCGGCGGGCCAGGACAACATGGCGGGATCAAAGGGGATCTCCAGGGCCCGGCACAGGGCGGTCAGCATATCCGCCGGATCAGCCAGGACGTCGTCCGCATCCAGGACTGGGGGCGTTTTGCCGTCACGCTGCTGTATGGTTTCAAACAGCCGTTGTTGTTGCGGCAACCCTAAGTCTTCCAGGCTGACCTCGGCCCGTTTATCGACATAGCTGGTCAGAACCCGCGCGGGATCACGGATTAGAAATGCATGGCGCAGACCCTGCAATTGTTCCAGGTTCATATGAGGCAACAGATGGTGGGTCATATGTTTTTGGTAAAAGACTGTCCCGCCATCGGGCATGGGACCGGTGGCACGGGCGGCAACCTTTTGCCAATCGGTCTCGTAGGCGGCGATGATCTGATCCGCCATGGCGTGGTCCAGCCCGGTTTCGGCCAGATAATGGGCGTAGAACGGTTCGTCCCAGACAATCGTATCGGCCCGGTTTTCGAAAGACCGCATCATGGCAGTGGAAAGATTACGCGGCCCCGACCACATGGCAATACGGGCCACCGGTCGGGTCATTTTGCCGCTTCCCGTTCACACAAGTCTTTATACAAACCCTGCAGGCGTTCCGTGACCGGGCCTTTGGCGGACGAGATACTGCGGCCATCGATATCGTGCACAGGGATCAGGCCGGCGAATGTTCCGGTGACAAAGGCTTCATCGGCACCGTAGACATCGATCAGGCTGAAGTCTTTTTCATGCGCCACTATGCCGTTGGCCCGACACAGATCCAGGACATTGGCCCGGGTGATGCCGGCCAGGCAATAACGCCCGGTGGAGGTCCAGACCTCCCCCTTGCGAACAATAAAAAAATGCGTCGAATTGCAGGTGGCAACGAAGCCGTGGGGATCCAGCATCAAGGCCTCGTCGGCACCCATTTTATCGGCCTGGATACAGGCCTGAATGCAATTCAGCTTGGAATGACTGTTCAGGCGCGGGTCCTGTACATCCGGTGCGCCACGGCGGATATGCACTGTGGCCAGGTTCAGGCCCGCGCCTTCAGCTGCTACCTTGTATTCAGGGATGATTACCACCGTAGGCGGGGTAATCGTCACTTTGGGATGTTGATAGGGCGTGGATTTTATGCCGCGGGTGACCATCAGGCGGATGTGTACATCCGTGGTCATGCCATTGCCATCCAAGACAGCCCCGATCCTGGCGATCATTTCCCCAGGGCTTAGCCCTATGTCCATATCAATGAACTTGGCACCTTCATACAGACGCTCAATATGTTCATTCAGAAACAGCAGACAGCCATGATGCAGGCGAATGCCTTCCCAGACCCCGTCCCCCAGCATGAAGCCGCTATCGAACACCGATACCTTCGCCTCATCCCGTGGGAATAGCTCGCCGTTGATGGAGATCAGGATGGACCCATTGCGCGGGTCGTCCAGATAGTCGTGGGTGCCGCTGGTCATGACGCGCCCTCGTCCTTACGCTAGTCCGGCCGGGGCACGGTAAAGATGGTGTCTGCCGTGATCTTGGCATAATCCAGATAACCCAGGCGCGCCAGGGGCTGCATCTTTGCCGCGTCGATCTTGCCGTCGACAATGACATCATCATCCACATGAATACCCACGACCTGGCCGATCACCGTTGTGTTGGGGACATCATTGCGGGTCGGTGGCAGGTCGAGGATCTGCAGGACCTTGCATTCCAGGGCGATGGGCGAGTTTTTTACCCGTGGCGGTTTGACCTGCATACATTCGCCCGCCTCTAACCCGGCGGCCGCCATTTCATCAACACTGGCAGGCACATGGGCCGAGGAAGCGTTCATCGGCTCCAACAAGTCGAAGGTGCACATATTGTAGACGAACTCACCCGTCTCACGCACGTTGGTCAGCGAATCTTTTGGTTCCGTCGTGCCGGTTTTATAGCCGTTGGGGCAGTACATCACACAGGGTGGATCACCGCACAGGGCGTTGAAAAAGCTATAGGGCGCCAGATTGATCACGCCTGCCGTACTGATGGTTGAAATCCAGCCGATAGGGCGTGGCACCACCAGCGCATTATAAACCGTATGGGCAAATGGTGGCGGCTTCATGCCATCTTTAGGGTCAAAATACATACTCTATACGTCTCCGAAAATTACTCTTTGTCCTGGCCACACAATTAAAAACCGACTTAGATGGGATCCCAACTGTAGTATTCACCGCTGCCTTCCAGGCCATACAGATCGTGCCGCAGGGCCGGTTCCAAGGTCGCGGCAAGATCTTCCGGTGTCCAGCCATCGCCTTTGTGCAGGGTACGGATGGGGCGGGGTTGGCTCATCAAATAGATCTCGTTGCCACGCACGCCAAAGATATTGCCGGTGACATCTTTTGCCGCATCGCTGACCAGATAGGTGCAGACGGGGGCAATATGTTCGGCGGAAGCGTTCTGGCGGAATTTTTCGAAGGCATCCGCCATTTCGTCCGAGGTCACGGGAATGGCTTCAATCATCCGGGTCCAGGCAAAAGGCGATACGCAGTTGGAGCGAACGTTGAAACGCGCGCCCTCCATGGCGATCACCCGGGACAGACCGACAATACCCATCTTAGCGGCGGCATAGTTGGCCTGCCCTGCATTGCCCACCAAGCCAGAGGTCGAAGTGAAATGCACATAGGCCCCACTTTCCTGGGCCCGAAAGATATCCATGGCTGCGCGGGCTACATTATAGGTACCGTTCAAATGCACATCGATGACACTTTTCCAATCCTCCGGTGTCATTTTGTGGAAATAGCTGTCCCGCAGAATACCGGCGACGTTGACCACGGCGTCTAGCTGGCCAAAACTGTCGATTGCGGTTTGCACCAATCCCGCAGCGTCATCCGCATCAGCCACATTGCCTTGGTTCGCCGCTGCTTCGCCACCCTGCGCCTTGATTTCCGCGACCACTTCATCCGCCGGCGTCTGCTCCGTCGCTTCGCCGTGCAGACCGCCGCCGAAATCGTTGACAACGACTTTCGCACCTGCCGCCGCCAGGTTCAACGCCACGGCGCGGCCAATGCCTCGCCCCGCACCCGTTACCAAGGCAACCTTGCCATCCATCAGGCCCATAACTCATCCTCCTATTCATCAAAAACTCTTTCCGGGTTTGTTTCCGGGTTTCTGTTGGAGAAGCTAGCATTGTCCGCCCGCCCCTGCTATAGCAACCGCATGGTGAAACTGAATTGGCAGAAAATTTTCGTCCCAGAACCACAGCTGCGACGACGACGACGTTCCATCCGAGTGCCCCAAGAAAATACGGGTGCCGGGCGGTTAGGTCGCGTATTGCCTTGCCCTGAATAGGGCTGGTTGGCGGCGCTCCGGACCCGGCGCAGGAATTCACGCCAATCCGGAAGCTTAAAAATGTTTCAAGTCACCCAAGAAAGACCCGGCGATAAGCCGAATATCGAAAAATTATTGGATAAATCCTTTGGCACCGATCGGCTGCAGACGCGGGTCGCTTATGCCTTGCGCTCGGACGTGTCGCCGTTGCCGGAGCTGTGTTTCGTCATGCGCGGCCCGAGCTTCCTGTGCGCCAGCATCCGTTATTGGCCCGTTCTTATCGACGGCCAACAACCTTGTCTGTTGCTGGGTCCGTTGGCGGTAGGGCAAGCCTGGCGCGGCGGTGGTTTGGGCAAAATATTGCTTGGCCATTCCCTTGCCCGCGCGAAAATCCTGGGCCACGGTGCTGTTCTGGTGATCGGTGATCCGGATTATTATGAACCCTTTGGCTTCGCAGCCGCTTTGGCGGACAACTTAACCCTTCCCAGGCCTGTGGACCCTGGCCGGTTTCAGGGGTGCGAGTTGATCCCCGGCAGCCTGGCGGGACTATCAGGGCCCGTGACGCCGGTTGCCTGATAAGGGTAAAGTGGTGGCTGAAGCAGCGGCTGAAACGGTCTAAACGACCTTTTTGACTTCCTCCAGGAAAAGCCCGACTTCATCGCTTAGCACATTCGATTGTTGCGACAATTCCCCGGCGGCGCCCAGGATTTCCCCGGCAGCACCGCCGGTTTCATTGGCACCTTGGGAAACCAAATGGATGTTCTGGGTCACTTCCGCGGCACCTGCGGCTGCCTGTTCGACATTCTTGGCGATTTCCTGGGACGCGGCCCCTTGTTGTTCGACCGCGGCGGAAATTGTGCCGGTAACCGTGTTCATATTGTCGATGGTCTCGGTGATGCTTTCGATTGCCCGCACGGTGTCCGACGTCGCGGCCTGAATGCTGGCGATCTGGCCGCTGATTTCATCGGTCGCCTGAGCGGTCTGGGTGGCCAGGCTTTTTACTTCCGAGGCAACGACGGCGAAGCCTTTACCGGCGTCTCCGGCGCGGGCGGCTTCGATGGTGGCGTTCAAGGCCAACAGGTTGGTCTGCGAGGCAATGTCGGTAATCAGTTCGACAACATCACCGATCTTCTCGGATGCCTTGGCCAGGTCGCCAATCTGCTCCTGCGCATTTTTGGCTTCAATGACGGCGCTGCCCGCCATTTCAGACGAGGAGGCAACCTGGCGGCTGATCTCATTCACGGAAGATGTTAATTCCTCCGTCGCCGAGGCCACGGTCTGAACATTTGTCGCCGCCTGTTCTGCGGCGGCTGCAACAATCGTCGCCTGTTCGCTGGTTTGCACTGCGGTGTTATCCATGGATTTGGCGGAGGCCTCAAGCTCGGTCGAGGCCGAGGATACGGTGCCGATAGAGTTTTTCATGCTCTTGTCGAATTTTTCAACAATGCCGGTGAAAACCTCCACGCGTTGTTGTATTGAACCTGCAGCATGATTAATGGCGCAGCTGGCTGTGCCAAACGCGCCGGGCATGCCCTTTTCCTGTATGCGTCGGAAGTATTTGTTTTCGGAAACATATTCCAGGGATGCCTGGGATTCGCGAATATAAGCGTCCGTACGATCGATCATACGATTGATTGCCAAAAACATTTCCTTGAAGGCGGGATGTTCGTCCAATTTTGTCAGTCGCGCTTCGAAATTGCCTTCCGCAACGGCATTGCAGACGGCTTCGGCTTTGCGAATGGCCCCGGCTTGAGAGCCTGTAAGTCTAGAGATGAACATTTAATTTTCCTCCAAAGGGTTGCCTATCCTGGCCATCCCCATTTATTGATCGTGCAGTAAGTCCGAGAGTTGAAATCGGCGCCGACAATTAAAGCGTGGCAACGAATTCGTCATAGCCAACGCCCTTGTCCGCCAGCAATGCACCCACCATGTCATAGGCCGCATTCATGCCGTCTTTGCGGTTTTCGTGGCGGTTCTCTTCGTCCCGCAATGATTTATATAGCGGAATAATATTTTCCATGATGATGCGTTTGTCAGGTACGCGCCGGTTGGAGTGATAGCCGATCACCTGATTGTTGGCGTCTTTGCTCGGTGTGACGTGGGCCAGAACCCAATAATGATCGCCGTTCTTGGCCCGGTTGATGACATAGGCAAAAATCTCGCTGCCTTCGTGCAGGGTGTCCCACAATAATTTGAACACAGACCGCGGCATATCCGGATGCCGGATCAAGCTGTGTGGTTGGCCAAGAACCTCTTTTTCGGTGTAGTCCGCGATATCCAGAAAGACATCATTGGCATAGGTAATATGACCTTTTAGATCAGTCTTACTGACAATCAGCTCGTTCTCATCAAAATGTCGCTCTACACCAGTAACGGTTTGATCGTTTGACATGTTTCCTCGCTCAGGTTTCGCCAGGTTCTCCGCCCGGTCTGTATGAATTGACGCTAAATTGAGCGAAAATACTTATAAAATTGTTAACGTCTAAATATAGATGTTTTCTAATATGCAAATTTATTGTGCAACCATGAGTAATCGTCGTAGTAACTGTCAGAAAAAATTGCCATGTTTAAAAAAATATTAAAACATCATCATGTATTTAAATGCGTATATATAGTATTTCTTTAAAAAAAGTTTTTATCTATAAAAATCAAGTTCTAAATTTTCCATATTTATTCAGGGTTTTCAAACATTTCTTCTTTTATATTTCGGACAACTATAGTCGTCTGCGCCATAGGTCTTATGGCTTTAGAGCTACGCCTCAATCAGTAAATCCGGCTTTGCGCAATCCATCCAGATAGAGTGCTAATTGCGCCGGCTGTTTAATGTAGAAAAGCTTGGCCTCGGCATAGGAAAGGCAAAATTCGGGTTGAACCTGCAGCACCGACGCCACGGCCGTGGCGCTATCTTCGGTCCGGCCCAGTTGGCCCAAGGCGGCGGCCTTATGGGCCAGGGCCCAGAATTGACAGTTCGGCAGGCGAATAGCCTTTTGGGCCCAGGTGACCGTATCTTCAAATTCCTCAGCAAAGAAATGTGCCAGGGAACGGTAGGTATAAAAGGCCCATAATTGCGGGTCGTTCGGGCTCAATTGAATGGCTTTTTCAAATTGCCCGATGGAGGCTTCCAACTGGCCTTCATAGGCCAGGCTGTCACCCATGCCGCAATGGGCCATGGCCAATCCCGGGTTTCGTTCCAGGGCTGTGGTCAAATTGGCCAAGGCTTCATTATACTCACAGCGTGCCAGATGGACCCGCCCCAGCATCATATGGCAAACTGCGTTCTGCTCATCGATCTCCACCGCCCGTTTTGCCGCCGCCAGGGCGGCGTCCAGGTCCGCCTTAATTGGTTCGGCATCGAAATAAACCATGCACAGCACCAGGGCATAGGCCCACCAGGCATAGGCTGGACCGAATTCCGGATCCAGGGCAATACAACGTTGGAACAAGGCCTGCGCCTCTAGATTATCAGCAGCGGTAAATTTGTAAAAGCGGGCCAGGCCTAGGTGATAGTAGCTCCAGGCATCAAGATTCTGCGTTGGGCGGCGCAGCACTCTGCTGCGTTCCAAAGCCCCGACCACCGGTTCGATGCGGGCCGCAATGGTTTCGGTAATTTCGTCCTGTACGGCAAAAATATCGGCCAGGTCCCGTTCATAGCGTTCCTACCAGATATGTTCCCGGTTGGCGGCATCGAGCAATTGTGCCGTGATGCGTACCCGGTTACCGGCTTTACGCACGCTGCCTTCAACCAAATAATCGATGGGCAATTGACCCAAACCGTCATCGTCGTTCGGCGGCGCTGCGGCAAAATCAGTGCTGGCGTGATGGGCGATCACCGCCAACCAGCGATTTCGCGCCAGGGCAGAGACGATATCCGCCGTGATGCCCGAGGCAAAGAATTCCTGATCCGCCTCGACACTTAGATTTGTGAATGGGCGGACGGTGATGCGGGGCTTATGGGCCTGCCCGGGTAACGCGTTGATAATCGCGGCGGCGGGCCATGTAGGGTTTTGTGACTGATCTGATGTCGAGCCCGATGTCGAGTCTGCGCGAATTTGATCATACAAGGCCTGCGTCCGCGGTCCCGGCTCCACATCCAGTTCCCGGCGCAGAATATCTTCGCAGGCTTGAAATTGCCGAATGGCGGCGCTGGGCTGGCCATTCTGGATATGGACCGCCATCAATGCCCGATGGGAACCCTCATCCAATGGGTCAAAGGACAATATCCGCTGGCCTAATTGCAGGGCTCTCTCAACATCACCATGCTGCAGCGACAGTCCTGCCAGCCGCGCCAGTATCGTTGCCGCTGTTTCGTTGTGGCGGACCCGTGCGGCCTGCAACCAGTCGTCAAATTCCGCCTGCTGAATGTTCAGATCACCCAAAAGCGGGCCATCGTAAAGTTCCGCAGCTGCTACCAACTGACCCGGGTCAACGGCTGCCTCGGCCGTCGCCAATCCTCCGATTTGCGACAATGTCCGGGTATCTATGCGCACATTCGTCTGTTCCAGCCAGACATGATCGCGATCCGCCCGTAGGGGGCCGATGTCGCCTCCGCCACCGGTCAGGGCTTTACGCAACCTGGATATACATTCCCGCAGGCTTTGCCGGGCCTGGTTTTCAAAACGATCACCCCACAACAGGGCCATCAGTTCGTCCCGGCTGGGGGGTTGATCGGGATTTAATGCCAGATACGCCAGTAACGCCTGCCGTTTCTTGCCGCTGATCGGCAATGTCGCGCCGCTCTCATCGGATACGAGCATGCGTCCGAACAATTTGATGGAGAGCGTTTTCATCTGCCTTCTCGTTTTTCCTGGTACCTGTCGTTGGGCTTCAGCATAAGTCAGGAATTCGAATATCTCACGGTTTTTTAACGCCTGGCTGGTTGTGGTCTCACGTTCGTACAACAGGCATGTGAGACACTGCGTTATCGATTGCAGTACCAAATGCAGCAGAGGGCCCAATGGTTGGGCTCATTTTAGATAGGGAGAGCACTATGAGCACTGACACACTTGTCGATGCCGCCGCCCTGCGTGAAGATGTGAAGGATAAGTACCGGGACGTTGCCCTCGACCCCCATGGAGAGTTCCATTTCCATACGGGCCGGCCTTTGGCTAAACGCCTGGGCTATGACGAGGCGATGGTCGGCGCAATGCCGGACCAGGCGGTTGAATCCTTTGCGGGCGTGGCAAATCCATTTTCACTACGGTCTTTGCAAGCCGGCGAACGGGTGGTCGATCTTGGCTCCGGTGCCGGTTTCGATTGTTTCATCGCAGCCCAGCAGGTTGGTGCCGAGGGACATGTGATCGGCATCGACATGACCCGGGAAATGCTGGCTAAGTCCCGCGCGTCGGCTGACGTCATGGGCCTGGATCAAGTGGAATTCCGGGAAGGCATCCTGGAAGACATGCCCGTGGAAGACGGCCAGGCGGACGTGGTGATCGCCAACGGTGTGATCAACCTTTGCCCGGACAAACAAAAGGTCTTTTCCGAGATTTGGCGCATTTTACGGCCTGGCGGGGTTCTGCAATTTGCAGATATCGCCAATGGACAGCCGGTCCCTGCGGCTGCGGTCAGTAATATTGATTTGTGGACTGCTTGAATCGCTGGTGGCATGCCGTGTGCAGGCTGGCAGAAGATGATGCTGGATACAGGTTTCAAGAACGGGCAGATCGGCCCACCCGTGGATACTTTCGGCGGCGCAAATGGCGAACCCAACGCCCGCCGGTTTGAGGTATTTGGCTATGCCTTTATGGCCCAAAAGCCGCTACGGTAGCTGTTACGGTGACCTAAAGCGTAGCCGAATGAGTAGCTGATACTATTTTGTCGCGAATTGAGGAGCCCGCCGGCAGGTCGTCGGTGGGCTCCTTTTTTATGATTTCTGTCGCCAGCATTCTGAATTGACCGCTTCTGTTGTTGCCCTATGAGCGCTTGTTCCGCATCAGGTCACGCACTAAAATTCGCATCAATACGCCTCAACCAGTCGATCCAGGGAGATCAGACATGGCCGCATACGTAATCTACAATATGACGCAACTTCTTGATGAGACCGCAATGGGAGAGTACGTCCAAAAGTTCGACGCCATGTTTGGCAAATACGACGGCAAGGTGATTGCGGTCGCACCTGATTTCGATGTCCTCGAAGGGGAATGCAACGCACAGCGTGTGGTCATTATCGAATTTTCTGATATGCAGGCCCTAAAGCGTTGGTATGACGCCGACGAGTACCAACCACTGATAAAATTGCGCCAGACCGCAGCACAGGGTGACATGATCGCGCTGAACGGACTGGGCTAGGCCAACAGCTAAGTACAAATTCTGCCTCCGGCGAATGTCGCCCAAGTATCCACACAGGAGAACAACGCATGTCGGGACCGCTCAGCGGCTATCGGGTCGTAGATTTCACCAACGTGATCGCCGGACCTTACGCGACTATGATCCTTGCCGATCAAGGTGCGGACGTCATCAAGATAGAGGCGCCGCAGCGGCCAGATTTCACGCGCCAGGCCGGCAATGGGCAAAAGGGTATGCGCGCCTCGTTTCTGAACAATAATCGCAACAAACGATCCATAGTGATCGACGTCAAAAGCGATGCGGGCCGTGATGCCCTTAAGAAGCTCGTTGCTACAGCAGACGTGTTCATCCAGAATTTTCGTCCCGGCGTTGTCGAGCGGCTCGGCATCAGTGAGCCCGAACTCCGTGCCATCACACCGGATATCATCTACGTCTCCATGAGCGGCTGGGGCGAGCGCGGCCCCTTCGCGCACAAGCCGGTCTATGATCCAATTATCCAGGCACTGTCAGGTCTCGCTACCGTACAGGCCGGCTCCGATCAGGAACGGCCCCGTCTGATCCGGACCATTCTGCCCGACAAACTCACGGGCATGACGGCAGCGCAGGCGGTGGTCGCGGCACTCGCGGGACGCGCCAAGAGCGGCGAGGGCCAGCATGTAAAGGTCTCGATGCTCGATTCAATTATCGCCTTCCTATGGTCGTCGGATATGGGCAGCCAAACTTTCGTCGGCAACGAAACCAGCGTGCAGCGGGCCGCAACCTTCATCGATTTGATCTATGAAACTCAGACCGACTACATCACCGTCTCGACTATGACGAACGACCAATGGTCGGGCTTCTGCAAGGTGGCCAATTGCGAACACCTGCTGGAAGATGAGAGATTCAACACACCGGCCAAGCGCGACGCGAATGCAGACGAACGGCTGAACCTGATTCAGGAAGCCCTTCTGGAACGGCCAGCCGAGGAATGGCTGAAGACCCTCGATGATGCCGGCGTACCAAGCGCGCCGGTTCTGACGCGGCAGCAGATGATCGACCATCCGCAAGTCCAGGCGAGCGAGATCGTGATCGAGCACGACCACCCGCATGCCGGCAGGTTGCGTCAGGCGCGGCCTGCCGCCCGTTTCGAAGGCACGCCGACGTCGATCCGACATGGCGCCCCGGTACTGGGCGAGCACACTTACGAACTGCTCGGCGAACTCGGTTACAGCAAGACCGAGATCGACACGATGGTCGCGTCCGGCGCGCTTCTCGCACACACACCGGAACAACCTGATGAGGCGGCGGAATGATGGGTTACCGACTCTACAACCGGCCCGGTTCGGGAGGTTTCGTCGTCGAAGCAGCGCTGGCGCTGGCTGAAGCCGACTTCGAACTGGACGAACTGGACTCCAGGCCCGGCACGCCGCTCCCCGAAAGCTTCCGGGGCCAAAATCCCTGGCGTCAGGTCCCGACCCTGATCCTGCCGGACGGCTCAACCATGACCGAAACCGCGGCGATCCTGATCCATTTAGCCAATTGCCACCCTGAAAAGGCGCTCGCGCCGCCGTCGGGCACCCCCGCTCACGCGGCATTTTTGCGCTGGATGGTGTTCGCCAATGTGAATATTTACGAGGCCGTGCTCCGGCTGCCCTACCCTGATCGCTACACGACAGACCCGAATGGGCTTGAAGCCGTCCGCGAGGCGGCGGTCGTGCGCATGGGTAAGGCCCTTTCCGTCCTGGAAAGCGCCATTGAACCAGGGCCCTATCTTCTGGGCGACGCAGTAAGCTTGGTCGACGTTTATGTCGCCATGCTGTTCACCTGGTATCGCGGCGATAGCGTTTTTCCAAAATTGGCAGCGTTGAAAGCGGCGGTAAAACAAATCCCAATCGTCGCGCCGATTTGGCAACGCCATTTTGGCGGCCGTTAGGCAGCCTTTTCAAAAAATAGGCATCAAGTCCATGTCCGCTCGACCTTCTAAAGCAGTCAATATATGAGCGAATTCGCGCTGGCCTGATCGGCGATTATCCTTGGCTTTGCAAGACCGCCTCTAGCGCCGTGCCGAAGCGGTCGATGTCGTTGAAGGTCATTGCCGTCGACAAAAAGGCTGAGAGCCTCGGCGACATGATGAAGCCCGCTTCAAGCAGAGCTAGGTGCAAGGCCTTGCCCCGGGCCGCTTCATCGCCAATTGGGTAGGCGCTGCGATAATCCGTGATGGGGCGTCCATGTAGGTGGATCGTGAACATGCCGCCAACCCCGGTAACCTGGCCCTCCACGCCCGCCGCTTGGAACGCCTGGGCGGCGACCATGCGGGCATGCGCGCCCATGGCATCGAGTGCCGCATATGCTTCAGGCGTCATCAGCTCCATGGTCGCCAGGCCTGTGCTCATGCTCACAGGGTTGGCGGTGAAGGTGCCGCTTGAGGGATTGAGCGGCTTACCGCGCTCGTGGCTGAACACCGACATGGCGTCTTCGGTGCCGCCCACCGCGCCGACGGGAAAGCCACCGCCGATGATCTTGGCGAAGGTCGTATAGTCGGGTTCGATGCCGAATTTGGCCTGGGCACCGTGATAACCAAGTCGTAAGGCAATGACTTCGTCGATGATAATGGAGGCACCGATATCATGCGCCACCCGCTGGATCATGACGACGAATTCAGGCGTCATGGGGATCATGCCGAAGACCCCGGGCGCCGGGTCGATGAGGATGGCGGCGAGGCTGTCGCCGGCATCACGCAGGATTCGTTCGGCCGCCTCGGTGTCGTTGTGGGGGAAGACCACGGTGTCATCGAGCACCGCCTGGGGCGAGCCCGTCGCGAAACGTACGGAATTTGGGTCGTTACCCCAATTGTGGGGGGCTGGATCGAGGCTCACCTCGGCATAGTCATACATACCGTGGTAAGCGCCCTCAATCTTGGCTATGCGCGCCCGGCCCGTGCGCGCCCGGGCTGCCTTAAGGGCAAGCATCACGGCCTCGGTGCCACTATTGCAGAAGCGCACCCGGTCGACCGAACTAATACGGGCGCAAAGCAGTTCGGCCAAGGCGATCTCGGCCTCGGTGGGCATGGCGAAGCAACTGCCGTTGCGGGCCGCCTGGGCGGCTGCGTCAATGACCTCGGCCCGAGCGTGACCATGGATCAGCGAGGCAAAATTGTTCATCATGTCGAGCCGGCGGGTGCCGTCAACATCGACGATGGTGGCACCTTCGCCGCGCTCAGCATAGATCGGGAAAGGATCAACCAAGGTCTGAAGGCGCGAGATGCCGCCGGGCAGCACCGCCTTGGCGCGTTCGTAGAGTTCGGCGGATCGCGAATTGCGGTTGGGCCAAGTTGTGCTGATACTCATGCGGAATCCCTCAGTAGGCAGAAATGAATGTCATCAGAGTAACTGATCGCCGCATTAATTTCGATGTTTGGATGGAGGTTGGCTTTGCAACCGCCCATCTCGTCATGGCGACAGCGCGTAGCGATAGTGCGGCAGCACCAAAGTTGGGTCAGGGTGAACCACGGTAAGAACCAATATGGCAGTTGCTTTCGTGGGCGCGGGGGACACCACAACACAGGGCCTGTGCCGACCCTATGTGCCAGACTGCAATATCCGGTCCAAATCATAAGGCTTATAGCCCCCACAACTTTGAGCGGATAAGATCCTGTCATGACTGTAACAAAACCTACATACAAAGCCCCGCAGGCACCCTGGCGTATCGGGGTCGACGTCGGTGGTACTTTTACCGACCTGGTAATGGCCGACAGCACCGGTGCCACCTGGGTGGCCAAGGTGCTTTCAGTTCCCGAAGACCCAAGCCGAGGCGTTGTCGCGGCTCTCGAGCGGTTGGCGATCGATCTCGGTTCGGAGGTCCGGGAAGTGCTTGGCAACTGCCATCTCTTCGTACATGGCTCTACCGTGGCCACCAACACCATGCTCGAAGGCAAGGGCGCCACCGTTGGCCTATTGACCACCGAGGGCTTCCGGGATGCTTTGGAACTGCGTCGGGGCCTGCGCGAGGACCAATGGAATCATCGCGCACCCTTTGCCCCGGTGCTGGTGCCCCGTTATCGACGACTGGGCGTCGGGGGCCGCATCAGCAAAGATGGGCAGGAATTGACACCGCTCTCCACCACTGACGTCGAAGAGGCACTGGATGCTTTTTCTGGGGAGGGCGTTGAGGCAGTCGCCATCGCGCTCTTCAACAGTTTCGTCAACGAGGCGCATGAAGTCGACGCTGAAGAGATTGTCCGCCGACAATGGCCCGGTAAATGGATCACCCGCTCGGCGGCCGTCTCGCCGCTGATGGGGGAGTATGAACGCACCTCGACCGCCGTCGTCAATGCCAGTCTGGCACCCCGTATCATCGAATATCTGCGTAACCTGGAGGAGCGGCTGGATACTCTTGGGCTCTCCCGGCCAATGCTGCTCATCCAATCTAACGGCGGTGCCGCCTCTCTGGATCGGATTGCGCCCCGGCCTGTTAATCTGCTGTTGAGTGGGCCGTCGGCGGCCGTTGGCGCCTTGGATTACTTTCGTCGCGCCATTGACAGTGGAGTTGATGGCGGGGGTAAGAATCCCGAAGATTCCGGCAACCTCATCTCCATGGAAATCGGCGGCACCTCCTGCGACGTCATGCTGATGTCGAACGGCCGGGTTGCCGACAAGGACGAGCTCATGATCGCCGGCTATCATGTCTCGACGCCGGTAATCGACATTCACACTATCGGCGCCGGCGGCGGCACCATCGCCAGGGTCGATACAGCGGGCATGCTGTTGGTCGGGCCTGAAGGCGCGGGCGCCGATCCTGGACCGGCCTGCTATGGCCTTGGCGGCAGCGAAGCCACAGTGACCGATGCGCAACTGGTACTTGGACGAATGCGACCCGGCGTCTACGCCGGCGGAGGTATCGACCTCGACCTTAAGGTTGCCAGAGAGGCCATCCTCACCCGCGTGGCCGAACCATTGGGGCTCTCGATCGAGGCTGCAGCGGCGGGCATCATTTCGCTTCTGGAGCAAAATCTGCTTCACGCAGTTGAGTACATCTCAATCGAACGCGGCCACGCGCCCGCTCGCTTCACGCTTGTTGCAGCTGGCGGTGCGGGACCGATGCACGGTGCCGTGGTCGCCCGGGGACTCGGATGTCAGCGGGTCTATGTACCGCGCGATGCCGGTGCCTTGTGTGCCGTAGGGATGTTGCATGCTGATTTGCGTCAGGACTTCGCTCGTTTTTTGCGCGGTTCCCTTGACAACCTGGCACCGACCGCGGTCGACGACGCGCTGAGCGATCTGGTAACGCAGGCTAAGGCGGTGATGGCCGAAGAGGGCTTCTTGGCATCAAAGGTCACGCTCAAGCATGAAGCCGATCTGCACTACACCGGCCAACTCTGGTCAGTCCGGGTGGCGTTGGATGCCGGCCCGTTCGATCCCGCTGCTGTCCGGGCCGCATTCGAAGACGAATACCGCCGACTTTACGGCCATGTGCAGCCCGACGGAAGGATCATGATCGCTTCGCTCCACGTTACGGCGTCTGCAGCCGCCGGCCGGCTCGCCGCGCCCGAACTGGCACCGGCAGGCGGCACGCCGACGCCGGTCGCGAGCCGCCCCGTCTGGCACGGCGACGACGGTTGGCTCGAGACCCCGGTTTACGTCGGCTCGGATATCGGCCCAGGTCATCGGCTCGATGGTCCGCTGATAGTCGAGGAGAGCACGACCACGGTCCTGGTCGGTCCGGCGGATGTGCTGAGCGTGGATGCCACGGGCAATTTCCTGATCGATGTATCAGGCGAAGCAAGGCACGCGGCAATGCCCGTGACGGAGCAGCCAGTGCGCCATGATCCGGTGACCCTGGCGCTGATGCAGAACCGGCTCGATCAGATCAGCCGGCACATGGGCTGGGTCATGACCCGCACCGCCCGCAGTCCGATCTTTTCGCAAAGACATGATTTCTCCTGTTATGTGACCGATCCGGCCGGCACCCTGATCGCCAACGCCGACGGTATTCCGATCCACACTGGGGGCGGCGGTTTCGCCGTGCGCGCATTGCTGGATGACTTCGGTGGCCGCATTAACCCTGGCGATGTCTTCGTCTTGTCCGATCCATATGTCGCAGGCGGCAATCATCAGCCCGACTGGGTCATCGCGCGCCCGATTTTCGTCTCGGATCCACCGGAACTGGCAGGATTTTGTTGCAACCGAGCACACCAGTCCGACATTGGCGGCGGGCTCGCAGGGACCTACAACCCCGAGGCTACTGAAATCTGGCAGGAAGGCATCCGCCTGCCAGTCTGCAAACTGATCGATGCGGGTGAGCTGCGCGACGATCTTTGGAAACTTTTGTTGATCAACTCGCGCACGCCGGAGCTTCTGGACGGGGATCTCAGAGCTATGCTCGGCTCCACTCGGATCGGCGAGGCGCGAATTACGGCACTGGCCGAGGAGCTTGGCCTTGAAGCCTATCTCCGGCATCTCGCCGGTGTGCTCGATCATGCTGAGGCCCGCATGCGGACAGCAGTGGCAACCCTTCCCAATGGAAGCTATCACGGCGAGGACCGAACCGACAACGACTGCTTCCGCAAGGTCGATGTGGTGATCCGCGTGGCGCTCACCATCACGGGCGAGAACCTAACAGTTGATTTCACCGGTACCGATGGCCAGATCGCCGGCTTCAAGAATTCCTCGATCGCCAATACCTATTCTTCCGTTTACCTGGCCCTGTCATCGTTCTTCGACACCTCGATCCCGCGCAACGAGGGCACCTATCGTTGTGTCGAAATCATCGCCCCGAAAGGCTCGGTCGTGAATGCCAATCCGCCGGCGCCGATGACAATGAACACGGTCTTCGTTGCGCATGAGATCATACATGCGGTCTGGCAGGCGCTGGCACAGGCCGATCCCTCACGCGCCTGCGCCGGTTGGTCCAAAACGGTGCACAACCACATTTCCAGTCATGACGAAGAAGGCCACACCTGGGTTATGTACCAGTGGCACGCCATGGGAGCGCCCGGAGCCACCGCGGAACGCGATGGCTTTCCGCAAATGGGGCACCTGAGCTCGCTTGGTGGTCTTGACCTGCCCAATCTTGAGTATCATGAACAAGTCTACCCCGTGCATTACAGGCGCTGGGAGTTCCGGACCGATGCCGCTGGACCGGGGGCACGGCGCGGCGGCTCCGGAGTCCACTACGAGGCCGATATTCAGAGCCCTGCCACCTGGTCATTCCGGGCCGAGGGCCTCGACACCCCGTCTGGCTATGGCGTCCAGGGCGGGGCAATCGGTGCGGTCGGCGAGGTCTGGGTCTGGCCCGAGGACGAGTCCGCCGACGGCCCAAATTTCGTGCCGCCCAAGTACGGTGTCCGAAGATTGGGACCTGCCCGCATGATCGCCAACACACCTGGTGGCGGTGGATGGGGGGATCCCTTCGCCCGTCCGCCGGAACTGGTGCTGCGAGATGTCCGGGACGGCGTCGTCAGCAGGGCGGCGGCAGCCCGGGACTATGGCGTCGTGCTCACTGCCGATGGCCGTTCTGTTGATGTCTCCGCGACCTCCACCGAGCGCGGAAAACACAGCTAGGATTGAGCGCGCCGGGTCCCCTCCCAACAGAGCAAGCCCATTGACCTGCGGGGAGCGCTGGCCGTCCCCATCGTGACTAATTTCCAGCCTCTTTAATTTGCTGCGTACGCGGGGCATTTGGCGCCACCACATGTTCCTGATAGGCCGGCCGCGTCGCTATACGGTTGTAATATGCCGCCACGTTTGGATGCGATGGCAGGTTCGGTGTCCAGTGCATCCAACGATGCAGGAGCGAGCCGGCCGGAAAATCAGCCATGGTCAAACGATCACCACCAAGATAGTCGTTGTCGGCCAGATGGCTATCGAGAATGTCGAGCCAGGGGAGAGCCCCCTTTACCCCCGCCTCCATCGCAGCCGCGCTTCGGTCTGCTTCTGCAAGGCGAAAATACTGGTCGAGGTAAACCGCATTGAAAGACGCGAAATTCAGCGAACTCCAATCCATCCATTTGTCGGCGGCGGCCCGGTCTGCCAGATCCTCCGGGTAAAAATTACCCAGGCTATGCTTGGCACAAAGATAGCGTATGACAGCCCCGGACTCCCACAACGTGAAACCGTCGTCTTCCTCTAGCGTCGGCAGCCGGCCATTGGGGTTCTTTCGCCGATATTCCGGCTCGTCATTGCCGCCAAAAGGCCCGCCCCAATCAATCCGCTCGAACGGAATGCCAAGTTCACCCACGCACCACATTACCTTGACGACGTTTGAGCCGTCATTCCTGCCCCATATCTTAAGCATCTTTCACCTGATCTTTCTCAGTTCCGTAAAATTGCCGCTGGGTTAGCGCGCTTCCGTCCAACTTTCGCAAAAAGCCAATGCAGAGGTGCTGAAGGGCCGCCCATCACGGTCCCGTTTCCAGGACTGGCCAGCGGCCTGGCTTCCATCCATGACCAGCCGGGTCCCCGAGGCGGGAATAAGAACTGTATTGACCCCATAGGGCCGTTCCCCCGCGCCCGTCCCAGGTTGCGTATGGATCATTAAGGGATCACCAAGGTCGTGCCAGGTCATGGACAGACTGGTGTCTTCGGAGGTCACATATTCCGTGTAGAAACGATGCGGGTCGCCGTCTTTCTCGAACATCGCCTCTTCAACGGGTAGGTTGAGGTCGGCCAGTTCCGGGATCAACATGCCCTGAATGGTCTCCTGCAGCCATCGGGTCATGGCAATGTTATCGGACCAAATGCGCCATTTGTCGCCCGTCAGCTCGCTCTTCAGATAAAGCACATGCCCAGGGCCAGCCGGCGACATGACATTGCGCCAATAGCTGGCAATTGTTGTTTCCGGCCCGCCATCGGTTGCAGAGAGACGAATAAACGGATTTTCACCACAGCAGAGCACACGATTTTCATCAGCAGACATTATTTCACCTCATCTTATCCCACAAATCTCATCTTGCCCCATGCTCTCGCAATCCCACCTCCGAAACAACTGCTTTCCCAAATATTAGGCCAGCTAATTTGCCAGACGCCCTGTTTTGACGCCGTTTACACGGGATTTTCGCTGGATTTGCCGGTATCCTGCGTGGCAACCATTGAGCCAGCTAAATAGATCGAACGGGAGCAACTATATCATGTTGAAAATTTACCATTCGCCTGGAACGCGCGGATTTCGCGTCATCTGGGTGTGCGAAGAATTGTCCGTGCCGTATGAAATCGTGCCGGTGAACTTTGCTGCCGAATACCGCGCCACGCCGGAGTGGCGGGCCTTGAACCCGGTGGGCAAGGTGCCGGTAATGGTTGAGGGTGATTTGACGATGTTCGAGTCCTGCGCCATGATGCAGTACGTATTGGATCGCCATGGCAACGGTCGGCTGCAACCGGGCAAGGATGACCCGGCCTACGCGCATTATCTGCAATGGATTTGGTTTGCCGAGGCGACATTCGCGCGACCACTGGGTGAAGTCGTCAACCACAGGCGTGCGTTCAATCCGGAAATCGATGACGTCGTGGCAGAAATGAAAGGCCGCGCGACGGCCTGCGTCGAGGCGCTTGATGCCGCCCTATCGGACCGGGCTTACTTGCAGGGTGATACCATGAACGCTGCGGATTTGAGCATCTGTTACGTCATGCGCGGCTATCGCCGTATGGTCAGCGAGGCGCTGCCCGCAAATGTTCAAGCGTATTTCGACAGGGTTACAGCACTGCCGTCATACGAGGCAGCGGTGAAAGCGGATGCGGAAACCAGTGAGCGACTGAAGGGCTAAAGCGCTTCCGATACTCCAATGCGCACTGGCCACCTACGTTATTTTTGAAACGAGGTTTTCAAATGTCCTGTTCGGCTTCCTCATATTTATCAAAACAATGGCGTGTTGAAGCGAATGGGCAGAGAGAACAGTATCGACATATCGTCGGCGTCGTCCGTCAAGCCAAATGCCAAAGTACCGTTCAACAAGACACCTGGTGCCAGTAAGGTTGAGCTGCCAATGATAAAGCTGCCGATTACCTGATCGCTGCCATCGACATCGCTTCCGAACAGTTCTGTTTCGCCTTGGTAGGCACCAGAGAGGGAGAAACGCAGGGAGGTCTCGGGGCTCAAGGCAATGGCAGCGCCAAGATTTGTGGCGATCACCGGCCCCGGCGTAATCTGGTTTTTTTCCAGGCTATGCTGGTAGGACAGACCAGCGATAAAAACCACCGGATCCTGTCTCTTAATTGCCGTCAGGGAGGCCTGTAGTTCATGAAAACCGCCGCCCAGGGAAACGCCATTGTCGCGGTTTTCACCAGAGGCCGTATTCCAGGTAAAACGTCCGACCAGATCAGGCCGCCACAATCCCTCGCGCAGTAAGCTCTTCGCGAGCCCAATGCGTAAATCCCCAAGACCGCCGCCTGAACTGCCCGATGTGGTGATCGGCGCAAAGCCAACATTTGTCACGGTCTCGACCTCCGCCCGCCGGTAGGGCAGACCGAGTTCCAGTTGTGCGTCCCACGGCAATCCCAAACGCAGGCCCAGATCGGCCGAAAAACGGTTGGCATTGATTTCCGTCTCGCCCGCGACGATCAAGCCGCCGGACGTGACAAAACGCGATGTGGCGTCCTCCTGCCGGGTAAAGGTTAGGCTGGGCTCCACCTCCAAAACACCTGTGGGCAGCAATAAGGCCCCCTCCCGGGATAGGGAGCGTTCCAGCGCCCGCTCGGCCATCCGTTCAGTGACGATGACTGATCCAGGCGCCGACGCGGTTTTGTTCACGGCAACCGATTTGCTTGCCTCGGCGCTGTCCCGCACCGCGCGCGGCACGCCAATTTGCTTTTCAAGCGTCTCAACGCGCCGCAGTAGTTCGAGCATGACCTTGTCCCGTTCGGCGAGTTGGCGTTGCAATACCTCCACGCGCGTATCCTCGGCCTGGATGGGCGTCGCTGTTAGCATCAAAGCCAAACCGGCCAGTGCGATCCCTAAACAACGCCACCGCACACTTGAAATCCCCTGAAGTTCCATCATTGTCACCTGAACACTGCGAAATCCGCTGCCCGCGCCGACAATTGGCCCGGCGGCATCAATTTTCCTGATTTTTTCACCACGAAACCGACCCGCGCCAAATCTTTGTACTTGATCCACCCAGCCATGAATTTGCTGATCGACACGGTGATATTGCCGAATGCCGGATCGGCCAGCAGCACCTCATGTGCCGTGGCGCCGCGAAAGACCACGAAATGAGGGTAGCCTTGCAATATCACTGGCACGATGATCGGGGCGCGTTCCAGAAGGTCGGGCAATTCCAATTGCCCCAGCCCGACGCCGTCATATCCGACGCTATCGACATAGCGCTTAAGGTCGAGCAGGGAAAAGCCCTGCCGGATGCGGACCAGATTTGGGTTGGCGATATATTCCGCCCGATTGATCAGGCCGAGCGCGACGGAACGTTCAGTGACCGGTATACCGTACTGATAACGCAGGATAGTTGCCAAAGCAGCTGCGGCGCAGCTCAATTCCCACTGCTGCAAAACAACATTGTGCTGTCGCGTTTCCTGCAGGGACCGGACCACCGGGGCCACCGGGACCACCGGGGCCGCCAGCGCAGCAATACCTCCCGACGGACCGGCAACCGGTGACAACCATAGCGAAAGAGCGAAAATGCCTAAGGCTGGAATTTTGCCCATCAGTGATCCTTTATTGGAAATCTGGATACATCGCGGGCACGCCATCCCGGTCCACCCGGAAACGACGCGCCCGCAACGATCGCTTACACAGTTCGGGTTTTATCCGGCCGTATTCCAGATCGCCGTGTAACCGGCATCGCCCGGCGAGGCGAATGTGCCGCCAGGACTGCCCGCACCTTCGTCGTTGGTCGCGCCAACGGGAACGCGCACCACGGGGCCCAGGATCGAGTAGGCACCATTAATTTCGATGCCGTTCTTGGCGTTCAGAACCGCGTCGGTGCTAATAACCGGGCAGACAAAACCGGTTGGCGATGGCGCACCGCCGGCTGCAACCGCATCCATTTGCGTGGCGCTCAATGTTACCGGTCCTGCATAGGCGTTTGCAGCAAGCAGAACTGTCGCGGCCGTGGCCAAAACGACTTTCATCATCATCTTCGTCATTCTCGTTACCTCCTAGTTGGTTTTTCAGACGCCTCCTCATGGATGGCGTCTGACAACCACTAAACAGGAGCGAGATCACGTGCGAATAACGTAAACATAACGATTTGATAACGAGGCGTGTTGGCCGGTTCAGGTCTTCGTGTGTCGTCAGTATCAATATCCGTGGTCCGGATATCGCCATTCGAGCCTGGTCAGCTCACAGCACCAATGATACGGGCTTTCCGATGCTGCGGTAAAACCCACGGCGCCGAAATGGTGTCAAACAAGGCCAACCCAGTCGCCATAACCCTTTTCGACCATTTCCTTGGCGGGAATAAATCTCAAGGCTGCGGAATTGATGCAGTAACGCAGGCCGGTCGGCGCGGGGCCGTCATCGAAGACATGGCCCAAGTGAGAGTTGCCGAATTTGCTGCGGACTTCGGTGCGGCTGATGAAGAATTTCCTGTCAGTGTGGGTCGTGACGAATGCGTCGCTGATTGGACGGGTGAAGCTGGGCCAACCGGTGCCGGAGGTGAATTTATCGGCAGACGAGAACAAAGGCTCGCCGGTTACGATATCGACATAGATACCGGCACGCTTGTTGTCCCAATATTCATTGTTGAAGGGCCGCTCGGTGCCATCATTTTGGGTTACGTCATATTGCAGCTTCGTCAAAGTCTTGCGGATTTCCTGATCCGAAGGTTTGCTATAGCGCACCATCGTTTTGGTTTTGCCCATTGCGGCGCCGGTTTTGTCGCCTGTTCCACGATACTTGGAATAATCCACCTTCAGGTCTTTACCCCAGGCCCGCTCCACGAACTGAATCCGGCCCGATCCGTTGGTATAGAATTTGTAGCGGATGGGGTTCGTTTTGTAATAGTCCTGATGATAGTCCTCGG
>JABJKS010000092.1 GCA_018660265.1 Rhodospirillaceae bacterium | reverse complement strand
GCCCAACCCTTTCATCCCCCCTTGACGCAGTCCCCCAAGACAGTTACTTGTGCTCCCCTTAGGTCCCCATCGTCTAGTGGCCTAGGACGCTGGCCTCTCACGCCGGAAACAGGGGTTCGACTCCCCTTGGGGACGCCAATTTATCTCATGCAATACGAACCTGTCCGTCGGTCAGAAAATGGCCGCAGGGTTCGCCTGTGTACGCATATACTCCGACGATCTGTTTGATTGGCAAAGGGCCGCACCCCTTAGGTTGCCATGCCGCCCCGTGGTCCGTAAGATTGTGGCTCCACAATGGTATGGGGCTCCGACCATATGGCATTGACAATCGAACAGATCGGCCCGTGTTTTGCGGGCGAAGTGCGTGGGCTTGATTTAACCAAACCCCTGACGCCGGGTGACGCGGCGGCCATTCACGATGGCATGGATGAATTTGCCGTGTTGGTTTGTCGCGGGCCGAAGCTGGATAATGCGCAGCATCTCGCATTTACTTTGGCCTTGGGCCCGATCGAGCAGGCCATCGGCACCAGCCTGCGGGCGGTTGAGGATAACCGGCTCTCCACCGATTTTGCCGATGTCTCCAACCTCGACAAAGAGGACAAGCCGTTCGAACGGCAGGACCGCCGCCGACTGTTCGCCATTGGCAATCGGTTGTGGCATTCCGATAGCTCCTTCAAGACGACCCCGGCCAAATACTCCCTATTGCATGCCCACAGCATCCCCCGCAAAGGCGGAAATACGGAATTTGCCGATATGCGGGCCGCCTACGATGCCCTTGATGCAGATATGAAGCAGCAGGTCGAAGGATTGATCTGTGAACATTCACAAATCTATTCACGCGGCAAGATTGGCTTTACGGATTTGACCGATGAAGAACGGGCCCGCTTCGCGCCGGTGCGTCAGGTCCTGGTACGGAGCCATCCGGTCACCGGGCGCAAGTCACTGTATTTGTCATCCCATGCGGGCTCCGTTCTCGGCCAACCGGGTCCCGAGGGCAACATATTTCTACAAGACCTGATCGAACACGCAACGCAACGCCAGTTCGTCTATGCCCATGAATGGCAGGTCGGCGACCTGGTGATCTGGGACAATCGGCAAACCATGCATCGCGCCCGCCCATTCCACTTCGCAGAACCGCGCGACATGCGCCGCACCACCTTGGCCGGCGACGGCCCGACAGTGCCAATTTCTCCGCCATAGATCGATTTGCTCTGACCCCTTTGGTTTCGACCACTTTGATTTCCGAACTTCATCAATCTCAGTCCCTGTACTTGCTCTGTCCGTCGCATCGAAGTCATCCCTCTGGAGATCTTCTAAATCCGGACAGATCACATGTTACTGACACTAATTGTTCAACTAATTGACACCGTACACGGCATTATGGAACAATATGATAGGTGAACTCGTATATTAGATCGCCATTCTGAAAATTGTCAGCGCGCATCGATGGACTTGCATGGATTGCAAACAATAAAATTCAGGAGGAAATCATGAGGCTTGTTAAATTGGCGGCAGCCGTCGTCGCGATATTTGGCATTTCCACGTTTGGGCACGCAGCAATAGCGGAGACATGTGACACGCCTTTACCGGATGATTTAGCAATCCAGACACCCGCACCCGATATTTCCAAAGAACGTATTCAGTTTTTGGGCGTATGGGGTAATGGCAAATGGGATGGTGTGCTCTGCAACACCCTTTTGGTTCAGGACATTGATGCCAAAGGTAATGTGAAGACAATTTATAGCTGGGGCACATACAATGGCTGGGATATTTGGGAGGGGAAAGGACCAGGGGGCTTTAAATTTATCGCGGACAACAAAATTCAGTCGAAATTTCGTAATGGTGCCGTGGTCACCTATTGGATCGAAGGTAAAGCGATGAAGGGTACCTATGTACGGAATGGCTATACAACGCGCGTGACGCTCGTGAGGAAGTAATAGCCCGCAATCATCAAAGGGGTCGAGCCTCAAAAGGGGTCAGAGTAGTTTGATTTGAGTCCTTTGATCTCGGCTCTACAACAACGTCAGATTACACTGATATATGATGGTAGACTCCGTGGTCTCGCTCTCAGATTCAGGTGTCTCAATCGTCCAGGCGCCAGTGTTTGGCGATGGGGCGGTAGACGTTCCAGGCCATGTTGTCGACCAGGGGCACGCCGTAGCTCATCCAGCGTTCCAATTCGTCCTTGGCTGCCTGGCACATGCTATCCGGGTCGGTCAGGCTGGGTAGGTCGTCCAGGCTGTTGAATTCATAGAGAGCCAGGTATTTCGGCCCCATGTCCAGCCAATCGAGGGCCGGATGCTCTACCAGTTGAAAGCGTGCACCGGATCTGTAGCCGGGGATTTGCAATAAATTCGGGACGTGGGAGCGGTCATACCAGTCGTTGAAGGCGGCTTCTTCTGACCCTACCACACAATCGACCGCTACTGCGCTGAGGGGCCGGTCTTCGGTGAGGAAAGTATTGCCCAGATGGCTGCCGGAAATTTGCTGATAGATGTTGATCGCCACATCGCTCAACCCCTGCAGCTGTTCGAATTTGGCGAACTCCGCATTGGCTGTTGCGTGGCGCTTCTCCAGATCCGGGCCAATAATATGTTCCAGAACCGAGGCATCTTCGATCTCGTAAAGGGCCAGATATTTTGTCTCTCCAACCACGGCCTGATAGCGCCGACCCCAGCGATAGCCGGGAATTTCCAGCAGCGCGGGGACATGATGGTAGTACCAGGCGTTGAAGGCATGTTCGTGCTCCGCCGCCACATTCGCCTGTACGGACAGCAACAACGGACGCTCGATTATCGTGCTTACGGGCTCCATTGGGTTTCCTCCACCTAATCTCAGGGCAAGTTTAGATCTCTACGGTTTTCCCTGTGGTCCATTACCGTAGACTCGTTCATGGTCGCCTCATTGGACCGGGTAATGTCAGCTTGCCAGCCGGCCTTTGATCAATTGGCCGGGATAGTTGCCCGTGCTTTCACCATTCACAAAGGTCACAGCGCCGTTGACCACCGTTGCGGCAATGCCCTCGGCTTTTTGGATCAGGCGTTTGGCACCGCCCGGCAGATCGGCGGCGACGGTAGGCATGGCGGGTTTGATGCCGTTTTCATCAAATATTACCAGATCGGCGGCGAAGCCCGCGCGGACCAGCCCGCGATCGGGCAGCTCCCAGGCCGAGGCATTGTCGAAGGTCAACATACGGATGCCTTCCTCCAAGGTGAATTCCTGCCGCAGACGAACCCAATAGTTCAACAGATGGGTGGGCAGGGAGGAGCCCATTTCCTGACAGACATGGGCCCCTGAATCCGAGAACGTGGCCAGGGTGCGGGGATGCTTCAACAGGCCCAGGACATCTTCGGGGTTCTCGTTCACCAGGGGCTGGATAAAGATCTGGTCCTCGTTCGCCAGCATCAGGTCGATCATGGTCTCGACCGGATTTTTGTTGGCTGATCTCGCCAGGTCGTCGACGGTTGGGTCGTCCCAATCCACACCTTGCATCACGATCAGGTTGGTATAATCGGGCCGCAGGGGATTGGTCGTCGCAGCACCCCCGCCCTGGAATTCAAAGCCCCGGGGCTTCATTTGCGCTTCCTCGGCAATCAATTTGCCGCGGGTTTCAGGGTCGGCCAGACGACGTTTTTGCTCTTCAAGGGGCAGGGCGCGGACCTCTTTCCATGTAGGCAGCAGATCGAACGGCAGATTTGATTTCAACGAGAACAGCGCGTTGATGGAACGGGTCGTGGCCTGGCCGTACATGCGCCCGCCCATGGCGACGGTCTCATCCAGATACTTGGTATGGAACTGCCAGGGTTTTGGGTCTTTGCCCTGGCGTGAGGCGATGGTGCCGAACATGATGGGCCGGCCGCTTTCCAAGGCAATCCGTCTTACCTGCTCAAAGAACGCTTCCTGGCTGGCACCGGAGGTGACGTCGGGGGCCAACTGAAAGATGCCCGCGTTCAATTCGGTCATCGGTGCGACCAGGCGGTCGATCTCATCCCAACCACCGATACGGCTGGCCACGGGGGTGTCATCCGGCGTGACATGGGTGGGGGAGCGGGAGGTGGAAAAGCCCAGGGCGCCCGCCTGGATCGCATCGGCCACCATTGCCGCCATTTTCGCCACATCATCCTCGGTGGCTTCCTGGTCCAGGGCCCGCTTGCCCATGACATACATGCGCAGCGCGGAATGGCCGATGTAGCTGCCATGGTTCAAGGCCTTCGGCGCGCGACCCACAGCGTCGAGATATTCGGGAAACGTCTCCCAATCCCAGCTAACCCCGGACATAATCGCTTCGGTCGGAATATCTTCCACCGCCTCCAGGCAGCGGGCATACCATTCCCGGTCTTCGGGCTTGCAAGGTGCCAGGGCAAAGCCGCAGTTGCCCATCATCACAGACGTCACCCCATGCCAGCAGGAACAACTGCCCAACGGATCCCAGGTTACCTGGGCGTCCATATGGGTGTGCCCGTCAATGAAGCCGGGCGCGACGATCATACCGTCGGCATCAATGCTCTCGGCCCCATTTTCGCGAATACGGCCAATCTCGGCAATGCGTCCGTCCTTAACGCCCACGTCCGCCCGGTACCGCGCTTGCCCCGAACCATCGACAATTGTGCCGTTCTTGATCACCAAATCGAATGCCATGATAGATGCCTCCCTCTAGCCGCCCGTCCGTCAGTTTGACATACTTCACCAATGAACGAAAAAATGCAATTCGACGTCGTTGTCGTCGGCACGGGTGCGGCGGGATTAAGTGCGGCGCTGGCGGCCTCGGTGCATGGGGCCAAGACGCTTGTTTTGGAAAAGGCAGCGGTGCTTGGCGGCACGACGGCGATGTCGGGGGGCTGTATCTGGATACCGGGGCACCATTATATGGCAGCTCAAGGATTGTCCGACAGCCGAGAGGCGGCGTTAGCATATATTCGCGCTGTCTCACCTGATGGCTGGCATAATACGGAGGAGCCTTTGTGGGCCGCCTTTGTGGATTATGCGCCCGAGATGTTGAAATTTGTCGAGGCCCATAGCCCGACGCGCTTTAACCCCAATCGCGATCCGGATCCGTACGCGGAGGAAACGGGAGGCATGGCTTATGGGCGCAATATTTCCCCCGCGCCGATCCGGATCGGGCAGTTGGGTGCCTGGAAAGACAAAGTGCGCGCACCCACCAAGGATGTGCGGATTTCTTATGAGGAGGTAATCGATAACTTCCTGTTTGCCAATCCGAAGCGGCATATGCCTTGGCTGCTGCCGCGCCTGCTCTGGCGCAAATTGACCGGTGCGCATCCCCGGGGCCGGGCCTTGACCATCGGCTTGTTAAAAGGCTGCCTGGATAACGGCGTTGAAGTTTGGCCCGATACGGCGGCGAAACGGCTGTTAAGTGAGGATGGCCGCGTCACGGGGTTGGAGGTTGAACGTGACGGGCAAAGCATCACGCTCCGGGCCGCGAAGGGCGTTATTCTGGCCAGTGGCGGGTTCGATTGGAACCGGGACATGATGGCGGAACATTTCCCCGGCCCCGTGGAATGGACCGCAGCACCGCGCAGCAATACGGGCGATGGCCAGCGCATGGCTGCCGCAGTGGGCGCACGCCTGGATCATATGGACCAGGCCCTGATTATGGGTGTCACCCCTGTGCAGTACGAAGGCTATATTCATGGCGAGCCGGCAGCCGATTACTTTTTGCCCCATTGCATGATCGTCAATCGCCACGGCCACCGCTTTGTGAATGAGAAGCAGATGAATATTGGCCTGGCCTTCGCCGAAATGGACCCGGATACCGGCACGCCGGCGCATCTGCCCGCCTGGCGCATCTATGACAACCAGTTCGCAACCAAGTATCCCCACGCCATGCCGAACAAGTCCGTGCCGGATAATTATTTTACGGCGGCAACCCTGGAAGAACTCGCCGGCAAGATAGACGTCGATCCGGACGGTCTGGCCGCCACGGGGCGGCGGTTCAGCGCCTTCGCCCGTGCCGGTGTGGACGATGAATTTGGCCGTGGTGCCAGTATCTGGGACCAAAACCGGGGCGGCGACCCAGACCATAAACCCAATCCTACCTTGGGCACGATAGAGCAGGCACCGTTCTATGCTATGCCGTTCAAGGCCGGCTTTCTGGCCACCAAGGGTGGTGCGCGCACCAATGCCCGGGCCGAAGTTCTGAACCAGGAGGGGGAGGTGATCGCCGGCCTGTATGCTGCCGGTAACGTCATGGCGAATTCCTTTGGCTCAAAAGGCGTTGGCGCGGGCACGACCTTGGGGCCCTGTTTGACCTGGGGTTATATTGCGGCGTTGAACGCGGTTGGTGTGGCGCAGTAATGCAGCCATCGGGTACTTATGATTACATCATCGTCGGGGCCGGGTCCGCAGGCTGTGTTTTGGCCAATCGGTTGAGTGCTGATCCAAAGACCAAGGTTCTGTTGTTGGAATACGGCGGCCATGACCGCAGCATGTTCATCCAGATGCCTACGGCACTATCCATTCCCATGAATATGGCGAAGTATAACTGGGGCTTTGAAAGCCTGGGCGAACCCGGCCTTGATGGCCGGCGGCTGGATTGCCCCCGTGGCAAGGTCCTGGGCGGTTCATCCTCGATCAACGGCATGGTCTATGTGCGGGGTTGTGCCGGGGATTTTGATGAATGGGACAGCCTGGGTGCGAGGGGTTGGGCCTATCGGGACTGCCTGCCGTACTTCCAACGGGCAGAAACCTGCGACTATGGTGCGGACGCCTACCGGGGCGGCGAGGGTCCGGTTCATACCTGCAATGGCAACGGCATGACAAACCCATTGTATCAGGCTTTTATCGATGCGGGCGGACAGGCGGGTTATCCCCTGACGGATGATTACAACGGCTATCAACAGGAAGGTTTTGGCCGCATGGACATGACCGTCCGGGGCGGTGTCCGGGGCAGTGTTGCCAATGCCTATCTGAAACCGATCCGCCATCGCCGCAATCTACATGTAGAGACCCACGCGTTAAGCCAGCATGTCTTGTTGGAAGGGAAGCGCGCGGTTGGTATTGCCTACGACAAGGGCGGTATCCGCAAGACCGCGAAAGCGGTGGGGGAGGTGATTTTGGCCGCCGGGGCTATCGGCTCCCCGCATTTGTTGCAACTGTCCGGTATTGGCCCCGGCAAGACGCTGGCAAAGGCGGGGATAGATTTGGTCCACGAACTGCCCGGCGTGGGTAGGAACCTGCAGGATCATTTGGAGGTTTATTTTCAGTTCAAATGTCGCCAACCCATCACCTTGAACGGCCGTTTGGGGCTGGTCAGCAAGTTTTTCATCGGGGCCGAATGGTGGCTGTTCAAATCAGGCCTGGGTGCGACCAATCATTTCGAATCCTGCGCCTTCATCCGCTCCCGCCCGGGTCTGAAATGGCCCGATATTCAGTATCATTTCCTGCCCGCCGCCATGCGTTATGATGGCCGTGCTGCCTTTGCCGGGCATGGCTTCCAGGTGCATGTCGGCCCGAATAAACCGCAAGCCCGTGGCTGGTTGGCGGCAATTTCGCCTGATGCCAATGACAAACCGGATATTCAGTTCAATTACCTGGCAGACGAGGCGGACCGTGAAGGCTTCCGCCAATGCGTCCGTTTGACACGGGAAATCATCAAGCAACCGGCCTTTGATCCCTATCGGGGCGACGAGATCCAACCGGGTGGTGATATTATCACGGATGAAGATATCGATGCCTGGGTGCGGGCCAATGTTGAAAGCGCCTATCACCCCACGGGGACCTGCAGAATGGGTGCGGATGATGACCCGGGCGCGGTGCTGGATACCGAATGCCGGGTCCGGGGCATTGACGGCTTACGCGTCGTGGATGCCTCCATTTTTCCAACTATCCCCAACGGCAATCTGAACGCGCCAACCATTATGGTGGGGGAAAAGGCAGCCGACATCATCCTTGGCCATGCCCCGCTGCCCCCCTCCAATGCGGCAAGCTACATAGACCCGGAATGGCAAGTCCGGCAGAGGCCGGGGGTGCCTATGCGATGACAGTTCGATGACTATTCGCGCCGTGCTATTCGATAAAGACGGCACATTGCTGGATTTCAACGCCACGTGGATGCCCATGTATCGCACCTTTGCAGGCATCGTAGCGCATGGTGACATGGGGTTGACGGCGGAACTGCTACGTCAGGGCGGGCAAAATGATGCTAAGGGTATAGTCGCTGCCGGCAGTTTGCTAGCCGTGGCCAGTACGGGCGAAATTGCCGCCCTCTGGGCCAGCATCGCGCCTAACCATGGCTTTGATGATCTGGTCTTGGAAATGGATGCATTCTTTCAGCGGGAAAGCGTTCGGGCTGCGGTTCCCGTGAACGGTTTGTCTGAAATTTTGGCCGGTTTGAAGCAACGCGGTCTGATCCTGGGGCTTGCCACCTCCGACAGCGAAGAAGGGGCCAGGGCCTCTCTGACGCCCTTTGATGTCTTGCAGCATTTTGCCTATATCGCCGGCTATGACAGCGGCCACGGGATCAAACCGGGACCAGGTATGGTCAACGGTTTCATTGCCGCAACGGATTTGCGGGCCGACGAGATTATGGTTGTCGGCGATAGTGGCCATGATATGGCAATGGGCCGTAGGGCGGGTGTGGGCCAGTGCGTTGGTGTTTTGACGGGAACCTCCCCCCGGAAAATTCTGTCCGAACTGGCCGATCATGTCATTGATAGTATCGCCGATCTTGAAAGTTTGTTGTAAACATACAGCCATGCGCCAAACTGAAAACATCGTCCATCAATTGCCCTGTTGGACCTCCCCCATACAGCCGGTCCGTCTGACGGGCGGTATTTCCAACGACAATTATCTGGTCGCTGATGACACGGGCAAATATGTCGTGCGGGTCAACGGCGACGTGCCTGAACACGGCGTCCTGCGCCTCAATGATGCCAACTGCAACCGTGCCGCAGCGGCCATTGGTGTCGCGCCGGAAGTGCATTTTGCGGGCCCGGATGCCATCGTGGTCAGGTATGTTGAGGGGCGGACCTTTGGGGAAGAAGACGTTCGGGTTCAGGAAAATCTGGAACCTATTTTGACGCTGCTTAAACGAACCCATGATGAGGGGTTCGCCCATGTCAGGGGGCCGGTATGCGCCTTTTGGCCGTTTCGTGTTTGCCGGGATTATGCGCATTTTCTGGAAGAGGCCGGCAACATCACCGACCGCGAACTCACGCGGGAAATTTCCAGGCTGCGCAGCGTCAATGCCGCGCTGGAAAGCAGCATTGGGCCGATCATACCGGTACTTGGCCACAACGACCTGTTGGCAGCCAACTTCATCGATGATGGTGAAAAAATCTGGCTGATCGATTGGGAACATGCGGGCATGACCAGCCCGTTGTTTGATCTTGGCAACCTTGTCTCCAACAACGAACTCTCGTCCGGGCAGGAGGCGTGGTTGTTGGAGAACTATTTCGAGCGGGCGTTGGAGGAGGGGCTATATAGCCGCTACCACGCCATGAAATGCGCCTCTTTGTTGCGGGAGGCTATGTGGAGCATGGTATCGGAAGTCACATCGACAATCGATTTTGACTATGCTGCCTACAGCGTCGAATTCATGGGCCGTTTTGATGATGAATATGCCCGCCGCCTTGAGTTTGCCTCGTAATACCTTGTCCGTTTTCAAGATGGCCTTGCACCGCCAGGGCGGTTTTCTGCGCCACGCTAAGGCAGGTCGCCACGGACGGCCCTGCGAAATAATTGCCGCTTAGGAATAATCCGGGCTGACGCTCATGCGTTGTATCCAGTTCCGCGATCAGGCGTTTATGGCCGGGGCGGTATTGCGGCAGCCCGATGGGCCAATGGCGTACTTGCGCCATAACCGGCTCGCCCCTGGCCCCGACCAGGTCCTTAAATTCATCCCGCGCCAGATCTATCAAATCTGCACTTGGTAGGCGGGCGAGCTCTGGTGACCGCGCCCCGCCTATATAGGCTGATAGGGCCACGTGGCCTTTCGGTGCCCGGCCCGGGAACATGGTGGAGCAAAACTGCGCGCCAAGAATATTGCGCCCCTCCGCCGCCGCCGTTAGAAAGCCCAACCCATCAAGGGGGTGTTCCACGGCTGATCTGGCAAAGCCCAGGAAGACGACGGCCAGGGGTGGGGCGGCAATTTGTTCTGCCGCTGCGGCAGCCTGATCGTCGACACCCGGCAACAATTGTGCCGCCACATGGGCCTGTGTGGCAACAACGATGGATTTTCCCTGCAGGCTTCCCGCGCTGCCCAGGTCTACTGCGAACCCGGCCCCATCAGGCGTGATGCGGCGCACCGTGGCGCCTGTATGGATGCTGTCGCCCAGGCTGCGGGCCAATGTTTGGGCCAGGGTGGCAATGCCCCCCTGCCAGGAAAATAAACGGCTGCCGGGCATTTTTCCACCCTCCCGCCGCCGATGCATGATGCCCAGGGTGACGGAGCCGTATTTCGCTTCCAATGCCACCAACATGGGGAAAATGGCCGAGACGGATAAATCCGCCGCCCGGCCACCGCCATAAATGCCCGCAACCATGGGGTCCATGACCCGTTCGGCGAACTCCTTGCCGAAGCGACGGGTGCAGAAACTCAAAACCGTTTCGTCTTCACCGGGGCTGCCGTGGGGCCAGAAAAGCTCCGCCAGGATGCGCAGGCGCGCCAGGGGCGAAAGATAGTTCGAACGCAGGAAACCCAATGCGCCAATTGAGATGCCGGACAAGGCACCGTTCGAGACCAAATAGCGGTTTTGTATGCCATCACCCAGATCACAGCGCCGGTCATCAATGGCAAGTTCTGTTGAGATCTCGTTCGCCGCGGGCACCAGGGCATTCATGGTGGAAGGGCCATGTTCCATCAAAAAGCCATCCCTGTGTTCCGAGATGGCATTGCCGCCAAGGCGCGCCTGCCGTTCCAGCACGGCCACCTGATGGCCGCGTTTTTTCAGATGATACGCCGTGGCCAGCCCGGACACGCCGCCGCCGATGACGATGGTATCTAATGTCATTGCCCAGCCTCCTTTGATGGAGGGTCGGTCTCCGTCGATGCGGGCCTGTTCGGTATATTGCCGCCCATACGCTGTTTGGCGCTGGCGGCCAGTTCGGCCATGATCTCGCCGGTGACAGCGTCGCCGTGATTGCTGCGGACCTCGGCTTCCGCCCGTTGCCGCACAAAGCGGCGGACAAACGAGGGGATACGTTCCAACCACGCCTCGGCCTCCGGCGTCCAATGCAAGGTGTCGGCGGATGTGTCGAGGGGTTCAATGGTGGCCTCGCCCTGGGGTTCGTAGGCGCATAGGAAATCCTCGCCCATTAAATCACCGTCACGGGCCAGGGGCCGGGCCCGGCAGCCGCCGCAAAGCTTGCTGAATTCACAGGCGCCGCAACGGCCCGTTAGCTTCGGCGCGCGCAGGGCCTGAAATTGTGGCGCATCGCGCCAGATCTGGGCAAAGCTTTGCTGACGAATGGAGCCCGCCTCATCTTCTATATAGGGACAGGCGGTAACGCCGCCCGTTGGTGTGACCCGGCAATAACGACTGCCCGCCAGGCACCCGCCCGCTTCATAGCCATGGGCCGCCGTAATGGGCCAGTCAGGATCAAGTTGCCAGGCCATGCGTTTGAAATGCGGTGCGCATTTGGCCCGGATCATGATTTCGGTTTCGTTCCGCGCGGCAGCGGTCAGGCGGCGCATCACCTGTTCATAGGTTTGCGCGGATATGTTCGTGACCTTTTCCCCGCGCCCGGTACAGACCAGAAAGAATACATTCACAACAAAGGCACCCACATCCTTGGCGAAGGTGATCATGTCTTCTAATTCGTGGGCGTTATCGTCGGTGACGGAGAAATGAATTTGAAACCTCAAGTCCGTGCGCCGGCAGGTATCAAATGCCGCCATAGCCTTGGCCCAGGAACCCGGCAAACCGCGAAATTCGTCATGCGCGCCTGGATCGAGGGAATCCAGACTGATGCCAACGCCTTGCAGGCCCGCAGCCTTTAGGTCCGCGGCCCGGCGGTCGTTGAGGCCCAGGCCGTTGCTGCCCAGAACCGCCATCAGCCCCAGGCCCGTGGCGTGACCGACCAGTTCCACCAGATCGCCGCGCAGCAAAGGTTCGCCGCCCGTAAAGACGACCATGGTTTCATCGCTAAGGGCGGCAATATCATCAAGCAGACCGCAGACTTCGGCGGTGCTTAATTCCCCCGATGCATCACTGTTGCGGCTGTCCGCATCCAGATAGCAATGGGCACAGTTCAGGTTGCAACGGCGGGTCAGGTTCAGGGCGACCAGAAACGGCGGGTCAGCCGTATCTGTGGTATCTGTGTTCATTTCCCCCATTTTCTCCGCCTCTGCTCTTAGGGCTCGCTCTGATCCGGCATGCCTTCAGGAATGGGACACATGGCTTTGCGCGCCTCGGCCACGGCTTCTTCGGCCAACTCGAAGGTGATCTCGGTCAGGTTCCGTTCCATGGCCAGGTCTTCAACGCTGGCTTTGACGGTTTCCCGCACCATTTCAGGTACTTTGGCAACCCGTGCCAGGGCGGCGGCTGACCAGTTTGGCCGGTCACTTTCAGCCAGATCCAGGAATGGTGTCACGTGTTTCGGCATCACTGTTTCCGCATGATCGCGGCGGGCCCGCTTCATGGCGCGCAGGCGGATATTATCGGCGATGGCGGCATCGGACACGGTTTCGAGGAGTTTTTCCGCCGCCGCGCTCCACGGCAAATCCTTGCGCTCCATGGCGCTGTTGCCGGCGAACCCCGGCATGGCTTTACCCATGACATCGTCGACGATATCGGATGTGACAAAGGTGTGGCCTAGCTTTTGCGTATGACGCAGGACCATGCGCCGGGCCATATCGCGCACAAATTCAGGTGCTCTGGAAATCTTCTGCTCCGCCTCCACGCTCCACGCAACAGTTTCCTGGGCCACGATATCCAGGGGCGGTGTGTAGTGAGTTTGGGTCAGCCACATGTGACAAGGTGCCAGGCGCAGCAGGTTTTCCGCATTGCCGCCAATGTCCAGCTCATCGTCCGCATGCACGCCTGTTTTGCCCACCACTAACAACGATGCGCCAACGTCCTCTAAATAGCCAAGGACCGCCTTGTAGGGTTTGCCATCCAACAGTTTGGTGGTGATCCTGACGCCCAGGTCCGTGGCAATGGTCTCCGCGACTTCCAGGTGGGATTGATAGATTTTGGCGATGCCGTCGTCGATCAGTTCTTCGTGCAGTTGTTCCTGTTCTTTGAAACGAAAGACCTTGCCTGCCTCTTCACTCAATACCCCGGCGATCTTGTTGAAGGCCACGTAATGGTAATAGGGATCGTAGGCGGCCACGGCGTGAACCTCCGCACCGGTTCGTGCGGAGAGATCCAGGGCCGTCATCAAAGCACCATAAGATAGGGAGGAGCCGTCGATGCCGACCACAATCGCACCGTCACCCAGGGCCTTTTTCGGATCGCGAATGACGAGTGTATCGATGGGGGAGCGGCGGACGACGCGTTCGGCCACGGTGCCGATGATATTGCCCGGCACGGCACCAACACCAACGGCACCCAGGGCCAGGACATCATAGTCACCGCTGCGCGCTGCATTGACCACCTGGGTGTAGTTTTTGCCTTCCGGGCTTAAACGTTTGAAAGGCACATTCGCGGCATCACAGGCGACCTTGCCCGCATCATGATAGCTGTCCGAAATGATGTTCAGGCCATGGCTGATCAGATCATCGTGGACTTCCCGTTGATAGCCCATCTCCTGTTCTTCCAGATAACGTTCCGGCAGGCCGCCTTCCATCATTTTGAAACGACGATCATGCAGGGCGGCGGCATAGGCATGGATACCGGTGATGGTGCCGTTGGCGGAGGCAGCCAGGCGGATCGCCTCATCCAAGGCCTTGTTGGCATGCTCCGAGGCATCAAGGGCAACCAGAATACGCGCCAGGGAGACAGGCGCGGTATTCGCCGTGCCGTCATTGTCTAGCGTCTGATCGGTCGTTTGCGGTAAAGACGGTGTCATGGATTGATGCTCCTGCCCCAAATTTGATCTGTGTTTTTCGACCTGTGGCTTCAAGGTTGCCCAGTGATCCCGCCGTCGCATTGATCTCTGTCAACATCGGCACCGACAGTGGCTTTGTGTCGCAGTATTCCGCCGATCAGGCACAACAACAGACCGGTTGCAAAAAGCCCCATCTGGAATGGCGCGACTTCGAACCCGCCGCGCCAGGACAGCATGGTATTCAGGCCGCCAAGAATGATCAAAATAACGCCGAACAGGCGAATGACGGCGCCGGAATTGTTGGGATTGTTAGGATTTTTCATGGCGCTGTGCCGTCTTTTCGGTTGGCGGCACTTCGCCCCCACCAAAGCAGAATGCCGCCCACCAACAGCACCGCTATGATGGCGGCGATGATCGGCTTGGACCCGGCGCTTGGCTTCAACAACAACCAATACCAGGTGGTCATGGCGTGATGGGTTCCCGCCTCGCTGTTGGAACCGTCCCAGGCGAAGATACTTATGGGAACGAAACGCCCTTCGACGAATTGCAGGTCCTGGTCCGTTGCCGCCGTGGTCAACGCGCGGGTCATGACAACGCGCCAGGTACCGTCTTTGTAGCTGCCCTTGGCCGTCAGATCGCCGGAGCCGCCATCCCGTGGCACCTGTGCCTCAATTCCCGACGCATCCAACAAGGCAATGCTTTCAGGTTTTTCCGTCGTGCCGGCGGACCAGCGCCACAGATTGACCGGGTGGGCGATATCGCCCATCAGGAAGTACGGCTTTTCCATACCGTCAGGGATTTTGCGGGGGAACTGCACCGCGACGGCGTCTTCCGTCAGGTCTTCGTCCGCGATGCTGGCTGCCTTGTCGTCACCGGGTATGCTTTTGGTCCGGTCATCCCACTCCAGCTGCAGGGCGATCTGGTTTTCGTTATAAAGGGCGCGGACAGAGACCGTGTCGTTGGCGGCGGTGAAGAAACGCGTTTTCCCAACAATTTGCGGCACCATGAAAAATGTTGAAGGCGGTGCGGCGTCCCAGGCAACATCGTCGGGTGTGGTCGGCAGGGCACCGGCTATCCTGGCGGCCTGAATGACCGTGTTCTCAGGCCGCACGATTTTCTCTGTTTTGGCCAGGGACACCACATAGTTGGCCACATGCCAACGTTCTTCGATACTCAATTTTTTTTTGCTCTTCGGATCGGCGAAAGACGGCATTTGTGTGGTCGGGATGCCGGCAGTGATGCGGGAGAAAACATCTTTCGGGCTATTGCTGGCCCGGAAGGTCCATGGTTTGGTCAAATTACGCGGCCAGGTGCGCTCGCCATTGTCGTTCTTCAGCTTTTTGATGGCATCACCCCGGCCCTTTGCCCCATGGCATTCGGAGCATCGATCGTCCGCGTGAAACAGCTTATCCCCCGCCGCAATGCTTTCGGCTGACGTTGCAACCTGGGTGCCGTAATCGATCTGGCCCTCTGGTGCGCCCTCCAATTCCGCGAAGGCCTTTATGTAGGCGATGACGTCCAGGATATCCTGCTCCGACAGCAGGTCTTTCCAGCCCGGCATGGCGGTGCCGGGCATACCGTCACGGATCATGCGGATCAGATCGTCGTCATTGGGCAGATCCGCGTCGAAGGCAGAGGTTTTGAACTTATAGAGACCCAGGGTGAAATCACGGGGCGGTGGGTTCAAACGTTCGGCTCCCGGACCCAGGCCGTCGCCTTCGTCGCCGTGGCATTGCAGGCAGCGTTTTTGATAGATGCCTTCGCCCCGTTCCATATCGCCGGCCCTATCGCCGCTTTGTGCCAGCGCCACGACGTGTGACAGCACCAAAATCGAGAGAGCCAGTATAATCGTACAGAGCCTAAACATCATTCATGCCCCCAGGATCGAGGCTCATGACCCGTGTAATCATAGAGGAACAGGATCACTTTCCAGACCTCCTCCTCCTCCAGGAAATTCTGCCAGACCGGCATGGAAGATATCCACGGTGCGGCTTCTTTCGGCAGGCCGGGGCCGCCCGTGGTAATGCGCCAGAACAGATAGGATTCCTGTAATTGCGCGATGGTGCCAATGTCCTGAAAATTCAGGGGCGTGGGGTTCAGGCCGTCCGCATAGGGGCCTTTGCCGTCCAATTTGTCGCCGTGGCAGAATTGGCAGTTCTCGATGTAGATGCCGGCTCCTTCATTGACCAACGCACGAAATTGTTCCGGGTCCGTCTTCTCGATTTTCCGGAACGGGTTTTCCAACTTCAACAAATTGACCCGCTTGCCATAGATCTTTGCCGTGGAGGGGGGGGCCGGGTGAATGGTGCGCAGTTCCACCGGTGCCTCAAAACTGGGCTGCATCTGTAAGTATGTCCCGCCACCGGCCGCCAGGGGAACGATGACAAAGACAATATTGCGCCACATCCGCTTGCTTGGATCTTCGACCATGGCCTTGATGGGCGCGACCAATTCGCGGGTTTGATCTTCATCGTAGGTGAAGACCATGAAAACCCCGGCGACGACGAAAAACATGTACATCGCCAACAAAGACGACGGGATGACCGCATCCAGGATAACGTCGAAGACCAGGACAAAACCGAAATAGACGCCGGCCAGGACCAATACGGCTTGCAGCAATCTTGGTATTTTCATTGCCGGGCCCTCACTTAAGCGCGCCCAGGAAATCCAGCAGGACTTCCAGTTCCGCCACATACATCTGCTCGCCAAGATCGGCCGGCATCATGTCCGCCTCGAAGCCCTTGGCGATATCTGCGTTTGGGTTGAGCAGCGCACGGCGTAAATAATCCCTGTCATACTTGGCACCAATGGTGGAGAGGTTGGGGCCGACGTCCCCGCCCTCGCCATTGATCGCGTGGCAGGCATCGCAGGTAAACTGCGCCATCAGGGCCTTTGGATCGTCCAGGGCTTCACGTGGTTCGGCCTCCTCCTCTTCCTCCGCCTCGGCGACATCGGTTGGGATTTCCACCGTGACTTCCGCCCCGCCGCTGTCTTGAAGGTAGGCAACAACAGCGGCGATTTCCGCTTCGGACAGGCCAATACTGCCCGCGGCCACATTGGGCATGGGGCTTTCGGCATCGTTCGTACCCTTTTTGCCGAAGCCTGCGACGACAAAGGCTGATGGGGCGATCAGAGATTCTATCAGATAGCCCTCCAGATCCTCTGCCTCGCCTTTATAGCGGGGGTCCTTCAAACGCTCGGATACAACATTGGCGATGGTGCCCAACATAGGGGCCCGGCCCAGTTCGTTGTGACACAGGGTGCAGGTGCCCCTGCCATTAAAAATCCGTTCCCCCAGGGCGATGAAGCCATCCATGGTCATGGCACCTAGATCAATCTTTTCCTCTACGGGAGGCGGTGCGGGCTCTATCTGTGGGATACCGTAGTTGGAATAACCGGCGAAAAACCCGATGGTCAACAAGGTGAAGGCGACGACTGTCAGAAATTGTTTCATGACCGCCTACGCCTTCCAATATCCAGCCGGCAGCGTCTTGTTGCTGCTGACCTGGGCAATCCAGAAAACGAAGATCACCATGGCCATGAAAATAATAGCGGCGACGGAGACCACGTTGGCGGCGTAGCCCAGAGTTGGTGTGAAAGCCTCGGTTGAGTTGTCGCGCATAATATCGACCACATGCCAGTGCTGCCGGATGCCGGAGCGGATATAGCCCATCAGACCCATCAGCCAGGTAAAGGCGACCGCCAACAGGAACAGGGCATATTGCGCCCGCCCCGGTATGCGGCCCCAGTGCAGAGGTGCGACCTCCCTGGCGTTTTTATAGATAAAACTGTCCAGGGTGATGGAGCCGACGATCACCACCACCGTGGTCAAAACCTGGGGGATGGAGGCGGCGACCTTGTAGACCGTGTTGGTGAAATAGCCGTGATAAATGCCCAGGAACATGATGTTGATGATCCCGGCTGTGAACAAGGCAACCTGAAAGGCATTGCCCGCATTTACCCAATTAACGGTCGCGATCTTGTTGGCCCGGCGATAAAACATGAAGCTTAACGCCGTGAAGATGATCATCACGTTCACGGCGGTATTCTTGGCCGGCATGATGCCCAAGGGCCCCAAAATTTTGTGATGCGGCCCGCCAAGGGCTTTTAACTCGGCGTTGGAGAGGACCAGGGTATGGGGGGTAAACCAGACCAGGAAGGCACCAACCAGAACGATGGCGATGTATTTGATGTATTTGGTATAACGCTTGGCCCCATCGCTGCGCCCCATGCCGCACCACAGGTAATAGTTGGCGGACAGGAACAAGGTGCCGATTAGCACGGCCTGGATAATGAACAGCCAGGCGAAGATACCGCCCATGAGCGTGATGCCCATTTGCTGGCTATAGGCATAGATTTCAGCCGCCAGATAGTAACCGGCAAAGGGCAGGGGCAGCAGGGCGCAAATGGCGATGAAGTTGGCGTTGTAACCCATCCAGTCATAGTGGGCCCGGGCCTCTTTGCTACCCGCCGTCAGGAATTTAAAGGCTGCATAGGCCCCTACGATAGAGCCGCCATAGGCGATGTTGGCGACGAAGCGGTGGATGTTGATGGGATTCCACAGGAAATTGTGGATCGCGGCCCAGGCGTCGCCGCTGAAGACGCCCGCGCCGTCAACGCCGGCCGGGCTCATCATGAAAGTCAGCCAGGCGTTGGCCAGCAGCATCAGTGTCGTGCCAACCGCGTTCAGGGTCAGGCCCAGGGTCAGATGCACCCATTTCCTGAAACCGCCCTGCAGCCAGTGCCAGCCGTAATAATAGATATACAGCACCGCGCTTTCGGCGAAGAACAGCAGGGCATAATAGAACATGCTTTCGGAGAATATGACCGCGAGATAGTTGAACAGGTGGGGATAAAACAGGATCAGCGAAAACAACAACGCCCCGCCCAGGATCGCCGTCAGGGAATAGGCGGTGATGGCAACCTTGATGAATTCATAGGCCATGTCGTCATAGCGCTTATCCCGGGTGCGCATGCCGATGACTTCGATGATAAATACGAAAATCGGAACTGCCAGGACAAAGGCGGCGAACCACAGATGCAGCTGGGCAAAAATCCAGACAGCAACCCTGGAATTGACACCGGCGATTGTTGGATAATCCGCAGCGGTCAGCTTTGGTGCCGGGGCATATTCTGCGGCCAATACGCCGGATAGATCAAAGCCGGTGAACATGATGCCAAGGCCACAGACAAGCAGCCCGAACAGGCCCAATGTGGTGTAGCGCGTTATGGGGCGGGCTTTCATCATGATCTTTTCAATTCAGCATCCATCATTGTTGAAAAATCAGGCTCAAACCCTGCAGGTTCATGAGCAAGGCATCGAGAGCCAGAAAGCCGGCGCTACAGACCACCAGGCCGGCGAAAAATGGTAAGACATACCCTTTCATGCTCATCTCCCTCCCCGCATCTGGAGCAATTTTGAATTAATTGGAGTCGCTCTCGCGGCCCAAGTGATTGGTTCAATTGCTCTTTTTCTTAAGAGTCTGAGCATGTTTTGAATAAACATGCTCTAGGCCTGCACAAACCACCAGAAGAAGGCGATGATCAGAACCAGCACGGTGATGAACAGCGCCGGCCCGGCCCACGCAGCAGCTTCTGATGTGTCTTGTGGTTCGGATTTTTCAGGCATTGGTTTGATCCCGATCAATGATCCCTGTAGTGGAACGGGGATAAAGTCGGCCCATGTCACATCCCAGAAAACGCATCGCAGACGTCGTAATCTTCACCGGAATGGCCGTAAACGTGGTGGTCATTGCCCTGATCCTCTATTTCTACGTCTTCTAGACAACGTTCTTACTTTTGGCCTAGCCCTGCTTCCCTTTGCATTGGCAAAGGGTCCGTAGATGCTTGATCAGGCCATTCACTTCCGCATCCGTCAGCGTTTTGCCCCAAGGCGGCATCATGGGTGATTTTGATGCGGATGGTCCGCCATCCATGATGACGTTGCGCATATCCGCATCCGACAGCTTGTTCATTTCAGCCGCATTGGTGAAATTGCGCGGGCTGACGGGAAAGTCCTTGGTGACGTTTGGGCCGTCACCTTTGCCGGTCAGGCCATGACATTGGGCGCAGTAGAATTTGTAGACCTGTTCCGCGCCCGATGCTTTGGCGGATGCGATGGTCAATTGCGACGCCAGTATTATGGCTACAGCTATTAGAAATAGATGTCTCATCTCTGTCTCCTCCCCTATTTCTTTTTCTTCTTTGGCTTAAAGTTGGCCACATAGCGGGAGACATTCAGCATGTCCTTATCGCTTAACAGACCGACGAAAACCGGCATCATCTTCACGGGTTTGAAGACCTTTGGCTTTTGCAGATAGGCCAGAATCCAGTCCGGGTTCAGGCGCACGCCCGCCTCTACCAGGGAGGGGCCGCTGCGTCCGCCCATAATCTTTTTCTTGCGCCCGACATATTGGTGACAGCCGCTGCATGGCATTTTTTTGCTAAAAATCTGCCGTCCCTTGGGGTTCTTCTTCGGCTTTACCTTGCCTGCCGCCACATCGGCCGAGGTCAGGCCCATGAGGAAATCCGTCACCGCAGCCACGTCACCGCCCGATAGTTTGGGGTGATCAGCGGGGTTTTCCACCGTCAGGCTGCCAAATTTCATGGGCCGGATCGGCTTTGGGTCGGTCAACCATTTACCCAGCCAGTCTTTTTGGAACTTCGACCCGGCATACCACAGTTCCGGGCCTTTTTTGGCCAACTGATCATCAATGGTCTTTTCCCGGGCCGGGCCTTGTGTGTAGTGGCAATCGGCGCAGCCTTTGGCGGCAAAAACATCCCCCCCGGCCGAGGCGTTGGCAGCGCCCATGGTAGCCATGGTCGTCGCGGCAAACAGTGCGACCGTGCTCAATGTTGCTAAAATCAAATGTCTCATGTTGTTTCCTCCTCCATTTCCCCTTCGGCTTGGACTTTACGCATCAACCAAATTCCCAAACCCCCTGCGATCAGGAAGGCCAGGACGGCATAGACGTAGACGGTCATTGGTGTCGGTGCTTCCAGGAAGACGTAGTGCCAGGTGCTCAGGCTCATGATCAGGCCATGTTCGCCGTTGGAGCCATCCCAGGCGTTGACGGACATGGGGGTGAAGATGCCTTTTTGGAACTGCACGTCGTTCTTATCGCCGGTTTGCAAGGGGCGCTTCATCACCACGGTCCAGCGGCCCTGGTCCCAGGTCGCCTTGCCCATGACCTGTTGGCCGTCTTCTTTTTGCGCCTTGATGGGCTGCTTCCAGCCCCGCGCGTTGCCCTCCTGAGTGCCCTGACCGTTGGCGGCATCCAGATCGGCCTTCCAGACCCATAAGTGCACCTGGTCGGACGAACTGCCGCGATAGAAATGCGGTTTTTTGGTGCCCTGGGGGGCTTTCACCGGGAATTGCAGCGCGACGGAATCCCGAAAGGTATCCAGGGCCCGGGGCACCATGTCGTTGGCTTCCACATAAGACGTCATGCCGCCGACCTTTGCCAATTCGTTAGGATTAAAGGCCTGGGCATCGTCATGTTTGATGTCCTTGAATGGATCATCCCAGGTGATGCGAAAGGCGATGTCCTTTTCGTTAAACAAGGCTTGTACAGTGACCATTTCAACAGACGGGTTCTGCCAGCGCGGCGCGGCGACGACCTGGCCTGCCAGGCGCATATCCATGGGGGCCGCCCCGTTCCAGGCAGGATCGCCCGGATCGGTGGGCAGCTCAGTCTGAACAGGTAAGGCGCGCAAGGTCTGATGGCCGGTTAGCTGATGTTGCAGGGACTTGATATAATTGGCCAGGTTCCAGCGGTCATCCTCGCTTAGGCTTTTGATAAACGACGGCATTGGTGTGCCGGATATGCCGGAGGTGAAGCGCATGTAGATGTCTTCCACCTCGCCCCCTGCCTTGATCTTCCAGGGGTGGGTGACGTTACGAATGCGAATGGGGAAACCCCAATCATCCTTGCGGAATTCCTTGTTACCATCGCCCCGACCCAGTTTGCCGTGGCAACTCCAACATTTCGCCTTTTCGAATATGACCTTGCCCTTTTCCACAAGCTCCGGGCTGTAGGCAGGACGGTTGGCGGGCAGGGCGATGACTTTGCCGGTCTTGACCGGGTCCAGTTCCGGATCATCGAATTCCTGAGCGAAGGTCTTGATGTAGGCAATGACGGCCCAACGGTCATCCTCGCTCAAGCCATTCTTGATCATGTCGCTGTCAAATGACTGCATGGCCGTGCCCTGTAAACCACGGCTGATGGTACGAAACAGATCTTCGTTGGTGGGCAGCTCGCCACTTTGGGTGGTGCGGAACTTGAACGTGCCAAGGGTGAAATCCCGTGGCCGGGGGTCCAGGTATTTCGCTGCCGGTCCCTCGCCGTCACCCAACAGCCCATGGCAAAAACTACAGCGTTGGAAATAAATCGTCTGACCGTTGGCCAGCATTTCATCCGTGACCTGGGGCATGGCTTTGCTGGGTGAATTCGCGGCCCAAACCGGCGTTGCCAATGCACCAAAGGTGAGGGCGAGGGCGGTGGCAGCTATTTTCCAGTTGCCCAGCATCAGTTGCACCAGTTGCATCAGTGGCCCTCCGGTATCCGTGGCGTTTTTTGGGCCAGGTCATATTCGGCCATGATGATCCGCCAGCGCTGTTCTTCCGTCAGACTTAATTTCCATTCCGGCATGGCGCTGTCCCAGGGCGTCGCCTCCGTGGGCAGGCCCGGTCCACCGTTCGTCACCCGCCAGAAGGTGTAACCCTCCACAATGGTTTCGATGGTGCCGTTGTCCGTGAAATTGATGGGCCGCAGCTTGAAGCCATCCGCCATGGGACCGTCACCGGCCACGCTGTCACCATGACAGGCCCGGCAGTTCATGGCGTACAGGGCCCGGCCCTCAAACAGGTTCTTCTCCAGCAGCGCTGCCTTGGCGGTGGCTTTGTCCACATTATCCGCCTGTATCTGGGCCAGTAGTTTTCGCATTGGTGCCAGGGGGAAGAATTCCAAAACATGTTCGGGATCGATTTCCTCCGCCCAATGCTCGATATCCTCCTGCACTTGCGGGATGAACTCGATCTCGTTGGCCTTGGCCTGCTCGATGAAGGCATCAACCTCCGCCTCTGTCGGGCTGGCAAACGGGTTTCTCTTGGCCTCAAAGCTTTTTGGGAAGTTCGAGGAAGGATGCTGAATGCGCAGGGACGACGGCACCTCGACCTTGGGCACAGTGATCTCATAGACCTGCCAGCCGATAACCGCAGGTATCAGGGTCAAAATGAAGGCGCGGGGAATGCTGCCGTAGCCGCCACGTAGGAATTTCTTTACGGGGCGCAGGAAATCCGCCAGGCCTTCCTCGGAAAACGTCACGATCAGGAACAGGGCAACGATGGTCAGCGTCATATAGAAGAACATCAATGTGCCCGGCACCGGCAAGGGGAAGGGCAATGATGTAATCTCACGGGACAGGGCCGGGATGCCCCATTTCACCAGGGCATAAGTCGCCAACAGTGTCAGAATGACGGTGAGGAAGCTGCCGAGTATGGGTTTCTTTGTTGTTTGTGTCATCCGCCGACCCCTACTCAGCCGCTTTTGGCTTTTGCAACATCAGGAAGGATAGGATGTCCTGATAGTCTTTGACGGTCATGGCCTCGGACAGATCGTCAGGCATGACGCTTTTGGTGTCATCGATCTTGATATCTTTGATGTCCCCCTTGGCGATGGTGATGACATCGCCATTGGCCTTGGTGATATCCACCTCGCCGCCCTCGTCCCTGGTTTTCAGGCCGATGGTCTGGCGGCCATCCTTGTCGACGGCGACATAGGTTTCAAAGCCCTTGGTTTGGATTTTGGTTGGTTGCAGAATGGCCTCGGAAATGAATTTCAGGCCCTTGGCGGAGATGCCATCCAATGCAGGACCGACCTCGCCGCCTTCTTCGGCCAGGGTGTGGCATTCGGAACAATTGTCCTCGTAGACGATGGCACCGGCGCTTGGATCGCCGCCACCTGCTTCCGCCGCTGCTGCGATCTTGGAATAGAACGCCTGGGTCAATTCGGCGGGCGTGGTATCAATGGCGGGCATATCAAGATCGCCGCCCAGGGACATCAAATATGCTACGATCGCCTTGATTTCCTTCAGACTAAGGGAGATGGGCGGGGCATAGACCACGGCCATCTCATTTTTGTAACCGTTGACCACATAGGCGCCGGGACTGGCCAGGCTTTCGACCAGATAATCGACGGCTGTGAAGTCTTTGCCTTCTTTCTCCGACCGCTCCTTGGCGCGTTCGGCGGCACGGGCACCCATGGGAAGGGGGAACTTTTCGCCAAATTGGCCGTGATTGGGGCCGCGCACCGCACTGCCCTGGCCACCGACACTGTGGCAGGTGAAGCAGCGGCCCTTGCCCCAGTAGATGGCTTCTCCACCCTCGGGGCTGACGTCCACGGCGGCGGAGGTTCGGCGTCCGCCGCCCGTCAGCTCGGTGATGGAATAGCCGATCCACAGATAGATGCCGAGGACGACGAGGAGGAAAGGGAAAACACGGGTGATTGTTGCGTTCATCACTTCAATCCTCCGTCTTCTTGGTGGCGATACCGCCCAGCCAGAACATGAAGGCGCAACCGATCATGAACAGCAGCACCGCGCCGCCCACCTGTTGCGTCATAACGAAGTTGGATGGGGTGTAGGCCCATTCCGAGGTATCCCGCATGACACCAAAGATGTGCCAATCACCCCGCAGGCCGGAGCGGATAAAGCCCATCAGGCCCATGTTCATGGTAATCACGAAGGTCAACAGCAACAGCGCGTATTGGGAGCGCACGGTCATCTTGCCCCATTGCATCTCGCCCAGTGATTTTGCCCGCTTGAACAGGAAGACATCGATCACCGCGACCACGACGAGGCAGCTGATCAATTGCAGGAATTGCGAGACGGCGACGTTGCGCAGCACGGGAGAAGCCTTTTCCATTACCACAAAGCCATAGACGCCCAGGAATATGGTGACGTTGAAGGCCGTGACGGAAAGGTAGAGAACTTGCCCCAGCTTGCCCCGGTCCATCAGGGCCAGGATGATGGCGATCACGCCGGCGACACATTCGAATACCAGCAGATAGCCGATTGTGCGGATATATTCCGCCCGATCCGCCGGCAGGTCCAATTCGGCAGGGTCCATGTTCAACATGGTCATGGCATATTGTGCGACCAGGGCAATGCCCGCGGCACCTATGATGACGATTGTGAACTTCGCACCCTTGCCCTGGGCCCGGATGGAAACCGCGTCCACCATGTTGCCCCGGCGATACAGCAGGAAGCTAAAGAACGTCGCCAGGATGATCAGATTGACCACCGCGTTCTTTGCCGGCATCAGGCCGAGGAACTTCAACACGGGATGATATTGACTGCCGGCCATCTGGCCCACTTCCAGGCTGGTCAGGGGCAGGTTGTGCGGTGTCAGCCAGATCGCGAACGAGACAATCAGGGCCAGCAGTATGTATTTGATAAACTTGTAATAGCGCTGGGCCCCTGGAATGCGGGTCATGCCGCTCCACAAATAGTAGTTGGAGATCACGAACAGAGAGCCCACCAACATGGCCTGAATGATGAAGGTCCAGGAGAAATCACCACCCATCATGTTGTTGCCCATGACGGCGGATGTGGAATAAACTTCCCGGCCAAGGTAGTAGCCGGCGAAGGGCAGGGGGATCAGGGCTGCAATGGCGACGAAGTTGGAGATATAGCCCATCCAGTCGTAGTGGGCTTTTTCTTCCGGCGTTTTGGCGCCAATGAACTTAACGGCAGCGTAGGCACCCGCCACCAACCCGCCAAAGGCCAGATTGCCCAACATGCGGTGAATGGCAATTGGTGTCGCCAGGATGTTTTCGAAAGCATTCCAGACCGTGCCCACAAAGGCCCCATCACCGTCGACGCCTGTGGGGCTCATCATGAAACCGGCCCATGAATTCGCCAGTTGCATAATCGCGGTGCCGAAGATGTTCAACAGAATACCGATAAAGATGTGGGATGATTTACGGTCTCGGATAATCCAGAAGCCGATCGCCAGGGGCAGAATATAGAGCAGCAGGATGAACCACTTGGTATCGACCCGCATCTCGGGCCCGATGAAGCCCAACAGGAAAGCCAGACCGCAGGCCGCGACGATGAGGCTCAAAGCCTTGAAGAACCATTGCGCCTGGGTTGAGAACAGGCCGCCGCCTTTCAGCCAGTTCCAGCCGTAATAGTACATATACAGGGCAAAGGTCTCACCGAAGAACAGCAGGGCGTAAAGGAACATAATGTCTTTGAAGATGCCCGCCATGTATCCCATGAAGGTCGGATACAAGGTAAACAGGGCAAAGGCGAGTAGGCCGCCCAGGGCCGCCGTCGTTGCATAGGCGACACTTAACAACGAGGTAAATTCATAGGCCAGTTTGTCAAATTTGGGATCTTTGTTGTTCCAGCCGACGACTTCGATAATCACCGCAAACAGGGGCACACCCAGGACGAAGGCACCAAAAAACAGATGCATTTGGGCCAGGAACCAGATCAGGCGCCTGGAATCGATGCCCATAAACTGCCGATAGACGTTTTCTTCCAGGGCGAGGGCGGGGCTTGCGACCATGGCAAAAACGACGACCAGCACCCCCGCAAGGCTCCACTTGGCGTAGCCGTGTCTTCTGCTGTCCTGGGCCATGCTCTGTTTCCCCGCCGTCATTGCGCGTTACTTGGCTTCTGAGAACGCGAAATTGCTCTCCAGCACCCCTTTGGCGGCTACGGTGATCTTGGTTTTCTTCACGCCATAGCGGGGATGCCAGGCCTTCAGGGTGTATTTGCCCGGCGGGATGTTATCGATTGAGAAGGAGCCATCTTCACCAACGACCACCGCATAAGGGTGGGTGGGGGCCATGATGAAACCGAACATGAAGTTATGGGCCTCGCAATTGATGCCGATATATGACGACCGCCGTGGTTTGATCTTGTCTTTAATATCGCCTGGATCAGGTTGGCCGAAATTAAACAGGGTTTTCTTGACCACCCGGCCTTTCTCAACGCCAATCAATTCCCGTGCATTGATATTGTGCAGAACGCCGGCGTCACTATTGCGAATGACGATGGGGCCGGGGCGAACTACCTGGGCCCAGGGGGTAAACCGGCAACCTTTTTGGTTCACCAGATAGATGCCCAATTCAGGTTTGGCCCATTTCTTGCCCGTCTTGATCTTATCGAGGAAGACAAAGGCACCACGTAAGGCACCATCCTTGACATCGACCCAAACAACTTCCCGCTCTCCCTTACCGCAGACATCGGGATTTTTGGTGATCAGGATATTTTCCACGGCGTCGCTGGGTAGCGCACCCTCAAAGCTGACTTTGCCTTTGACGGCACCGCCGTCCGAAACGGCCATTTCCTTGTACTTGCCCCGTTTGGCCGCGTCTGCGGGGGCGGATGCCGCCGCCATGGCAATCGCGGAAATTGTCAGGGCGATAAGTAATTGTGTCGACTTCATAGAAATCCCCTTCGTTAAACCAGTTGTCTTGAATTTGGCCGGCAGTGCAGTTCTTCCAACGCCTCTATGGCGACGGACCAGACACGTTTTTTCGCCGCGTCATCCAGGGCCGCCCTGAAAAGGTCACTGGCACGGTCGGCATCCAGGTCTCGCAACAGACGGGCTGTTGCCCGACCGTGGTAGCCTTCGTACGTGAAGGCAAATTCGACCAACGGTGCGACGGCATTGTCTTGGCCGGTACCGGCAATCGCTTCCGCCGCGCAAAGGCGTACGGCGGGGTCCGCATCGTTCAGCAGCACGCCGATTTCCGCGCCGATGCCGCCCAAGATTGCCAAGGCACGAACCGCCTCCACACGTAGAAATGAATCCGTGTCGTTGAGGTATCCGGTCACCGTCTCGACGACGGTGTCTTTGCCGCAGGCGGCCAGAATACGGATCAACGGCAGTTTCATATCCCGATCCGCCGTCGTCATGGCCGCAATGACCGTCTTTGCAATACTATCCGGCAGGGGCCGCAAATGGGCACCAATGCGGGCCAGGGAGTCGGCGGCTGCCGTGCGGACTTCACCGTCATTCGCCTTCAGGCCATCGGCCAGCGCGGCTGCAACATCGATCTGATGAACGTCGCCCAGAACACGGGCGGCAAAGCGCCGGATGTCTTCGTGGAGGACAACATTTGGCGTCAGGGCGATGCGTTTCTTGCGTTTGGTCTGTTTCGCCAGGGCCAGGCGTTCCATGTCCATCGGTGTCAGCAACGCGCCTTCCTCAGGCATGTCGAGGACCTCCCGAGCCTCCGGAATATCGGCCAGGATGGCCTCCATAGTTGAGGTGGGTGGCGATGCAGCGGTAGATGCGGATGGCCGCGTCTCAACAATTGTATCCGTTTTGACCAGTTCCAATTTCGGCGGTGAGGCCGGCTCTGGTTTGGTATCAGGCTCCGTCTCGCCTATGGGCGTGTAATGACCTTGAAGGGCGGACAGCAGGGCGTCGCCGGCCGGATTGGGCCATATGGGTGCGTTCCGCGCCATACGTGCCAAGGCGGACATGGTTTCCAGGCGGATCGCCCGGGTTTCGTCGTCAATGACGCTGATCAGGGCATCGACCGCGCTGTCATTGCCAATTGTCGCAAGGCCGTGCAAGGCCCCAAGGCGATGCTCCGGCGTCAGAGCACCATCGTTTAGCAGCAGGATCAGATCATCCAGCGCTGCATCGGGTGCCAATTCTGCATAAGCCTGTGCTGCGGCGGGGCCTGTTTCGTCCGCCATAGTTAGGTCCCGCAGCAGGTGAAATGCCTCTTCCGTGATGGCAATATGCGGGCATTGCGGAAGTGCTGTCAGGGCCGCTGTTTGCACCTTGACGCTGGGATCGCGTAACAAATGCAGAAGGTTTTCTGGATATTTATTGCCGACCAGGGCCACCGCCTCAGCCCGGACCAACGGATCGGGATCATCAAGCAACCGGGCAAGGCGCGGGTCGTCGGGCGCATGGGCCGCGCGTGCCCGCAATGTCGCAGCGCGTACAATGGGGGCAGGGTCGGCGAAGGCACGATCCAGGGGCGCTATCGCTTCATCGTGATCTAACCCGGCCAATACAGCTGCGGCCCGCCGCCGCACCCGGACGGATGTTTTGTCCAGGAAGCCGGTTAATGCTGCAATGCCAGGGCCTTCCATTTGGCCCAGGGCCTTAAAGGCGGCTTCCGTCATATCCTGGCCGTCTTCCTCGGCTATGGCGGCCAGAATATCGGGTACGGCCTCGCTCGCGTTCAGGCGTGCCAGTGCCTGAACCGCCCGGACCTGAATATCAACCCAATCGTCCCAGCCGCTGGAATAAAACTCCTCTTCATCCCAGGCGATTTCTTCGTCCCGGCCTTTGACCATGCGACGAAGCCAGGGAATGACGGCAGTTTCACCCAAGGCAGCCAGGGTATCGATGGCCGCCAGTTTGACTTCCGTACAAGGGTCACCCAGCAGATTTTCGAGGAGTTGCGTGGCCGATTGGGGATCGACAATGTTAGATAATGCCTCGGCAGCGTCCGTCCTGACGTCTTCATCTTCATCCAGCAAGGCGGCGATTAAGGGCTGTACAGCCCCACTGTCGCCAATCCTGCCCAACGCCTTGGCCGCGAGGCAACGATGTACGTCGACACCATTCGCAAGAATGTTCCCCAGTACCTGACAGATATCCGCGGCTGACGGTTTCACTTCGTTGGGTTGCGGGACACTCGGTTGGCTGGACATTGAATGGGACCTGTAACTTTACTTTTTTCTAATTCGAAAGCGCGTCTGTAAGAAATTACGGGCCCGGCTGAACGTGGCGTTCCAGCCGAGCCCGATTAGGGGTCAGATGATGTCCCGTGGTGCGAAGGACATGGATCTGAAGGAGTTTTTGTAGGGTGAGACGCCAATCTTCTTCACATTGGCAACACCCATTTTGTAGTTGTAGTTGCCGCTGATCCAATCGACGATGCGGCCTTCCAGGGCATTCGCGGGTTGCGACGTGTGCAGGAAGTCCATGAAGATGATGCCCTTCTTGATGTGGCGGGT
>JABJKS010000102.1 GCA_018660265.1 Rhodospirillaceae bacterium | reverse complement strand
CGGCCTTTGCCATTGGTGCCATTTCCATGATCGGGCTGCCGCCTGCTGCGGGCTTCCTGTCGAAATGGTACATGCTGCTGGGCGCGCTGGAAGTGGAACAATGGTTTGCCGTTGGGGTCATCGTCGGCTCCACCCTTTTGAATGCCGCCTATTTCCTGCCCATCGTCTATGCTGCATTTTTGAAACCAGAAAAACCGGACGGTCACGGGCATGCACATGGCGAGGCGCCCTTGCCCATTGTCCTGGCTCTGGTCACCACGGGGGCTGCGACAATATTGTTATTCCTGTTCCCCGGCCCGGCGTTGGAGCTGGCCCGCATGCTGGTGAGCCAATAGGAGGGGTGGATCATGGAAGATAAACATTGGCTGGAGCGGCCGGAAAACATCACCAAGCTGTGGCGCGGTGGTTGGATCCTGTTGGCGGTGTTGGTATTGGCGGAATTTACCTACCACCCGCATCCGTATTTTGTCATCGACGGCTGGTTCAGTTTTCACCCCGTTTTTGGCTTCCTCTCCTGTGTTGCCATGGTGCTGGGCGCGAAACTGTTGGGTGTCTACCTGAAGCGAGGGGAGGATTATTACGACCGTGATTGAGGCTGTGACATTTCCCCCCGCGCTAATCCTGTTCGCAGGCGCTTTCCTGCTGCCCTTCCTTAAGGGTGCGCCCCGCCACGTCGTGGCCCTGGCGGCACCTCTTTTGACCCTTTGGGCGGTCTGGCAGGTACCGGACGGTAATGTCGTGACCCTGCCGTTCATGGAATATGTCCTAACCCCGGTCGAAGGTGATCGATTGAGCCGTCTGTTCGGCACCATCTTCACCATCATGGCCTTTACGGGTACGCTGTTTTCCCTGCAACAAGGCAGCAAGTTGGAGCTGCCTTCAGCCTTTGTCTATGCAGGCGGGGCCGTAGGCGTAGCCTTCGCCGGCGACATGATCTCCATGTTCGTGTTTTGGGAATTAATGGCCGTCGCCTCCACCGCCGTGATCTGGTCGGCGGGCACCGACGGGGCCTATCGCGCCTCCATGCGCTATATCCTGATGCATCTTTTTGGTGGCGTGGTGTTAATGGCTGGCATCGTGGGCCTGGTGGCACAGACCGGCTCCATCGAATTCGGGCCCATGAAGACAGACAGTCTGGCCACTTGGTTGATCCTGATCGGCTTTTTGGTCAATGCGGGCGCGCCGCCCTTCTCATCCTGGTTGCCCGATGCCTATCCGGAGGCCTCCTGGTCGGGCACGGTCTTCCTCTCCGCCTTCACAACCAAGACCGCCGTCTATGTATTGTTGCGCGGATTTCCAGGTACGGAAATTCTGATCCCCATCGGCAGCTATATGATCTTCTACGGCATCATCTACGCCCTGCTGGAAAACGATATGCGGCGCATCCTTTCCTATTCCATCATCAATCAGGTGGGTTTCATGGTGGTGGGCATTGGTATCGGTACGGAGATGACCTTGAACGGGGCTGCGGCGCACGCCTTTACCCATATTATCTACAAGGCGCTGTTGTTGATGTCGGCGGGCAGCGTGTTGTTGATGACCGGTGGGGTGCGGCGATGCACGGACCTGGGCGGGCTGTTTAAATGCATGCCCTATACGGCCCTGATGGGCATCATCGGCGCCTTGGCCATTTCGTCCTTTCCATTCACCTCAGGCTTTATATCGAAATCCATGATCGCCCAAGGGGCGGCGGATCAGCATATGTTCTGGGTCTGGATGGGCCTGGCCGCAGCCTCCGCCGGCGTCTTCCTGCACGCGGGCATCAAGTATCCCTGGTATGTGTTTTTCCAGAAGGATTCCGGCCTGCGCCCAACGGAACCGCCCATGAGCATGAAGATCTCCATGGGCCTGTTCGCCTTCCTGTGTATCGGCCTGGGCATCTATCCCGATCCCCTGTACGCCATTCTGCCCTACCCGGTGGATTATGTGCCCTACACCACGGGCCATGTGGTCACCATGTTGCAGCTGTTGTTGTTCTCGGGCCTAGCCTTCTTTGTCATGCTGCCCTACATGAAACGGACCTTGACCCTGACCCTGGATTTCGATTGGTTCTATCGCAAATTGTTCCGCATGGCCGCGCGGGAAGCCGTGGATCGGACCGAGACGGCGCACGCCGCCATGTTCCTGGACTTGGACAAACGGATCGGACAGTTCATCGGGCGGATCAAACGCACCTCCGGTCCCCGAGGTATCCTGGCCCGAACCTGGCCCACAGGCTCCATGGTGCTTTGGGCCGCCGCGCTGTTGGCGCTATCGTTGGTATTTTATTACCAGTGATGTCTCCCGGCCTGCTCAACAATTAGTTCAAAAACAGTCAATTCGTTATCGAAATGTGTTAGATTGAGCGAAATTGCACGATCAATAAGAGGAAGAACCCGTCATGTCGAAAATGAAACCCGGTGTCGTTTACGGCGCGAAATATCAGGAACTGCTGCAAAGCTGTAAGGACGGGGGGTATGCGCTGCCGGCGGTCAATGTGGTGGGCTCCAACTCCATCAACGCGGTGATGGAGGCGGCTGCGAATAACTCATCCGACATCATCATCCAGCTCTCCAACGGCGGGGCGCAGTTCATGGCCGGACAAGGCATGGCGGATGGCGATACGGCCAAGGTGGTGGGCGGGGTCGCCGCCGCCAATCACGTGCATCTTTTGGCGGAATATTACGGCGTCTGTGTTGTTCTGCATACGGACCATGCGAACCGGAAACTGCTGCCCTGGATCGACGGCCTGATTGAGGCCGGTGCGGCCTATTATAAGGAAAACAAACGCCCCCTCTATTCCTCTCACATGCTGGATCTGTCGGAAGAGGCGTTGGAGGACAATCTGTCTACCTGTGCGGAATACCTGAAAAAAATCGTACCGTTGGAGATGAGCCTGGAGATTGAGTTGGGCGTTACGGGTGGTGAGGAAGACGGCGTGGGCTCTGACGAAGACCTCCACGACAACCCGAAACTTTACACCCAGCCCGATGATGTGCTGCAGGCCTATGAGCTGCTATCCCCCATCGGACATTTCTCCGTCGCCGCCTCGTTCGGTAACGTTCACGGGGTCTACAAGCCGGGCAACGTTCACCTGCGCCCGGAAATCCTTAAGAACAGCCAGGAGCTGGTTGCCAAAACCCATGGCACCGGGGCCAACCCGCTGGACCTGGTATTCCATGGCGGTTCCGGCTCTGAAAAGGCCAAGATTGAAGAAGCCATCGGTTACGGCGTGATCAAAATGAATATCGATACGGACACCCAGTTCGCCTTTGCGAGCGCGGTCGGTGCCTATGTTGAAAAAACCCCGCGGGCGTTCTCATATCAGATCGATCCGGACGACGATAAGCCCTATAAATCGGTCTATGACCCGCGCAAATGGCTGCGCCAGGGCGAGCTTAGCGTCGTCGAACGCCTGAACGAAGCCTGCGCCGATCTGCACTCAACCGGCAAAAGTCTGGCCAAGGGGTAGAATACAGACTTAATGACGGAATAGATCTTCCAGGTCCATGCTTTCGTGAAGAATCCGGATAACGACTAATTCAGTGGAGATTTCACGATAGAAAATTATATGCCGCCCGGTGCTATGACTGCGATGGGCGCGCAGGCCTGTATCAAGGCCGTCCCGTGGTGCGCCCATACCCGGCGCACTGACGAGCCGTTTCAGGCTGTCCAAAATTTGGCCTAGGTATTTGTCCTTTTGGGCACGCCCTCTGGTTCGTGGCGTATATTCACTTATGCCTGTCAAATCCTGTTGCGCAAGTTTTGATAGCCGAAAGCCCTTAGAGCTTGGCAAAGTACGCGTCCAACTCCTTCTCGTTATTCAGCAGAATTGAATCTCCGCGCGCAATATCTTCATCGCCAGCGCTGATAGCGGCACGCAAACGCTCTAATTTCAAGGCCCTCTGCTCTTCAACCCGCTTTAGCAGCCGGATTGCTTCGCGAACAACCTCACTGGCATTGTTGTAGTCACCGGAACTAGCCCGATCCCGAATAAATTGTTCCAAATTCGGCGTTAGACTGAAATTCATAGCACCTACCTCCACAGAGAACATTACTATGGCCCTTTGAGATTTTTATGTCAAACTTTGTTATCAAGCTTTGTTACTCAGCCGCAGTCCTTGCTGCCCCTTCGCCATCTGGTAGTAACGAGATTACCGTGGTCTGGTTCAGGTCTTCGCCGTACCAGGCGCGGATGGCGGCTTCACGGGTGCCGAGATAGCGCGGCGCACCGCCCTCCAACAGCATAGGCAGATCGTGGCCGGGGACGAGAATATTGCCGGGCCTAGCCGACCAATGGCTCCAAATACTCTCTATTGTGGCCTGGGTGACCTCGGCGTCATAGGTCATATCGGCAGCGCGGGAGAGCAGCTCCGCCCGGTTCTTGCAGGCATCGCCGGTGAAGATCATGTCCCCCTCCCCCGTATTCAGGACAAAGACCAGACTGCCCGGCGTATGGCCCGGGCTCATATGGGCTGTGATGCCGGGGAAGACTTCATCGCCGTCAGCGGCCGTTTGCAATGTGGGCCAATCTTTCAACTCCCGCATATACAATTCCGGCACCACGGTTTCGCCCCAGGGCTGTTGCAATGACCAATCGAGTTCCTCCTTGCCAATAACAATATTGGCATGGCCAAACAGGGTCCAATTAATCGAATGATCATAGTGGGAATGGGTCAACAGGATGTCGGTCACATCGGCGGGCTTCAGGCCGCGCTCTGCTAGTTGTGCCTGCAACAAATGGCGCTGCCCGAAGGAACCCACATCCACCAGGGCAATTCGGTCCCCATGCCTGATCAAGGCGATGGTTGAGAAACCAAGGGAGCCGTGGCAAACGGACTTGCCGGGAAAACCATGCACGATGATGTCGATCTCGTAGCCGCCAATGCGGAACTGTTTGCCGTTCTGGTCCAT
>JABJKS010000047.1 GCA_018660265.1 Rhodospirillaceae bacterium | reverse complement strand
GCGGGTGCTTGCTGATTTTATTGAATCCGGCGCCGTTCCCGTGGCCAGGTTAACAGAGATATTTAGACAGGCCGCCCAAAGCCAGATTGTTACCAATGCCCACAAGGTGAACTCCGGGCGCATACCCAACCTCGATGTGGCCAAGGGCAGTGACACTGATTTCTATTTCGTCGAAGCCCATGACCCGGAGGATGGCGTTGCCAAGATCATTGAGATCGTGAAGAACCGGCTGCCGAAACGATTTGGCTTCGATCCCATCCAGGACGTTCAGGTGCTTTGCCCGATGAACCGTGGCGGTCTTGGCGCCAGATCGTTGAACGTCGATCTCCAGACGGCTCTGAACCCTGGCACGGACGGTGCTTCTATCGAGAGGTTTGGCTACACCTACCGCGTCGGCGACAAGGGGATGCAAACTGAAAACGACTATGACAAAGAAGTCTTCAACGGTGATGTCGGCTACGTCCGGCAGATTGATCCCGACGCCCAGGAAATGATCATTGAGTTTGACGGCAGGCCGGTCGAATACCTGTTTGGAGAACTTGACGAGGTTGCCCTTGCCTATGCTGTGAGTATTCACAAATCTCAGGGATCGGAATACCCGGCGGTCGTCATCCCGATGATGATGCAGCACTACATGATGCTGCGGCGAAATCTCCTCTACACCGGGATCACCAGGGGCAAGAAAATGGTCGTTGTTGTCGGGCAGAAGAAGGCCATCGGGATGGCGGTCAAAGGCCGGGTCGAAGGGCGCCGGTGGTCGAAGCTGGGAGAATTGCTGTCAAGTTGACCGTCGCGTCTGCATGAACAATCTCGGCGTCAATAATTAAAAACTAGCAGGTGCTCAGTTCTCGATGGCACACCAAAGGCACATGAAAGTGGCCGTTCTTAATGATTACAATGGTTTGGGGTATGCAAAATTCATCCTCATAACCTGAAGGTCGTAGGTTCAAATCCTACCCCCGCAACCAAATAAAAACAAAGGGTTACAGGTAAAATAGCCTCTAACCCTTTTTCTATGTCCGAAATAATTGCTACGTTCGTTGCCGCTTTTTTCAACGGTAGGACAAGGGGCGACGGCATGGCGAAGCAATGCATTTCGTCCGGTATTCGATGGCATAGGACCATCAACGTCTGGTTTCTGGCGATTATTTATCAGTTCCTTTGTGGACACGGGCTTGGACCGGATCGAACACTTCGTCGGCCGGCCGTGGCCAGGAACTGTCTTACATTTTTGCTAGTTGAAAATAATCGATGAAAATTGGGTGGTTTGGGCAATGAAGCAAACTCGACAAAATTTCCCAATTTCGGGTCAGTATTCGGTTTTTGTATTCCCATTACGACTTTCGTAAATATTAGAAACTTGGTATGATTGTGCCATGGTCCGAACTATACTGATACTAACCACGCTTGCAGTTATTTTGATCATAGCAGGATGTCAAACAGGACCCAGCAGTGGGCCGGTGCCCCGAAACGGACAAGGCACGCAAACGTATTCGACCGGTGATGTGTACGTTGGAAATTTGGTAAACGGTATTCCCAACGGACGAGGTACAGCGACCTTTGCTAACGGAAATAAGTACTCCGGTGAACATCGAGATGGCCGACCAGTCGAAGGCACTCTGACTTATGCCAATGGTGATGTGTACGTCGGTAATTTCGCGGGCGGCAGACCAAACGGGCAAGGCTCAATAACTTATGAAAACGGCGATAAATTCGTCGGCATAATATTGGAATATGTCACGGGAGCGCCGGATGGATCTTTATTGCCGGTTAAGATAGGATCTAAGAGTTATTCCAACGGGGACAAATTTACCGGTGAGTTCAGGGGCAACGCACGGTACGGTAAAGGAGTTCACGCTTTTGCTGATGGTCGTATCAAAGTGGGCGTTTGGCATAACGATGTATTCAAGTTTTCTCAAAAATCAGTTCCTAAAACCGTAGAGGCACTGAAACCGGTTAACCCACCCAAAGCCGATGAAACACCGAACCCGTATGGCCCGCCGAAAGCTATTGTAACGAAACGCCCAACTCCGAAAGTTGCAATCAGACCCAAGTACGAGCGAACTCCTACAAGCAAAACAAAATCTACCGGTTCAGGATTTTTTGTATCTAAACTTGGCCACGTCGTCACCAATCAGCATGTTGTTAGATCGTGTAAACGCGTTACTGTTGGCGATAACTCAAATTCCCAAGTTCAAGCAACCGTCATCGAAACTGACAGACGAAACGATCTAGCATTACTAAAAATCTCCTCCACGGACATGGCATCGGAGGAAACCCAATCCCTCATCCGTAAGTTGGGGTCCAATTTAACCCGCAACCTTGGGCTCAAGGTCGTTCCCTTGTCCTCCAATGGTCTTTTGCGTCCCGACGATGTGGAATTGGGTGAAAGCCTTCTGGTTGCTGGATATCCCTATGGCGAAATCTTCTCTAACACCATTAAGGTCACCAAAGGAATTGTAAGTGCGATCCGTGGAATTGGGGACGATTCTGGGCAATTTCAACTTGATGCTGCCGTGCAACCGGGAAATAGCGGTGGTCCTATTTATGACGAAAACGGCAATATTGTCGGTGTCGTTGTCGCGCAATTGAACAAATTGAAGATGGCGAAAACGATCGGATCACTTCCAGAGAATGTGAATTTTGGGATCAAAGCATCAACGGTGCGGCAATTCCTGACTTCTGCCGGGTTACCCACGAAATGGTCATCGCGGACGAATTCCATGTCCACGAAGGATCTTGCTAAAATCGCCAAGAACCAGACGGTTATGGTGGTGTGTCAACGGTAAGTTCTCCACTCCAGATTAATGCGTCAACCAATGCCTAGGCTGCCGAGTCTGCGCCTAATGTGTAGGAAATTCTGTCCTTCGCGCCAGATGCTGCCAGTGCTCTTGATGGGCCAGTGAGCCGATATGAATTTCTCATCATGTTACGTTTGAAGCGCGTCGCGGAGGAGAAATAGCAACAGCAGGGCCTCTCTCTGGTCGCCACGGTTAAACTAGTTCGGATTGCGACGGAAGGTTCGCAATCCCGCTTGTGGTGAAACTCGTCGCTAATAAGGCGTCGTCGAGAACGTCCGAGCCGAACGGGTTTGGCGCGCCTTCAGGCACCGACGAAATAGCTCGCCACAAAACCCCTGAGATGGGCCTGCGCCCTAGCACAATCGCTTGAATATGACCGTCCAAAGAAGTGCTACCATCCAAAGAACTGCCGAAGGACGAGCGTCTGCCGATGTGGTGCGGGGGCAGTGCTCTTAAAGTTGACCTGGAATTAGCAACCCGCTGTCCATCGGGCCCTGCCGCTCGGAGTGTTACATTGCCATTCTGTCCGCTTGTTGTGGGTAGGCGGTAGCTAGCGCAAACTGCCCATGTCTCATTAGTTCCGACGTCGCAATCGGCCCATACAACCAAATTATTCTGCATTTCAATGATCCATCGACCAAGGCCATTATCGTAATATAGTCGGCCTACGTTCTCCACTTCGCAAATCGTAAACTGCCCTTCATGTCGTCGGCCTGCCCATGAACCCGTAAATATTCTACCAAATAGATAGCCATTCGTTCGTGACATCCGCGTCACGCGTATTGGGAATTCGAGTGGAGGTGTTTCGCCTTCCAGAGACGCATAGAGGACATCCCATGTACTTCGAACTTCGATGTTGACAGAAATTAGCTGCTTGATGAGCGGTGCGTCTTCTGTCAACACCCATGCAATTCGATCTCTTGCCGCGTTGGCAAGGTGCTGATCAGCTCGATTAACTATTGCCGTTTGATCGACCGGGGATGGCGGTAAATGTACTATATTACTGTCTCTTGCATAGGAAATGAGTGTCGGAATTGGGTCGTAGGAAAGGCCGAGAGCAATCCGCCGTGCTCCTAATATTCGAATAGCATCTGACCAGCTAGTATCGTCACAACAAGCTGAATACCCCATTTCGGAAAGTGCATTGATGGCTCTGCGCGCCACGCCGTCCCGAATGAAGGCTCCATTCAGGAGTAGCATTGTGTCGAGTAAGGCTCGACCTGGTATTCCTGTTAGGGGCCTATACATGTTTCTGTCCAGCGATAGATGGGTAAAGGCGGGCCAATTCTCATTCTCGGGACCGACATAGATTATCCGCGCATCTTAAGATGTCTCTTGAGATAACAATTCGCAACAATTCGTATTCCCTTAAGATCAGGAAGTTACGGCTACAGGGTTTATCAACGCAAACCGCAATATGCACGACCGCATTCGCCGGCAATGCCCTGCAGGTAAACAGGGATTATCGAAACCGCCTTCTGCCCCCCCCATAGCATGTCCTATGAGCACCGTACCAACACTCAATCATCGGTATAGCTTGGCACGCCTGGCCCAGGCCAACGCGCGTGTTTTCCTCTCAGGTGACATGTCATGATGGTTGCGCTACCGTTCCCGCCAACAACGAATAACGCCGTTCGCGTATCTTGGGCGCCGGGCGGCTGGAGGCGCGGCATGGCGGAGGCGGAGCATACCATTCAGGGCGCAGGTGCGTCGGGCCAGGTACTGGCTGATTTTCGCGCCCTGGCTGACGCGACGACGCTCAATGGATCGCCCCGATATGCGCCGCGCCCGGTGCTCAACTGGCTGGCCCGCGTTATCGTCGGCCGCGAGGGCGGGCCGAACCGGGATATGCCGCTGTACGAGCTGTGCCACCTGATAAACGCAGTGGAGGCCTGCGGCGGTGGCTCAGATGGTTTGTCGATGTTTTTTCTGGCGGGCGACCGGGTCTCGGCGTCCGCCTGCGCCGGCTACATTGATCAGGCACTGGCGGAGGGCCGCTGGCGGCGTCAAGGCTTCCTGCCCACTGAAGACGGCGTCGAAATCCAGTACAGCGACGGCGACTTCGCCATCAACTTCGGTCGCATGCCATTTCTGATCGCTTTGTACGAATTTCTCTGCGGCATGGATGACTACGATTTCTATGGCGAGTTCAGCCAGATCATTGACGAGATGGTCCCCCAGGCGGATAACATGAAGGCCATCCAGCAGGCCGCCAACGCTATATCCAGGCGCCTGCGCCGTTACCGTGGCGCGCATCTAGTTTTTACGCCGCAGAATGAACGCTTCGAGGCCATATACGGCTTCCTGCGGGAACGCTCGGATGAGCCGGCAGGCAAGCCGCGTCTCCGCATCCATGACGACGATGTCCTTGAGTTCTGGCAACGCCATTCACTGGGCAATGATTTTCGCGGCTATCGGACCGTCTTCAACGCCTTCACGAACTTCATCCAGGCCCTGGAGGGTGCGGCAAGTAGTAAGGCCGCCGAGGGCGCCATGCGGATCGGTACGGACTGGGAGGCGGGGGAGGTGGACCCCACCGACGATGCCATGGAGCAGGGCGATTGTGGGGACTGGCGCACGCCGTTCGCCGTGCTGGATGAGCCGCCGGCATCCCAGATCAAATTCTTCAAGAAGCGCGGGGAGCGGGAGGTCATTGAACTTCTGATGGAGTATGGACCCCATGCGGCGTCCTTACCGCTGGCGTTCCTGCGCCTCGAGGCCTTTGGCCCGATACAGTCTGCCATCACCACCGACCTGCAGCTAAAGCGTGGTGCACAATCTGTACGCCGCCGCATCGGATGTGAAGACAGCGAAGGCTATGTAGCCAAGCAGGCCGGATACCAGGCCGCCCTGGCGCATGTGCGGAACCTACAGAAGGCAACCCTGTACGCCTTGAGCTGGAACGGCGAGGCGCGGCATGACGGCAACGTGGTCGTGCTGCGTGCCGAAGACCCAGTCAGCCTGTTTGATGCGGCACTGGAAAGCGAAGGCGCCCCTGACATTGATGCCATAAAGGCTGAGCGGATCGCCGAGGATGCGGCACGGGCCTTTCGTGCCTTGACCCGCAAGGGCTTCAATGAGGCCGCCCTCGATGACGACGCCTACTTGAGCGGCTTCCGAGACGGTGCCGGCGCCGTGCTGTCCATCGCGGCCCAGCTTGAGGCCTTCCTTGACGCGATTGAGCACCTTGAAGACGCGGAGGCTGGACTGGATGGTCAGCATCAGGAAGACCGAGCTGCCTTCAGCGCCCAATTCGCCAGAATTTACGGAGATGTCCTATGAAGGAGTTCGACATGCCCACCCCGGAGAATATGGCTGAAGCTCGCCAGCGGTTTGCCGCAAGTGAACTGGCTGATAGCGTGGCCGATACTGCTGCCGACGGCGCGCCGAAGAGTATATCGGTCAGCCGGCTCTACGCCATTGCCAGTGACCCAGGGTCACCGATGCCACCGGATATCGCGGCGGCAATGCTGCAGCGGCCTGCTTTGAGGGCCGCCTATCGGGATTTCCTGGCCGGCGCTGCGTCTTATAGTGTTGCGGAGGCGATAGCGGCCAGTTCCGAAGACCTGCCCACGCGCAGGGGCGATGGCTGCCTCATCCGCTTCCTGCTCTCCCAGGCGGAGCCGGATCAGGTCTATCTTGTCGTTGAGCTGGACGACCCTGGGCGGGCTACGCCCAAGGCCTTGGTATTTTGCGACAGGGAAAATTTCTGCAGCGTGGTTGAGTTGACCGGTTGGCGTGATGGTGTCACCCAACTGATCGTCGAGACGGGTTCGGACATCCTGCGCATGGCGCGCGACCCAACATCCAGCGCCTACCTCAAATGAAATCTATTGCCGTCTATATAGCCACGACTAGTGGCCCTGTTCGGGTTGAACGGGTCACGCCAGAGCGTGCACCGCAGTCATTGGTCTGCTTGGGCCGTAGTTCAAGCATCTTGCCGATTAGCGGTGACTATGACGATTTTGTCCGGCCCGGAAGTGGAGTCATTGAACGCGAGTTTGGGCCGCATGAGAATGTCTCTTATCGCCTCGATCTATCAGGGCCGATTACCAGCGGCCGTAGCTGGCAACTGGGCTTCTTTCTGGCCCATGCCCTCTCGACCTCGGGGCGGCTTGCGTTATCCGGCGACGAAGCTGTGCCCGACGAGATCGCCGTTGTAACGGGCCAGGTCGATTTTGATCTGAATGTGGTGTCTGTGGACCATATTCCACAAAAGTTATCCAGTTTGATCGACGCATTGCCCGACATGACGGGTTGCTCCATTAGATTGATTGTGCCGGCTGGTGATAATCATGATCAGGCGGTTCGGACTGTGTTGCCTGACGATATAGAGGTTATATCTGCCACTACCGCGTGGGACGCCTGCCGAGCCGTGGGGCTTGGGCCAGACGACAAATCTGTAGGTGCGCAATCGCAGACCGTGTCGATACTGCCTGAACAATCGCAGGCGCAGCCCACGGTAATTCGCCGTCGACCATGGGGTATAGCTACACTTACTGCTCTTGTAGTGGCCGCCGGGCTATTGGCAGCCTACCTGGTCCTTGGCCCTAACTTCAATTGGATCAACTTTGCTGGGGAGATGAGGGGTCGAATTGCGGTCAGTGACAGTGAGGTTGGTTCAGCACTGGCGTTGGGGCAGGTGAAATTTCGTCTCCTGTCCCGCCGACCGCCGGCGGGACGGACCTGCGCAGACGTGCAGTTTGCAAATGTCCCTCCAGTTCTTGATCCTGTCAGCCGGGCAGCAACCGGAGGCTTCCAGGAAAGTCAGCTGAAAGACATCTGCGGCCTAACGTTCGAGGTTGAGGTGCCTGACCAGGGGCGTTATGTCGCTTTGCTGCTTAAAATCCGGTCGGGTAAGCGAGTGGGCGGCGCGCCGTCGCCACCATCTCTGGGCGGTGACACGCCGCTCTCCGGTGTCGCCTCATGGTCAATTACTCTACCGCGCCACTTGTCTGAGCCCTTTGCCTACGAACTTATTCTGTTAGAGGCGAGGCGTCCGATTGGAGCCGAGGTAAACCAAATCCATGGTGGGTGGCCGGATCCTGGCGCATTACAGGATCTGGTACGGCAGGGCATCAAGGTGCAGACTGTCGACCATGTTGTGCGGAACTAGGAGATTTTGATTTGCTTGGTGGGTTGACTATGGGACGGCGACAGAGGAGCAGGGCGGCGATCATTGCTGTCCTTTGCCTGACCCTTGCCGCGCCCACGACCGCCGTCGCAACCCACAAACACCATGACGATGACCGACGCCACGCGTTCCAGGAGATAGCCCAGGAACTCGTCTCTGGGATAGACCGGAGCCGGTCGGTGACCAGTGCAAGCGAGGCGAAAGCAAAACAGTCGTATCTGCAGAAAGCATACGGCTACATGCGGCCCAAGCGGACGCGCATCGCCGTGGCCCCATTTGAGCAGGACGACATCAAGATTGCCAAGGCCGTTGCCGATGATTTCAACGCCTCGCTCTTCGCAGCCCTGATCAAAAAAGGGGGCCGCTATGATCTGATGGCGCGCGAGGCGCTGAAAGCCCTAATCGACGATATGCAGCAGACCGGCGCCTGGGAGGCTGCCGACGGCAACCCCATCAATGCTCTGCTGAAGAACGCCGGCAATATCGACGTTCTGATCCGTGGCAAGATCCGTGTGTCGGGCAAAACTGCGGTCCTGACCTACACGGCCATCAGCATGGATGGTCGAGTGGTGGCGCAGACGCTACCGCAGCACTTCCCCCTCAGTTCCGAGGACGCCAAAATTTCCCGCCCAACCGTAAGTTTGGACAGCGCCGTCGCAGCTGCAGCACGGCACTTGGCTGATCGTGCCCCTGAGCTGGAGGAATTGCTCCAGGGCGGTGTCCGCTTTGAGGATACGGGGACACAGCCACCCTTCGGCTCCTATCTGCAGGGTAGGGTCGCAGGTGCCATTCGGGAAGCCTTCTCCAGCGTTGTCACTAGCCGGACCATCAAGGTGGGGCGGCTGCAGGCCCATCGCGGTTTGAAGAGCGGCGGCGCCGTAAGCGGCAAGGACCTACTTGACCGCAATTTAAGCGGCAAGGCATCGGCGCATGTTTTGAGCGGGAGTTATTGGCAGCTTTCCAACTCAATTGAACTACGCCTGAACCTCAAGGGACCGGAAGGGTCGAATGCAGAGTGGGTTGGATGGATCAGTTCACAAGATACCGCCGGCCGCCGCGTACGCCCCATGGGTAACTTCGGATCGCTGCGCGACTATGACGGCATGGGGCCCTTCGCATTCCAGTTGACCTCGGACCGTGGCAAGAACGCGGCCTACAGTTTCGGCGACAGGATGAAATTGTTGATCCGGCTCGACCGCACAGCCTGGGTCTACTGTTTCTATCGGGATGCCGTCGGGTCCACCGTGCAGATCTTCCCCAACCCTCACTTCTGGCAGAACCATAAGCAGCCCCGCTTCGAGGGCGGCGTGCTGCACACGATGCCGGATGATCCGACGTTTAATTTTGACTTCGTTGTCTCGCCGCCCACGGGGCAGGAGCTCGTAAAATGTTTTGCGGTCTCCCGTGACGTCACGGCGGATTTGCCCCCCGAACTTCGAGGGAATACGCTGAAGCCCATGCCGAGGGATCTGGGCATGCGGCTCTCGCCGACATTTAGAGAGCTGCCGGATGCAGCGGTGTCGGAGGCCAGCTTCGTCGTCACCGTTGGCAAGCAGTAATGGACAGCAAAATCGAAGGGAGGGGTCATGATCAGAATTGTCGTCGCCAGCCTCGCCCTGGTCTGCCTGCTGGTGGGCTTGCAGGCCTACGCAGAGGTGTCGGCCAATCGTCATGGTGTTGCAGTGATCATCGGCAACAAGGCCTATCCTGGGCGCACGCCGGACGCTGAGTACGCGCACAATGACGCGGCGGCCATGAGGGACTTCGTGGTCGACCGCCTCGGCTATAGGCCCGGCAACATCATTGATTTGCGCGACGCTACCAAAGGGCAGATGGAGGCTGTCTTTGGCACCAAGGAAACCCACAAGGGTAAATTGTTTAACTGGATGCGGCCCGGTAAGTCGGATGTGGTGGTGTTCTATTCCGGTCATGGCGTGCCTGGCCTGCAGGACAAGCGTGGCTATCTTCTGCCGGTCGACGGCGATCCAAACCTGGCGGAGATAACAGGATTTCCGGTGGACCGGCTCTATGCCAACCTGGCCAAGCTGCCGGCTCGGTCTGTCACGGTGTTCCTTGATGCCTGTTTTTCTGGAGAGACGCCCAAGGGCATGCTGGTGCAGGCCACCTCGGGCCTGACTGTCACGCCCCGCGCGCCGGAAACGGCGCGGGCCTTGACGGTAATTACTGCAGCCCAAGGTGACCAATTTGCCAGTGGGACGAAGATGCCAAGCATGGCCTGTTCACCCGACATCTGCTGCTGGCCTTGGGCGGCAAGGCGGACAGTTCGGCCTATGGCAATGGCGACGGCAAGGTCAGTCTGGACGAGGCCAAGAAATACCTCGACGAGGAAATGACGTATCAGGCCCGTCGACGGTATGGTCGAGAACAGGTTGCCTCTGTCCAGGGTGGCGGCGGCGTCGTGCTGGCGTCCTACGACCCGCAGCAGAAATTTTTCATTGCACCGCCATCGGTGCAGATCGAGGAGGTCGATGCCAGCTACGTTGCCGTTAAGACGGCCAATGTGCGGGCAAAACCGACGACTTCTTCCGTAAGGTTAGGCAAGGTCGTTCGCGATGATGCGGTCGCGGTTACGGGCAAAGTCAAAGGCGGTGAATGGCTGCGAGTTGAACGTGCTGATGGCGGTTCGGGCTATGTTTTTGGCGCCCTATTGGCGCAGGCTGACGAGGCTGAGATTGGAGCATGGGCCAATGTGAAAGATACAAAGACGATAAACAAGGTAGCCGCGTTTCTTCGGCGCTATCCAGATGGATATTTTGCGTCCCGTGCCCGTCAGTTGAAGCTGGCGCTGGCACCCCATGTGGCGGCAATTATCCTGCCTACGATTGCGGCGCCAAAGCCTATTAAGCCTGCTGTCGGCGTCTATCCCAAGAGCTACCGACCAGGAGATACTTTCAAAGATTGCGATGACTGCCCCGAGATGGTGGTCATCCCGCCTGGTCAGTTCAGGATGGGTGATCTGTCGGGCGGCGGCGATAAAGACGAGAAACCCGCCCACGATGTACGGATCGATTATAGCTTTTCAGTCGGGAAGTTTGAGGTCACGCAGGCGCAGTGGCATTCGGTGATGGAATACAATCCGAGCTATTTCGAAGGCTCTCGCCGGCCCGTAGAGCGAGTAAGTTGGGAAGACGCAAAATCATTTGTCAATCGCTTGAGAAATAAGACGGGCAAGGATTACAGGCTTCTGTCTGAAGCAGAGTGGGAATACGTTGTCCGCGCCGGTACGACAACGCAGTATCATTGGGGGGATAATTTTGACGGTGGCAAGGTAGCCAAGGGATCGGTAACTGAGCCTGTCGGCCGCTACGCTCCTAACGCCTTTGGCCTTTACGACATGCATGGCAACGTCTGGGAGTGGGTCGAGGATTGCTTGCACGATGGCTATGCCGGTGCGCCGAGCGATGGTTCGGCGTGGATCAGTGGTGGCGACTGTCGTTACCGTAGTCTTCGCGGCGGCTCCTGGTACAACGAACCCGGGGACTTGCGCGCAGCCGACCGCCAGTGGCTTCTCATCGACATCCGCGTCATCAACGGCGGCGGGTTCCGCGTTGCTAGGACCCTTTCGCGATAGCGAAAGTTACTTCGTGCCCCTTTGCTACTTTACCTCTTGGAGTAGGGGCGCCGCCCCCGGCGTCGAAGTGGGTCTGGTACACCGAGAACTGGTGCTGTCTCAACCATTGCGGCCTTGCGTAACTTTTCTTCCAGATTTCACGCCCGTGCCGGGGGTGTGGTACGCTTTGAAATAATTCTTCGAGCGCAAAGAAAAAAAAGGGCCTGTAGTACCTGCATAATAACAAACAACACTGATTGATCGTTTCACGCCGGGAGGAAAGAGCATGAACAGGATTTACGTAATTTTGACTGCAGGCTGTATCGGGATGGCAGCGTTCCTGCCCACCGGATCCGCGCAGGCCGGCGAGCAGCCCAACATCATCATAATGGGCGAGGACGCGGACCAAGATACGGTTCCACGCAACAGTCGTGTCTATAAGCGTGTGTTGGACGCTCTGGTCAACGAGATGAACGACGAGGGTTTCAATGTATACGATGAGACCGCAGTCACCCTGGATGATTTTGCCCAAGGCCGAGTGCGTCGCACTGACGCCGAGATCATCGATATCGCTCGCTCGATCAAGCGACCGCCCATCGATGTGGCGGTAATCTATTCGATTTACGCCTCCGCGAAAAAACTGAGCTACACCACCAAGATCCAGACCAGGATCACAGGCCGGCTGCTGAACGTGCGCAGCGGCAAGCGCTTGGGTAATTTCGAAGTCGAGCTGCCGCAAGCGGATAACGCACCCGTCAAATGCGAGCGCGAATGCATCCTGGAAACCGTGGGCAAGAACGCACGGGTTCTGGGCATGGACCTCGGCGTCGTGTTGACCAAGAAGCTGGACTGGCTCGCAGCCAGGTCTGACGACAAGCATGACAAGGATGGCCACGATGACGACGGCCTGGCTTCGGCCTACAGCCTGGTCTTCACTGGCTTCACCCCCGACGATATCACGTCGATTGAGGAATACATTGTCGCTTTCCGTGGCTACGAGCACCACCGACCCGTCTCTTCCTCTCTGCGCAATGCTGAGTATTGGTACGAGACCAAGAGCAAGTCGGCGCGCCTGAACCGCAATCTGCGCCTGATGATGGAGCATCTCGGCTACGAAGGCCGCGTGACCTTCAAGGGCAGCAGCTTCCAGATCGACAAGATCTCCAAGCGCAAGAACCGCTAACCCTGCTTGAAGCGCAAACGGCGGCGGACTTCGGAGTAATATCCCGGAGCCGCCGTCGGACATATGGAGGGCGGAAAATAATGGCTGCAATCCGAACATTCATTGCCGTGGTGGTGGGCTTGATGTGCGTCGCCATCACTCCAGCGAATGTTGCAGCCCAGGGCCAGGTCAAAGACCTGAACCAGATCATCCGCAGTCTGGCACCCCTCGAATATCTGCCTGAACACAGCGGCAGGCCGGCACAGCCCTCCATAGATCTAGACATTCGCTTCTCGGTCGATCAGGCGACATTGCTGCCGGAGGCGCTGGCTCAGCTTCAGGAACTGGGAAGGGCGCTGCGTTCGCCACGGTTGCGCAACAAGACGATCGAGATCGCCGGCCATACGGATGCAACGGGATCGAATGCCCATAACAAGGCGCTGTCGCTGCGCCGCGCTAAGGCGGTGGCCGACTATCTGACCCAGAAGTTCAAAATTAACCCGGGACGACTGGCCGTCGTGGGTCATGGCGAGGAGCAGCTGAAGGATCCTTTGCTGCCCGCTGGAGCGATTAACCGGCGTGTTGAAATCACCGCGACGGGGAGCGTGGCGGCAGCGATGTCAAACGCCATCGCTTCGGCAGCTGGCGCCGTGGGGACCCCCAGCGCCACTGGTCTTGGGACATGGGGCAATTTACTGAAAAATACCTCTGGCGCAGAGACCCTTCTACGACGGGCGGAGGCTCAGGGCACGGCGCGGGTGATCATTGGGCTGGCCGCGCCGGAGCAGGACGCCGCCCAGCAGCAAGGCTGGCAGAACCTGAACGACTACATACGGGACCTGCAGGACAACGCGATCGCCAAGCTTGGCTGGACCAATATCAACGATCTCGTGCGTTTTGATTACACGCCGGCCATGGCCATGACGGTGGATGCATCACGCCTGCGCGGCCTGCTGACCGGCGATGCCGTTACACAAGTGTTTGAGGACCACCTGATGGCCCCAAGCCTGCAACAAAGCGTGCCGCTGATCGGCATGCGCCCTCCCAGGGCTGAGACCCAGGCGGGAGCGGGCCACGCCGTGGCTGTACTCGACACCGGCGTTGATTTTCAGCACCCATTTCTGAAGGGCAGGGCCGCTGCCGAAGCCTGCTTTTCCACAAACGCTCGCCAGCGTGGCGTCTTCCTGCGGTCTGCCTGTCCCTCAGGTGATGAAAGTGAAATCGGCCCAGGTGCCGGTAGGCCCTGCGAACCGGCCTTTGGCTGCGACCACGGAACACGCGTGGCAGGCATCATTGCGGGACACGGCAAAAAGATGTCAGGCGTGGCGCCGGAGGCATCAATCATATCCGTGCAGGTCTTTACCCTGGTCGAGGCGCCGGCCTGCGGGAAATGCAGTCTTGCCTTTACCTCAGATGTGCTGCGCGGCCTGGAGTGGGTCTACCGTAACCGAGAGAGATACAAGATTGCTGCAGTCAACCTCAGCCTTGGTGGTGGCCGGTTCAGGCAGGTCTGCGACAGTGGTTCGCCTTATACCCGCATATTCGAGTTATTGACCCGGGCCGGTGTCGCACCGGTGGTCGCCTCGGGAAACGATGGGCTGACCGATGCAATCGCTACCCCCGCCTGCGTCTCGGACGCCGTCAGCGTGGGTGCGACATCATTTGGCGACAAAGTTGCGAAATTTTCCAATAGCGCCGACTTCCTCGATTTCCTGGCTCCCGGCGCTACGGAGCAGGCGGTCGGCAAATCGAGGGGGGTTCTTTCGTCGGTGCCGGGTAGGGGCTTTCATCGGACGCAGGGCACCTCGATGGCGGCGCCCCACGTCGCCGGCGCCTTCGCCGTTATGAGGTCTGCCGTGCCCGAGGCCAGTCTAGGCAAAATGCTGCGTGCCTTGCGTCAGACGGGCCGTAGGGTGGTGGACCAGCGCAATGGCATCGCCGTGCCGCGCATCCAGCTCGATGCCGCGATCAAGTACCTGCAGGCCGACGTGGCCAGCGTGCCGTTGAAGCCCAGACCCAAAGCCGGCGCAAAACCAGCTTCCAGGGTGAAGGTCTATGACGGCATCCGGGTTTATGAAGGCGAGGAGAAAGACGACAAGCGTATCAAGTGGTGATGTGGGGTGCATCGCGGTGCTGTCGACGCTTAGTCAGGCCGTCTGGGGAAGTGTCACCTGACCATCGCACAGATAACTGAGTAAGACGTCGATTGCCGAGGAGGCTGCGTAATGAAACCAATACTGCTGATGATCGTCGTGACCCTACTTGCTGCCTGCCAGACAACACAGGGTGCAGACGAACAGGACGAAGTGGGCCAGCGCCCCAATATCATCATCATGGGCGAGGATGCGGACAAGGATACGGTCCCCCGCAACAGTCGCGTCTATAAACGCGTGCTGGACGCTCTGGTAAATGAGATGAATGACGAGGGCTTCAACGTATATGACGAAACTGCCGTCACCTTGGATGACTTTGCCCAGGGCCGGGTTCGGCGCACCGACGCCGAGATCATCGACATTGCCCGTTCCGTGCAGCGACCCCCCATCGACGTCGCAGTTATCTATTCGATCTATGCCCATGCCCAGGAGCGCGGATATACGAACAAGCTGCATGTCCGTATCGCTGGTCGGTTGCTCAATGTGCGCAGCGGTAGGCGGCTTGGTAACTTCGAGGTCGAGATGCCCGAACCTGCCAATGTAGCTCCCGACTGCAGCAGGAAGTGCGTGCTGGAGGCCGTGGGCCGAGATGCCAGAGTTCTGGCACGTGACCTCGGCGCCGTGCTGGCCCGCAAGTTGGATGACGTTGTGCGGCGCTAGGTGGGGCCTGTTGAATGACGACGAACGAGAAAAGTGCGGTAGGCGCCGGCTATTGTCGGCAATCGCTGATGGTGCTTCAATAGGATTATGAGCCGCTTGATCCAAAAATTCATTCTCGTTGCTGCTGTCGTGGTCCTGGCGTGCGCGCAGGTTTCATCGCCAAGCGATGCAGATCAGTTCAGACATCCGATCCAGCTCGGTGATCGGTGCAAGGCTGAATTCGAACGGTTTATGGGTTGGCAAGAACACCACAAAGTGTTTGCCTACGGTGTTGGGCCGAGAGAGTATGCTTGCGCTGCTGATGTTGAGGCTAGTTTGGCTATAGAGAAATGTAATGAAACTAGGGGCTATTGGGGACGGTGTAAGGTTTATGCGAAGTCCCGGGTCGACGGGACGGTCAAAATTGTATGGGACGGCGGGTCCTTACAGCCAGCCGAAGAAAGGCGGGGGATTGATGCGAAATTGGTTGGATCTAGCGGTAGTCCTTTGCTCTTAAGCCCCTCGAGCCAGTCCAAGCGGTTAGGTGTTGGTGGATCTGTCCTCCTGTTGGGCCATTCTGATGGCCTAAAAAGATCAGGGGGGGAGCGGGAACTCAATCAAAGAGAGGCCATTGAGATTGAGAGCCAAAAAATCTCTTTAGCTCAATCGGCTTTGAAAACATTGGGGCTTTATCGTGGCAGAATAGACGGGGTGGATGGACCGAAAACTCAATCTGCTTTTAACATTTGGTTGATGACTAATGGCAAAAATGCAGATGTAAAATTGACGTATGAAATTGTCGTTGAAATGCGGCGCCAAGCCCAAACTGAGATCTCTGCCCGACTTGCCGAAGCGAAGGCGGAGCAAGAACGCCAAGAGCCCCCAAAAAAACCCGAAGAGGTTAACCGTCGTGAGGTGCAAGACAATGCGCGAGCCGAGTTGCGGCGACGGCACAAGCATTCCATAGCAGTGATCATAGGTAATCATGATTATACTGGTCGTACACCTGATGTTACATTCGCTGGCCGTGACGCCGACGCTGTGCGCGACTACGTTGTCGGAGACCTTGGATACCGCGACGGCAATGTCATAGACGTGCGCAATGCTTCGCTGACCCAGCTAAATGAGACCTTCGGTACCGCCGGCAATCACCGCGGGCGCCTATTTGACTATGTTCGCCCGAATAAGTCTGATGTGATCGTCTTCTATTCAGGTCACGGTGTGCCTGGCCTGCGCGACCGCAAGGGCTATCTGTTGCCGGTTAATGCAGACCCCAATCGCGCTGAGCTGAACGGTTATCCATTGGATATGCTGCTGGCTAATTTGGCAATGGTACCGGCGCGGTCCATGGCGGTATATATCGACGCCTGCTTCAGCGGCGAGAGCCAAAAAGGACTGCTCGTTCGGGCGACATCCGGCATTACTGTTCAGGCGAAAATACCAAAATTGCTGACGGCAATGGTGGTGGTCACGGCAGCCCAGAACGATCAACTCGCCAGCTGGGATGAGGATGCGAAGCATGGATTGTTCACTAAACACTTGTTGGAGGCGCTGCGTGGTAAGGCGGATGAAGAGGGGTATGGTGATGGAGACGGCAAAGTGACACTGGACGAGCTTAGGGCGTACTTGGATGAGGAGATGACCTACCAGGCTCGCCGACGCTGGAGCCGCGATCAGAATGCGTCGGTTCAAGGTGCGGATAGCTCCGTCTTGGCGACACTGCACTAGTGGATTGACTCCAACGTTTGGTGCCGTCGACACTTCTCATTTTCAGCTAATTTCTGCCAATCCCAAGAGACCCTTTTGTTCCGATCAATCCACTAGGGGCCGCTGTGGTTCTGCATGCCTTGCCCTGCCTTGATGAATTCTATGATAGTGGTTCAATCGAGACGAAAGAGCCCGGTGCAAGGCGAGCTTTTCATCGAGAAACGTTGAACCACAACAAATAGATAACCGATGGCTAGGTCCGGCATTTTCCGTTCGCAACGCTGGAGCCAAATCACTAAGGTCAGGACCCATTAAATATTCGGCACCCACCGCAGCGATCTGATCCACTGTTGGCAGGAGGATCTGCCCAGGGGCGACCATTTCTGGCTGACACAGACGCAATTGGAACGGATTAAACCGTACTTTCTCCTATCTCACGGCATCCCTCGGGTCGATGACCTTCGAGTTGTTTCCGGGATCATTCATGTGATCAAGCGCGGTTTGCAGTGGCGCGATGCACCAGCGGAATATGGCCCACCAAAAACTTTATATAACCGCTTTGTACGCTGGAGCCGCATGGGCGTGTTCGACAAGATATTCGCGGGGCTTGCCGCCGATGACGGGGTGCCGGAACAACTGCAGATCGACGCCACGCATCTCAAAGCCCACCGCACCGCTGCCAGCCTGCTTAAAAAAGGGGGCGTTCCCCATGACCCTTTGACCTAGATCCACTATCTGAGAGAACCGCACGGAGGTTCAGATGGCGAATGTGTATTCTTCAGACCAGCGAAAGCGATTGGCAGATCCAGCGTAGGTCCAAATGGTCTTGTTCGAATACACCAATTCCTCCTGTAATTCGCGATTATTGCATCTTGTGCTAGCCCCAATTATTCATGATGATCGATGTCTTTCGATTTGACGCGGGTGTTCAGCCGGGTTTACGGCGGTCTTTTTTCAGTATCTGGTTGGCGTTGAGGTTTGCGTTTCGGGGCTTGAACTGCGGTCTTTGCCGCCTTGACTATGGGCTTTGGGCGTTGATGTTGGCCAGCATCACAGTGAGCATTTTCTGTTGTGGACAGGCTGTCGGTAGAGCGACGCGAATGCGCGATTTTAATTCCTCAATGCGCACCGCGATCTTAACGAAGGTGCGCCGGATGGTTTCGAAGGTGGCAGTGCGCCATGGTGAGCGTCGTGGCGCGGCGGCCCGCATGCGCAACAGCAACCAATAAGCCCCGGTGTGTAAAAACAGCCGGAACTGGTTCGCTTCCCAGCGATGACACGAGGTGCGGTCGGATTTGGTATAGAGCTTGTGCTCCTTGATCAGGTTCTCCATTTTGCCGCGTGCGCAATAGACTTTTTCATACAGATGCCTGGAGCGACCGGGCAGATTGGTGACCACAAAACGCACGTCCGTACCGCCTCTGCCCGTGGTCCCTTGATTGGCAGCGATTTGACTGGCTTCGACGCGGGCGATAACCCGGCGTTTGCGATCCCAACTGGCCGCCGCATAGGAGGTTTGGAAGAAACGGCGGAGCTTGTTCTTGCCGCTGACCGCACGCCGGGTGGCGACATCATCGCACCAGGGATGGGCGATGCTTTTCAGTTTGGCATTGGTTGGCAGACCGAGGATATAGAAACAGTTCCGCGCCTCTAAAAGCTGCATCACTTCAGGGGTTCCGTAATGCCCGTCGCCGCGCACAGTAATGCCAACCCCGGGCCAGTTGGCGCGAATACGGGCGATCACATGGCGCAGAACCCTGGCCGCCTCAATCCCTGAGGGCCGCTTGCCGGGACGCAGCAAAAAACATACTGGCCTTTGTGTCTGCGCATCGTAAATGTGGATCGGTTGGAAACAATAGCCACCGGCATGGGCATTGAACAAAGACAGTTGCTGAGCACCATGGGTGCGGTCCGTCGTGTCATCGATATCCAACACAATATGCTCGGGCACCCGTGCAAAGCTGTCACAGAACAGATCGATCAGAGCCAGTCCCATGCGCGCCAATTCACGCCACGATGGGGTGTTCTCCAGCCGCGACAATGTCGGCTGCGATGCCAATGGCGCGCCGCTCTCGGGCAAGCGCTCTAACGCCATTTTAAAGGCCGGGTCGTGGCGCAATTGGTCCAGGTCGTCACAGTCTTCATAGCCGCAAACGATGGCAAGGATGCGCGAGCGGATCATCTCGTTTTGGCCGTGCTGGGTGCGCGCCGGGTCTCGCTCATCATGCAAACATGCCGCCAGCCTATCGGCAAACTTCAGCTTGTTCTCGATCTGGCGCAGCAACAGTACGCCGCCATCGGATGACAGAGAACCGCCGTCAAATTGTGCGATAATGTCGTGCCCTTCAACAGGTGACAGGCCGGGTAAAGTCAGGTTATCGTCGGTCATGGCGGGTGGCGCTTTTTCTGCTGGTGGGGGGGTCTTGCGTAAGCACCAAAATCTTAAACCATTTCAACAGCTTAAGCTACATCCGCCAACCATTTTCAGCGCCGTTATGAATAATTCAGGCTAGGCGGCAATGATCCGCTTGTGCTTGCGAGGGTGATCGCGTAAATAAACCGGTATGCGGGATTTTTGCGGGACAACTTCATTCAACTGTTACATCAATGCAAGGCGACTGATGGCGCTAACGAAAAATGGACATTTGAGCGTTTGTCTGGGAGGAGCCGCAATTTGTCTGCTGACAGGTCTGTCGACTTGACCCCGTGTCGGATATGCCATTACTTCGCTGCTTCAGTAATAGAAGGACATGGCGGTAGATGCTTGTATTGGAATTGGAAAATTCGCGACCCCGATGATCACGGGAACTCATCATCTAGAAAAATTTGCTCTGAACAGTCTGATGCCGATCCCTTCATCAGTCGTCTGGGTGATGCCATAGATCCGATAAATCTCGCAAAACGGCATTGGGAACTTGAGGATTATACTAAGAGAGATATCCGGACCAGAGCCGCATTAGCGATTTCAATATTTAGCCTCGTCCTTTCAATAGTCCTTGTAGCAAAAGGCTTTCTGGCTGATTGACCGCTGATTATTTCAAACGAAACTTTTGTTGTCGTTGAGTTTTGTCGGCGTTTGTGCAGAATCTGTCTGTTTGGATTGATTGGTATAAATAGTAGGAGGTGAAATGAACATTTGTCCAGGAAAAGTACTGATATGGGCATCCGTCATCATGGCTACAATCATTAGCCAATCAGTTTCAGCTCAAAATTCGACGGAAAAATCCTTGTTGGCAGAAGCTATAGTATTGTCAAAAACAATCACCAACGATATGGCTACTAAGGACAAATTGGATGCCTACGAAACAATTATTGGGAAAATTGACACACTATTAGAAAATTATTCTGGAACCGATATCGGGCTAAAAATACTATCTGGCGAAAAAATTGGAAATTTTAACCCCCAAAAAATTAGGAGCGAATACTTAATATCGTTGTCAGATTATTATGACGTAGTCTGCGAGACTTCACCAAGCTATTCCTGTTTGGCCTTTGTTTCACTTAAAAATGCTGATGAATTGTGCCGAACTGGCGCTGCTTATCAAGATCTGTATCAAGCGCACAGCAGTCTAATAAATGCCTACAAAATTTTTTCGGGTCAGGGGATGGAGAATTATGCCAACTTGGCCCTGTCTACATACAAAACTTGCAAGAAGTCAGTAAGGAAATTGGACGATGGCTTCGACAAGGAGTCATTTTTAGCTCAGTTGGTGGACGTTCTCATTGCGAGGGGTGACAAGCAGAAGGCTCGGGGCATTATTGAAAACATGAAGATCCCCTATTTCAAATTTCGTGGTGTCCTAGCATTGTCAAAAGCGACGGGAAGAGTACCTGACCAAAAATTCGTCGACAGAATGTACAAGTACTTGTTCGAGAAACTCATCCGAAGCCGTCCCGAACCGAAATTTTTTGCACGTAGACAGGTAACAACTGCTCTGGCAAAAATGTCTCTTTACAAATATTATTCGGGATTTGATTTTCAAGGATCAAGTGGAAAACCCCCAAAGTTGGATTGGAACAAGCTCGTTGCTTTCGACCCTAAATCATTGAGGGGATTTGAAATGTATGATCCCAACTGCAAAGGAAAACTATCATCCGGATTTTTCTCTGACCTATCTGATTGGCAGTTAGCAAATCCAAGAATTGCGGGTAGAGTTAAAGGTATAGAAAATGCTTTAAAGGCCTGCAGGGAAAATGGGCGCCAATTCTCTCTTGGTATTAGATTGATTGGAAAGGTGGCCGAAAAAAATGTTGGTGTCGCAAAGGAAATCAAGAGCTACGTTTTAGGTAATGTTATGTCACAGACGACGCTAGCAAAGTTTACGCTGGACAAGTTAGTGAAGTCGAAAGGCGACGTGAAATGGTTGGAGATCTTCAAGAATATTCATCATAATAAGGCATTCACTAGCCTCGGGAAGGATTTGCCTTATCTAATTTTTACAAAATACGTCGATTTAGGCGAAGTTTGTGAGGCTTCCAAAAGGCTATTTATGGATGTTAAAAAAACCGCTCGGTACGATGATGCAATTGCCTACATGATTGAAAGCCCAAATGTTGACCCGAGCATAAAATATAAGTGTGGTGACGAAGATTTGGAGTTGCTTCTTAAAGGTTGAGTTCCAGTGCCGATATTGGGAATGCGATGGTGGTTCAGGAAGTGTTCACGTGAGACAAGAGATGGAGCGGTAGATATCGTCTTTGTGTCTTTAAAAACTAACGGATGCGCTGGCCCCCCCCCCCAATTTCATTTCAAAAGACATTTATCTTCAATGAAGTGGCAGCTGGCTGATTAGGTATGAGGTGAAGTAGTTTTGATTTGATCTAACATCTCTTTGGTTCAGGGATCGGGCGGCGCCGTGTTGTCGACGTTGCGGTAGGGGCCCATTATGCCCTGTATGAACCTGACAAAAGCGGGATGGCTATTTTGGCAAAGCGGCAATTAGCAGAAATCGCTGGCCACTCGTGTAGTCAATCGAGGGCTTGGTAGAGTGGGGTATCTTCAAAAGGCTCTCCGATTGGAGCGGAAACTACTTGAGCGGCTAGGCAATTTGGAATTGCTCGCCATCAATGGCACGACAGAAAACAAGATAAGGGTTGCGCAATCCCACGCAGCCAATACACGTTTGCGCCTGAAGAAATTGAGCGCCAAAATTTCAGAAATGGGCAAGGAATATGCGGAGCTACGAAACTACTTAGACATGGTGTGGGAACTATATTGCTTCACGCGCCAGCCCGGGCATCTGGCGGCCTATCTTAAGGCTGGCGGAGAAATTGATGATCAGGTCCGTTCAGAGATTATTGAAAGGCTTCTCAAGGGCAAACCCAGCAAAAAGGGCAGCCCAGACGCCCTCCGCGACATTGCAGTGTTCGAGGCTATCAGGGACATCCGGATGGAACGGACATATGAAATGTTTGCCATTTATGGCGAGTTGGAGAATGCGGGGGAGAGCGGTGATGATCGAAAAGTAGAGGAACGTCTGCAGGGGTTGTCACCGGAGATCACGCTGACGGAAGCGCTGCGCATATACTTAGAAAGGAAAGGCGTCGCGATGGCGACGGACACTCTTCGTCATCAGTATGATCGCGGGCGCAAGCTGCTGGGGCTAAAGAGTGAAAAAGAGAAACGGCAAGCAGCGGAGGTGACCAAGAGGAAAATGGAAAAGAGAAAACGGAAGTCAGGCGAGCAGTGACCTGCTGACCGGCACACATGTTAGGGAATATGAAGCCCCCTTCCTAGTCCTTATCAATAGATCTCGGTAAATCCTAGATTACCTCCATCAGACGCCAGATGGAGCCTAAAGGTGACTTTTTCAGAAAATCTCAAATCGGTTGACGAGACCGCCGTCGAGCGGAATTGGTCACCCAAGCGAGTGCGTAAACTGATAGCACTGGGTCTACCTACCGTTAAGATTGGCAAGCAAGATTTTGTAAATTCCGACACGCTAGATAAGTATCTTAGGACACGCGAGAAGCCGGCGGCACCCGCAAATTCACCAGCAATTTGCACACGGTTAAGTCAGTGCGCCGAAAGCCAAGGGCGTCTGGTGATTGCGCTAGCAGGTTCGCTCGGCTTTGCCACTGCCCTGCCGGCGGGTATGAACCAGGCCGAATACGGCTCTGCCATGCTGACGGAGATCGAGAAATATATTGCTTCGCCCTATGATCTCGATGCCTTCAAACGGCTATTTGCTATGCATGGTGAGGACATCCTTGCCAAAGCAGGCGAACGTGCTGCCGCTAAGGCCCCCACGATTACACATGCGGAGCCAGCACAGCAAAACGTAGCTAATTGGGAAACCAATCAACCCAATTTCATCGCGGGCGATGTCTCTACACAATGTCTCTCCGACGTTGCAGATGGACGGATATTTCGGTTTCCAGATCTTGTTGAGGCAGGCGTCGTCAACAATCGCTCCACGCTGTATCGCTGGATTAAAGATCTAGGGTTCCCTCCAGGGTTCCTATTGGGCCCAAACTCACGAGGATGGTTTGAGACGGACGTGGCTCAATGGCTCTCCACGCGCGATGGCCGTCTAAACCGAAATTCTCCTCCTGTTCGAGGCGATCAACATGGGTAAACGGTCCAACTTCGAGCGCCACCCGCGAGGGCTATATCCTACACCGGAAAGCGCGGTGCGTCCATTGCTGCCGCACCTGCCTCCAGCCATTCAGTTTGATGAACCCTGCGCCGGTGACGGCGCTCTGGTGCGGCATCTGGAAGCCGAGGGACATTCACTAGGCGCTGCCTCCGATATCCATCCTATGGCAGTCGGCATAGCCACATCTGACGCCTGTAACATTAAACAGTGCACCGGCGAGATGTTTATCACCAACCCGCCTTGGCCGGAGCCCAGCCGGCGCGGCGACCCCACGCTGTCGATATTGATGCATCTGTCATCGCTGGCACCGACCTGGTTGCTGTTGCCCGCCGACTTCGCCCAGAACATCTATTTTCACAAGGTCGAGGACCGCTGCCGAAAAATTGTCAGCGTTGGCCGGGTCAAGTGGATACCGGGCACAAAGGGTCCGGGCAAGGACAACGCGGCCTGGTACCTGTTCGATGAGTCCCATGGCGGCCACACCCATTTTCACGGGAGGGTGCCATGACCAGATAAATCGGCCAAAGGAAAAGTAGAACGCGAAATTTTTGTGGAAAACGCTCGAAAGGGGCGATCATGACTCTAGATTTTTCAATGAAGGCCTGGCAGGAAAACCTCCCCGCCCTTGGCCCCCATCAAGCAACAATCACCGACATCCGGTTTATGCCAAACGATGACATAACCTGGATGGCCATCACCTGGCAGCTTGAAGGAGGGGCTGCCATCGACGAACTACTTGGCTTGGACGCCCCCCCGGATAGCCCTATGTTGGCAAAAACCGGTCCGGGCAAGCGACGGATAAACGGCTTGTGCGAGATGCACAAAGTGAAGCCAACATTCAAGAGTTACGATGACATCGCCGCCACGCTGATCGGCAAGGCAGCAACGGTCGTTGTAGCGCATAAATTCAAAGGGGGTATGGACGAACCGGTTATTCGTGGCGTCTCTGCTCCGGCAGAGTAACTCAGGTGTACGGGACACACGGCGTGCGTCTCGTTGAGCGAGGATGGCCGGCGGCCATCCCGCTCATTCCCTGTGAAAAACGCCCAGCCATCAAGGGGTGGGAAAAGTACAATACTGACGTTGTTTCCGTAGAGCAGGCCGAACGCTGGGCCCGCCAATTTCCCAACCACGGTATAG
>JABJKS010000029.1 GCA_018660265.1 Rhodospirillaceae bacterium | reverse complement strand
TATTCTGTTGCATAGGCGACACAGTGCGCGCTTTTCGACACAACAAAGTGGTGAATGGCTTGCTTTCGGACCGTGCAAATGGCTTTATGCTAAGGAGTTAGGGCAGTCCGCTGTTCTAGTTTGTGTGCAATTGCGACAAATTTTAATTTTTTAGGAGAGGTACTAGCAATGAAAAAGATGCTGTACGGAACAACGGCTCTTGTAGCAGCTGGCATGCTTGTCAGTGGTGCGCAGGCTGCCGACAAGATCAAGATGGGCGTTGGCGGTTACTTCCAAGCCTTTATCGCTGCTGGCAGCGATGATGACGGCACGGGCGAGCCCGGTGCCAACCGGCGCAGCCATAAAGTTGATCGTGAAGGTGAAATTATCTTCACGGGTAAGACAACTTTGGACAACGGCATTCAGTTTGGCGTGCAGGTTCAGCTCGAAGCTGAAGTTTGCGGCGATCAGATCGATGAGTCGTTCATGTGGGCCTCAGGCTCCTGGGGCCGGATCAACGTCGGTTCTGAGAACTCTGCAGCTTACTTGATGCACTACAATGCGCCTGCACCGTCTCATTGGGCCCATGGCTTGAGCTCCCCGAACTTCTCGACGGCAGCTGAAGGCACCAACGCGGTTGGCGGCTATCCTCACTCCAACCCGAACATTACTTCGGATAGTGAGAAAATCACCTATTTCACACCGCGGATGGCCGGCTTCCAGCTTGGCGCTTCTTACACCCCGGAAAACTGTGAAGAAGGTGCCTGTGGCGGCACGTATGCTGGTTTCGCCACTGACAACAACTCTTCCACACAGAGTGAAGTTGTTGAATTGGGCGTCAACTATGTTGGCAAGCTCGGCGGCGCAAATGTTGCCGTTTCCGGTTCTTGGGGCGAAGCTGATGTTGAAGGTACCGCTACTACGGCAGAAGACCGTAGGGAATGGTCAGTCGGTGCCAAAGTTAGCATGAGTGGCTTCACTGTTGGTGGTGCTTATCGTGACGATGACCAGGGTGCGTCTAATACCAACGCCACTGCCGGTGATCGTACCGATTGGAACATTGGTGTGCGTTATGCAACCGGTCCTTGGGGCGTTGGCATCCAGTTTGCCCACGTTGACATCGACGCCGGCCTTGCTGGCGGCGACGACGAGTTGGACGCCTGGGAAATCGGTGGTTCATACAATCTCGGGCCTGGGATCGTGCTTAACGGCGGTGTCCAGCACTGGGATTATGATGACAATCTGAATGCAGCCGGTGCGGAAAACCAAGCGACGGTTTTCTTCGTTGGTACCCATCTGGCATTCTAAGTTGACTTAATCGTTAGCTTTAATGAGACGGGGCGGACCTTGGTCCGCCCCGTTTTATTTTGCCTGGAATTTGTCTGGTAGCCTTAATTCCAAGTGAATTTTGGACTATCAGGCGCTCCGGTTCCGTAGATCATTCAGAACAAAATCTACCAAAAGACCTGGGTTTTCGGCTAAATGCCGGATGCAGGGGACGGGTTCTGCGAACAGACGGTCTACAGCACCTGCCTGGGCCTGGCGCGGTGTCTGGGGCAAATCCTCAACCCCCAAGCCTAGGGATCCCATACAGCCTATCCGGCCATCTTCCGTTTCCCGAACCCCGGCTAATCCACAGGGGGCCGTGCAATAATCTCCCCCATAAGGCACTGTCCAGTTGGACAAATTGCGGAAACGTCCCTGTAAAACATCGCCCGGCGCGGAGCTATAGACCGCAACCCCCGGCGTTGCCGTCAGTTTCGCCATATGGGCCGGTCCACTGTCCGCGGCGATGAGATAGTCGAAGCCGCCAACCGCATCAACCAAATCACCAATTGAGGAAAACGCATCCACAATTCTGACCTCTGATGGCAGTTTATCGCCGATGGCCTGACGATAAAGCTGCCCCTGACGTTGATTGCGATTGAGGCACAGGGTCAGCGGCGCGGGAAAACCTTCCGAAAGGCCGGTGATCACGGCCAAAGTCGCGGCAACGGGCAAAGTGCGCAGGGGTGATGAAGCCAAGGGAAAGATACCGATATGAGGTCGTTCGCTTGGCCCAATCGGTGCCGGGTCGGGAGAAAATCGCGTGCAGGGCTGCAAATTGAATGCGTCGAGCAGATCTGCTTCCATATCCACGGGCCAAAATTCAATGTTGCGCCGGCTTTCCAAATGTCCCAAATCGATCACCATGTCCCAACGGCGCAGGTCCTTACGCGCCAGCCATAAGGCAAACACAGTGATATTTTCCGCCTGTAGATAGATATCAGCGGCCGATTGTGCACAGAAAACACCGACCTCACGGGGCTGGCATTGTTCAATAAAGGCCTGCAAAAACAACAATGTACAGACATTGTTCCCCAGCGCCTGACTGGGCAGCAAAAACAAAATACGCCGGTTACCATAGCGGGCTGTGGGCCATTGCTCCCGGGCCAGGCAATCAACCTTGGCCTTCATATCACGAATACGAAATTGCTGCGGTGCGCGGACCAGAACCTGGTTCGCGAAACCCTGGGCAGAGGTTAGAAACCTCCCACCTCCCAAACCGGTTTGTTCCGCACGGGGGGAGGCATTATTGGGGCAATAGCGAAAATCCTGTTGCGCGGCGAATTCAAGCAAGCCGGTGCGGGAAGCTTCCCGCCGGGCATTTTTCCGCCCCCCGCCAGCCGGGCCCCGGTCTTTACCCCGACCTTTACCGCTATCTTTTTGAGCCATCTAGGTGTCAGCCTTCACCGCGCGCATGACAATGGTGGTCTCCATGATCACGTTAGCATACATGCGCATGGCTTCCTGCAGCTCCGACCCCTGCATCTCGCCGCGCTGCAAACGCCCCCGCCAGGGTTCGTCAGGCAGCACATCAAAGGACACAATTTCAAAATCCACGTCTAGGTATAATCCCAAAGGTGTGTTGGGCTTCCCGGATTTCTGCCATTCATGATTACGCTTTTGGGAAAACATCTCCAAACCTTGAACCGTGATGGGGCGTACATGGGTAGGATCGTTGAGATAGTGATCATGGCGTGGATGGGGGACAACAATGCGCACCTGGGCACCCGGTTCACAGACTCGCCATAGTTCCTTAATAATGGCCAGGTAGGTATCCGTACTGGCACCCAAATGTTCCAAAACATGGCGCATTTCGACTTCCCGGACGCTATTGTCGGCCCAGGGCCAGGGCGTAGCCTCCAGGTCCACGACTTGGTCCGGCGCGGACTGGGGCATTTTGTCCACATTGACCCAGCCGGCCTTTTTGTCGAAACCACAGCCAAGATTCAGGCGCATTGCATCACTTTCCAGCCAATCCCCACGAAATAGATTACGGCGGTAGATTACGGCAATTGTTTAGCTGCCAGTCTAGCTGTCAGTTTAGCCGCAGGCGAAATATCTGACAACGTATCTACAAGCATATATAGACGACGTTTCCCATTTGACATCAATGCTATAAAAGGTTTTCTACCGGCATGAAAAGAGCCTTTTAGCCTCAAGGATCATCTCCCTCATGGACCATCTCGACAGCCTTGAAAGTCAGAGCATTTATATTTTTCGGGAAGCTTTCAATCGAATAGATAAGCTTGCGATGCTGTGGTCTTTGGGCAAAGATTCCAACGTCATGATCTGGCTGGCACGAAAGGCGTTTTTCGGCCACGTACCGTTTCCCTGCATGCATATTGATACGGAAAAGAAATTCCCCGAAATGTACGAATTCCGTGACCGCTATGTCTCGGAATGGGGCCTGAACTTCATCTCGGACACCTGCCCGCCGGTGGAGGAGATGGATGAAACCCTGCCGCCCGCAGCACGTTCGGCGGCGCGCAAGACGGCTGGTTTGAAGACATTGTTGCAAAAACACGGTTTTGAGGGGGTCATCGCGGGTATTCGCCGGGATGAAGAAGGTACGCGGGCCAAGGAACGTTATTTCTCCCCCCGTGGTGAACGGGGTAAATGGGATATCAAGGAACAGCCGCCCGAATTCTGGGGCCAGTTCAACACGACATTCCCACCCGGCACCCATTTGCGCATTCATCCCCTGCTGCATTGGACCGAGATTGATATCTGGCGCTACACCTTGCGGGAAAACATACCCACTGTGCCGCTGTATTTTGCCAATGAAGGCAAGCGCTATCGTTCTTTGGGGGATGCGGATATCACCTTCCCTATCGACAGTGTTGCCGAAACCATTCCAGAGATTATTGCCGAGCTCGAGACCACGAAGATCTCCGAACGCTCCGGCCGGGCCATGGACCACGAGGCGGAGGACGCTTTTGAACGTCTGCGCACCGAAGGCTATATGTAGGGGCCTGGCATGAGTAACAGCAACAACAGCTCTGGCGAAAGCTTAAAAGTCGCC
>JABJKS010000098.1 GCA_018660265.1 Rhodospirillaceae bacterium | reverse complement strand
CGACGGTTTGATGGTTGGCAATACAGTGATTGGCGTTACAGGAGGTCAATACTGGAAGGCTTTCTATAGCCCCACTGCCTCTCCAGGCATCGCTGGAGCCGCGATACCAGTCCCCGTCATCATTCCTCGATTTTGGGGTGTGATGGGCATGTATGGCGACGGCCCCGGTCATCTGGGTCACGATGTTCAGACCCTTGGTGATCATGGTGGCGCTGACGGCGCTGTTCTCATCGACGGCGTTGGAGATCGTGACATAGGGGTCCATAACGAAAGCATCCGCCCCGGCCTTCCTGATCTCGGCCACCAGGGTGGCGATAGCCTCAGCATTCAGCTCAGGCTGGCCATTCTCGTTGAGGCTGACCAGCTGAAGCATCCCCTCATCCTTGCCTCTGACCACCCAATTCAAGCCGCCCTTGAGACCGTGCTGCAAGGCTACAGCCTTACACCTACGCCTAATGTCATCGACGCGCTCCTCGTTGGCAACCCAGAGGATGCGGGCCGGAACCTCAACAACAGGTAGGCCCATCATCTCAGTCTTCCCTGTCGCCAGTAATACGCAGAGCGAGGCGAGCCATCGCGTCTTGCCTACGTTTGATGTCCCGCCCAGACTTACCGTGCTGCCCTTTGGGATCATCCCCGGTATCAGCCACTCTAGTGGCGCTATGCGAGACTTTAAAAGGCCGTTCACGCCCATCGACGTGTACGGTGTAGAGGACGCCGTCGGCGACTTGGAAGACTGTTGTTGTTCCGCAACCAGTGCCTCGATCTTTTCGGGGCTTGGGTCTGGTTGCGGCCCGATAGGGCGCTGGTTCATGCCGGTGAGATCAAGGAAATTGCCCCCCTTTCTCAGCAGCTCCAGCACGTTGTTAGGCAGCCGGGAAAGCCATGTTCCAAATGATGGGCGTGTTCGCTGAGTTCGAACGGTCGATGATCCAGGAGAGGGTTAAGGCTGGGCTGGCGCGGGCCAGGGCGGAAGGCAAAACGCTGGGACGGCCCAACGTCGCTGACGCTGTTCGGGATCAGGTGTTGGCGGCCAAGCGGGATGGCCTCAGCGTCCGCAGGATCGCCGAGGAGGCGGGTGTTTCAGTCGGGACAGCTAAACGCATCATTAAGGCAGCATTGCTTGCCTGAGGACTCTGAAGACCGCTCCTGGGTTCGGTTATGGTCGCCGTCACCGTTTCTCCAAGGCGGGGGCATGGGGGACTGTGTCAGATCAGATCGAAACTACTTCAGATTACCTAAAGTGTATTGAGCTTCTGCCATTCCCTGCTCGGCGGCTTTTCTTATCCAACGCGTTCCCAAATCATTGTTTTGAGGGACGCCATCTCCGACCAAATAATGAAGGCCCAGCCCAAATTGAGCACCTGCATCGTTGAAGGTCTGGTCGGTGGCGAGGCTTTCTCGGTCGATGCCTCCCTGATCAAGGTGGATGTGAACCCAGCCCAGCGGGTTCCCGGTAACGAGCCGATCACCTCGCCGGAGCGGGCAAAGGCATCACGGGTGGTGCGGGATATTCTGGACACCCTGGATCAGGACATCGCCGAACCGCCGACTGTACACCTTGGCAAGAAGCGGCGTCCGAGGATGGAGAACTTTACGATGTTTATGGTTCATGGTTGCTCCTGATTTGATCGACCTATTCTCTACCCCATAGATATCTCTTAGTCTCCTTACTTGGGATGGCTTGGGGCGTTATGCCGCAGGGACCATGACCAACCTCTATTGACTTCCCTCAAGGATATGCCGCCCAAACGCGACGGCGAGGCAGGCGCTTCAAAGACCGGCACAACGCCTGATTATTTGGCATTGGAAAATTCGTGCTTAAAAAATGTGCGAGTTCGTTTGGTCGCGACTCCTACACTGTAATGCCAAATTTCCCTATATAGATCAGTCGCTTATGAAAAATCATCAGCTTGGTTTGGATTTGGCATGGTCCTTGCGTTGAGAGGAGTGGTGCAAGACAACCCCCTATGGAGATAAACTGATGATAACCAGACGTAATGCCCTTAACACCCTAGCTGCTGCCGCGCTGACGGCCGGCGTTGCCGCCATGGCCATACCGGCCAAGGCGGCAGAAGATACGATCAAGGTCGGCGTGCTGCATTCCCTGTCGGGAACCATGGCGATTTCCGAGACCACATTGAAGGACTCGGTGCTGCCGGTGTTCGAAGAACTCAACGGCATGCTGCTCTATATTTAAGGATGGCAAAAACGGTTTCATCCGGCCAAACAGAACTTCTGAAGTTAACGAGGCCTCTTGCACAAACGCGCAAAGGTGACATAATCGGAGGGTCGATGACATAGTCATCCAATAATAATTTCCTGAGTACGTTGTGTTTAGAGGCTTCACAGAACCGGAGAATTTACTATGACGCGTGACATTACCAGACGTTCGATGCTTAAGACGACCGCTGCCATAGGTGCGGCAAGCGCCCTGCCTATGATCCCGTTCGCGGCGGAAGCCGGCGATGATATCATCGTTGGTGGTTTACACGACCTGTCCGGCTTTATCGATTTTGCCGGCATTCCCATGAACCAGATCATGTTGATGGCGATTGAAGAGATCAACGCCGCAGGCGGCCTGCTGGGTAAAAAACTTAAAGGCGCGGTGTATGACCCGCAGACCAAAATGCCGCTGTATTCGCAATTCGCGACGCAATTGGCGCTCAAGGATAAAGCTTCCGTGGTCATGGGCGGCATTACGTCCGCCAGCCGTGAAACCATCCGACCGATCCTGCATCGTTACAAGACATTGTATTTCTATAACACTTTGTATGAAGGCGGTGTCTGTGACCGTAATGAAATATCCCTCGGCACGACGCCGGCGCAGACTGTTGAAAAGCTGGTGCCGTACTCAATGGGGCTATGGGGCAAAAAAGTTTACACCATCGCAGCTGACTATAACTATGGCCAGATCACCGCAGCCTGGGTGAAACGCTATGTGGAACAAAATGGCGGCGAAGTGGTCTCGACCGATTTCTTCCCCCTCGACGTCACCAACTTTGGCCCGACGATCTCCAAGATACAAAGCGCCAAACCGGACATGGTGATGAGTGTGCTTGTGGGAACGGGCCATCTTGGTTTTTACAATCAATGGGCTGCAGCGGGCATGAAAAATGAAATCCCCATCGCCTCCACCACTTTTGGTGCCGCCGGTGCTGAGCTGGAGATCCTCAAGCCTGAAGTCGCCAACGGCATCCTCACTTGCTATGGCTATTATCCCTCCATTGACTCGCCGGCTAACAAGGAATGGGTGGCAAAGGTCAACAAACGCTATCCAGACAAGACTCCGTTGTTGTCCGAACTGTCCGCCTTCACCTGGGAGGGCATGATGATCTGGGCTGATGCGGTGCGTTCCGCCGGCAGCCTGGATCGTATGAAGCTGATCGAGGTGATGGAATCCGGTAAGACTTATGACATGCCGTCCGGTCAGTGCGCTATCGATCCGCTGACGCATCATGCGATCCGCGATGTCTATATCGCCGATTTGCAGGATAAGACTTACATCATCAAGAAGAAGTTTTCACAGGTTCAGCCAGCCGATACACAACTGGTTTGCAACTTGAAGGAAACACCGAACGCGAACAAGCATTACGAAATATCGCTTGAATAGAAGTTCCCAACGCAAAACTGCCCGGGCCGTCATGATCGACGGCCCGGGACTTAATAAAAATTTTAATAGGGTGGGCTTCCATGGATTATTCCCTGGTGGTGGCTATTGAGTTGTTGCGAGAGGTCGCCGGACTAATACTAATCGCGACCGGCCTTGCCGTTATTTTCGGCATGATGCGGGTGATTAACATCGCGCATGGCGAATTCATGATGCTGGGTGGCTACACGGTCGTATTGACGACCAAATGGGGCGTCAATATCTGGGTCGCTATTCTTATACTGGCACCGTTGGTCGTCGGCGTTTTTGGCATCCTGGTGGAACGGCTTATCATCCGTCATCTTTATGGACGAATAATAGATTCTCTGCTCGCGACCTGGGGGTTAAGCCTGTTCCTGATCGGCTTTGTCACCGTGGCCTTTGGTAATACGGTGGAGGGGGTTTCGACCCCATTCAGCAGTTTTTCAGTCGGCCGATACAGCATTGCGATTTATACCCTGTTTTTGATATTTGCCGCGATCGCCTTTATCACCTCCGTTTATCTGACCTTGCGCTACACTAAATCCGGTCTGATTGCCCGGGCCACTATGCAGAATCCGGATATGGTCGAAAGCCTTGGGATCAATTCAAAACTGGTCTACATGGCGACGTTCGGTATAGGCGCGGCCTTTGCCGGGCTGGCGGGCGGTCTGTTGGCACCTATTAGCGGCGTCGTACCGGGCATGGGGGCATTGTTGATTGGCAAGGCCTTTATCACCGTGGTCACGGGTGGTGCCGCAGTGGTCGCCGGAACCTTGAGCGCGTCTGCCATATTGGGCTCCGTCAGTCAGGCGGTCACATTTGCCACCGGCCCGGTGTTCGGCGATGCCACGTTGTTGTTCGTAGCCTTGATCCTTCTTCGCCTCCTGCCCCAGGGCATCACCGGCCGAATTTTTACCCGGAGCGTCTGATGGTAGTCATAAAATTGAGGGTCGTATGTTGAGGGCTATTTCCAAGGATTGGCTGGGCGCCGGTTTCGTGACCGTGATTGGGTTGGCAATTCTGTTTTTTGTGCCGGTCCTGTTTGATCTGTTCGAAGTGCTGCAAATGACCAAATATGTGGTCCTTGCGTTGTTTGTTTTGAGCCTCGCCTACATCTGGGGTTTTGGCGGCATTTTGAGTTTTGGTCAGGCCGGGTTTTTTGGCTTGGGCGGTTATGCCTTTGCCGTGTCGTCCATCAACATGGGTCAGACCACGGTGCCATTTCTGATTGCCATTGCAGTCGCTGCACTGTTTGCCGCTGCCCTTGGCTATTTCATGTTTTATGGACGTTTGAGCGATGTCTACCTCGGTGTAGTCACGCTGGTGGTGACGTTGATCCTGTGGAAATTGATTAATCACACCGCAGGCCCGGAATATGTCATCGGCACGGCGCGCCTGGGCGGCTTCAACGGTATTCCATCTATCCCGATCATGACCCTGCCCTGGCAACCTGATCAGGAGATGGAACCATCCCACATGTTCCAGTATTTCATGGCCATTCTGATCGGCGTTTATGTTCTTTTGCATATTCTGATCAAATCAAAATTCGGACGCATCGCCATCTCGATCCGCGAGAACGAGGTTCGGACCGGGCTGCTGGGTTATGATGTCCGGCTTTACAAGTTGGCGATTTTCACCATCGGCGGTGCCATCGGTGGTGCGGCGGGGGCCATGTGGGCGACCTATCAAACCTTTGTCGATCCGAATATTTTCAGTTTGGAATGGTCGGCGTTATGTCTGATCTGGGTGATGGCAGGTGGTGTGGGTACGTTGTTCGGGCCTATGGTCGGGGTTCTGGCCTTGGAATATCTGTCTTTCCAACTGGGTCAAACGGACTTCATCAACAACCTGATCATTATGGGCGTCATATTGATTTTCCTGGTTCTGCTGTTGCCCAAGGGGTTGTTCCCGACCTTCCGCGATTTCGTCACCAAGCATTGGAACCGTCGCCATGAGTGAGCCGGCACTATTAGCGACCTCAGGGCTGACCATGCGGTTCGGCGGCGTGGTGGCTGTTGATCAAGTGGATTTCGCGGTCAAGGCCGGAGAGTTACGTTGCCTTATCGGCCCAAACGGTGCCGGCAAAAGTACCTTTTTTAAATGCCTGACCGGGCAGCTAAGGCCGACTGCGGGGTCCGTTGTGTTCGCGGATCAGGAATTGCGTGGCGCGACGACACACGAGATTGTGCGCAAAGGCATTGGCATTAAGACCCAGGTGCCGAACCTGTTTGACGGGCTGCCGGCACGGGAGAACATCGCCCTCTCCGCCCTGCAAAACCATAGTAAGAAGCGATCGGAAGAGATCACCGACCAGATGTTGGAATTGATCGCCATTACCGCGCTGGCCAATCGGGACGTGGGGCATTTGGCCCATGGTGAACGCCAGTTGGTGGAACTGGCCATGGTCTTGGCGGGTCAGCCGCGTCTGGTACTGCTTGACGAACCAGCGGCCGGAATGACGGCAGAGGAGCGTGGGCGCCTGGCCAATGTGTTGCGGGAATTGGCGGGCGATATGTCCCTGATCGTCGTGGAACACGATATGCAGTTTATCCGGGATATCGCGACTGAAATTACGGTGCTTCACCGGGGCCGCGTCTTTCTCGAGGGTGACGTGGCCGAGATCATGGCGCACCGGGAGGTGCAGGAAATCTATTTGGGAAAAGAAGCCAATGGCGCTGCTTGAAATACAGAATCTTGCTGCTGCCTATGGACCGGTGCCGATTTTGCACAAGATCGATATGCATGTGGAACAAGGCGAATTCGTCGGTGTGCTGGGCCATAACGGCATGGGCAAGACCACCCTGTTGCGCGCCTTGATGGGATTTGTCACCACGACAGCCGGCAGCGTCAAGTATCAGGAACGGGAAATTCGCCGTCTGCCCACCTACAAGCGGGCCCGTATGGGCATGTCGCTGGTGCCGCAAGGTCGGGAGATTTTTCCTAACCTGACGGTCATGGAGAATCTTACCGTTGGTATATTAGGCAAAAAGGGCTCCCTGGACCGGATCGACGAGATGCTGGAATTCTTCCCCCGCCTGCGCCCGCTGCTGGACCGCAGGGGTGGTGCATTAAGTGGAGGTGAGCAGCAGATCCTGGCCCTGGCCAGATGTCTGTGCAATCATCCATCCCTTATTCTTCTGGATGAGCCGACAGAGGGGGTGCAGCCCTCAATCATCCAGGAAATCAGCGAAGTATTGCAGGAACTACGCGTTAAACAAAATCTGACAATTGTACTTGTTGAGCAAAATCTGGATTTCATTCTGGGTCTGGCGTCACGCATTTATACTATCTCTCGCGGCGTATTGGACACCGAAATCCCGATTGAGGAGATCCAGGATTCGGCCATGGTGGCCGAGTATCTTGGCTTTGGTAATTAACGCCATAACCTAAACAAATTTTGGGGATCGTGATGACCGTTATACAGCCCACGGACGAACAAATTTACGAGCTCGCCGAGCAGCTTGGCATGAACATCGATGCGGCCAAGGTCGCTCTACTACAACCCCGTTTTGCGGCCTATACCGCAGCCTATAAGGCGGTTGACCAAATGGCCGACCCGCTGCCCGAGGTGAAATATCCCCGCACCCCCGGCTACCGCCCGGAGGGGGGCGAAAATCCGCACAATGGGTGGTACTACAAAACCGAAATCAAGGGCGCGCCCGAGGGAATATTATCCGGCAAAACCGTAGCATTGAAAGACAATGTCATGTTGGCCGGTGTGCCGATGATGAATGGCTCGGCCACCCTCGAAGGCTTTGTACCAAATATCGATGCCACGGTGGCAACCCGGTTGCTGGACGCCGGCGCCACAATTATGGGCAAGGCCCATTGCGAATGTTTTTGCCTGTCAGGCGGCAGTCACACCAACGCGACGGGCCATGTAGACAACCCGCGCGCACCAGGCTTTTCCGCCGGTGGCTCTTCATCGGGCAGCGCGGCGCTGGTTGCGGCCGGTGATGTGGACATGGCCATTGGCGGCGATCAAGGTGGATCGGTACGTATCCCGGCTTCCTATTGCGGTATCGTCGCGATGAAGGCCACGTTCGGCCTGGTACCCTATACGGGTGTGATGCCGATCGAACCGTTTGTCGATCATACCGGTCCCATGACCGCGACGGTGGCGGACAATGCGCTGATGCTGCAAGCCATCGCGGGTGTAGACGGCTATGACGGCCGGCAGCAGAACGTCGTGACCCAACCATATAGTGAAATGTTGAGTGGCGGTGTCAGCGGCATGAAGATCGCCGTGGTAAAAGAAGGCTTTGGTCTGGAGAATTCCGAAGCGGATGTGGATGCCTATGTAAAGGCGGCCGCCGCCCGTTTCGCTGATCTTGGTGCCACGGTCGAAGAGGTTTCTATCCCCATGCATCTGGACGCCATGGATATCTGGACACCCATCGGGCTGCATGGATTAACCCACACCATGATGATGGGTGACGGTTACGGCGTTTCGCGGAGTGATTTATACGCGACATCGTTAATGGACTTTCATCGAGGTTGGCGGGAACAGGCGGATTCCTTGTCGGAAACTTTGAAAATGGCCATGATGATGGGCACCCACGTAGACAATACCGCCGGCAAACGGTTTTATGGCAAGGCGATCAATCTCTCCTATGTCCTGCGCGCCGCCTATGATGCGGTGTTGGCTGATTATGATCTGTTGTTGATGCCGACCCTGCCCATGAAGGCAACGCCGCTACCGAAGGCGGATGACGACTGGGATTTTCATATTGATCGCGCCTTCGAGATGCTGACCAATACGGCGCCGTTCAATATTAGCCATCATCCTTCACTTTCCCTGCCGTGTGGTATGAGCGATGGTCGCCCAGTTGGTCTAATGCTGACGGGCCGGTTCTTTGACGAGCCCACTATTTACAGGGCGGCAGAGGCTTTTGAACAATCCGGTGATTGGACATCTTTCTCCGCATAACCGTTCAACCATAGCTAAAGGAGTGCAGGCAGATGAAACCTACCAATCAACAGCTGCGCGAGATTGCCGCCGGTTTCGGCGCCAACATCACTGACGAAGATGCGACGTTTTTCGGAGAAGTCCTCGGTCCCTTGTTCGATTTGACCGATGCCGCCCTGACCGGGCCGGACGCACTGCCGGAAGTGAAATATCCCCGCAGTCCCGGCGTCCGTCCACCGGCGGAAGATAACCCCCTTAACGCCTGGTACTACAAGACGGAGGTTAAGGGAGCGGCAACCGGCAAATTGGCAGGCAAAACCGTGGCCCTGAAAGATACGGTATTGCTGGCCGGTGTACCATTGATGAACGGCGCGTCCGTAATGGAAGGCTATGTGCCGGAGGTCGATGCCACCATTGTTACCCGCATGCTGGACGAAGGGGCGACGATTACCGGCAAGGCGGTGTGCGAATATTTTTGCCTCTCTGGCAGCAGCTTCACCTCAGCCACCGGCCCCGTCCACAACCCCGTCAAATACGGTTATTCCGCCGGCGGCTCCTCATCGGGGAGTGCCGCCCTGGTGGGCAATGGTGAAGTCGATATGTCCATCGGCGGCGATCAGGCGGGGTCCATCCGTATCCCGGCTGCTTTCTCCGGCGTCGTGGGGATGAAGCCGACCCATGGATTGGTGCCCTACAGCGGCATCATGAGCATGGAGACAACCATCGACCATATTGGCCCCATGACCAATACGGTGGCCGATAATGCCCTGTTGTTGGAGGTTTTGGCTGGACCCGACGGCTATGACGACCGTCAGGCCGGCGTGCGGGCGGATACCTACACGGAGGAGTTAGAAAGAGGCGTTGAAGGCCTACGCATCGGTATCATCGATGAAGGCTTCGGACGGGAGGAGTCAGAGGAAGCCGTCGATACGGCTGTCCTGGCCGCAGCCGAATTGTTGGGTAAACTGGGCGCGACGGTGGAACGTATTTCCGTGCCGCTGCACAATGACATCGGCAATATCTATCTGCCCATGATCGCAGAAGGCATGGTGCGTCAGTTTACCTTTGGCGGCGGCGTGGCCAGTGGTGCGGCGGGTTTCTATCCCCCCAGCCTGATCGAAAAAATCAATACCCTGGGCCTGCGGGCCGATGAATGGCCCGACACAGCCAAGGTCCTCACCCTGCTGGGATCCTGGGTCACGCAAACCTATGGTGGCCGCATCTATGGCAAGGGGCAGAACTTGAAACGCCATGCCACGCTGCAATATGGGGAATTGTTCAAGGAATGGGATCTGTTGCTCACACCCACCCTGCCCATGTGCGCCATGCCTCTGCCTGGTGAAGATGATGATCGGATGAGCCGGATCGGCCAGGCCTGGTGCATGTTGGCCAACACATCGCCCTATAATTATACCGGAAACCCGGCGATCTCGGTCCCCTGTGGCCGCAACGAAGACGGCCTGCCCGCCGGCCTGCAACTGATCGGCAAGAGGTACGATGAACGCACCATCTACCGCGCAGCAGCGGCGTTCGAGGCAAATTTTGATTGGAAATCCTCATAACAGAAGGTCGTTCGAGAAAATATGGGCGCCGCCTACAATCGGGGCGGTGCCCGCAATTACCTGATCGAAGTTGATTTCATTTGGCATGGTGCCGGCCAGGGAGCCGGGCCATGGGTTGGTTTGATGCCACAGTCGGATGGGGCCGCCCTCGTCGTTGCTTATGGCCATAAAGCTGTACTGAAACATGGGAGAAGGACAATGGATCTGGGCTTAAAAGGTTTACGGGCCGTGGTAAGCGGTGGCACCAAAGGGATCGGTCTGGCGGTCGCGGAATTGTTGGCGGACGAAGGTGCCGACGTCGCGATCTGCGCCCGTGATGGTGCATCGGTCGATAGGACCACGGCGGAATTGCGATCACGCGGCGTCACGGCATTTGGTCAGGCGCTTGATGTCGCGGATGGGGCGGGTTTAAAAAGCTGGATCGACGGGGCAGCAGGGGCAATGGGCGGCATCGATATCGTTGTGGCCAACGTTTCCGCATTGGCCATCGACAATAACGAAGACAGCTGGCACCAGGGTTTTGAGGTCGATTTGATGCATAGCGTGCGCATGGTCGATGCTGCGATGCCTTGGTTGGAAAAAAGCACCGCGGGTGCCATTGTCACTGTCTCCAGCGTTTCCGGTCGCGAGATTGATTTTGCCGCCGGCCCGTATGGTACCTTCAAGGCTGCGTTGCTGCATTACACGCAAGGTTTGGCCAACCAGCTGGCGGGCAACGGCATTCGCGCCAATTCCGTTTCCCCGGGCAATACCTATTTCGACGGTGGCGTGTGGCAACAGATTGAGCAGAATAATCCTGAATTCTACGTCCAGGCCCTCAGCCTAAATCCAACAGGCCGCATGGCGAAGCCGGAAGAAATTGCCCGCGCCGTTGTGTTTTTGGCTAGTCCCGCTGCCAGCTTCATCATGGGAACCAACCTGGTTGTCGATGGTGCGCTGACCAAAGGCGTTCAGCTTTAGCTATCCGTAGCGATGGTTATCATTGCCAGAACTGCAACACGTCATCAACGGTCACAGGTTCGGCGAACAGGAAGGCCATGGTATTGATCGCAAAGTCGTGGCGTTCCTGTTCCAGCTCCCCTGTGGCATCGGTCACAACGAATGTTTTATAGTCTCGTTGGCTGGCATCACGCACCGTGGTTTCCACACAGCAGTTTGTCGTAACACCGCAAACCACCAGGCTGTCGGTGTCGAGGCCGTTTAATATGGGCTCCAACCCGCTGGCGTAGAAACCGCTGGGACGGTTCTTATCAACAACATAGTCGCTTTTTTGGGGCGTTAATTCCTCCACAATTTCTACATCCCAGGTGCCGGCTGCAAGATGATCCAACTCACCCAATGCGGGCAGCAGATATTTAACCAGCACGCCACCATCAGCGTAGTCCGCGCGATAGACATAGCGGGTATAAATAATCGGTATTCCGGCCGCCCTTGCCCCGTCGATAAGGCGCGCACAGGGCTTTATCGCCGCTTTCAACATGGAAATATCGAGGTCTATCGAGGCGATGGAACCGCCGTCATTACAGAACGCGTTCTGCATATCAATAACCATGAGCGCCGTGCAGCCGGCGATGGGTGTCATGCGGTGGTCTGTCATGTGTGTTTCCTTCGCAAATTCGGGTGCAATCTAAAAGACTGCGGGAGCCGCCCATTACGCAGCCAAGTCATGACGGCACCGAGGCACAGCGGCAGTACCACCGACAAATTAAATTCTGGATTATCGGGCCTGGAAAGTCCACATGATCCGTTGCGCGATCTATTGCAGGGTCCAGCATTGAACCGTGCCACGACATTGACAAGTATTGGTGCTTCGCTAACGATTAGGCGTACTGGCTTGGGTTCCATGGAACGAAACAGCATTCCCTGAATGGAGATCAATTATGACGCTGGATCAATTTTCCGCACATCGACAGGACGAAAACGAATTTCTGTTCACGCCGCACAGCACCGCTGTGCTGATCATCGATATGCTGAATGATTTTTGCGTCGAGGGCGGCGCTATGGTGTTGCCTGATGCGGACCGGCTTTTGGGACCACAGAATGCGGTACTGGGGGCGGTTCGGGAGGCAGGCGGTGTTGTAGCATTTGTAAACGATGCCCATCGTCCCGGCCTGCGACGGGACCGAGAGTATTTGAAGCGGTCGCATCATTGTGTCGAAGGCACATGGGGGGCGGAGGTAATGGATGGCCTCGTCCAGACCGAGCATGACCTGTGTATTTTAAAACGACGCTATTCTGGCTTCTTTAATACCGATCTTGATTTAACCCTGAAGGACATGGAGATAGACACCATCATTGCCATGGGTGTCGTCACAAATATCTGTGTGAGGTCGACGGTGCACGACGCCTTTTTTCATGGCTATCGCGTTGTGGTGCCCGAAGATTGTGTGGCCGCCACAGGTCCGCGTGAACAAGCGTCGAGCCTCTATGATATTGGCACGCATTTCGGTGTGGTTTCCAATTCCGACGGCGTCGCGCACGCCTTGGCAAACGGTTCCCCGGTTGCGAACAGAATTATCGACTGATTTGAAAAACCGGGTCCATGTTTTGTGGCATTAAATTAGGTGCTTGATAATTGCGCCTTGATGGTGCGTTTCATAACTTTACCCGCAGGATTGCGTATAAGCTCATCCTCAAAGGTAATGCGCCGTGGAATTTTGTAGCCGCCCAGAAACTGTCGGCAATGTGCCTCAATCTCGTCTGCCGTTACCTCGTACCCGGGCCGGGCGACAATGACTGCGGCTAGGCACTCTCCCCACTTCTCGTCCGGAACGCCGACCACCGCTGCCTCCGCCACGCTTCCATGACGCAGCAGAACTTCCTCAATCTCCCGGGGATAGATGTTGATGCCGCCCGATATAACCATATCCTTCCGCCGGTCCATGATGGAGAGAAAGCCATCATGGTCCGTAGCCCCCATGTCTCCGGTCAGTAACCAGCCATCATCCAAGGCGTCGGCCGTTGCCGCTTCATTGCGACAGTATCCGTTGAACAAGGTGGGCGATTTAACCCAGATGTCGCCAATTTCGCCGGGCTCTGCAAGGCTACGGTCTTCCCGTCGCACAATAACCTCTGTGCCCCGGATGGCCGGGCCGACGGAGCCGGGTTTATCCTCGATCAACTCTGGTGCCAGGGCACTTGCGATACCGACCTCGGTGCAGCCATAACATTCGTGAATGATACCTTCGCCAAAGAATGCCACGGCACTTTGTTTCAAAGTTCGGGCGAAGGGCGCGGCGTTAACGACAATACCGTTGAGGCGAAACCCCTTGCGTTGAGCCAAAAGATCATCTGGCAAGGACAGGATTTGATGAACATGTGTTGGCACCATGAAGACAGAGGTTACTTCGCCACTGGCCAATCGTGCCATGACATGGGCCGGATCAAAAGCCGCCATCAACTCCAAGGTGCCGCCATTGAAGATGCTGGCCATGGCAAAACCATAGCCACCGCCATGCGCCAAAGGCGCAAAACAAAGATGCTGGTCCTCTGCGCTGAGGCAGCGAAAATGATATGCCATGGCCGCAAATAAGTGGCTGCGGCAATGGTGCGACAACATCACGCCCTTGGGCTCCCCCGTTGTGCCAGACGTATAGGGGATGCAGAATGTTGCCTCCGCGTCAGCGGGCGGCACTGGTTGGTCAAGGGATTGCCGAGCCAGCATATCTTCGTACTCGGCATCGAGCGACAGAACCGATAGGCTGTCGAGGTGCTCCAGATTTCCGCCAAGATCATCCGGGCAGAACACCATTTTGGCCTGGCAATTGTTCAGAATTTGTTGCAATTCCATTTTCGCCGCCCGGTGGGTGGGTGTCGCGACCATCACACCAGCACGGGATAGGCCTGCGACCAGCTCGATGTAGGGCAGACAATTTGGCGCATAGATCGCAACGCAATCGCCCGGAACTAAATTCAGCTCGTCCCGCGCCAGGGCCGCGACACGCTGAATGCGTTCAGCCAATTGGGCAAAGCTTAGGCAACGCCCTTCAAACAATAACGCCGGTTTGTCCGGATGGCGCAACGCCCCCGCCATAACGCCGGAGGTAATGTCGGCACCGACCAATGCCTCCCGCACCTGAAAGGCCCCGGCATTCATGCCCCGGGGCTTTCAGGCAGGCGAAATAATTTCAAGGCATTGTCGCGCAGCAATTTGGCTTTCGCCTCCGCGCGAAGGTCCATGTCGTTGACCTCTGCCATGGCGCGTTCGGGGTCAATGACCGGCCAATCAGTGCCGAACAAGACTTTGTCCTGACCATAGGTGTTGAGGTAGTGGACAATTTGCGGTGGCCAATGTTTCGGGGCATAGGCATCAACACCGATAAAGACATTTTCATGCTTCCAGGCCATGGAGATCATTTCGTCCGTCCAGGGTACACCAATGTGAATACCGATCAGCTTCAACTCTGGGAAATCGATGGCCACTTCGTCCAGGGTGATGGGCCGGCCAACACTCGGCAGGCGGCGCTCGCGGGAATAGATCAGGTTATGGCCGACTTGCATCATGATCGGAATATCCAGCTCGCAGCACTTGGCGTAATAGGGATAATAGCGCCGGTCATTCGGGGCCAGCCCGAACCAATGGGGATAAAGATGCGCACCAACAAAGCCCATTTCCTCCACCGCCTGCCTCAACTGGTAAATACCGGCCATGCCACGAAACGGATCAACCCCTGCCAGGCCGGAAAACCTGTCGGGATGTTCGCTACAGACCTCAGCCACCCGGGCATATTCGATTTCAAAGGAACCCCGTACGGCAAGATCACCGGCGCGAACGGCAACCAACAACGAGCGGTCGATGCCGGCAGCGTCCATTTTTTTCAGATAGCGGGGAACGGAGACACCACCACGCATCTCCACCGGCATGCGCACCTGCGCCTTGAACGTGTCGTCCAAGCCCGTGCGCCCCTCTGCGACTTCCCGTTCCGTGAATAGATTGCAAACGATATCGATCGCACCCATGCTGCCACTCCCGTAATATGACCCGAAAATTGGCGGATAATTGCAAACAGTATGGCATGTTTTTCTACAAGGTGGCTGAAATCGATGGCGGGCGGAGCCATTGGCACGTTATGGAAAGATATCGGCGGTAAGATGATGTCCGCTTACTCCCAGCAGCGAACCGCATACTAGGCGACGCAGTGTGTCCGGGTCTGGACCCGCAGCGGCCCTTGCGGGCTCAAAAGATCAATTCAGGGTTTGTGCGATTGTGGCCGCTAGTTTTGACTTATCGTAAGGCTTGCGCAGTACGATGGCGCTATCTGGCATGTCACCTGCTTCGACGATAAATTCTTCGCTGTAACCGGTGCTATAAAGAATTTTCAGTTCCGGTCGAAGCGCCAATGTCCGGCGGGCTAATTCAACACCGCTTAACCCACCGGGCATCACGACATCCGTGAACAGCAAATCGATGTTCGGCGCATCGGATAGAGCGGCCAATGCCGCCGTCCCATCTTCGGCTTCGATCACCCGATAGCCCAAACTCGTCAGTTGCGCCGCCAGCGACTCCCGGACATCGGCGTCATCCTCGACCAGGAGTATGGTGCCATCAGCCGTTGCAGCAGCCTCGAGCAGGGCCCCTTGGGTGGCGGCTTCGTCCTCCTTGGTGCCGACTAGCCGGGGCAAGTACAGGCGCATCGTCGTGCCGCTTCCCAATTCGCTCTCGATCTCGACAAAGCCGCCTGACTGCTGGGCGAAGCCGTAAACCATGCTCAAGCCTAGCCCGGTACCCTTGCCAACATCCTTGGTCGTAAAGAATGGTTCGAAGGCATGGCTGATATCGTCTTCGGACATGCCGCTACCATTATCGGCTAGGCTCAACATCACATAGTCACCGGACGCCTCTTCCTCATGTGTTGCCGCCATCCGCTCGTCGAGTTGAATATTGTCGGCGGAGAGCGTGATAATGCCGCCACCTGGCATAGCGTCACGGGCATTCAGTGCCAAATTCAGCAGGGCGCTTTCCAGTTGACCCGGGTCTGCCTCGGCTATCCAGATGCCCTTTACCGATCCGATCTTCACCTCAATGGTTTCGCCCAAGGTCTGCCGCAACAGCTCCTGCATTTCCGCCAAGATTTTATCGATCACCAGTGCCTTTGGCGCCAATGGTTGCTGGCGCGAAAATGACAGCAAGCGGCTCGTCAAATCAGCCCCGCGCGTGACATTCCTGTTAATCGCGTCGAAGGATCTGCCTGTGACCAGGTCGGACGGAACATTTTCTTCCAGCAGGGCGATGTTACCTGCGACGACCTGCAGCAAGTTGTTGAATTCGTGCGCGATGCCACCCGTTAGTTGCCCCACGGCCTCCATCTTCTGCGACCGATGAAGGCGCTCTTCCAGGATATGTCGTTCGCTGATGTCGATAACCAGAGCTAACGAACCGACGATCTCGCCGGCTTCATTCTTGTGTGGGATATAACTACTGCTTATCCACCTCTCTTGGCCATCAGGATACAATTGCCTTTTTTCAAAACTCTGTGACTCACCCGCCAAGGCGGCCATTGAACGGACATGCGTGTCGTCGGTCGTTGACTGATCGAGTACTTCGGCAATGGTGTGGCCAACAATTTCGCTCTGGGAACGGGCGAACCAGCGTTCTGCAACCTTGTTGACAAAACGGTAGCGCTGCGATGTGTCAACATAAGTGATCAGCGCCGGCAGGGCGTCGGTCACCAGACGAAGTTGTTGTTCGCTTTCTCTCAACTCCGCTTCGGCGGACCATCTAGATGCGACCATTTCATTGAAGGCACCGGCGAGGTTCTTGATGTCCGGCTCCGAGGTGCCGACTTCTATCTTGATGTTATCTCCGACTTGGCCGAAGCGTTGTATCTGATCGACAAGCTGTCGCAATGGCTGGCCGATGCGATAACCGAGGGTTAGCGCGACGCCCAGCCCGACAATGGCGACGGTCAGAATAACCAAGACCAAATCGTCTCGAGCATCCGCGATCAACTCGTTGATCCTTTCGTGGCTCACGCCGATATGCAGGTAGGCGTCCATTCCTTCTATGAGTGGCGCGATAACCTCATGAATATCGCCGCGCTCCGTTGAAAAAACGGCATGTGATAGAGCCCTGTCCGCGGAGAGCAGGCGCTCGGCGAGAGCTTTCGGAAATTCGTCATCGAAGGTGTGGGAAAAGAGCCTGCCATCGAAGCTGGTAACGTATATGTACGACAAGGCGGTATCTTTCGCGACGATCCGGCGTAAATAATCTCGTGCCTGAAGTATTTCACCATCAATAGTGTCTTGCGCTACACCCTCGGCAACGGACCGAACCAGCGTTTCCGCCCATTCTTCCTGCGCGGAAACAAGGTGGTCACGCAACAGGGTCTCCATGACCGTCACGACGGACAACGCAAACCCTGCCGTCAAGAGCATAATGAGGAGGGCGAACCGGGTCCTGATCTTCATTCTTGCTTTTCTCGCCTTGGGGAGACCGTCTTTGATTCAAGCAATCCCAGTCGGATCAACCAGCTCCTCAATTCCGCATAGTCGGTTGAGTCTGAGCGGCCAAAGCCGTTCGGCATTTCCGTTCTTTGCCAATCATACAAACCCTTTTTGTCTCGGTCCAAAGGGTCGAAATCCAGCAAGGCCCGTTTCACCGTTTCAATGACTTCCAATGAAACATCTTTATTGGACGCAATGCCGCTCGACGGATAATAGCCGGACATATGGAGAACCCTGACCAAGCCCCGGCTCGCCAATTCCAAGGCCATGGTGTCCTGCATCCCGCAAACATCAAATGCCCTTTTGAGGACAGAGTTGACGCAGCTCCGATGCGATCCGGCGAATTCGTAGGAGGTGAGATCGTTAAGTTCGATGCCATGTCGTGCAAGGGTGATACGCGGGATTAGATGCCCTTGCGTCGACGTTCTGGAGCCAAAAGCGACACTCGCCCCTTTAATATGTTGCAGGTTTTCAAAGCGGCTATCGGGCAGCACCACGAAGGCTGAACGGTACTCGGAGCCGCCCTGTTTATTCTTGCCGCGCACCATGTGGACAGCGCCGTATTTTTCATGCGCCTTGATGAAGGACACCGCACCGACTGCCGCGAAATGAACCTTTCCCGTTCCCAGGTCGTCGATGATGGAAGATGATTTCGAGGTGAAGCGCAGCTTGAAATCGTACCCAGTAGCTCGACTAAGATAGTTCAAAAAAGGAAGGTATTGCCGGGCATCTTCCAACGGACCGGAACGCAAATCAAAACCGAAATGAAACGTTGCCCGGCCCTTGGTTCGGCTCGCCCGCTGAGCCAAGCTGCGATTGACCTCGTCGACACTCATGCTGTCTCTCAGGTCCATGAGCGGCTTCGTTTGCGCTAACCCCGGCGCTAGGGGCAAAGACACCATGCAAACCACGAGAAAAAGCGCAGCAGGTAGCGCCTTTGGCAAAACGCTACTCGGACGTTGTCTTTTGATGAATTGGCTATCCATTAGTGTCCATATATACCGAATCTCTCATGAGGCCAGCAACGAAGGTTTGCGAAGCGCCAAAATACGCCAGATTGGACGAACCGAGCTAGCACCTGTCGACATTTAGGGGACTTTAACCCTTTGGTGCCGGTTCGGTTCGTCCAGATACCTCGACATTCGTCCAGCCATCGCCCCAGGGTGCTGAGCGAGGCTATATTAGTCGCATTTTTGTTATATTATTACAAGATTCTAATAGGCAAGCTCAATCGGATCGGCGGCGTTCTGGCTATCTGAAAGGGCATGCGCTGTTTGCAAGTAGCAATCCGCTTGATCAATTCCTGTGCCGGTCGACAGATGGGAAAATCAGGCATCTCTCAAGGCCCAAGGACGGCGTCTATCTATCTCTAACAAATTCCTTTGTTGGATGGGTTTACGCCGGAACGGGTCCTTGTTGCAGACTGTCGACCAGGTGCGAAAATTTCTGGAATAAGCTTCTTGGAACGGCAACAACCCGCCGATATCGTTGCACAAGAGCTCAGCGGCGAGGCATCCGCCATGAGCTATCGCCCCCGGAAAACCTCCAGCAGGGTGGTCCAACCAAGGGGAGCACAGCAAGTTCATTAAAGTACAAGTAAATTCGGCGTCGGGTAATATTGGCCGTCATGTGCGGCGAGGATAGATCTAAACGTGCCTGGATTTCAGTGCGGTTACGAAGCGTGCTAGACTAACCCTGACCTGTGTCATTAGCGGGTTACTTAGGGATTTGGCGGAGGGATCTGAAACAATGACTGAGGTTTGTGTAGCGGCAACGCAAATGAATTGCGGACCTGACCGGGAGACAAATATCGAGGCCGCGCGAGACCTGGTTCGCCAGGCGGCAGCCCAAGGCGCGGATATTATCCTGCTCCAGGAACTTTTTGAAACACGCTATTTTTGTCCGGAACAAAAAGCCGAACATTTTGCCCTGGCCCGGCCTTTCACCGACAATAAAACGATCAAAGGCTTCTCCGAACTGGCTGCGGAACTTGGTGTTGTCATCCCCATCAGCTTTTTTGAACGCGACAATAATGCCTACTACAACACCGTTGCGATGATCGATGCGGATGGAGAGATCATGGGGCGCTACCGTAAAAGCCATATTCCCGATGGACCCGGCTATCAGGAAAAATTCTACTTCACACCAGGCGATACCGGCTTCAAGGTATGGCAAACCCGCCATGGCGCAATTGGCGCTGCGGTATGCTGGGACCAGTGGTTTCCCGAGGCCGCCCGCGTCATGGCCCAGCAAGGTGCCGACATTCTGCTTTATCCGACGGCGATTGGTAACCATCCTGGTGTGCCGGGGTACAATTCTCAAACAACCTGGCAACGGGCGATGCAAGGGCATGCCGCTTGCAACGTCATCCCGGTCGCCGCGTCAAACCGGATCGGTAATGAGGATTGGGATGATATGAGCATGACATTTTATGGCTCATCCTTTATCGCCGACCAGCATGGCGAGACGGTAGCGCAGGCAGACCGGTTGCAGGCGGGCATAGTCACCGCCAGTTTCGATTTCGCCGCTATCCGGGCTGAACGTGCGGCATGGGGCCTATTTCGTGATCGCCGGCCAGAATTGTATGATCCCCTGTTGTCCCATTCCGGAGAGCGGCAGGGCACCTTGTAGGCATAGTCCCGACAAGACCGGTGCACTGATTTCGCCAAAATCTGTAGGGTCATCCGCGCCCTTTCGCCGTTAACAAAGTACTTGGAAGGCGGGATGCGCTTTCCTAAGATATTGCAAGCGCCATCAGGCAGAACAAACATCTGAGGAAATAGCAGACATGCAACGCACCCCCGTTAAGAAAGAAGATATTGCGGCCATGGCCAAAGCCGCGCGCCTGGATATTCCGGAAGGCCGCGCCGAACTTTTGGTTGAGACCATGGATGAGGTTTTCCAGATGCTGGATTCTCTGGATGGCGTTGAACTGGGTGAAACGGCACCGGCCTTCGCTTACCGGGCGAAATGGGAGGGTAAGTGATGGAAGACGCGCTAAATCTCTCGCTGTCCCAGGTGGCGGAAAAGATCCGTGCCAAGGAAATCTCGCCCGTTGAACTGACCGAGGCCGCCCTGGCGCGTATCGATGCAACCGAAGGCACCCTCAATGCCTATGTCAGGCTTAACGCGCAACATGCCCTGACGGCGGCGCGTGAAGCGGAGGCCGAAATTAGCGCCGACCGTTATCGTGGCGAGTTACATGGCGTACCCGTTGCTTTGAAGGATCTATACGACATGGCCGGTCTGCCGACGACCTGCAGCTCAAAGGTGCGCCATGATCATATAGCGGATCAGGATTCCGCCTGTGCCGCGCGCCTGAAAGCTGCCGGCGCGACGATCGTGGGTAAAACCCATACCCATGAGTTCGCCTATGGCATCGTTACCCCAACGACCGGCAACCCGTGGAACGTTGAGCATATGCCCGGCGGCTCCAGCGGTGGATCCGGCGCAACCGTGGCGGCCCGGGGCTGTTTCATGGCGATGGGTTCAGACACGGGTGGTTCGATCCGCATTCCTGCTGCTGTTTGCGGCGTTGTCGGCCTGAAGCCGACTTTTGGCCGGGTCAGCCGTTTTGGCGTGGCCTCCCTCAGCTGGTCGCTGGATCACGTCGGGCCGTTAACCCGGACCGTCCGCGATGCGGCGATCACACTGAAGTGGCTGGCGGGGTATGACCCACGGGATCCCGGTAGCGCCGATGAACCGGTGGACGATTATCTTTCCGCCCTTGATGGCGGCGTAAAAGGTCTGCGCATTGGCGTGCCGCGCAATTATTTCTTTGACCTTGTCGATGGCGAAGTTGATACAGCGGTCCGGGCGGCGATCGAAAAGCTTCAATCCCTTGGTGCAATTGTGCGTGAGGTGGAGATACCGTTCGCCGACCAGATAATGGGCGTGGAATTCGGCCTCTGTCTGCCGGAAGCCAGTGCCTATCATCGGGATGCACTGCGTGAACGCGCCGACCTTTATGGCGATGACGTGCGCATGTCGCTTGAGGCCGGGGAGTTGATCCCCGCCACCGACTACATCACGGCATTGCGGGTGCGGCAGAAAATGAAGGATGCCTGGCAGGCGATGTATGCAGAGGTTGACGTGGTCATTGCCCCCTCGGTTGCCGCGCCCGCCACCCGCCGCGAGCAGGAGATGATCGATTGGGGCGATGGCAACGAGGAGCCGGTGACCCCGGCTTTCGTCCGTCTGTCGGCACCGGCTAACGTGACCGGTCTGCCGTCAATCGCGGTGCCCTGTGGTTTCTCCGACAGTGGTTTGCCCCTGTCCTTTCAGGCCATCGGCCGCCCCTTTGGCGAAGCCCAGATACTGCGGGTCGCGCAAGCCTATGAAAGTGCGACGGATTGGGGCACCCGCATACCGGCGTTTTGAGATAACTGCCGCCAAATCGATAGCGGCCGCCCACCGTTAGGTGGACGGCCGTTCGCGCCCCGAGACGGGGATCGAATTATGCGGGCTGTTACATCTTTTTCCAGTTTGTCCCCTGCTCAAAGCCATGGGCCGCCCGATATATTGTAGATTCATTGAAATGCTTACCGACCAGCATCATGCTTACCGGTAATCCCTTCGACATGCCGCAGGGAATGGCCATGGCCGGGTGATGGGTGATGTCGAATGGCGCAGTATTGGCGAGCATCTCCAAAGCCCGTTGCACATATTCCTCGCGGCTGGCATCCGGTGCGGGCAGCGGTGTCGCCTTCATCACAGTCGTCGGCATCAACAGCAAATCGTAATCTTCCAGCACCGCATCATATGCCGCGGTCAAAAGCCGGGTGATATTCATCGCCTTGCCATAGTAGCGGCTGCCATAATATTTGCGGATATAGGTGCCGAACATAGTGAACAGTTTGGTGGTTTCGGACATCTCGTTCGCCCGGTTCCGCCAATTGCGATGGAAGTCCATCAGAGAGGTGACGTAAAGATCGGGCCGGCTGACGCCATAGCCGTCACCATACATCATGGTCTGGGTCAAACCCTCGATACCAATCGGCATCCATAAGGCCCCGCCGAGCAGATGCATCGGGATCGAGACTTCCTTGACCGTTGCGCCCATGCTCTGCAGCTTTTTCGCCGCCGCCCGGACCTTGGTGTTGACGTCGGCTTCCCCGTTCTCCTGCATGAAGCCTTCCTTGACGATGGCGATCTTCATGCCCTTGACACCCTTTTTGCCCTGCAGGGCCTGGGTATAACGCTGGGTTTTGACGTTGTACTGACGCGGGTCATAGCCGTCCTCGCCGGCAATGACTTCCAGCATCAGGGCGTTATCGGCCACACTGTTGGTCATCGGGCCGGTATGATCCACATAGACCTCAATCGGCATGATGCCGGTATAAGGCACCAGACCATGGGTCGCTTTCATGCCGTATACACCGCAAAACGACGCGGGCATGCGGATAGAGCCGCCTTGATCGCCGCCAATCGCCATGTCGACCTCGCCCGCCGCCAACAGCGCCGCGCTGCCAGACGATGAACCACCTGCCGAATAACCCATCTTGTGGGGATTATGAACCGGGCCCGTGGCGTTGGTATGACTGCCGCCCGAGAGGCAAAAATTCTCGCAATGGGCTTTGCCGACGATGGTTGCGCCGGCATCGAGCAGGCGCGTCGCGACGGTGGCATCGATCTCCGGCACATAGCCTTCGAGGGTCGCGGCACCGTTCATCATAGGCACACCGGCCAGCATCACGTTATCCTTCAGGACGACGGTCTTGCCCTTCAGCCTGCCGCGTGAAGCACCCTTCACCTCGGTCTTGACGTACCAGGCATTGTAGGGGTTTTCTTCTGCACGGGGGCGATAGCCTGGTGTGCGCGGATAATGCACCTGCGGCAGGTTGTCCGGCATGGCATCAACGACGTTGTAAGCGTCGACCGTGCCTCTCAATAAATCGATATAAGATTGGACGTCTGCATCAGTCAGGTCCAGACCTATGTCATCAGCAAGATCCAAAATTTGTTCCGGGGTAGGGACTTGTACGGCCATTTTCTGCCTCCACTGTGTTTCAATCCTACGGCGCGAGATAGCGCAGCAGTTGGGGGTCGTCCTTGATGTTTTCCGACGTGCCTTCCAGTGCGATTTCGCCCCGATCCATGACGTAGGCGTAATCGGCAACTCTCAATGCCAGTTCAACATGCTGTTCAACGATAATCATTGAGATTTCCTTGGCCAGCAGCTCCAGCCGCTCGGCGATTTCCTCGATCACACCGATCCAGACGCCCTCTGTCGGTTCATCCAGCAAAAGCAGCTTGGGCTTACTCAATAAGGCCCTTCCTATAGCCAGCATTTTGCGTTCACCACCCGATAGAGTGCCTGCCTGTTGCTCCAGGCGTTCGCCAAGCTTGGGAAAGAAATCCAATACCATGTCGATACCGCTTTTGTCTTTTTGCGAGATAGCGCCAAGGGCAAGGTTTTCGCGCACTGTAAGCGTCGTGAACACCGCCTGTTCCTGGGGCACATAACCCATGCCCCGACGCACGCGTTTTTCGGTATTTTCGTTCTGCGTCTCGATATGATCAAACCCTATCAAGCCATCCATTGGCTTGATTTCTCCGATCAGGGTTTTCAGCAGTGTGGTCTTGCCGGCGCCATTACGGCCTAACATCGCAACCGCGCCGGTGCGGGGACTGGACAAGCTGACACCGAACAGCACCTGGCTGCGGCCGTAGCCGGAGCTGAGATCCTGGACATTGAGAATTTCATCGCCATCAGACACGGGTCGTGTAAACCTCCTGCACCTTGGTGGATGCCTCGATCTCGCTCACGGTGCCGTCGTCCAGTACCTGACCTTGATCAAGCACCGTTAGGTGATCACAGATATCCTTGATGAAATCGAGATCATGTTCGACGATAACCAACGCGCAATGGGCTTTGATGGGCAGCAACAATTCACCTGTCGCCCGCCGCTCCTCGGGGCTCATGCCACCCGTTGGTTCATCAAGAAGAAGCATTTTCGGTTTGCGTATCAGGGACATGGAAATCTCAAGCCATTGCTGCTGGCCATGGCTTAGATTGGCCGCCAGTTCGTCGGCGTTGTCCGCCAGGCTGAAGCGCTCCAGGCTGTCCATGATTTCATCGTGCAATTCGCCCTTGCTACCTGAACGGATCAGGGACCAGACCGAGCGTTCTGCCTGCGAGGCGAGAAGAAGATTGTCATAGGGTGACAATTCCGGCAGCACGGCGGTGATCTGAAATTTCAAACTGAGGCCCAGGCGCGCACGCTCAAAAGGGCGCAGCATGGTAATGTCATCGCCGTCGAAGTTGATCGTGCCCTCTGTTGCGAAATGATCGCCGGCGATAGCTTTCAACAAGGTGCTCTTGCCTGATCCGTTGGGGCCGATCAGGCCGTGAAAGGTGTTGGCGCGAACCGAAACATCAACGCCGTCAAGCGCCCGCAAGGGGCCAAAAACTTTGCCAACTCCCTGGACTTCAAGCAGTGCCATCATCGCCTCCCTTAACTTGACGGGAGGCTTTGCCGCGTTTGTTTTCGGCGACACCGAAAGTACCGATCCGTTCTCTCTGGGAGACAAAAAAGCCCATCAACCCAGTCGGTTTGTAGGCAACAACGATCAACATGATCACGCCCAGAATGATCGGCCAGAAACTTTTTACTTCGTCCAGATCAGAAAGTACGAAGCTGATGCTTTCAATCGCTACGACGCCGATTAAGGGGCCGAGTAAGGTGCCGGTACCGCCAAAAAGTCCGTACAGTACCGCATAAGTCGACAACGCCATGCCCATGCTGCCGGGGCCGACAAAGCCTTCATGATAGGTGTAAAGGGCACCCGAAAGTCCGGCGATCATACCGGCGAAGCAGAACACCAAAGCCTTGAAGACCTGGATCCGGTAGCCGAAGAAGGCCAGGCGATCTTCGTTCTGGCGCATGCCGGCCAGGACCAGCCCGAACTGCGAGCGTACCAGATACCGGCTGGCCAGATAAACAATAACCAGGATAGCGGCAGCGATGTAATAGAACACAATGCCTGGTTCAAGCTCGTAATCGCCGATCAAAAGAAAATCAAAGATCGACATGCCGTTGCCGGCACCGACCCATTCCCAACCCGCCACCAGACGTTCAGCGGCATAGGATGCTGTCAACGTGCCCAGGGCGACAAAGATGATTTCCGGTCGGTGCTTGCCCAGTAACAGGAACCACGCGATCAGGAAGGAAACCACCAGCCCGACCAGCATGCCGAGGGGAATAACCCCCCATAACTGTACAAATCCCGCCTTGTTGGCCAGCAGCGCCACGACGTATCCAGACATGCCGAAGAACAGCGCCTGACCGAATGTCATAATTCCGGAATAGCCCCAACAGAGATCGAAACTGATGGCCAACATGCCCAGAATGATCATGCGGGTCACGATAATGGTCAAAAAATCACTGACGAAAAATGGAACGGTAATCAAAAGAACAAGCAGAACCACTTCAACAATAGGAATGACACGCACGGGCCGTCGCGCCGGTTTTCGGATACTATTGGCGGCGTCGGACATATTTTTCGATTACCGGAATAAATTCAAAAGGTATAAAAATCAGGCGGCGCGGTAGCCGCGCGGTTGTCCGCGCGACTACCTGTCTCACCTGCTAGCCGCATTCGTCCGGGGCGACCATGTCGGCCTTGGAAATGATATTCCACTTCCCACCCTTGGATTGCGCAACGTACATGTTCATGGCGGCATGCCCGGTGCCTGGCACCATCCTTGCCGCACCGCCCGGTCCGTTCGTGATCGAGGCGCTGTCCATTGCTGCGGATACTGCTTCACGGTCCAGATTGCCATTGGTCTTGATGACGGCCTGTTCGTAGAGCTTGATGCCACGGTACATACCCGTCGACGCGCTACCTGCGGTGAACAGATATTTGGTGTTCGGGAACATCTTGTTGTAATCGGCCACCAGTTTCTGGCTAAAGGCATCGTCGACGGTGTGGTAGTAGTCCAGGCAACTGTAAGTACCTTCCAGTTCGCGCGCCGCCACGTAATTGACGGAGTTTTCGTCATAATAGACGCAAGACTGGGTGCCGCCGGTGTCCTGATAGCCGGCTTCGTAGAGTTGTTTGGTGAAAGCTTGCAGCCCTGGCGGAATTACGGTGTTGAAGACGTGATCCACCTTTTCCTTCATGATCTTGGCAACTGTCGCAGAATATTCCAATTGATCGAGGGGGTAATATTCCTCGAACACCACTTCGGCGCCATTGGCCTCGATCACCTTACGGGCCCATTTGTTCAACAGCTGTGGCCAGCGATAGTTGGCCGATGGCATGGCGAACCGCTTGTAGCCCTGCTTGATCAAATAGGGCAGCAATTCCGCGCATTGCTGGGCCGGCGTTGGGCCAGTGCAATAGAGATGCGGCGTACATTCCTGGCCTTCATAGAGCTGGGGATAGATGTAGAGGGTTTTGCCCCGGCGCACGATCGGGTTCTTAATGGCTTCGCGCATGGCGGAGGTAATGCCGCCAAGGACAACATCCACGTTATTCTTTTGAATAAGCCGACGCACGTTGCTCACCGCTTTGCCCGGGTCGGAGGCCGTGTCTTCAAGTAGCAGTTCGATTGGCCGGCCCAGGATGCCGCCGGCATCGTTGATCTGCTTGACCGTGAACTGTGCTGTTTGCCAATTGGCGTTACCGCTCGGCGCGATCGCACCGGTGATGTCGGTCGCGATGCCCATCTTGATCGGGCCGGCTGCATGGGCCCAATTCGGTCGTAAGACCCAACCGCCGGCAACCGCTGTCCAACCAGCTGCGGCCAATGCACTTGTTCCCGTAAGGAACGAACGACGGGACATGCCGTCGCCGGGTTGTTTGTCTTTCTTTATAAATGCCATTCTATGATCTCCCTTGGCGAATGAGGCCTTGCGGCCGAAGTTTGACGATAATGAGGGCGGTTACAAAAACCAGAACCTCGGCGAAAACTGGACTGACAAAATCCACAACGTAGGGTATTTCCCGCAGCCATTGAAAGCCAGGTACCATGGCACCCAGGATGGCGCTGCCCAGGACCGGCCCTTCAAAGCTGCCGATGCCACCCAGCATAACGGAAAGGAACGCCTGAACCAGGAAACGTACGCCCAGGTCGGCGGACAATGAAAATAACGGCACCATCAGCGCGCCGGCCAGTCCGGCCAAGGCAGCACCAAAGGCGAAGGTAAAAGAGTACAAACGGGTCGTCGAAACGCCGGAGGCCCTGGCCAACGCCGGATTTTCCAATGAACCTCGGATTTGCAGGCCGAAACTTGTCCGTACCAGAAATAGATAACACGCCGCCATCACCGTAATTGCCACGAAAATAATAACCGTGCGCCAGATTGAAAAATTCAGGCCGATAACCTCGAAGGAACCGACGATCGGTTCATCAATGGCAAAGTACTGTCCGCCGATCAGACCACGAACAATCTCGCGGATAATCAAACCGATGGCATAGGTTGCCAACATGGCAATTATGGGCGCGGTGTAGAGACGCCTGATGACGATCAATTCAATGATATAGCCGACTGCCGCAACGACGAATGGCGCGGCCAGCATGCCTGACCATTCGGGCAGGCCCCACTCCCGGAACAAATAAACCGTGTAGGCACCCAACAGCACGAACTCACCATGTGCAAGATTGAAGATGCCCATTAAACTTGCAATGACAGCCAAGCCACCGACAACCAAAACCATGATCGAAGAGAACGCGAGGATATCGAAAATCAGTTTGACTACTATGTCCATCGTTACTTGGTTGTCCACTCTCGAAGAACACTACTATATGATATCGCCCGCCGCTCGCGTCCGTCAGGCCCTATCGCGAATCCCTGGGCGAGACCCACATCGAAATATCGCCGGTTGCTAGTCCGGAAAAAAAACTGGAGAGCATCTGCTAACGCCATTGCCTCACAGATTACTATCCTAAAATCTTAGTACGTAAAGGAGCCACCGCACAAGGGCCTTTCCCTCACCCCTTGGATCGTCGCGGATCGATGACATCCCCTTGAAGCCATGCTTGAGTGCGATAAGATGCTGGGATCGGATAGGAATCTATCCACCTCTGGCCTCATCATTTTTGGGCCGTGAGCGCATTAATTGAAACCGGGTCGTCGGGGAGTTTAGACATGGCTAAAAACAAAGGGCGTCACGAAGCCGAAATTCGTATCGCCTGCATCCAGATGGAACCCAAGGTCGGGCGCAAGAAAGCCAACGTTGCCAAGTCGCTTGAACTGCTCGGCAAAGCGGCGGGCAGGGGCGCCAAACTGGCGGTGCTGCCGGAATTGGCTAATTCAGGTTATGTCTTTGAGACACGGGAAGAGGCCTTCGATCTGGCCGAGAAAATTCCAAGTGGCCCCACCACGCAGGCCTGGTGTGCGGCAGCCGCCGAACACGATCTGCATATCGTCGCCGGTATCGCCGAGCGCGAGGGCCAGACCCTGTTTAATTCCGCCGTGGTGATCGGACCCGAAGGCTATATCGGTACTTTCCGCAAGGTGCATCTTTGGAACGAAGAAAACCTGTTTTTTGAACCCGGCAATCTCGGATTTCCTGTCTTTCATACGCCGATCGGTCGCATTGGTGCCATGATCTGTTATGACGGTTGGTTTCCCGAAGGCTATCGCCTGCTGGCCTTGCAGGGTGCCGACCTGATTTGCGTGCCGACGAACTGGGTGCCGATCCCTGGTCAGGATAGCAAGCGCGAGGCGATGGCGAATATCCTATGTATGGCCGCTGCCCATTCGAACTCAGTCTTTGTCGCCGCCGCCGACCGGGTCGGTCGGGAACGCGGGCAACCCTTTATCGGGCAAAGCGTGATCGTCAGCTATACCGGTTGGCCGATCGCTGGCCCTGCCAGCAGTAAGGAAGAGGAGATCATCTACGCGGATGCCAATCTGTCGGACGCGCGGCGCAGTCGCAATTGGAACGAATATAATCAGGTTCTGAGAGACCGCCGTAGCGATGTTTACGACGAGATGCTGGGCACGGGAACCAAGCCCGGATGGTATTAGCGGCACAATAGCGAGAGATCCTCTTCCGCCACGGTGGCTGTGGCTGTGGCCATGGCTGTGGCGGAAGGGGATGTCCTGTGAAAGTTTAAAGGCCCGTCAACTCAAACGATGCCATCAAATAGGCCACAGTTGCCCTATTCTTAAGAGTCTGAGCATTTCCTGATCGGAAATGTTCTAGGAGGCGATCCCGAAATCGATCAACGAGCGGACGGTGCGACCTTCTTTCATCGCCTGGAAGCCGTCGTTAATCTCGCTGAGCTGAATTTTGTCGGAAATCCAATCGTCGAGATGCAGGCGACCCTGCAAGTACATATCGATCAGCTTTGGCATATCCCTGCGGAACCGGTTGGAACCCATGGAGGAGCCCTGGATCCGACGCTCCCGTAGGAAATCAGCCCCATGCAGTTCGATCTTCACACCAAAAGGCACCATGCCGACGATGGTTGCCGTGCCCCCCACCTTCAGCATTTCAAAAGACTGTTCGGCGGTCTTCTTTAAGCCCAGGCATTCGATGGAATGATCGACGCCACCCTTGGTCATCTCCATGATCTGCGCTACGGGATCGCCGTCGTTGGGATTGATAAGATCCGTCGCGCCCAGCTTTGTCGCCAGTTGTAATTTCACAGGGTTGGTATCCACCGCAATGACCCGACCTGCACCGGCCACGTGGGCACCGTTAATGGCCGCCATCCCGACGCCACCGCAACCAATCACGGCCACCGTATCGCCAAAGCTGACACCAGCCGTATTGACCGCTGCACCAAAGCCCGTGATGACGCCGCAACCGATCAGGGCCGCACGGTCGAGGGGCATATCGTCGCGAACTTTTACCAAGGCGTTTTCGTGCACCAGCATCTGTTCGGCGAACGAGGATAGGTTGGTGAATGTGTGTAGTTGATCCGGTTTCGGCCATTCCAAACGGCGTGCCTCACCAGGCGGCATCTTAACTTCCGTATTGGTGCAGATGACCGGCCGGCCGGAGGTGCATTGTTCACAAGTACCGCAAAATACCGATAGGCAGGTGATGACATGGTCGCCCGGTTTTACGTAGGTGACTTCCGAGCCGACCTGTTCGACAATACCGGCCGACTCGTGGCCAAGGACGACGGGCAGGGGATGGGGGTAGAGGCCTTCGATGAAATGCAAGTCCGAATGACAAAGTCCAGCATACGCCGTGTTCATAAGGACTTCGTGGGGACCAGGTTTCTTGGTGCTGATGTCTTCGATTACCAGCGGTGTATTCGTTTCGTATAGGACTGCCGCCTTCATGGATCATTTCCTCCCGTGTTGCTGTTTGATTGACCTGAGCGTAGCGTGGATTTCTATGTTTTGGCTAAGATAAATTTTGCCGGCGTCAGAAAATGCCAATGGCTGCAAAATTCGAGGCCGAAAATAATTTGCATTTAGATTTTGTTTATCTAGTTTTGTACCGCAAATATCCTAAAGTGCGACAATTCGGTTATGGTTACCATTATATTAAGATCTATATGTGATACGTCGTTCTGAGCTTTTCACGATGAATTTTCGAGGGAGTGGCATGAGCGGGTCTGAAGTGAGTGATCCTCCACTTGATGCTAATATGCGCCATGAACAAGGGCAACTGCGGTCGTTGATTGATGCCTTGCCTTCGCTCATATCCTATGTGGACAAGGATCGGTGTTACCAGTTCAACAATAAAGCCCATGAAGATTGGTTCGGTCACCGCCAGGAAGATATTAAAGGCCGGCATATCCGGGATGTTGTGGGGAAACGGACCTATGAAGTCCTGCGTCCCTATATTGACGATGCATTGACGGGTAAAACCGTTGAAGCCGAGGCCCATACGTCCTACGGGGATGGCGGTGATCGCTATATCCACGTTATCTATGTGCCGGATGTTGAACCTGATGGGGGCGTTGCCGGGCTGTTCGTTGTGGTTAATGACATTACGCAACGAAAGCAGGCGGAACTGGAACTTGAGAAAGCCCATGCGGTGTTGGAGCAAAGTGTCGAAAAACAGACACTTGAACTACAACAAACCAGCGATAGTCTGGAAATGGAGACTGCGGAACGGGCCCGGATAGAAATGCAGCTGCGCCAGGCGCAGAAGATGGAGGCAATTGGTCAACTAACCCAGGGAATTGCCCACGATTTCAACAATGTATTGAGCATCGCCGTTGGGAATTTGCATCTTTTGCAGCACCAGACACAGGGCCAGCCGGATTTGCTGCAGCACGTGGAAGCAGCGTTGGAGGGCATTGAACGCGGCGTGAATATCACCAGGAAGTTGCAGGCCATGTCCGGGCAGGATAACAGTGAAACCAAACTGACGGATCCCAACCAAAGCATTGAAGGTATGCGCGATCTGATCGCCAAATCTTTGACGGCTGCCATCGACGTTGAAATTTTTTTGCTGGAAGATATATGGCCGGTCGATATCAATGTGGCGGAATTTGAAAATGCCCTGCTCAACCTTTGTCTAAACGCGCGGGATGCGATGCCTGACGGCGGGGCCTTGGTGATTGAGAGCGCCAATAAACGCCTGGATGAAGGTTATGCCCGACGAAACCCACCGGCTAAGGCGGGGGAATTCGTCATGATCTCGATCAGTGATACCGGCACGGGCATGACCGATTATATCAAAGAGAAACTTTTCAATCCGTTCTTTACCACCAAGGAAATCGGGCAGGGCGGCGGCTTGGGCCTGAATATGGTGCATGGTTTTGTCGAACGCTCGGGCGGATATTTAGAAGTCTATTCGGAGCTCGGCTCGGGAACGACGTTTAGCATTTTCCTCCCTCGCAAACAGGCCAGGCCGGCAGAGTTCAAGAGCGTGCCACGCCGTCAGACATTGCTGCCCTGTGGCGATGAAACCATACTTATTGTTGATGACGAAAAGGATTTGCTCAGAATTGCTGTAGAGTATTTAAAGCGGCTTGGCTATACGACATTAACCGCCGAAAATGGGACCCGGGCGCTGGATATTCTTAAGACCCACCCGGAGGTTAATTTGATGTTTAGTGATATCATCATGCCCGGAAAAATAGATGGTTATCAATTATCCTTGCAGGCAAAGGATACTTACCCGGAGCTGAAAATATTGTTGACCAGCGGCTTCACAAAAAGGCGGGAGGAATTTACCAATGAACTGGATCCCGACCGCGCCCGTCTTGCCAGAAATTTGTTGAACAAACCCTACAGTGATGAGGAGTTGGCCTTTGCTGTGCGCCAAGCATTGGATCATGATTAGCCCCGTGTTTGACGAAGGGTTTGGGGTCAGGTTGGTGACATTGACCCGACCGAAGCAAAACAATGCCGGCTGATGGCGGCGGGGGCGATGGATTGATCCGGCTTGGTCTTAGCCAACGGGTTGATGTGCTCGACGAACGTGATGAACGCCGCGACTGCCTTGATCAACGGTGGCAACCACTATTCGCCGGTTTGGGCGCAATGATAATCCCGTTGCCCAACCTTGATACAGTACCTGAAAATCTGGTTGATGGCCTGGGCCTGAACGGCATCGTTCTGACGGGCGGCAACGATGTCGGAGGCACACCCGGTGCCACCAATGTAGCGCCTGAACGGGACAAATTTGAGCACGCCCTGATTACACTTTGTCTACAGCGTAGCCTGCCGTTATTGGGCATTTGCCGTGGCATGCAGATGATCAATATGGTCCTGGGCGGTGGCCTGGCGCGGACAACAGGTCACGCCGGTGTATCCCACGATATCAGCGTACAAGACGGCAGTCCCTGGTCCAACTTATGGCCCAATCCCTGGCGTGTAAATTCATACCATGACGTATGCATACCGATGCGGTCTCTTGCGCCGTCTCTACAATGTCTGGCCCGCTCGGAAGCGGGTGATGTAGAGGCGTTCATCCATGAGAATGGCAAATGCCATGGTATTATGTGGCATCCGGAGCGGGAAATGCCGCCGAGGGTCGAAGATCTAAATTACCTGGCAACGGTTTTGGAGCTTTAGGAGCCATGCGCGCTATTATTCTGGCAGCAGGGCAGGGCACTCGTCTGGCACCCCATACCGATGACCGGCCCAAATGTCTGGTGGAATTGTCTGGCCAGACCTTGTTAAGCCGTCAACTATCCGTGCTCACAGCCTTGGGGGTGGAGGATATTGTATTGGTTGGCGGTTATCGGGCCGACCAACTGCCGGGCCACGAGCATCAGGTGATCGTCAATCCGGACTTTGCCACCACCAACATGGTGCATTCCCTGTTTTGTGCCAAAGAGGCCTTGGATGGATCTGACGACATTCTGATCGCTTATAGCGATATCGTTTACGAGGCGCGGGTCCTTCGTGCCCTGATGGATAGCCAAGAGGCGGTTTCCGTCGCCGTGAATACGGAATGGCGGGATCTGTGGGACGTCCGCATGGATGATCCACTCTCGGATGCTGAGAGCCTTCGTCTAGGCCCTGATGATCGGTTGATGGAAATCGGGCGGAAGGCCACGGACTATGCCCAGATTGAAGGCCAATATATGGGCTTGATCAAGGTCGCTGCCAAATGGGCGCCGAAATTGGCCGGCGTCTTTGACGACATGGCCAAACTGCCCCGTTATGAAGGGGCGGCTTTTGGGAATATGTACATGACTGATTTTCTGCAACAGCTATGTGATCTCGATTGGCCGGTCTATGGGGTCAAGGTCGCAGGCGGCTGGTTGGAGGTGGATAGCGTCGAAGATCTGGCCGTCTACCATGCCCTGGCCGCCGAAAGCGAGCTGGATCATTTCTGTAAACTATTTTAGCGCTGCCCCAAAATATTTGCACCCCCGCCTCAATTTAAAGAGGCGGAGGTGCTGTATTTTTGTCTAAAGGTTCGCTGCTGCGGGCAGACGCCCTATCGTATCATGGTTTCTGGAATGATCAGGATGATCGCGGGAAAGGCGATCAGGATGGCAACGTTGATCAGATCAACGAAGACGAACCAACCACAGCCCTTAAACATATCGCCCATGGTCACGTTAGGAGCCACGCCTTTGAGGATGTAGACGTTCAGGCCAACGGGGGGCGTGATCAGGCCGATCTCCACCATGCGGACGACCAGGACGCCGAAGACGATGGGGTCAATGCCCAGTTCCTTCACAGTCGGCAGGATGATCGGCACCGTCAGTAACAACATTCCGATACCGTCCAGGAACATGCCCAGAACGAGATACATAGCCAGAATGCAAATCAGGATGACGGTTGGATGCATATCCAGTGTGACAATGCTTTCCGAGACGGCTGCCGGCATGCCGGTGAAGCCCAGGAAATGCACAAAGATCAAAACGCCTGCTATGATGGCGAAGATCATCGCCGTGGAGCGCGCGGTTTCAACCATGGCATCGCGGAAGGTTTTAAAAGTCAGCCGCGGCAAGGCCAGGCACAGGGCACCAAAGGCCCCGACGGCTGCCGCCTCTGTTGGGGTGGCGATGCCGGAATAGATCGTGCCCATGACCAGGATCACCAGGACCACCATGCCCCAGACGCCCTTGATGGACTTAATCCGGTCCCCCCAGGTAATTCCCCTGATAGGGGGGCCCAATTCCGGATTGATCTTAAAGCGGATAATCAACATCACGGAATAGCTGAAGGCTTCCAGCAGACCGGGCAGGATGCCGGCAAGTAATAGCGCGCCAATGGATTCCTCGGCAATGAAGCCATAAATAACCATCAACACCGAGGGGGGGATCATGGTCGCCAGAGTGCCGCCTGCGGCGACACAGCCCGTGGAGACTTTATCGTCGTAGCCGTATTTCTTCAATTCCGGCAAGGCGATCCGGCCCATCACGGCGGCTGACGCCGTGGAGGCACCTGAGGCGGCGGCAAATCCGGCGGAGCCGAAAATAGTCGCGATGGCCAGGCCACCAGGCAGATGCCCGACCCATTGCCGCGCCGCCCAATACAGATCCTTGGTGATGCCCGCATAAAAGGCGAAAAAGCCCATCATGATGAACAAAGGCAGGACCAACAGGGTATAGGCGGAAAGATGGCCCTGGGGAATAGTTGATGCCAAACTTGCTGCGGGCACATAGCCGCGCAAAATCCATAAGCCGATAAAGCCGGTGATCGCCGTGGCGAAGGCGATGCGGATGCCCGACATCAACATGACGGTCAGGGCGATGAGAGCTACCAGGCCAAGGGTGATCGGATCCATGACGTGAAAAATATCCTAACTAAAAGATGATATAATCTGCACCGTGACAGGCCGTGCCATTACTCAGGCACGTGCAAATCAGATTGTTCGACAATGTCGGGTGGAAACCGCTGCGGCATAAGTTTCTGCAATACCTGCAACCCCATACGAACCGCAAGCATGCCATAACCCAAGGGAATGACCGCCGCTGAAGGCCAAACGGGCCAGTACGGCGGCGACATGGTCACGTCTTCATAAGAATACGACAACCAGGCATTTTTGGAGGAAAAATAGGCCAGCGCGGCGCATGTGAGAGCGGAGACGGTTAAAGAGAGAATGTCCGTAACGCGGCGAACTTTTTTCGGTAGCGCGTCCACAACAAAGGTCATGCCCACATGTCCGTCCCGTGCCTGGACATAGGAAACGCCAAAAAACACGATCATGGGAAGCAACAGTTCCGCACCTTCCAGATGGCCCGGCAGGGGGGAATTGAAGACGTAGCGGGCGATAACTTCCGACACCACCCAGAGCATGACGCCGAGGATCAATACGACCGAACAATTGGTCAGTACTTCCTCGATAAAGCGCATGAAAAGTTCTGCCTTGATCGTGACCAGCGCCATAGCACCGGTCACGACCAAAACAGTAACGATAACGTAGATGAGCTCTAACATTATACTAACCGGTTTGCCAGGTTCGCACTATTTCATGTGCTTGGCGACAACCGCTTTAATATGTTCCAGCATCTCGGTGCCCGGACGCCCTTTGGCATCCTGTGCAGCAGCCCATTCCCTGTAAACCGCGTCGGAACCGTCAACCAGTTGCTGACGCACGGATGGGGCAACCTGCACAACTTCCAGCTTTTTGTGGAACAGCGGGATCCATTTTTTGTCCGCTTCGGTGTAGGCAGTGATCATCTTCTCAATGGCGTGGTTTTGCGCAGCGGGCAGGGCGTTCTGAACCGCTTTTGGGGCTGCGTTCCAGGCTTCATTGTTGACCGTTTGCAGGCACAGGAAACCACCCATCCCGAGGCCTTCAGTGACGTACTTGGAAACTTCATACAGCTTGTAAGCACCAAAGGCATAGCTGTAGGGGAAACCAAAACTGTCGATGGTGCCACGTTGCAGGGCGTTGTAGCCTTCAGGGGCGGTGACCATGGTCGGTGTTGCGCCAAAGACTTGCAGCACCTTGGCGTTCAGACCTGAAATGCGCATTTTCACGCCCTTCATGTCCGCCGTGGTTTCAATCCGCTTGTTGCCCATGAATTCATAGGCGGGCAGGAAAGCCGGGCCGAAAAATCTCATGTTCCAGCGCTTGTCCAATTCGGCGACCAGGGCGGGATGCTTGTGCAATTCCATTTCCACGGCTGCACGCTTTGCCAAATCGCGCGGCAGAATGAACGGCAATTCCAAGCCCGAATATAAAGGCAATTTACCTGGATAGTAACCGACACAGAGTTGCCCGGCTTCAAACGCGCCAACGCGGATGTTTTCGGGGTTCTGACGCCGTGGGCCCAGGGCATCGCCGTAGTTGATTTTCAACTCGAACTCACCGCCGCCGGCCTTTTCCAGATCGACTTTCAAGGATTCAACACCTGCGGTAAAAGCGCGCTTGCCGCCCCACATATTGAAATTCCAGGTCGATCCGGCCTGTGCGGTAGATGCCGCGCCGAAGCTTAAAGCCACGAACGCAGCTGTCGCCACGGTCGCCGTTGATTTAAAGACAGATTTCACCACTTTATCAAACTCCCTGTTTCTAGATTGCATATTAATTTTTTTATTGATTGGGTATTAGCACAGGCATTCAGGACGGTCAAAGTAAAGGCGCTGTTTAATCTGTAGTCTTTTCCATTATTATTTCCAGCCCGAGGACCATGGCGCTCCATGATTTACCGTGGCCGTCCAGATTTAGGGATTCATTGACTCCGCCCTCCAACGCTTGATCCATGACAAAGTTCAGACCATGCAGATTGGGCAGTTCATACCGGGTGATAGGCCCGCGCAGAACGCCGCCGAATTTTTCCTTCAATAATTCCGGCGTCAGTTGTTGGCGCAAAACATCATAGTGGGCCGGATCATAGGCAAAGACCGAAAGGTTGGAGCGGTTGCCCTTGTCCCCCGATCTCGCATGGGCAAGGTCGCGTAAGGGGATCTGCGTGCTCATACGGTCAAGATCTCCAACGCAGGCTTCACATCAGCCCGATCAACCAGGGCCGAATATGTCATCACCGACGGTGTGATGTGCCCGCGATAGCCACCCCCCGCAGATGGCCCGCAACACAATAATGCCTCAACCTCCCATAACAAAACCTCCGCCTCCTCGCGGGAGGAGGCGCGCATGGCGCAGCGCAGGCGCACATCCTGCGCTGTGTCCGGATAATCAACCGCCGATGCATGCAGGGCAGAGACCCCGATCAGGTCAATCCGGGCCGGGCCATTGCTATTGTGTAGATTGTCCATACGTTCGACCACGATGGCCCCCGCCATACGGGCGCGATCGGCGGCGCCGGGTCCGGCATAGGAAATTTCCGCCTCTGCCAGCAGGCCACCGTCAAAGGCGATGGTGACTTTCAATTGATCGGGCCGTTGCCCGCCCTTGGCAGAGGTTACATGCACCCTGTCCTGGCCGTCGTCGGCCAGACCAATCTGGGTGAAATCGGCGGTGACATCCGGTGTCAAATAGGCACTGGGGTCATGCACCTCATAGAGCAACTGTTCCTTCACCGTTCGTTGGCTGACCAGTCCGCCACTGTCCTGCAGTTTGGTGATGGTGGCGGAACCATCGGCCTGAACCTCGGCCAGGGGGAACCCTACATAAGCGAGGTTGGGCACCTCCTTATGGCCGGGGTCGGCGAAATAGCCGCCCGTGACCTGGGCCCCGCATTCCATCAGATGGCCCACCGCTGTACCCGCGCCCAGGGTTGACCAGTCTTTCAGTCCCCAGCCGAAATGATGCGCCAGGGGGGCCAGGAACAACGAGGGGTCCGCGACCCGCCCCGTAATAATGACATCCGCGCCCGCCTCAATTGCCGGCAGGATTGCGTCGATGCCCAAATAAGCGTTTGCGGCCAGCATTTCCCGACCGGTTTCCGACAGCTTGCAATTGGGTTCCAGCAAGTGGGTGTCCGGTCCGATCAGGTGGTTGACCTCGTCCCCGGTCACGGCCGCGACCTTCAGGCCTTTCAAGCCCAGCTCCCGGGCTATTTTGACAGTGTGTTGGGCCGCCGCAGTTGGATTGGCCACGCCCATGTTGGTGACGATGCGGGTGCCTGCCGCATGCGCCAGGGGCAATACTGCGCGCATGCGCCGTTCCAACAACGGGTTATAGCCCTTATTCGGATCGCCCCGGCGGTCCCGATGGCCGAAGGCCAGGGTGCGTTCGCCGACGCATTCAAAAACCATGGCGTCCAGGCGGCCATGGCGCAACAGATCCAGGGCCGGTTCTAACCGATCCGATGAAAAGCCCGCACCCGTCCCGATGCGAAAGGTGTTTTGTGTATCCATGCAGACAGTCTAGCACTTGTGCTAGTGTTGCCGTCCTTATGTTTTTTTGGACGGATTTTCCATGACAGACAAGCAGACAGGCGGGGCCCTGGCGGGCTTTCGCGTGATCGATCTAACCAGGGTGCTGGGCGGACCCTTTTGCACTCAATTGCTTTCCGACCACGGGGCCGAAGTGATCAAGGTGGAGCCGCCCCAGGGTGATGAAGTGCGTGATTGGGGCCCGCCCTTCAAGGATGGATTGTCCGCCTATTTTTCCGGCGTGAACCGCAATAAACGATCCCTCGGCCTGGATCTGCGCAGCGCACGGGGACAGGAAATACTGTTCCAGCTGCTGGAAGGCGCCGACGTGATGATTGATAATTTCAAGGCCGGCAGCCTGGAAAAATGGGGCATCGGTTATGAAGACGTCATCGCCAAACGCTTCCCCTCGCTCATTTATTGTTCCATTACCGGCTTTGGTGCGGACGGCCCCTACGGCGGCTTTCCGGGCTATGATGCTGTGGCGCAGGCCTTATCGGGGCAAATTTCGGTCAATGGCTCACCGGAAAGCGGACCTATGCGTATTGGTGTGCCGATCATTGACCTGGCGACGGGGTTATATGCCAGCATTGGCATTTTGATGGCGGCAGAGGAACGCCGCCGTTCCGGCCAGGGTCAACGGGTTGATGCCTCGTTATTTGATACCGGCGTTGCCTTGCTGCATCCCCAGGCGGCAAACTATTTCATGTCCGGCAAGGCACCTGTTTTGACCGGCAATTCCCACCCCAACATATCGCCCTATGATCTGTACAAGACCAAGCAGGGACAGCTGTTTCTGGCCATTGGCAACGATCGGCAATTCAGATTGTTGGGGGAGACACTTGGTCATCCGGAATGGGCCACCGATCCGCGCTTTCTGCATAATCCGGAGCGCCTGGAACATCGCCACGAATTGAATGCGGCCATCACAGAGGCGCTTTCCACACACGTGGCAGAGGAAGTCTCGTCCACCCTGTTGGCCAAAGGTGCGCCCGCTGGTGCGGTTCTGACCATTGCCGAAGTGGCGGAACTGCCCCATACCCTGCATCGGGAAATGGTGGTTGAGCTGGACGGCTATCGCGGCACCGGTATCCCGATCAAGATGGGCCGTACGCCAGGTTCCATCCGCGCCAAACCGCCCCATTATGGCAGCGCCACGCGGGACGTCCTGGCGGGACTGGGCTATGACCGGACCCAGGTCGATGACCTGATTGCGGACGAGGTCGCCTTTACGGAACGGGCCAAACCGCCCGTATAGCTCGCATAGGGGTTAAGCGCTGGACGGTCGGCGACCGCTGCCATAGGCTGGCGGAAATTTTTATATAGAACTAATTGGGAGACAGAGTGATGAAGGCATATCAAATTACGAAATGGGGTCAGCCTCTGGAAGAGCGGGAGATTGAGACACCGGAGCCGACGGGCACCCAGGTCCTCCTCCGCGTCACCGCATCCGGTATCTGCCATAGTGATATCCATATCTGGGACGGTTATTTTGATATGGGCGGTGATAACAAGCTGTCTTTGGAAGATCGCGGTATGGAACTGCCTTTCACCATGGGTCATGAAGTTCTGGGTGAAGTTGTCGCCCTGGGTCCCGATGCGAGCGGTGTGGAGATCGGTGATATGCGGATCTATTTCCCCTGGATCGGTTGCGGTGAGTGCGACGTCTGCCAGCGCGGTGACGAATTGTTATGTCTGGCCCCGCGCACGCCGGGCACCCGTTACGCAGGCGGTTATGCCGAATATTGCATTGCCCAACACCCCAAATACCTGGTTCCCTTTGATGGCGTGGAAGAAACCCATGCGGCAACTTGTGCCTGCTCCGGCGTCACTGCCTACAGCGCGCTGAAGAAGCTGAACTTCCTGAAAGCGGATGAACACCTTATGATCATCGGTGCGGGCGGCGTTGGCCTGGCCGGGATCGGCATGGCCAAGGCGGTGGTAAATGCCAAACTGATCGTGGCGGACATTGACCCGGCGAAACGCGCAGCGGCCCTGGCAGCGGGTGCGGACATTGTCATCGATAACAGTGACGCGGAGGCCGTTGCCAGTTTGCTGGAAAGAACCGGCGGTGGTGTCCATGGCGTGGTCGATTTTGTCGGCGCACCCGCGACCACAGGCTTCGCCATGCAAACCCTGGCACGTGGCGGCAGCATTGTCGTCGTCGGCCTGTTCGGTGGCGCTGTCCCCCTCCCGACGGCCAGTCTGCCATTAAAGATGATGAGCCTGATTGGTAGCTATGTCGGTAATCTGGCAGAAATGCACGAGCTGATGGCGCTGGTTAAAGCTGGCAAGGTCAAACCGGTGCCCGTTACGCCCCGGCCCTTGCGTGAAGCCGGTGATGCCATTGCCGATCTACGTGCTGGTAAAGGCGTGGGGCGTTATGTCCTAACGAACTAGCGCGTTTCTAGGCAATTCTGATCCATTTGATATCATCACTCCGCCGCATCTGCTGCCGCGCCCGCTGCTCTGTCCAGCCATTCCGCTGCGTCCCCTCCCATCACCGGGGTGGGGCGGGTCCAGTGGGGCTGGGTTTCCGACATCTGCAACACCGGGCCCAGGTGGCGCAATGGGCCTGCGGCGGTGTCGCTGTCCACATGCAAAGCTGACAATTCTTCCGGGCTCAAATCCATATCCGGTGTCACCGCGCCGGTCTTGCCTTGGCGATAGATGAACATGCCCGATTGGCAGAGGGAGACGCGGACATGATAGCTACCGCCCTCGCGCGCGCGCCGAGCCAGGGCCAGCATAATGCCATAGGCGCCAAGATAGCCTGTGGTGTAGTCACAGGCCGCAGCCGGCAGCAACGCGGGATCGGTCCCGCTTTCCCCCGCTTCGCCATCATGTGCGATGCCGGTGACGGTTTGGGCCACTTGCTCCCAGCCAGCGCGATGGCTTAACGGCCCGTCAGGCCCGAAGCAGCTGATGGACAAATAGACGATGCCGGGGCGCACTTTTGCCAGGTCTTCAGGGCCAAAGCCCAAACCCTCCAACATGCCAGGGCGATAACCCTGGGAAAAGACATCCGCATCTGCTGCCAGTTCCTTCAGCTTGGCAATGTCTTCAGGGGTTTTCAGGTTGAGGTAGGTACTGCGTTTGCCGTGCGAGGTATCCATGACGTGTTCGGCGATCTGGGGCAGATGCTCCGCCGTAACCATCAATACGTCGGCACCGTTTTCAGCCAACGTACGTGCTGCGATGGGGCCTGCAAGAATGCGAGTCAGATCCAGGACGCGAATGCCGCTCAAGGGCCTTTCGTTTTGCGGCCGCTCACCTTCCGGAAACGGTTCGGGGTCGCTGTCGCCGATTTTGAAAATTTCAACGATGGGCTTGGCGGCAAGGACCTGGCCATGGGGATGCGCCAGCCATTCCTCGTTGCTGCGCACCATGCCGCCGCAGGCCCGAATTTCATCAATCGCCGCCTCCAATTCCATGGCGTCCCGTTTCGCCACCGCCTTGGAGACAGAAGCGACATTGGGCTCGCAATCCAAAACACCCAATACCCGCTCCCCCAAATGTGGCAGGCCAAAGTGTGGCAGGAACCAACGGCCATCTTTTGTGGGCCAGGGCTGGGTGCGCTGGATCATCTCTTCATGGGCGTCATTGACCACCGGGGTGTAGGTGCCGTTTTCGTCGGGCCTTTGCATGTAGATTGCGCTGCGCAATGTGGCCGCGGCTGCGCGGACATCAATGGCCGCTGATTGCCCTCTACCTGTCTTCAAGGTCCAGATATCGGAAATGGCGACGCCGATGCCGGCCAGGGCGGCAGCAACCGTTTCGCCAATCTTAAAGCGCGTGGAGAATACAGGGTCGACGCCGGTGATCGTGACGTCTGTCGCCTCCGGCAAATCATTGCCCCGGATTTCCATCACTTCTTCAAATGGCGTCTTCATGTTGTCCGTCCTATTTAGTGTTTGGCCAAAAATTGTTCTGCCAAGGCTATCAGTCCCAGGCTGATGTCACAACGATACTTCCCAGCCTGTGCGTTAGCTTGTTAAGCTGCATTACCAACCGTTATGGGAGTTACGAAATGGGGTCTGATCCAAAACCCGCGATCGATATGACGCACTTGGCCACCTATACCCAAGGCGACCGGGAGCTGGAGGTGGAGTTGCTGACCATGTTTCTGCCCAGCGCCCAAGGCTATATTGATGACATGGCGACGGCGAACATTGCGGGCGATGGAGTGGCCTGGTGGCGGGCCGCGCACAGCCTGAAGGGCGTCGCCCTGGGTGTGGGGGCGGGGGAAGTGGCGGCGCTGGCCGAAGTGGCCGAAGGCCATCGTGAGGATCCTGCGGACACCCGCGTCGATGATATTGCTGACTTGCAAATAGCCATGAAACGGGTGCGTTCCTTTGTCGCGGCGCTAACGTGACATAGGTCAAGTCCGAGACTGGATTTGACGGGCATTATCCCTATCTAAACTGGTGTAGGTCACCAGTCCTAATTCGGGGCAATTCTGGAATTAGAAAAAAGGGGTAAAAACAATGACCATCAAGGATATCGTTGTACATCAAGGTGATGATGCGCATGCAGACAGGCGGCTGGCTGCCGGCACCGCACTGGCGAAACAGTTCGATGCACGCCTGACGGGGGTCTATGTTTTGGGCTTTCCGACCCTGCCTGGATATGTACAGACCGAAATGCCAACGGAAATCATTGAACAAACCTACAGAGAGATCCGCGCCATGGGCGAGGCGAAGCGCAAAGAATTTGATGCCGCCATGTCACGTGAAGGTGTGAACGGCGAATTCCGCCTTATGGAGGGTGATGTCACCGACGCCGTGGCACTATGCGGTCGTTACTGCGATCTGTTGGTGGTTGGCCAACCCAATCCTGATCACCCGGCGTCGATAGATGGTCTGGCTGAAGAACTTTTGTTGGCATCGGGGCGTCCGGTATTGGTCGTGCCCTATACCGGCGATCAAAGCCATATGGGCAAGCGCATCATGGTCGCCTGGACCGCGACGCGGGAAGCGACACGTGCCGTTCATGATGCCATGCCGCTGTTGCAGAAGGCGGATGAGGTTGTTGTGTTTTCCGTCAATCCTGATGATGACGAGCATCTGGCAGGCGCGGATATCTGCGCCCACCTTGCCCGCCACGGGGTTAACGCCACGGCGCGTCATATCGTGGCACCTGATATGAAGGTGGGCGATAGCATGTTGTCCGCAGTTGCCGACAACGGTATCGATCTGCTGGTGATGGGGGGCTATGGCCATTCCCGATTGCGCGAGCTGGCTTTTGGCGGGGCGACCCGGGCGATCCTGCAGTCCATGACCTGTCCGGTGATGATGTCGCATTAGGCCCTGCATTAAGCAATGACATAGCCCTGACTTCGGGGTAAATGATTGGGATGGGTGCTCCATGGGGGAGATCCATCCCAATTCATTTGCGGCCGGTGCGAACGGTGCTGGCTGCGTTGGCCCGAGATCAGGAGATTGTTATGGCGATCATCAACCGAATTGCTGATTTTCACGAAGACATGGTGGAATGGCGCCACGATATTCACGCCCATCCTGAAACGGCATTTGAAGAAGTGCGCACGGCGGCGGTGGTAGAGGAAAAGTTGCGCGGTTTTGGCATGGAAGTGCACACCGGCCTGGCAAAAACCGGCGTTGTGGGTGTGTTGAAATGCGGCAACTCTGATCGCAAGATCGGCCTGCGGGCGGACATGGATGCCTTGGACCTGCAGGAACTGGCGGACGTCGCCCATCGGTCTCAGCATGACGGCAAAATGCATGCTTGTGGTCACGACGGCCATACCACCATGTTGTTGGGTGCGGCCCGTTATCTGGCGGAGACAAAGAATTTTGACGGAACGGTCTATTTCATTTTCCAGCCGGCGGAGGAAAATGAAGCCGGTGGCCGGCTGATGGTCGACGAAGGATTGTTCGATCAATTTCCCTGTCAGGATGTCTATGGCATGCACAATATGCCGGGCATCCCAGCAGGTCAGATTGCCCTGATGCCCGGGCCCATGATGGCGTCGGCCGATTTTTTCGAGATCATCGTGAATGGTACCGGTGCCCATGGTGCCATGCCGCATCAGGGTATAGACCCGGTATTGATCGGTGCCGAAATCGTCACTGCCCTGCAGCGGATTGTTTCGCGAACCGTGGATCCGTTGCGGCAGGCGGTCATATCCGCGACCAAATTTCAATCCGGCTTCACGACCAATGTGATCCCGGAGACAGCTTTGATCGCAGGTACGACACGGGCCTTTTCAGAGAAAGTGCAGGATATCATGGAGGTGGAGATCAAGCGCGTGGCAGAGGGCATTGCCGCGGCCCATGGTGCGACGGTTGATTACACTTATGACCGCCGCTATGCCCCGACCATAAATTCACCGGAAGAGACGGAGATCGCCCATCGCGCCGCCGCCACCGTTGTTGGAGAGGAAAATGTGCGCCGTGATCTGGACCCGACCATGGGCGCGGAGGATTTCTCCTGGATGCTGCGGGCCAAACCAGGTTGCTATATCTGGGTCGGGAACGGCGTCGGGAACGAACCGGGTGGCTGTATGGTGCACAACCCCAACTATGACTTCAACGACGAAATTCTTCCCGTCGGCGCTTCCTATTGGGTGAAGCTGGTGGAGCAGGAATTATCGGCTGCCTGAACGTTTCTGGGCGGTCGCGCAGGGGGTCTTGTAGTATGATATTAAGTTTGCTAGCCCACATTATTCATGATCGCGATCAGCTTTGATCTGAGCACACGGCTTCAGCCGGATCGACGGCGGTTTTCAGCGGCTAATTTTTAGAGGTGTTAGGGATTGACGTTCGGGGTTCATTCGGCGGCTCTTGCCGCCTG
>JABJKS010000097.1 GCA_018660265.1 Rhodospirillaceae bacterium | reverse complement strand
CCAGGCCACAGACACCGGACACCAGGATGGGGATGTCATAGCTGCCCCAAAGGTCGAAGGCATGCCCTGCCAGAAAAGGACCGAAGAAGCCGCCAATTGCGATGTTCGGCATGAAACATCCGAGCATGGAACCGATTTTTTGGTGCCGAAATATTCCGCGATCAGGGGCGCAATCATGGCGACGTAGCCGCCTGAACCAATCCCATATAGCACAGCGAAGATTGTCAGCACGGCGATACTGCCGCCCAGATACCAAAGAAAAAAGCTGATGCCAATGGCGAAATACATCACCGCCATGGAGTTTCGCCGTCCCATACGGTCCGAGGCGGCGGTCAGCAGTAAGCGCCCGATCAGGCTGCTGGCCCCAATGACCGCCAACAGATAGACGCCCGTGCCTTCGCCAAGGCCCTGGTCGATTGCATAGGGGACAAGGTGAACGAAGGGGATGAAGAAACCGGCGCAGCACAGCATGGATGAGAGGAAGAACAGCACAAATCCCCGGCTTGTCAGGGCCGTCTTGCGATCGAAATAACCCGCGCCATGGATGGTATTCCTGGCATGGCCTGTTGTATTGACCGGATCACCCATCAAGAACGCTGCTGGCGCGCCCAGACACAGGGCCATGGCACCTGTGGTTTGCATCGCTGCGCGCCAGCCCAGTTCATTGATCAAAACAGCCACCAGGGGCGGCAGGACCAGGATAGAGATCCCGACCCCGGTTGAGGCCATACCCGCTGCCAGCCCACGACGCAGGGTAAACCAGCGCTGCAGACCTGCATTGGCTGGTGCAAAGGTAAAGCCCATGCCAAAGGCCAGGCCAAGACCAAAGCCGAGGTAAACCTGCCATAACGCATCCGCCATGCCGGCATAGATCAAGCCCGTGCCCATGGCCAACATGCCTAACATAACGATGGGCCGGGTCCCGAAACGGTCAGCCGCAGGTCCGCTAACGATACCAAGTGTGGAATAAAGTCCGCCCACGATAGAGAAGACCAGGGCGGTTTCGGCCCGATCCGCGTTGAAGGTGCCTGATAAGCTGGAAAAAAATACCCCGAACGTATAGGCGTTGCCATAGGCCAGAAACATCAGAACAAAAGTCGCCCCCGTCACAACCCAGCTCCAGGCACTGTCAACGGTGCGGATATTCGGTTTCAGTGCACCCTCCACGTGAGGTTCTTCGCCTCAACCACATCGATCCTGCACATGCTGATAAAATTCTAGCAACATTGCGCCTTTCCACAAGCCCGTCGATTTGCTACACGCGTGCATCGAATACACGGATGGGTGCCCGAGTGGTTGAAGGGACCGGTCTTGAAAACCGGCAGGCGTGAGAGCGTCTCGTGGGTTCGAATCCCACCCCATCCGCCACTTACATCATCTAACATATTGATATAGATAAGATGTTTTCGGCCGTCCTCTGTTCGGTCCCACATTTAGTCCCACACAGCGATCCAAAAACTGCGGACGATCATCAGTCGAGAGCCATTTCGGGGACAGTCGAACCAGCAGTGGCCATGCAGGGATGCGGCGACTATGGCAGCGAGGCTCTGCTTAGCCGTTACATGCGCACCCTGGCGGCCTACGGCAAATGTACCGGCGACTGATGCAGGAGTTCCCACACGCCTGACCCTTCCGGCAGATCTTGCAACAAGCCTTGATTGGTTCCGTGACAGTTGGTGACTGCCCAGTGTTCGATCGTGGCATCGCGAATGCGGGCGTCCCTGCCCGTTGCCATCCAGCGGCCTTGGCCTCACCCTCGGAGCAAAACCACCGCTCTCCCTTAGACGCCGTGATTACCGTTCTGTCGTACCAGCGGCCACCCGGCATGTGGTAGATACGATCGCCTTTGGAACCGACGTTACCTTTGATCCGACAGCCCGTCGGATTGTCATTGAGGGCGGTCTCGGACGCCAACCTCTTGCCTCGCCGCCATTCCCACGGGGCCACAAACTTACCGGCCCACAGGCCCCGCTGCGCCGCCTTCGCGGATGCCTCCTGGCCGATGTAGTCATTGCTGTACTTCCGATAGGCTAAGGCCATCCCTGACTGCACCATGGCCGCGTTCAGGTTGAGGCCGTTGACGTAGCAGACGGCGACAATGCGGCCATAGCGATCCATGTCCCGCTGGGTGCAGGTAACCTGCGTATCGCCGATCAATTTCCGGAGGACCTTGGTTGCCACCGCGCCGCACAGCCAGATGAACCCCTCACGCTGGCATGTCTGCTTGGCTTCAGGCGTATCGATGCCGTGAAGCCTGATCCGCTGGCCTGAGATGTCTATGGTGTCCCCGTCAATGACGCGGACACGATCTGAGGTCGCCGCAAAGCCGGTTTCTGGGAGTGCAACTGCTACCAACGCCACCCCAAGCATCCACAACCAGAACTTTCTCGGCCCGCCTACGATGGCCGCCAACCAATCGCAAGCCATTCTCGGACGTTCATCTCGTAGCCTAACTCCTCAGCGAATTGGACGACATCTTCGGATGTATAGTCGCCTATGAACTCCTCTCCGTTCGGGAAGTCGGCTCCAGAAACATAAACCCGCCAGCTTGTTCCTCCAGCTTCCCGCACCACACGATGGGACGCAGAGGATTGCATTAGAAATCTGCCCGTCGTCACCATTCCCAGATCATAACTTCGCTGTCGAGGAACCTTCAAGCGATCCAAAAGCGGCTGGAGGTCATCTGCTCTCTCGGCGATATCATCAAATTCCAGGTAGACGCCAGGGGGGATATCGCCCTCCTCAATTTGCCGTGGTTTCGGGGTCTTGTCAGATAGCCATTTAAGAAACTTATCCAGTTCCAAATTTTCAGCCACGTGATGACATCTCCTGGTTAGATTTTCGTTGCCCGATTGTGCGCCCACTCAATCATCCTTGGCTCCTTTGCGGCATCGGTACACAGGTACCTTGGGTCTGGCACAATACCGGCCCTGCCCAGGTCCAGTCGGTCGGCATCCCAACATGTTTGCACCGTGATATCGGCATCGATCAGCCGCTTAGACCCTGCAATGAACACCACCAGGATATCGGCCTGGATTTTGTCCATCTTGTCGTTGATCGCGTCGTATGTCCGCCAGTGCATCCCCTTCGGCTTTGACTTGTATTCCCGTCGGATGCTGGCCGGCCTTGCCTATCAGTTGGGCTTCTGGGTAACCTGCCCGGAATACTTACCAAAAAGGTTGCCGCGATGAAAAAATTAGTCTTCCTGCCCGCCTTGTTCTTAACCTTGCTTGCTGGAACTCAAGCGTTGTCGGTTGGTGATGAAAAAACTTCGGTAGAATACGCGAAATTGGCTCCTAAGTTGCTCGCTGTTATTCAGTGTTCAGTTTATTCGGAGAGCTTTTCAGACCAATCGGAAAGACAAAGGTTTTATGGTTTAGCCATTTCTATCGGCAGAGAATTTATTTCTGCCGCTAGAGATAACAAAATCACCAAAGAGGATTGGTCAGCCAGTGTTCCCTGGATTTATGGAGCTTTGAGGGGAGGTCCATCAGTGGATTTTGTCTTAGGGAGATGGTGGCAATGGACGGAGACTGATACGTACGAGAAAATTTCGGAAGACTGCGATAACTGCGTCACTAATGACGAATTGAGACTGATGGTATCAAAAAGGCTGTTTAGGGAAAAGAACTGCGCCTTGATTGATTAATGTCTCATTATCGAACTAAAATTCGATCACAATCACGAACCCCTTCTTATTTTGCAGACAACCTTAAAATAAACTTATCCGGCGACCAGCCGGATGCCTTAGCTGGCGCGAAGCGCCCCATACTTAAAATAACTGTTCGCCGGTAGGCGGACGCAGTGTTTCTTTGTCGGAGATTAGTGGCCATTAGCGCGGCAAGAAGGCTGTCTGCGTGATGGATTGGGCATCTTATCCACAGCGCCCCCAAGTTCTAAGTTCTATAGGTTCTTAAGTTCGGGCGCTTTTATATCAATGGTTTCAATTAGTTGAGCGTCAGATCATTAGGGATCGGGGGTTTAACATTAGTGATTGGGGGCCTGATCATTAGAAATTGGGTACGGTATCATTAGTGATTGGGGTGCTGGATTGCGCCTTATCATTAGATAAGACGTTGCCATGTCTAAGGGAAGGTTATAGGCTTTCCTGATGAGCCGCACCATAGAGCAACGCCCCAACAAAGACGGCTTTGTGAAGCCGGGCGAACTAATCGAAATCAGCCCCATGCAGGAACTGACGCTTCAGGATACGCGACCCAAGTCCGTAACATTTCCCTTGCCATCGCTACCAAACACCCTTTGCAATTGCTGTCACCTCGGCGACCGACAGGTAGCCGGTTTCGTTTATCCAATGATAGCAATCCACATAACTATCCTGGGCGTCAAATTTCCAGAACTCCAGTAGTAGATATGTTGCCGCCTGCTTCTGATTTACGCCGGGTCGATTTACGGTGCCAATTCCCCCGGGTTCCCATTTGCCGCAGTCGTCGTCCCAGTATTTGGTCCACAAGGACCATTTGCTGCGGCCACGGTGGAGGTAGTAAGCATCGACGCGATTGTTCATGGGCGACCATGCCCATTCCACCTGACAAAGGAATGTTGCTGAAGAGATACCGGCTTTCGGTAAACCGCCCGCTGGAGAGCATCCGTATCCGACTTCAAAATTGAACTCAGCCGGTCGTTCTGGAAGTTCGACTACTTCGTGGATACGCTGCTGAGGGAGGTCTTCTGGTCTCATGGGTATTTTTGGTTCGTGGGTCATAATCGATCTCCTATTTAGCGGCTTCGGCGTGATGCCGGGGGCGCAAGTTGGAATAAATCCTCCCCGATCCGT
>JABJKS010000096.1 GCA_018660265.1 Rhodospirillaceae bacterium | reverse complement strand
GCCACCTCGGCGCATTCGGCCTTGTCGTGCTCCACCACCCGCTGGACATAGTCCCGGGTGGTTGCCTTGTGCACGATGCCTACGAAATCAACAAATGCCATTGTAATCTCTAACTCGCCTGCAGGGTGGATATTGCGTGACGGTCAACCATGAAGATGTCTTCCAGACGGGCGGCATCTTCCGGGCCGCGAATGGCCATATTTTCCAACGCGCCGTGCAAATCCGCGCCTGCTTCGAATATCCGTTGATAAAGCGCATGCCGTCGTTCCGCCCTGCTGGGCAACATAAACAGGGAAAAACAGACCACGCCCTGAATGCTGTCCAGTTCGCCCAGAACCGTTTCAAGGTTCATATAGCAGGCGTCCATGGCGTATTCCGTAGCGGAGAGTAGATAGTGCAAATCATTGCGCTGGGCATAGTCACGCACCACAAGATTTTGCACATGCTGGGGCCAGTCCTGGCCGCGTACCGGACGGGACGCGATATAGCCGCGATGGCCTAATCTGTTGGTCTGATTATTCAACGAAGCCTCCCGGCATTTCATAACTCATCCCCACGCGAGAGGCAGGGCGGACGGTAATGGGCTCAAAAAACTCCCCCAAACGCTTGCCGGCATAGGGCGAAAACAGGCCTTTAAAACGGCAATTCATGGTCCAGCGGGTGCCGCCTTCCCGGTTGATACGATTGCCGTGCATCAGGTTCTGATTGAACAAAAGGACCTGGCCATAGGGTACGTCCAACCAGGTCAGATCCGCTTCAATGTCGTTGAACAGATCCTCCGTATCGCCGCCGTCAAAATCCGCCATCCGCGCTTCCACGGCATGACCCTGTTCGGGCGGCAGCAAAAACATGGTCTTGGTATTGAAGCAATCCACAAAGGGCAGCCAAACCACGACCTCGAATGGACTGTCGCCATCCCAGACGTCGGCGTGCACTGCCAGCAACGAGCTGTCATCACCGGGTAGCTGGATCGACAAATTCAGACGCCGCTGCATGGCCAATTCGTTGCCGACAATGGCCTCCAACAAGGGCCTGGCCAGCTCGAAATAAGTTTGCCGGGCCCAAGGCAGATCATTGACGCCGTTTATCACCGTCATGCGCAGGGCATTCAGGTCCGTTGCCTCAACATGTCCGTGGATATCGTCCAACAAAGCACCGGTATCCTGTACCTTGCCCAGACCCAAATGTTTCGCTGCGATTTCAGCCATGGCGTCGCGCAGACGGTCCAACGCGCCCAGGTCGGCAACAGGTGCAATGACATAGCCGTGTTCCAGGAAATGGCTGCCAAGTGCTGCCTCATCGGCACGAAGGAACCCTTCTGGCCGTGGCAGGGTTTCCGATGCTGTGAGTGGTAGGCCGTAGTTCATGCGACCTGGGCCCCTTCCCCTTTCAAGGTGTCGCGAATGCGCTGGGCGATTTGGAAGCCTTGCAGGCCGTAATATTCCAACAACTCATCTTGGGTGCCGTATTTATCGGCGAAGATATCCGGGATGCCGAGGTGTACCAGGCGGCTGACGGCGTTGGGTGCCTTATCAAGCAACAGATCACCGACCGCACTGCCCAGGCCACCGACAAGAGTATGTTCTTCAACGGTCACCAACAGCTCCACCCCATCCAATTGCGACAGGATTGCGGCTTCATCCAAGGGTTTTACAGTGTGCATATGCAGCACACCGCAATCGATCCCCTGGCCTTCCAGTTCTTCCGCTGCATGCAGGGCCCGTGTGGTGGTGATGCCCGTGCCGATGATCAACACTTTACCCGGCTTGCGCATCTGAATGGCTTTACCAATCTCAAAACCCCGCTCTGCTTCCGAGACGACTTCATCGCCACCCTTAGCCAGACGGATATAACAGGGCCCCGTCATATCCAGCGTTTGGGGTACCAGGCGGGTCATCTCCTCCCTATCGCATGGTGCAAAGATGCTCATCCGCGGCAAGGCGCGCAGGATAGCCATATCCTCAATCGCCAGATGGGTCGGGCCCAAGGGGGCATAGACCAGACCGCCGCCATTGGCGATCAGCTTCACGGGCAGATTATGCAGACACAGATCCACCGCCAGCTGTTCGTAACAGCGCCGGGTGATGAAAGTTGCAATGGTGTTGACGTAAGGAATGAAGCCTTCCATGGCCAGGCCCGCTGCCATGCCAATCAGGTTCTGTTCCGAAACCCCTTCCATAAAGAAACGATCCGGCATTTCATCGCGAAATTGATCCAGGGTACCAGCCCCAAGGTCGGAGCCGATGAAGACCACCCGCTCATCCTGTTTAGCCAGGTCATATACTACGTCGAGACATGTTTTGCGCATGCTCAGCCCTCCCCTTCGATCGCTGCCAGAACGCCGTCGATCTCTTCAGTTGTCATTTTTGATTTGTGATGCCAGGCCGGATCACCCTCGGCATGCGCCACGCCACGGCTTTTGATGGTGTGGGCAATGACCGCGCTGGGCCGGCCGTCGGCAAATGGCAGGCTGGAAAATGTACGGCGCAGGCCTTCGACGTCGTGGCCATCCACATTGCGCACTGCAAAACCAAAGCTTTCCCATTTGGAGGTTAGCGGCTCCAGATCCTGAACCACTTCCGTGCGGTCATAGGATTGCAATTTATTATAATCAACGATGATCGTCAGGTTATCCAGCTTGTGCTTACCTGCCGCCATGGCCGCTTCCCAGACGGAACCCTCGTTAATCTCGCCATCACCGGTGACGCAGAAGATCCGATGGGCAGCCCCCTTTAGTTTGGCGGCAATCGCCATACCCACGGCGATGGAGGGGCCATGCCCCAGGGCCCCGGTGGAAGCTTCAACGCCAGGCACCTTACCAGCATCAGGATGGCCACCCAAAATACCGTCAAAGCGGCAAAACCGGTCCAACTCACCCATGCGGAAATAGCCGTGGTCGGCCAAAATGGCATATTGCGACAAACAGCCATGGCCTTTTGAAAGCAGAAACCTATCCCGTTCGGCCCATTCCGGTTGATCGGGCTGATGAGCCATGATGTCATCGTAAAGCACGCGGACGATTTCGATTGCCGACAGGGCCGAACCTAAATGCCCTCGCCCGCCGCCAACCAGGCCCCGGACCACCAGGCGACGCAGATCGCGGGAGCGTCTATCCAGCGCCAGTGGTTCATATACGGAATGGGCCTCGTGCTCTAATGCGGCGAAATTAATCATCTTCAAAAACCTCTGTGTTGGCATCTTTAAGTTGGTCCAGCATGGCGTTTGCCTTGGCCAGCTGAGCATTCAGGGCATACTCCCGATCCTGGTGCGCACCGGCGTAATCGCGGCGCTGCCAACGTTCGGGCAGAAATTCGTTTAGCAAAATCAGGCACCAGCGCATGGCATAGAGCGGAAACAAGGCGCGCAGCCTGACATCAAAATCATGGTCGCCGCCAAACACGGCAGCGGCACCGCGGCGAAAGCGCCGGCGCAATTCCACATCCAGGCTCATGCCGGGGTGGAGCAGGAAATCCGCCACCAGTTTCACCGGATCGTCCCAGCCAAAATATTCGAAATCAACAAAGACCAGGCGGCCGTCGGCCCGGCGAATAGCATTGTGAAAACCAAAATCCGATGGCGAAAGGGTCAAGGCCGAATGCGGGACCGGTTCAGAAAAATTTAAATCCCGTCGCTGATAAAGTGCCATGGCGCGCTCGCAATGAGTTTCATAGGCCTGGGCGAAGGTGTCGATGAGAAAGGCGCGCAGACGCTGATCGTCGATCATCAACAAACGATCCAGGCGACGGTCGATTTGACGGGCGACTTCCGCACCGGACAAACATGCCTCTGACGCCAGCGGCAGGGCCGCAGCCTCAGGCTGTTCGGTCAGGCGGTAAAGATCCAAGACAAAGCACAAGGCTTCAAACAAATCGCGGGGTGTGGGCTGGCCGACCGCATCGCCATCGACCCAGCCAAACAAAGCACAATGACGCTCGGGGTCGCGGGCCACGGCGCGGGGCACCTGGCGGTCCAGGCCCTGGGCCCGCAGAAACGCCAGGCCACCAAATTCCGCACCGAGCCGATCACGGTCATCGCCGGGACGTTGCAAATAGGTTTTCAGGGCATAACGGCGACCATCCGCCGCCTCCACCCGATACAGGCGGTTGTTGCCGCCGCCCCGTTGGCGGCTAACCTCACGCACCGGATCACCCAATAGCGCCGTCGCCGCCGCCATGGCGGCCTCCGGCGTATCAATACCAGTGGTGCTATTAGTGGTGGGAGCCAAAGACGTGCCCCCCAATCTCGTCCCAGTGGCGGCAGCGTAAAAAATCTGTGGCACCGCTGCTACCGGCCTCAACATCCCCATGCGGATCATAAAGGACCGCACGGGCGGATGCGGGAAAGCCCGGTTCCGCGAAAACCTCTTCCAAATCGTCGATAAACCAGTTGCAGTTCAGGTCGGAAATTTTGGCCACCTTGGCCGCACGGGTGTCGGCAAAGAAGACATCGTCGGGACGGAATTTCAGACCCGCAGGATCAAAAAAGCCATGCTCCTCCATCCAACGGATCGCGGCCTTGCGCAGGTCCGTACCGTCGGAGGCAAAATTGGCATGCTGGGTTTTGTGGGAGACGATGGATAGAGATATACCGGCCTGACGGCAGGCTTTTACGAAACGATCAACCCCGTCCAGCAATTCCGCATCGCTCATACGGCCACCGTAGGCCTCCGCCTGCAACCGCCGCCATGTCAACTCCCCCTCGGGCCGTTGACGCAGGGCATCACGTAAATCTTTCTTGCCCACAGGCGCACCAAGGAGAACACCATGCGGCGCGCTATGGCGCGCGTTCTGAAACAGGCCGCGCTCCTCCGCCAATGCGGCGAAAAGCGCGTCATACCCTGCAATGGTGTTATCGAAATCGATGCCGATCCGCATACCCAAACCGTCCTGACTATGTGACAGTCCAATTAGGCGCGAAAATGGTTAATAATGCCCTACGGCTGGCCATTTTTTCAGGCTGTTTTAACCACTATTGCAGGTGAATATCCTGCATCAGCTTGACGTTATAGTAACGGGCGTCCTGCATGGGGTTGGGCACTTTACCGGCGGCAAAGGCCTTGGTCAGGCTGTTGACCGCATCATCGATGCTGTGGCGGGCAACAAAGCCCAGTTCCTGCTTAATTTTGGCGGATGACACATGGTAGGAGCGATCATCGTCCGAAGGCGTGGTGACAATATCCACTGCCTCGCCCACATTGCTGCGGACCATCTCGGCGATCTGGCTGACCGTGTGGTTTTCATACCCGGCGTTGAAGACCTTGCCGTCGATCATGGCATCGGGATATTGCAGGCACTGTACATACAGATCGGTCATATCCTCTACATTGATGTTGGGACGTTTCTGCGCCCCGCCAAAGACCGTAATCTTGTTATTGTTGATGGCATGATTGGTCAGAATATTGACCGTCAGGTCCAGGCGTAATCGAGGCGCATAACCACAGACCGTGGCAGGGCGCAGGGTCAGGGTCACAAAACCAGGCTCCCGCTCTTCATCCAGGACGTCTTCGCACATGGCCTTGAATTTAGAATAATCCGTCAACGGCTCCAACGACAGATCTTCCGTGACATTCTCCGTTTGCTTGATGCCATAGACGGATGACGAGGAGGCATAGATAAAACGTCGCGCGCCCGCATCTTTGGCGGCACGAACCAGGGGCCGGAAACAGTCAAAATTGATGGACTTTCCCAGATCGGGGTTCAATTCAAAGCTGGGATCGTTGGAAATGCAGGCCAGATGGATCACAGCATCCGCATTCTCCACCGCCTTGGCGACTGCCTTCGGATCGCGGATATCGCCCTTGATGCAACGCAGATTGGGATGCTCGCCGTCACCGTTAAAAACCCCCATGCCATAGATGAACAGATCCAGCACGGTGACCTTGTGGCCGGCGGCGAGCAATTTCGGAATTAAGCAGGAGCCCACATAGCCGCCGCCGCCCGTGACCATGACATTCATCTTGATGTTTTCCGGGCTCATGCCGCACCTCTTTCTTGGTTTATCTTTTGCGATTGATTGGATTTGTTCCACAGGCCCGTTTCGGCCGACCAGCCCATGAAGATATCCAGCAGAGCGTGGATCAGCCCGCCATGTACGATCTCAACAAAGCCGTATTCGCCCGAAGGCACGAAAAGATTGTAGTCGCCCATCTGGCGCAACTTGTTGTCTGCGCCCAGGCCCGACAAGGTCAAAACACCACAGCCCTTGGCACGCGCCGCATGCACCGCATTGATGATGTTTGCCGAATTGCCCGATGACGATATAGCGACCAAAAAATCGCCTTCGATGGCGAAATATTCGATCTGCTTGGCAAACACCTGGTCGTAACCTTCATCATTGCTCAACGCGGTCAAGGATGCCGCATCATTGAAGGCCAGTGCCGGCACTTTGCCATTTTTGGAAAAATCAAGCGCCATGTGCGAGGCGATAGAGGCAGACGCTCCGTTGCCCACGAACATCAATTTGCCGTCACCATCACGATGGCGGGCAAAGCGTTCGATCATGATCGGGAACAAATCAGCCATGGCCATTTCCCGATCCTGATTATCCGTCACCAGGGTTTGTTCGGGCAGCCGGGCCAGCTCCGAGAAATAGTCCTCTACCCGCGCCTGCATGGCCGCCACACTGTTACTGTGCATACTTACTATCCCGTTTCCTCAAATTCACTATTTCAACAACGCTGTCAGGAACTTCATCAACGGCACCCGCTGTACCGATGACCGGTGGCCGACGATGCCCACTTTCATGGCCCCCACCGCGTTGCCGATCAGCCCCACCAATTCCATATTTACATCTGACTGCACCAAAGGCGCCGTAACCGATAAAAACGCATCGCCGGCGCCGACAGTATCCACCACCTGACGGGTAAAGGCCGGGACTTTGCCCAGACCTTCCTTACTATCGAAGGTGATACAGCCGTGCTGGCCGTGGGTGACGATAATGCGATTGCATTCGATCAATTCCCGCAATGGCCCCTGAACCAGATCGCTGACCTCGGAAAACCGGTCGCGGACCGCCAGGCGCGCCTCGGGCGCATCGATGCAGACGTAATCCGCCTTGGCGTATTTGTTGACCGGGTTGTAGCCGTGGTTGGCACTGTTACTTTGCGCATTGACGGCCAGGAACTTTGAACGCCGAATGATTTGATCGATGGAACGCGGCGTCATCATGCCGTGGCCGAAGTCATTGACCACGACCAGGTCAAAGTCCGCGGCCCTCTCCGCGATAAGGCTGCAAAGTTCGTCTTCCTTGCGACCGCTTAACGGCGTGTCGTCGAAATGATAGACCTCGAACAATTTCCGCATATGGCCGGGATCAACAAACCGGCATTTGCGAATGGTCGGCACGCCTGGCAGACGCACGAAATGCACATTAACATTCTGCACCACGGTATCGAGGATCAGATCTTCGTAAGAATCTTCCTCGCCAATACAGGTGATGACATCAACCTGTTCGACGAAGGAGGCGACATGATTGGCAGAGGCTATGACCCCGCCCGCAAACACTTCCCGGCCTTCATAGCGGGAGGCGATGATGTTCTCCTTGGCGGATTTCCCCATGGGCGCGGCGTATTGATATTCGTCTATGATGGCCTCTCCCACCATCAGGACCCGGTGGTTTTGAATACCTTCCAGGGCCTGAACGACCCGGCCTGCCACATCATGTTGGCGTAAACCATTCAGATATTCGTGTACTTCTGAATCGTACACATTTAAATGACGGTTGATCAGGGAGGATGATGAATCTGTAATATCGTCGGTAAAGACTACGCGGCCGCCAAAGCTTTCAACCAGCTCCCGCTCCCGCCGGATACCACCCGTTATATCGTCATCTTCATTGGCATAGTCCTGGCCCTTGACCAGAATGGACGGACGAATAAATCGCAACACGCCCTCGGCTGTAGACCAGTTGGAAATACCAACCCCGCTGACACAGCTTAGTGCCGCGACCATTTCAGCCCGGGTCATCTCGGGGAATATGGGGCGGCCGGGACCTTTGTTGACGTATCGGTCCGCGGTCAGGGTAACGATTAAAAGGTCACCTTCGGCGCGGGCTGCTTCCAAATGACGGACGTGGCCCATATGCAGTAAATCAAAGACACCGTGGGCAAGGACAACCTCGCCACCTGCAGCGCGGGTTTCATCCGCCATGCGGGCCAGTTCCTCGATGCCACGAATTTTTTCGCGCGCCGTCTCAGGCGGGCCGGAAGACCCACGTTTTACGTCTAGAAATTCCAGTGTCATAGGCGGCTACCCGTCCGAACAGCAATAAGGCACAAAGTGTGATGGGTTAGTTTTCCCCATCGACGTGGTTAAGTTTCCATTGTCGCGGTTAATGTTTCGTAAACTGCAGCGCTTTATCCACAACATCGGCAACATTAATTAACCAAATGAATTCATCGGTCGTTAACCCGTTACAGGCAAAATGTCGGATGGTGGAATTTCGTTTGGAGTTTTTTTGCCACCTACCCGCCAGGTCGGCGGACAGGAAGACGGCCCGCCAATTACGGCGGGGCGAAACAGTAACAAGGTTTATGGGATAAACCGATAGATGGTTCACCAATAGATGGCACTTAGTCCAACATCCGGATTGCAACCTGTTCAGTTTGACAACAATGTCCTGAGTGCGTTCTATTCGTCTGGCGTTTCGTTGGGCTTGTCTGGCCATGCCTCGAAAATCCAGGATGAACTGCTAAGCGATTCATTCGCCACCGTTGACCCTTCGATCATACCGCCCTGGACTTTACCTAAAGCCAATCCATTCGAAGAGATCCTGCAACGAATTTATTCGTCGGGCCCCTTGATCGATCTGTCAGATCCGCGGGTAAACAACACTGCAGGCGATGATCAGTTCAAGAATTTGTTCGGCCTTTACACGGGCCTGACAAAGCTACGGGAAATGGCCACCTATGCCGAAAGCGAAACAGGTGCGGCCAGCCAGTCGCGATTGCTGCAAAACCGCTTCGACGGTTACATAGATGAGTTAAGCAGTTTTGTCGGTGATTTGAAATTTGAAGATACGACGTTGCTGTACGGCATTAAACAAGCCACGCAAACATCGACACAGTCTTTCCCCAAGGATCCAAAATACACGACACCCTTCCATTATTCGTCCCAGGTAACCGAAAACCGCACGGATGCCATCCCGGGCCTGACGGGTACCGAGACCTTCGATATAACCGTCGTGAATTCTGTCGAGACCAAGGTCATTACGATTGACCTCTCCCAGGTATCGGGCGGGTTGGATGTAGATAACATCTCCACCTATGTGAACTCTCAGTTGAGCGCGAATGGCGTGACCTCGACCATGAATGCCCAGCGCTTCAGCGAATTTTCCTACGGTTTCCACCTCAATTTAAATGCCACAGAAACCGTAACATTCGGAAATCCGTCTGATCCATCTGCTGGTGTCTTTGTCGCTGGCACCAATAATGTCGGTGACTATTCCTCCGGTTTCGTGAAAAACGTAGACGATTTGGGCAATACGACGCCCAACGATGCTTTCCGCGCTGATATCGAAACCTCCGAGGCCGATAGCGCGAATTCCGTTGCTGTGGATAGCCAGGGCTATGTCTATTCCGTTGGTTCTACCGCGGGCGACCTGGAAGGGCTTGCCAATCAGGCCACGAACGATGCCTACCTACGGAAATATGATGCCGCGGGCGAGTTGGTCTGGTCCCGCATGTTGGGGGCTACGGAAGACGCCAATGGTTTCGCCGTTACTGTCGACAGTAGCGACAATGTGATCATCGCGGGTAGCGTACGGGGTGATTTGAGCGCGACCTCGTATGGCGGCAACTATGACAGTTTTGTAACCAAGTTCGATAGTTCCGGTGCCGAGCAATGGACCCGGCAGGCCGCACCCTATGCCAACGATGCCGCCCTGGCCTTAACAACAGATGCTTCGGGAAATGTTTTCGTGGCCGGCCAGACCTACGCACAAATCAGCTCTGAAGTGACCCATGCGGGCAGTTCTGATGGTTATCTGACGAAACTTGATAGCAGCGGCACGCTGGTCTGGAACAAACAGTTCGGTGGTACCGGCGATGACCGCGCCACGGCGATTGCCACGGATGGCGCGGGCAACGTCTATGTCGCCGGCGAAAAGGACGGCAATGCCATATTGCGCCGTTACGTGGATAGTGACGCCTCGCAAACGCCGGATTGGGAAGTCAATCTGGGTGCTTTGAACACCGACGGCACGGTGACCGATATTGCCGTGGGCAGCAGCGGCAATGTCTATATTTCAGGACAAACCACCAACAGCGCCCTTTCGGGCAGCATCGTCAATGCCCATTCAGGGGGCAGCGACGGCTTTGTCACCCAAATTGTGGATTCGGGTGCATCCGCCGCCGTGGGCTGGACCACTTACGTGGGCAGTAGCAGTACAGACGCCGTCAACGGTATCGCGGTCAAGGCCTCTGCCGGGGCCGATGAAATCTATCTGACCGGCGCCACCCAGGGTGCTGTAGATGGTGGTGCCAATGCCAGCGTCCAAGATGCCTTCGTCATGAAATTGGATAATACCGGCACAGAGGCCTGGGCCAGCCAGGATCATGGTGCCGTTTCGCAAAGTGGTAATGGCATCGTTTTTGATAGCGCGGCAACATCCGTAATCAGCCGCCTTGGTCTGCCAACAGGCGAATTACCGATAGCACCGCCGGACGAAATTCTAAGCACGACAACTCTACGGCCGGGACAATATTTTTCGATCCGGGTTGATGGCGGGTCCACGAAACGTATTGAGATTGAGACCGATGATACCTTGGGTTTCCTATCCTATAAGATCAAGAAAGCCTTGGGCAATTTTGGCACATCCAACGTCATTAATAATCTCGATGACTCCGGCCTGAAGATTGAAGCGAAAAACGGCGCGGTGGTTGAAATCCTTGCCGGACCCGAGGGTTTTGATGCCCTCGCCGGCCTGGGCTTTGAGGAAGCGACGCTTTACGCTGCCCCCGAAGGTTTGGATGATGAGGAGGAAGAGAAGATCAAATCCTCTATCTTCGAACTTGGTCTGGTCGGGGATTTGTCATTGGAAACGCCGGCAAAAGCCGCCGAGGTTGGCGTACTGATTGATAGTGCCTTGCGGGAAGTGCGCAAAATGTTCCGTTATATCGCGATCGGGCCTGACGCTGATTTGGAACCACCAATTAGTCTTAAGGCCGCAGACAGGGAACGCCTGGCCCAGTTGCAAGGTGCCCTTGGTGCCATTACCTCCGTGGCATCTTCCATGAACCTAACCAATCAAATGCGGCTTCAGGGTCAGACCGGTGGCAGCACGCAGAATATGCTGAACATCGTTACCTAAAAAATCTTGACCGAGTTGGTGTCACCTTTGCGACCCAAGTGATCGGTTCAGTTTTTCTTTTTCCTAGTTTGTATCAGCATATTCTAGCGGAAACTTCGGGGCTGCGGGATCGGGGCTGCGGGGTTTGCATTGCGGGGATGGCCCCCATGACTGCCTTGACCCCGGCGGGCGAAAGGTTGCGCGGAACTATTGACGCCCCCGCCAATTCTAGGATCTTCGCGCAGACGATCCAATTCCACAGATAGATCGATCAGCTCTTCAGCCAGGACATGGATCACCATGCCTTCGCGTTCCACCCGGCCCCGTGCGCCCAACAACCGGGCGGACAGCACCACCCGGCGATAGGCCTCGAATACCGGGGGGCGCACAATGATATTGGCGACGGCCCCCTCATCCTCAATGGTGATAAAGATCACCCCTTGCGCGGTACCAGGCCGTTGCCGTACCAGGACCAGGCCCGCCACGGTGACCCGGTTGCCCGCCGACAGGTTCAGTAATTCTTCATTCTCGATAATGCCCCGCGCATCCAAGGCCGGGCGCAGCAGGCGCAAGGGATGATCCTTCAGGGACAGGCGCAGATTGCTGTAATCCTGCACCACCTGTTCGCCAATGGGCATATCCGGCAAGGCAACCTCGGCCTCCCTTGGTGCATCTATACTGGGGGGACGGATTTGGGCCGCGGCAAACAGGGGTAGCTCGGGCTGGTTCAAACGCTTGAGGGCCCATAACGCTGCCCGCCGGTCCAACCCGGTGGAGCGCCAGGCATCACCATCCGCCAATGTCTCCAACCCACCGGCCCCCAGGCCCGTGCGCCGCCATAAATCCTCCGGGCTGTCATAGCCCCCGCCCCGTGCCGCCATTAAAATATCAGCGGAGGCCTCCCGAAAACGGCGGATCTGCCGCAGGCCCAGACGTAAAGCGCCGTTATCTTCCAGGGTGCAATCCCAGTTCGAATAATTGACATCCACCGGGCGCACCTCTGCCCCATGTTCCCTGGCATCGCGGACAATCTGGGCCGGGGCATAGAACCCCATGGGTTGGCTGTTCAACAGGGCACAGGCAAAGACCGATGGATAATGATGTTTCATCCAGGCGGAGATATAGACCAGCAGCGCGAAGGAGGCGGCGTGGCTTTCCGGGAAGCCGTATTCGCCAAAACCTTCGATCTGTTTGAAACAACGTTCGGCAAAATCCCGCTCATAACCGCGCGCGGTCATCCCCTCGATCATCTTTTGGCGAAAGGTGTGGATGGTGCCGGTGTGGCGAAAGGTGGCCATGGCCCGGCGCAGACGGTCAGCCTCCGACGGCGTAAAGCCGGCAGCGACAATGGCGATACGCATGGCCTGTTCCTGAAACAGGGGTATACCCAGGGTCTTACCCAAAACCTGACGCAGATCATCAGAGGGGAAATCAACGCGTTCCTTCCCCGACCGCCGCCGCAGATAGGGGTGCACCATATCACCCTGAATTGGCCCGGGGCGGACGATGGCAACCTCGATCACCAGGTCATAGAAATTGCGCGGGCGCAGGCGGGGCAGCATGGTCATCTGGGCCCGGCTTTCAACCTGAAAGACACCAATACTATCGGCCCTACACAACATATCGTAAACGCCGGGGTCCTCCGCCGGGACGGTCGCCAAACTGAACCGCTTGCCATAATGGGCCGCGATCAGATCAAGGCCCTTGCGGATACAGGTCAGCATGCCCAGGGATAGCAAATCGATCTTCAGAATACCCAAGGCATCCAAATCATTCTTGTCCCATTCGATCACCGTACGATCCGCCATGGCCGCATTGGTGATCGGCACCACCTCTGACAAGGGGCCACGGGTGATAACGAAGCCACCCACATGTTGGGACAGATGACGGGGAAAGCCCTTCAACTCCCGGGCCAGGCGGATGGCCATGGCAACGGTGGGGTCATCAGGGTTCAGCCCGATCTCTCGCACCTTGTCGCCCTCCACCTCATCACCGCCCCAGCCCCAGACATTGTCCGCCAGGGCGCCGACCACATCCAGGGACAGGCCCAGGGCCTTACCGACCTCGCGGATCGCACTTTTCGACCGATAACTAATGACGGTGGCGGTCATACCTGCGCGGTGGCGGCCATATTTCTCATAGACATACTGGATCACCTCTTCGCGCCGCTCATGCTCAAAATCCACATCGATGTCAGGCGGCTCATCCCGCTCGGCCGAGATGAAGCGTTCGAACAAAAGATCCAGGCGGGCGGGGTCCACGGCTGTAATGCCAAGGCAGTAACAAACGGCGGAATTGGCGGCAGAGCCCCGGCCCTGACACAAAATATCCCGCTCGCGGGCAAAGCGGACAATGTCATGCACAGTCAAAAAATAGGGCGCGTATTCAAGCTCGCCAATCAGTTCCAACTCATGCCGCAACAGTTCAATCACCTCCTGGTCGATCACCGTGCCATAGCGTTCGTGCGCCCCGGCCCAGGTCAGGCGCGCAAGTTCCTCTTGCGCCGTGCGGCCTTTCGGTACCGGATCGGCAGGATATTCATAGGCCAATTCAGCAAGGGAAAAGCGGCAGCGGTCCGCCAGCTCCACCGTACGGGCCACCGCGTCCGGGTGATCAGCAAACAGGCGGGTCATTTCATCGCCGCTTTTCAAATGCCGTTCGGCATTGGCGTTAAGGTGAAAACCGGCCTCCGCCAAGGTGCAATGTTCACGGATACAAACCAGAACGTCTTGCAGGATCCGCCGTCCGGGCGTGTGATAATGCACATCGTTGGTCGCCACCAGGGGTGTGGCGGCAGCCTCTGCCAGCGCGGCCAGGTGGGCCAGACGGCGGCGGTCATCGCCGGAATAAAGATAATGCCCCGCCAGATAACAATGCCCCGGCCAAGTCTCACCCAGGCGATGGAGTTGCTCGATAAATGCCTGATCAGGTTCGGCGGGTGGCAGCACGACGAAAATCTGACCCTCATCATGGCCCAGAACATCATCCAGTTCCAACCAGCATTCCCCCTTTGGGGCCCGCCGCCGCCCTGTGGTCAGCAATTGCGACAGGCGGCCATAGGCGGCCCGGTCAGTTGGAAAACACAGCAAACTCAAACCACTTTGTAAATCCAGCCGCGCCCCCACCAACAGGCGAATACCGGCGGTCTTGGCCGCACTATGGGCCCGCACCACCCCGGCCAGACTGTTACGATCCGTGATGGCAATGGCTGTGAGGCCCAGGGCGGCAGCGCTGATCGCCAGTTCATCGGCATGGGAGCCGCCGCGCAGAAAGCTGAAGTTCGAGGTTACCTGTAGTTCGGCATAGCTCATGCGAAAAACCCATGCAGATACCACTCCGGTGCCCCAGCCGTATTATCTGTCGCATAGCCACCATATAAACCCCGCCGGTATAGCCAATACCGTTGCCCCCGGCTGTCTTCGATACGGTAATAATCCCGGGTGTCGCCCATTAGATCTATGGCCGGGTTCGTCATCTCAACCGCCATCTCATGCCACCATTCAGGGGCAATACGTTCAGGTCCATCGCTACGCCGGACCCGGTGGGCCGTACCCCGCCAGCGGAACAGAATGGGCGGCCCGTCGGGCACTTCGGCCACCGCCTCCACCCGCTCGGGCCGGGACAGTAAATAGACCGGACGCCGGGTGATGTGCTGCCATTCCCCCCCACCGGCCCCCGCCCCTCCCCCCTCATCTGCCGCATCCCTACTCAATGGAGCTGCCTGACGGACGGCGCATTCAGGCAGATAGCTTTGCACAGGCATCAAGCAGGTCACATTGCCTACCCCAAGGCGATTGCCCAGACGGTCCAATAAAGGTGCCAGGTCTTCGCCCGTCCGCAGCCCACTATCAATATCCTTAAGGGCTCTTTGTCCGGGCGGCAGGGGGCCGCTTTGTCCCGCCAACAGAAGCATCAGATCAACCCCAAAATGCGCCTCCAGACTGGGCAGATGCTCCACCAGCAGGCGCAGAATATGGTCAGGCTCCCGGCTGGCCTGGTTCAAACCAACGCCAATGCGCTGTACCGTGCCGTCCGCCAGATACAGGCGCAGCTCCACCCGCCGCGCACCGCGCTCCTCCGCCTCCAACATCACACATAGATCCCGCACCAATTGCTCCGCCGCCCGGGCAATATGCGCCCGATGACCAATCGGTTCAGCAAAGGCCAGACGGCACCAAAAGCTGCTTTGTGCCGGGTGCGGCGATAGAGGCTCTGCGGCCCGGCCCAGGGCCTGATCCAAACGGTAGGTCACCTCTTTGCCAAAGCGTGCCGTCAAAGCCCCCCGCGGCAGTGCGATCACTTCCCCAATCCGCCCCAAACCCAGGCGCGTCAAGGCATCCGCAGCCCCAGGCGACAGACGCAAAGCAGCCACGGGCAACTGCGCCAGGGCGGCCTGGTTGCCACCAACCGGCACGATAGTGGTTATATTGCTATCATAGTGCGCGCCATAGCGGCAGACGGCCCAGGCCGCGCCAAGGCTATCGGCAATGGCCATCTGGGCCTGAATAGCGAACCCCGCCAGGCGCTGTTGCAGATCAGCCAACAAGGCCCCTTCACCACCGAACAAATGGGCACAGCCCGTGATGTCGAGACAAATACCATATTCCCCTTCATCAACCGTAACCCAGGGGCTGTAGCGGCCACACCAATCAGCCAGTGCGGCCAGGGCACGGCTATCTTCCACCTCCACCATTGGCTGCACTGCCAGGCCCGGCACCAAAGCCCTGGCATCGGCCAACATCATGCCAGCCCGCACCCCCGCTGTAACCGCCGCACCGTTCAGGGCGGCCACACGCTGCCCGCCTTGCTGAGCCGCAATCAAAGCTAAAGGCTGATCAGATTGGGGCTGGGTGGGTTGCGGTGGCGCTTTTTCAGGCCCGCGCTGCCCCTGCTGCTTTCTCTTTTGGGCCCGATACAGCCGATCCGTGGGCCAGTGGGGCAACCACAGGGACAGGATTCGTTTCCCGCTGCCCTGGATGAGCTCTTTCGGAGTCTCTTCCAGAATTTCTTTCGAAGTCTCTTTTGGGGTCTCTTCGTCTGGATGTTTCATTGTCTTCATGCTGCTCATCCCACCTGCTGCCGCTCCACTGCAACTGCCACGCCCCGGGCCGGCCGCCCTTGCAGCGTAGTAGTTCAACCTGGCAACGGGTTGCACCGATGCCGACATAGCCCATGGTCGGCGCGCTGGGTGCCGGGGTAATGCGCCACCGGGTCAGGGCCGCACTGACACCCAGTCCAGCCATGCCAGGGCCCGCATCACCCTTCATGTGCAACAACAAGGCCGTTACGCCGGAGGCTTCCGCCGCCAGTTGCAAACGCCGGCTTTGGCCCAGGTCCAAGCGCCCCACTTCGCCCACCACCATGGCCAGATCGGTGCATTTCAAGCCTTCCTCCATGGCCCACAGACGTTGTTGATCATCCCGCCCATGCACCAGGATCAACTGCCCCGCACCAAGCCCGAACGCTGCCAATCCGGGGCCGTACAGCCCCGTACTATGCGTGTTGGGGCTATGCGTGCTGGGGCCATACGAACTGGCGTGCGCCGGACACCACAGCACCCGCCCGCCAGTATTTTTCTGGCCAAGCGCTGCCCGCCGGGCTGCCAGAACAGCCGTAAACGCCAATGCCGCGCCCCCCCGTCCCTGGGCCCTATAACCGTCCTGCAGACCACCGCTCAGCACTTCATGTAAGCCGCCACGGGCCAGCCCGCCGCCGGGCAATCTTACATCGATCCCCGGCACGCCCAGGGTCAAATTCTCCACACCCTGGCCGGACTTTTGCCAGGCCCGCACGGGGCCCTGCTCAATGGTCGCAACACGCCGGCGCAACGCCGCAACCGCATCCCGCCTGGCTGCATCCACCACAAAACCCTTCCCTATCTTTAGGTCATATTTCCAAATATCGCTCAAATATGTTCCTATTTTGTTCTCATTTCAGAAAGAGTCAAGCAGAACCTGAAATTTTGCATCAATCCGGGGTAGCGCGCCTGCGCGGTATCTGCTAAACATCGCCCGCTGCGCAGATTTCACTGCACCAGCCGACTGATCCCCGGTAGCTCAGTTGGTAGAGCAGGCGGCTGTTAACCGCCTTGTCGCAAGTTCGAGTCTTGCCCGGGGAGCCAATGACATCAAGGGCTTAGCCGCACGCCGGCTAGGCCCTTTTTGCATCGAGTGACCGATAAGCGACCCACGCTGCTCCTGTTCGGGAACCATTAACAAGCTACAGAAAAACGCCACAACCATCTCTGACTTTATAATTCACTTTGACTATTGAATAACAAAGACCAGAATTTAGGCAGAGCTCCTCAGCAAACTGCTCGCGTCTTCCAGCATCATGGCGGCACATTTCTCGCCGATCATGATTGAGGGCGCATTTGTGTTGCCGGCTATGATGCTGGGCATGACCGAGGCATCTGCGACGCGCAGCCCGGAGATCCCATGTACACGCAAGCGCGGGTCCACCACGGCGTCGGGCCCATGACCCATACGGCAGGTCCCGACAGGATGGAAATTGGCCACGCCGCGCTGGCGGGTGTCTTCAATCCAGTCCTCATCAGTTTGCACGTTCGGGCCGGGCAGGACTTCTTCCACCACATAGGGTTTCAGCGCCGGCTGGGCGGCGATCTGACGACAGAGATGCAGGCCATACAGAATAGCCGACTTGTCGTAACCAGTGCGCAGCTGGTCAAAGCGGATGGCGGGTTGGTCGTCGGCGCTTGCGGTTTTTATGCGCACGAAGCCACGGCCTTCCGGGCGCAAATGCACGGGGCTGAGGGTGAAGGCGGGGAAAGGATGCGACACGATGCCGTCACGGGTCCGTGATTCCGTACTCCACATCGACATATTGATTTGCAGATCGGGGTTTTCCAATCGCAGATCGGAACGCACGAAGGCACCGGCATAGATACCGGTGCCCGATAGCGGGCCCGTACGGTTAAAGGCGTAGCGAATGCCGGACAAAACCTGGCGGATGGCGCTATTGCCGATATCGTTCAGGGTAATTGCCTGATTGACGCGATAGGACAGATAACTATTGAAATGATCCTGAAGATTTTCGCCCACCCCGGCGATGTCGCGCACGACTTCGATGTTGAGATCACGCAGCAATTGCGCCGGACCGAGGCCCGAGAGTTGCAATAATTGCGGCGAACCGAACGCGCCACCTGAGACGACGATTTCCTTTGCGGCGCGCGCCGTGTGCAGCCCCTGCCGTGTGCGGTATTCGACGCCGACTGCGCGGCTGCCCTCGAAGATCAGCCGCTGGGCGTGAGATTCCGTAGAGATGGTCAGATTGGCGCGTGCTTTCGCTGGGCCCAGATAGGCGCGGGCCGAACTCCAACGACGGCGGTTATTGACAGTGAACTGGTAAAATCCGGCGCCTTCCTGTTGCGGACCGTTGAAATCAGGATTGTAGGGAATGCCGGTCTGCATGGCAGCTTCGATGCAGGCCTTCGCCAGAGGCCATTCATGTGGGATATCGTTGACATGCAGTGGGCCGCCGGTGCCATGCAATTCGCTGGCACCGCGTTCCTGGTTTTGCGCCTTTTTGAAATAGGGCAGGACACTGTCCCAGTCCCAGCCCTCGCAGCCGCGTTGACGCCAGTCGTCATAATCGGCGGCAGTGCCGCGCATATAGACGGTGCCGTTGATCGACGAGGTGCCGCCCAGAACCTTGCCGCGGGGCTGATAGAGGGTACGGTTGTTGAGGTTGGGTTCAGGCTCGGATTCGAACATCCAGTTGACGTTTGGGTTGGTGTAGATTTTCGTATAGCCGAGCGGGATATGTATCCAGGGGCTGGTATCGCGTGGGCCCGCTTCCAGCAACAGCACGCTGTATTTGCCCGACTCACTAAGTCGACCGGCCACAGCGCACCCGGCGGAACCGGCGCCGGTGACAATGAAATCATATGTATCGGCGTCCGTGGTCATCTGCATCCCTTTGATCGTCGCTCTGTGGCGCTATTGGAACCGATTTAGGCGGAACATTCCAGAGGGGGCCATCAGGCGGGTTGCTTTTATTGTCCGTCCCCGCCGCGCTTGGGGACCTATCGTCAAACGCACCCCTACTGGCCTGACCAAGAACCAAAGAGCAAGCTAAGTGGAAGAATTAACTTGCTCAATCCTTATCCCGAATAATGCGCCCGAGAACACATCTGCCAAGTCGGCTTCGGGTCGGCTTCGGGTCGGCTTCGGGTCATTCTCCAACAGTTACCTATTACTAAAGCAACCGCCGCTGTCGGAGCATTGGCGGAAAGCGACCCCTCGCTGATTTAGGGGCCAAATGGGCCCTTAGCGGAAGCCGGTATCCGAGGGCGTCTTCTCACCGCGCCGTTCCGCGCGCCGCCGGGCGGTCGCCTCTTGGTCCAGACGGTAACGTTTGCGGTCGGCAACGGGGGTTTCACTGGCGATAACGACGCCATAGACCTCTTCCGCGGTCCTGCAGCTGATGAAGCCAAGGTCGAGGTCGCGCTCCACCGCGTCCGGTTCGCGGTCCAGTGGGTCGCCAAAGCCGCCGCCGCCGGGCGAAGCCAGGTGCACGCTGTCGCCTGCCGTCAGCGTCACCTTTTCCGCCTTGCTGCGCATCTCCGGCGTCCATTCCTGCCCGCCAGTATGGAAGCGAACCCGATTGGGCAGGGCATCACCGCCGCCTGCGACACCGAAGGGGGCGTGGTCAACCCGGTCGCCGAGGACGGAGACGAGGCAGTCGGCCAGGGCCGTGATGCTGTACCGCGTGCCGCAGCCGCCGCGATGGGTGCCGGCGCCGCTGGAATCCTCGCGGATCGATAGGTGTTCGAAGCGCAACGGATAGCGGTGTTCCGCCATTTCCACTGACATGAACCCAGCAAGCGAACTAGGCAGGGTGCCGTTGACCAGCCCGTCGCTGGCCTTACTGCCGCCATAGCCGCCCGGATAGGGGAAGACGCCGACGTAGTAGCGTCCATCCTCGCGCCGCCCGGCGACCGTCGTGACGCCAGTGGTGCCGAAGGGCGCGGCCGGGGTGATATCCGGTACCGCCTGTGACAGCGCGCCGAATACGACGTCGATGATGCGGTTGATGACGTCGGTATAACCGCAGACGGGCGAGGGATACTGCGCCGCCAGTATGCAGCCCTGCGGCACGGTGAACCGCGTCGGACGGAAGGTGCCGCCGTTCACCGGCACCTCGGGAAAGAGGTGCTTCAGCGCGACGAAGCTGAGCGAACGTGTCGTCGTTTCCGCCATGTTCAACGGCCCGGCCGCAGCGGGCGCGGTGCCGGTGAAGTCGAAATGCATTTCAGAGCCATCGACGGTCAGCGCCAGCTTTACGGTCAACGGTTTGTCGACGATGCCATCATTGTCGAAGTAGTCGGTGCAATGATAGGTGCCGTCGGGGATCTGCTCGATATGGTCCCGCATCTGTCGTTCAGAGCGCAGCATCATCTCGTCGATGCATTCCCGCACCGTGGCAGCGCCGTAACGGGCGACCAGATCGTCCAGCCCGCGCCGTCCCACATGGAAGACCTGGGTCATGGCGGCAATGTCACCGCCAATCTGGTCGGGTAGGCGCACGTTGGCGAGGAACATCTTGACCAGCGACTCATTGCGCTTGCCATCTTCGAACAGCCGCAACGGCGGAATAATGATGCCTTCCTGGTGGATTTCCTGCGCCTGCGGGGCCCAGCCACCCGGCGCGCTGCCGCCGATATCCATCCAGTGTCCCGTATTGGCCAGCAGCGCAAACAGCTCGCCATCGACGAAATGCGGCGCGATCATGGTCACATCCTGTAAGTGCGAGCCGCTGAGGTAGGGGTCGTTGACGATCCAGATATCGCCCGGCTGAAAGCCGCCTTCGGCTTTCACAGTTTCCAACAGGTTCTGCACCGTGTACTGCATGTTGGCAAGGAACATGGGCAGGCCGAAGCCGCCCTGGGCGATGGTTTCGCCGGTGCGGGCGTCGAACACGCCATGGGCGCAGTCATGCATTTCAGAAATGATCGGCGAGATTGCAGCATGGATCAGGTGCAGGTCCATTTCGTCGGCGATCTGGCGCAACGCACCGCGCATGACGGCAAGGGTGATGGGATCGATCATAAGGCAGTCTCCACCAGCAGGTTGCCGTAACCGTCGACACGGGCGGTCATGCCGGGTTCAATGATGGTCGTGCAGTCCGATTGTTCGACGACGGCGGGCCCCGTAAAATGCATGCCGGGTAGCAGGTCTGCGCGGCGGTAGACGGCGGCTTCGGTCCAGCCGCCGAAATAAATTGGTCTGTGTCCCGCCGGTTTGGCCGGGCTTGGCCGTGCCTCCCGTGGCCGGCGCTTGGGGCGCCCAGGCGGCGTCGCGGCGACGGTGCAGATCACACTGATGACGATGACCGGAATTTCGCTTAGCACATTGCCGAATTCGCCGCGATAGGCGTCCACGAAAGCGGCCGCTAACTGAGCTGGCGACGCGCCGCTTTCGACGGGGACACGCAGTGTGTGGATCTGACCGAGGTAGCACATATCCGCCGCGTAGCTGACACGCGGGTTGTCCATCGCGACGCCGGAGGCCCGCATCTTCGCCTCGCCCTCCTGCTTCAGGCCGTCCAGCACGGTGTCGATTTCGTCGGCCGTCAATGCCTCAGCTGGGCGTTCCAAGGTGCGCGACAGATCGTGTCGGATATCGGCGATGACGCAGCCGGTCGCGCAGAGCACGCCGGGTTCAGGCGGCACCAGCATTGAGGAGATCCCGACCTCGCGCATGATCGCCGCGCCATGCAGCGGCCCGGCACCGCCGAAGGCGACGAAGGCGAAATCGCGGGGATCCAATCCCTGTTCGACGGATAAAAGCCGCGTACGCCCCGCCATGGTGTGGTTGACGAGGGTAAGGATTGCTTCAGCCGTTTCCTCTGGCCCGAGGGAGAGCAGCTTACCCAGTCCGCCGACTGCTTCCTTCGCCGCGTCGAGGTCGAGCGTACCTTCGCCGTCTACGCCGATAGGGCTTTGCCAGTCGATGCGACCCAGCATCACATTGGCGTCGGTGACGGTCGGCAGTGTCCCGCCGCGCCCGTAGCAGGCGGGCCCCGGGTCGGCACCGGCACTGCGCGGCCCGACCTGCAGGATACCTGCGTGGTCCAACTCGGCGATGCTACCGCCGCCGGCACCGATAGTGTGCACATCGATCATTGGCAATTTCAGAACGATGCGGAAATCGAGCTTCGTCGTGCGTGCGACCTTCGGCTTGCCTTCAACGACCACGGCGACATCGAAGCTGGTGCCGCCCATATCGCCGGTGATGACATGGTCAAAACCCGCCTCGGCAGCCAGCGCAGCGGCGGCCATCACCCCGGCGGCGGGGCCGGAGCGCACGATGTTGGCAGCGCGTTGCGCCACCTGCCACAGGGGGACCACGCCGCCGCTCGACTGCATGATCAGTACGTTGTCGGGATAGCCGTCGGTGTCCAGCCGTTCATGTAGTTGCCGCGCATAGCCGGCGACCAACGGCTGCAGGTAACCCTGCACCGCGGCTGTGCTGGTGCGTTCGAATTCAAAATACTCGTTGCAGACCGCGTGCGAGGGGATGACCTCCCACGCTGGGTTTGCCTCTGCCAGCAGCCTTGCGGCGGTGAGTTCGTGGTCGGGGTTGGCGTAGCTGTGCAGAAACGACACGACGATCGCTTCCACGCCCTCGTTTTGCAGCACCTGGCCCAGCGCGCGGACCTCGTCCTCGTCCAGCCGGGTCTGCACGTTGCCCTGTGCGTCCAGCCGCTCTGTCACCTCGAAGCGCAGGTCGCGCGGGATCAGCGGGCGCTGTTCGCCGGTCATGCCGTACATCTGCGGCCGGTCCCGACGTCCCAGCTCCAGCACGTCGCGGAAGCCGCGCGTCGTTACCAGCGCACAGCGCGCACCGCGCCGTTCGATCATGGCGTTGGTGGCGATGGTCGTGCCGTGGACAATCAGCGCAATGTCGTCGGCTGCGATACCAGACGCGGCGAGAGCATGCAGCAGACCCGCCGAAGGATCACCCGGTGTTGAAGCAACTTTCAGGATTGTCGCCGGCCCGTCTGGCGGCGCATAGTAAAAGTCAGTAAAGGTTCCGCCCACATCGATACCGACAATGGCCATGATAAATGTTTCCCGAATTGTTGTGACGCGCTTAGTCTTCCAGTTCCATGTCCAGCAGCACCCAAATTGCTGCTTTCTGCCAGTGCAGCCCAGCATGCAGCGTGGCGTAGACGCCGCCCGGCAGGGCATCTTCAATGACGAATTTCAGCGCCCGCAGGCCCGGTACGGGATAACGCGTGATCGTGCCGGGCATGACGCGGGAAATCTCCTGCTGCGCGCGTTCAGTGGTCAGGCGCGGTTCCAGCCAGTTCCACGCGGCGTCGTCCACTGCAACCAGCGTCAGGTCCAGCGTGCTGCCCTTGTCACCCGAACGCCCGATGGTTACCGATCCTACTCTCATGGCGCGACACTCCATTCCGTGCGGGTCTTGACCAGTTCACGGTCGATGAAGCCATCCACCACAGCAAGGCTCGGCCGCCGCTCGCTGCGCACGCTGCCGCCGCCGGCGGGGCCGGACAGGGTAAGTGAATAGACCTCGTCCTCGACGATCATCGCGGTTTCCGCGTCCGGGCAACGAGCGGATACATGCACCCGCACTTCCGGCATCCGGTTGGGCGCAGGCAGGGAGGAGGCGCCGAGCGTCGAATCCACGCCGACCAGGTCGATGCGCACATCCTCGGGCTTGAACATATTCTCCAACCGCAGGCGCAGCGCATCGGCGGAAACCTGGCCGCGGCGTAGCGCATAGGTGCCGGCATAGCCGATCTCGATATCGACGATAAAGCCCGGCTGTTCAACGAAGCCTGAGACTTTTAAAAGCGTGGGCTTGCCACGCGCTTTTGCGCCGGTGACGCGCACCCGGTTATGCCCAACTTCCTCGAACCGGACGCCGGTGAAGTCCAGCGTTGCATCCGGGGTGATATAGGCTGACGGGTCGTGCACTTCGTACAAAAGCTGCAGGGTACAGGTCAGGATGTCGACCCGCCCCGGCGCGCCGTCCAGCAGCTCAATCTCGGCGCTGCCGTCCTCGTAGACATGAGCCAGCGGAAAGCCGAGATGGGCGAATTCCTGGGCCGACAGACTGGACCCGTCGGGCATCTCGAAATTACCACCGGTGACCTGGCCGGAACATTCCAGCAGATGCCCGATGGTCGTCGCCCCGGCCAATGGATCCAGGTCGCCTTCCGGCAGGATCGGCAGCAATTCGGCCGAAAACAGGGCGGAATCTGCTACGCGACCAGTGACGATCACGTCGGCGTTGTCCATCACCGCTTCACGCATCGCCTCTGCGCCGAGATAAGCATGGGCGCCCAGAAGGGTACCGTCAATCGGTTCCTGCCAGTCCACATGATCGGACAGCGTCATAACGTCGTCACCGATGATGGCGGCAATTCGCAGGCCGGAACAGCCGGTTTCAGACGCCAGCTGCGCGATTTGCCGCCCGGCGGCACGCGGATTTGCCGCGCCCAGGTTCGAAATGATGCGGCAGTTATTGGCCTTCGCGGCAGGCAGCAACGGCGTCAACCGCCGCTTCAGCCGTGGATCGGCCCCGGCCTCCGGGTCCGCTTTGCGTGACCGCAATCCCGGCACCAAGGTCCGCTCCGCCAGGCACTCCAGCCCGATGGCATCGACCATCCCGGAAGCGGCCAGCAACACTGCCGGATCGGTCCGGTCCCCGGCAAACCCGGCGCCGCAGCCGATGACGCGCTTCTGCATGATGCTATGTCTCCCTCCCCTATGGAGGAACGGCGTTCCCCATCAAAGGGCAAGCGTAGCGTATGGACGAGGGCAATTTCAAGCTTCCCAAACCGGCCCGGCTTTACACTTCTCGTCGGCGGCCCGTACACCCCGTACACAATGTCGAGTGTGCAACCACGCCGACCCACGGGTCCTGGAGGAGCGCTCAAATCGTTCAGATGAGCCGCGAGACACCCAAGCGTCTTCCAGCATCATGGCGACACATTTCTCGCCGATCATGATTGAGGGCGCATTTGTGTTGCCGGCTATGATGCAGGGCATGACCGAGGCATCTGCGACGCGCAGCCCGGAGATCCCATTTACACGCATGCGCGGCTAAGCCGACACGATGCGAAAGCGCAGCGGATCATCTGCTGCATTCCGGGCGTCGAACGCGGGGGTGACGGCGATGCCGAAACTCAACTTCTCGGGCGCTACGTCTATCAAATTGGTAACCAGTCTGATGCCGGGTGCGTCCGGGAATACCACAAGGGCCACGATATAGGGTATCTGATCCCAGAATTCCGGATCAAAGGCATGTCTGACGACGGTCCAGCTGTATAGCTCGCCCGGGCCGGAAACCTCGGACCAGGCAATGTCTTGCCCGCGACAGTAGGGGCACAAGTTCAAGGGGTACCAATGAAATCTGTCGCAGGTCCGGCAGACGGGAAAACTCAGATGCCCGGCGTCCACCGCATTCCAGAACGGCATGAATTCCGTCGCCATATCGTCTCTCGCCAGGACCTTCATCGGGTGTTCTCTCCACCGAGTACAAGGACACCAAAATCTGGCGTGGCAAGGCCGCTGACCAGACCCATTTCTGCACCGACCACCTGTGCCGCGCCCGCCTCACCCCGAAGTTGGCGAACCGCCTCGACCAGATGCTCAATGCCAAGCCGATAGCTATAAGAGAGCAGGCCGCCATGGGTATTGACCGGCATTTTGCCGCCAAGCCCGGCCTCACCGGCCTCGAAAAAAGCGCCCGCCTCACCTTTTTCGCACAGGCCCATGTCCTCAAGCTGCATCAGGCAGGAGATCGTGAAGCAGTCGTATATCTCGGCAAAATCAATATCATTCGCGCCGACGCCGGCCATGGTAAAGGCGTCGCCGGCGGCCGCTTTCGCGCCGGGAATGACCAGGAGTTCGGGGTTCTGGGTAAAAACAGCATCGCCCGTGATCGGTACCGAGCCAAACCCCACGCCCTTGGCATAGACCGGCCGTTTGCGGCAATCGCGCGCCCGCCTGCCCGACGTCATCACGAAAGCACCGGCACCGTCTGTTATTTGGCAACAGTCCGGCACCCGGAGGGGATCAGAAATTAGTTTCGATGACAGGTAGTCCTCCATGGAGAGCGGCGTTGTCATCTGCCCACCGCCATTCAGCAACGCATGCCGCCGCTGGTGAACAGCAACCGAGCCCAACTGCCGTTCCGTCAAGCCATACTCCAACATGTAGCGGCGCGCCCAAAGTGCGAAGTAGGCTGGTTGGGCATTGAAGCCATATGGTTTCTCGAATACTTTCTTCGCCGGATACACATCATGAAAACCATAAGGTCCCGCAGCCCGTGTGCCCCAATCCACGCCGAAATAACTGATGACGACATCGGCAAGGCCATTTTGGATCGCCAATGCGGCCTGAAGAGGCGCGCAGACAATGCCGGCACCGCCCATCGATATGGCAGCGTCGAAGCGGCTGTTGATGCCGAGCTGTGCCGCGACATAATCGTGCGGTACGGTGGTTGGCATGATCATACTATCAGTGACGATGCCATCGACTTCGTCAGGTGCGATGCCGGCATCATCCAGAGCCGCCAGCACGGAATCGATAACCAGTCCCCGTACGCCTTTGTCCGACCGGCGCATCGGCGGCGTCTCCGCCACGCCAACGATGGCAACATCGAGTTTCATCCAAGCACCCTCGCGTTTGTCAAATCGGTTCCAACTCGCCTACTCGCACCCGCCTGCTCACACCACCTACTCACAACAGCCATTTTTCGACTTCGTGTCGTTGTATTTTTCCGGTCGTGCTGCGCGGAAAATCTTCGAAGGCGACAAATCGAAAATCTTTTGGCCGCTTGTAACCGGCCAGGGAATTACGGCACATAAGGCTCAGGACATCTGCCGTCAGCGAAGGATTATTGGCGGCAACGAAGGCCACGGGAACTTCGCCCCAACGCTCATCCGGTTTCCGTACGACCACGGCATCATCAATGCGCTCATCGGCAAGCAGAACACGCTCGATTTCCGCTGGATAGATATTCTCACCGCCCGATTTGATCAGATATTTTACCCGGTCGACAAAGTCGAGCGTGCCATCGGCATTGCGCACAAAGGCATCCCCCATGTGAAACCAACCGCCGCGAAAGTCCGCCTCGTTCGTCGCCGGCGCATTCCAATAGCCGCTGAACATCGTCGGACCACGTACGACCGCTTCACCGGGCATACCGTTGGCGACTTCGTTGTCGTCAGCGTCGACAAGGCGAACGTCACACATCGAATTTTGTCGTTTGGAAAGAGTATCTGGAACCAGACCGATCGGAATGCTGCCGGCAGAGGCAGGTGGAATACCGGTTTCCGTCGAGCCGAAGGTGTTTGCGTAAGGGGCCTGAAACAGTGAAGTGATCTCGGCAATTTGGTGTCTTGGTACAAGGTCGGCCATGGCCCCGATCAGCTTGATCCCCTTCGGTTTGGCGTTGCGATGTTTCACGGCTGCCGCTATTTCATCGATCATGCCGGGTATCAGGACAAGCCACCACATAGGCCCGGCTTCGATGCAGTCAACCAATTGCTCGGCAACAAAGCCGTCAACGATCATGACTTTGCCACCGATACAAAGAACCTGCATGGCTTGATCGGTCGATGCCATATGGAACATGGGTGGCCAGGCAACGAAGGTATCGCCCGGGGCAAGGGCGAAGTCGATACAGTGAAGCTGTAGACGCGCCAGTTCGGCGCGATGACTGATCAGGGCGGCCTTAGGCAGCCCGGTTGTACCGCTGGTATAGATGATTACCAGACCGTCTTCCGGCTGCACGTCGACGCCTGGTTCGTGGTCTGAGGCGCGGTTCAGAAGATCCTCATAGGCCTGCCCCAACACGATGATTTCTTCCAAACCATGATCAACGGTGGCCAATTGCGCCTCAAACCGAGGTGACACCAGGGCAATCTTCGGTGCGGTCAATTGGATGCAGTGTTCAAGTTCGGGCCCGACAAGACGCCAGTTCAAGGCGCAGAATATAATGCCAAGCTTGGCCGCAGCGAAGGCGAGTTCCAAATATTCAGCGCGGTTCTCTGAAAGGATGGCAACGCGGTCACCATGGCAGATCCCAAGGCCCGCCAGAACGTTTGCCAGTCGGTTAACCCGCTCGTTAAACAGCGCGTAACTAAGCTCGCGGTCACCATCCACAATCGCAATGCTTTGCGGTCGAAGCTTGGCATGGACACAAAGCAGATCGCCAATGGTAAGTGCGGAAGAACTTGTGATCTGTCTGAAAGCCGGGTTTGAATTGTCTGTCATGATAGATTTGCTCAATGCGTCATGCCGCTAGATCGTGGCTGTGGTGCCAAGTTCGTGAGCGGGCTTGTCAAATCAGACTGGAAGTTATCCCTAACGTTCGTTAGAATTTATTGCAGTCTACGCGCGGATTCCGCCGATGTCCATAATGCCCGTTGCACCGATGACGTTCGTCCGGACAACACCGGCTTGGCAACAAAATATGCTTTCCCAAGTTTGCTTACACTTGTTCTGCCCAGCCTTGGCATAGGGCGCGGAGGTTCATAAACCGATGCCTTGGACGGCCCCCGCGTGGCACAGCTAATGCGGAAACTGCGCATTGTTTCAATAAGGCTGGCATCCATTTTTTCCTATCCAACGTTATGCCCCGCACGCAGTCATGTTCGGCGCGTATGGTGGCCGATAACGTGGTGTTCGAGGGTCGGCCGGGACATTGTCTGGTGGTTGCGGCAATCGATCAGGACCAGCTAGGACGGCTTGTGGGCCGATTGCAGTGCCTGGTTTACAGCCAAAAAAAACAGTTTCTCGCAGTCTTATGGAAAAGATAGTTGCCCGGGATTGATCCGCATGCAACAATTTTACGCTGTGGCTCCCAACCGGGGGTTATGGCTGGCCTAGTATTTAGGCAAAAACAGGCAGCGTACCAACGCTGCGGGATCAGGGGGAATCGATGAAACGTCTAACAATTTTTAGGGCAGCTATCGCTGCCACTGTATTGAGTATGGTCGCCGGCACCGCAATGGTGACTGATGCATCGGCCAAAACGTTGAAGTCAGCGGTTGGGCTTGCGACCAGTAGCGCGCAATTTTATGCGCACCAGCGGTTCGCCGACTATGTTAAGGAGCACAGCGATCTGAAGATCAAGGTCTTCTCCATGTCACTGCTGAACCTCAAAGAAACACCGCCCGGCGTGCGCGATGGCATTGCGGACATGGGTTTCGTGCTGCCGCCCTATTATCCGGCGGAATATGCCGAGAACAATCTACCGGCAAACTTGTCCATGCTTTCAACCACTGGCAGGCAGGTCGAAAGCCCCGGCGCGGCCATGGCAGGTGCCACATCAGAATACACCTACTTCCATTGCCCGGAATGCCTGGCCGAATATAAAAAGCAAAACCAGATTTACCTAGGTACCGGCGCAAGCCCGACGTACATCAATCTTTGCACCACGCCCTTGCGGTCACTGGAAGACCTGAAGGGTAAGAAATACCGCTCCGGCGCGGCGAATTTCGGTCGCTGGGCCGAACATTTTGGCGGCATCAAGGTTTCGATCCCCGGCAATGATATTTATGAAGCCATGGACCAGGGCGTCATCGACTGCGCCATGCTGTCGGCGACCGAGCTGACCAATCTGTCGCTGTTCGACCTGACCAAGTTTGTCGTCCGCCGCATTCCGGGGGGCGTTTTCTCTGGTGTCGCGACCATCAACGTCAATCGTGACTCCTGGCAGGACCTGACGACGGCGGAACGCAAGGTATTTCTGCAAGGCGCGGCCCGTATCAATGCGGACCTGACCTGGAAATATTATTCCGATGCGAAAAAGAACATTGATGCTTCACCCGCCAAGGGCATCGAGGTTATCGAACCAGGTCCGGAAATCATGAAGGCTTCGGGTGAGTTCGTGAAGGGCGATGTGAAGATCATTGCCGCACAGTTCACCAAGGACTATGGCCTCAAGAACGTGGACCCGAAGATCGCCAAGATCACCGAACTGATCGAAAAGTGGAAGGGCCTGACCGCCGATATCGCGGATGATCCGGAGGCTCTGACGAAGCTTTATTGGGATGAGATTTTCTCGAAGATCGATCCCGCGACCTTCGGTATGAAATAGTCCGGGTCACTCCCGCCGTAATCCGGTCCGCCCTGTTCCATTACCGGGAACGGGGCGGTCGGTACCGGACTGCAACAATTCACGGGCTCAATCAATTCAAGCACTATGGATTGCCAACAGCGGCAACCCGCCGGACCGCCGGGGGTAGGGCTAAGCTGCGAAATGCCCTGACGAAGATGCTGTAACGAAGATGTTTTGACAAAGAGGATTTGCGGATGACCATTATTGGCCGCCTGCTGCGCCGGACCACCGATCTGACTTTGATTATTGGGTTGCTCGCCGTGGCTCTGATGATGTTCCACATCACAATCGATGTCGTGGGCAAGTTCGCCATAAACCAGCCGGTTCCCGCAACCATCGCCCTTGTCTCCAGCTACTACATGGTGGTGATCGCGTTTTTACCGATCGCCTATGCGGAGACCCGAAACAGCCATATCACGGTTGAGGTTCTGACCGAGCTGTTTCCCATGCGAGCCCAGTATCATCTGTATTCGTGGAGTTATCTGATCTCCGCCACGGTCTATGGCCTGCTGACCTACCGCACCTGGAACGAGGCGTTACGCACGCAAGAGGCCGGTAGTTTCATCATGGAGCAAAGCACCAAGCTTTTAGTTTGGCCGTCCTACTATCTACTGCCGATTGGTTGCGGGCTTATGACGGTGGTGCTGGTTTATCGCTTCATCATCTATGTGACCGGCGGGAAGAGCGCGCTCGGCGAGGTTCCGACGCTGCAAAAAGCCGCCGAGGTTGATGCTGCCAAAGCAGCCGGCTTGGCCAAGGAAAGTTAGGGATAGTAACGATGTCTGACATTGAAATCGGTTTCACCGGGATTGGCGTTCTGGTCACGCTTATTGCCCTCAGGGTGCCGATTGGCGTAAGCCTGATCGGGGTCTCGTTCTGCGGAATTTGGGCTATCGTCGGGGAAAAGGCCGCCTGGGGAATCCTGGGGATCGTACCGTACTCATTCGCCGCGACGTGGCAGCTCAGCTCCGTTCCGATGTTCCTGCTGATGGGTTTCTTTTGCTTTCATGCCGGCCTGACCAAGGGTCTGTTCGATGCGGCGCGGGTCTGGCTATCGGGGTTGCCGGGTGGTCTTGCCGTTGCCACAGTATTCGGCGCGGCAGGGTTTGCCGCGGTGACGGGATCTTCCGTTGCCTGCGCGGCGGCTATGGGCCGCATCGCTGTGCCGGAAATGATGCGATACCGTTATGACGTCTCGCTGGCAACGGGCACGGTCGCGGCGGCGGGAACCATCGGCGCGCTGATCCCACCCAGTATATTGATGATCCTCTATGGCATCATTGCCGAAGTCCCTATCAGTCAACTGTTCCTGGGCGGCGTTGGCGCGGGGTTGCTGACGGCCTTTGGCTACATCATGGTGATCACCCTCCGCACAACACTTAATCCGGAATTGGCACCACGCCTAACCGAGAAGGTGCCGCTGGCGGCGAAGATTGCCGCACTGAGAGATACATGGCCGGTTATCCTGCTGATGGGGTGTGTGTTCGGCGGCCTGTTTGGCGGCCTGTTCACCCCGACCGAGGCGGGCGCGGTCGGCGCATTCCTTTCCCTGGTAATCGCCGGGTTGAAAGGGTCGCTCACGATGACGAGCTTCAAGAATGCGCTGCTGGAGACGCTACTGACCTCCGCCTCGCTGTTCATCATCGCCATCGGGGCCAGCATGTTAACCCGGTTCCTGGCCTTTAGTGGCGCGGGCGACTATCTCTCCGAACTTGTCGTGGCCATCGGTGCGAATGAGCTCATGCTGTTGGTCGGCATCTCCGGCGTCTATCTGATACTGGGCATGTTTCTCGAGCCCCTGGGCGCGATGCTGCTGACCCTGCCGATCCTGTTGCCGATCATTGCGACGACCGGGTTTAGCCTGGTGTGGTTCGGGGTGTTGTTGACTAAGTTCCTGGAAATTGGGATGATAACGCCGCCTATTGGCCTCAACGTTTTCGTCATCAAAGGCGTGGTCGGTAATCTCGCAACCACCACCACGATCTTTCGCGGTGTCATGTGGTTCCTGGTCTCGGATCTGATTGTGATCGTGTTGTTGATATCATTCCCGGAAATCGTGCTCTACTTACCGAGCTTGATGGATTAACCTGTACCTAGCCCACATTATTCATGATCGCGATCAGCTTTGATCTGAGCACACGGCTTCAGCCGGATCGACGGCGGTTTTCAGCGGCTAATTTTTAGAGGTGTTAGGGATTGACGTTCGGGGTTCATTCGGCGGCTCTTGCCGCCTG
>JABJKS010000090.1 GCA_018660265.1 Rhodospirillaceae bacterium | reverse complement strand
CGCTGATTCGTGCGCGGCTGCTGGTGCTGCCCGACAAGATCGCACCGGTGGTTCATGAAACGACAAGCCTCAACCAAGCAAGGGACGTCATCAAAAAAGCGGTCTACGAAATCCTCACGGAAATCGCCGCCACAGACGTCGAGATCACGCCTCGCTCTGACGGGGACCACGGCGCTGAAGAAAGCGGTGACGACGGCGTGCAAGGTGGCGGCTCAACGCCTCGCGCGCCATCGTTGATGAGGCGCTGAACCGGTTCCGCCTGGTCCACGCCATCCACGTAACGGCATCTCCGACGAGGGTGGCGGACAGGCTCGTCCGGCGGGGGCGGGAGACGCCGGCACAGATCGCCGAGCGCTTGAGCCGGACTGTCCAAGGGCGATCGGAAGAAGACCTGGTTTTTGATAACGACGGTCCCTTGAGCCAATCCATCGACGGCTTCGTCCGGCTATTGGAAGAACTGCACGATGTTGTCGGTCCACGAATAGACGAGAAAGAAAAGGAGTCCAGACATGTCACGGTTTGAGCGCTATGGGATCTATTTTATTCCGCAGGACACCGACCCGCTTTTGCGCCTGGCCGATGCCTGGCTCGGGCGTGATACGCTGACAGGAGTGCCTAAGGGTCGTCCAGATATTCCCGGCCTTTCATCTGCCGGGATCGCGGCCTTGACGAAGCAGGCTTCCACCTATGGCTTTCATGGGACTTTAAAAGCCCCGTTTCGCCTGGCGTCTGGCGCGACGGAACGTAGGTTATTCCGGGCTGTTGCCACACTGGCCGAGGACTTAAAGCCTGCACCACCGATGAAAATGCGGCTGGACGAGTTGAGCGGATTTCTCGCCATTCGCCCCTTGCGGGATGATACGGCGGTTCGCGCCATCGGCAATGCATGCGTTACCCGGTTGGATGACTTGCGCGCGCCCATGAGTGGGATGGAGCGGCGAACCCGGCTGAAGGCAGGCCTGTCGGATCAGCAAATTCAGTTCCTGTTGCGTTGGGGTTATCCATATGTGCTGAGCCAGTTTCGATTTCATTTGACCCTGACCGGAGCGCTCCGAACCGGCGAAGCGGACCAAGCGGACCAAGCGTATCATGCTTTGAAAAATTATTTCGCGGCGGCGCTGGCCGCTCCATTAATTGTTGATCACATCTCTATTTGTGGCGATCCCGGTGACGGTCGGCCCTTTGAGTTTCTGCAGCGTTTTCCCTTGCGCCAGGCTGTCGCAACCAGGCGGTTGGCGGGTTAACAACGGCAACACCGCAGAGCGCATTCGAGGAAAATGCGCTCTGGCTCTTAAGAATAGAGCAATTGAACCAATTTCTTAGGTCGCGCCAAACATGTCATGGGGCGACTTCGATAATTTGAATATTGTTCTGGCAACGTAAATAAGAGGATAAATGAATGGCCTGCCGCGTCGGCATCAATGGATTTGGCCGCATGGGCCGGCTCGCCTTGCGGGCGGGGTGGGATAAGACCGACCTGGCCTTTGTCCATATCAACGAGATCGCCGGCGGGCCGGACACGGCGGCGCATTTGTTGGCCTTCGACAGCGTACACGGACGTTGGCATCGGCCCGTTGCTGCAACCGATGGAAGCCTTGTTATCGGCGGTCATGAGATTGGTTTCAGCGACAGGCCCAGCCCAGGGGCTGTCGACTGGTCGGCCCATGACGTAGACATAGTTCTTGAATGCTCCGGCAAATTCCGTGAACCGCAAGACCTGCAAGCCTATTTTGATGTTGGCGTCAAAAAAGTCATCGTTGCCGCTCCGGTGAAGACAGATGCCCTGAACGTTGTCATGGGCATCAACGACCACCTCTATGACTCTGAACATCACCATCTTCTGACGGCGGCATCCTGCACTACCAATTGCCTGGCCCCCGTGGTCAAGGTGATCCACGAAAATTTTGGTATTGTGCGTGGCGCCATCACCACCATTCATGACGTCACCAATACTCAAGTAATGGTGGACGCCCCACACAAGGATCTTCGGCGGGCCCGGTCGGCCCTGAACTCCCTGATCCCCACTACCACGGGCTCCGCGACCGCCATCAGCCTGATTTATCCCGAATTGGCGGGCAAACTAAACGGACATGCCGTACGCGTGCCCCTGCTTAATGCCTCGCTGACCGACTGCGTCTTTCATGTAGGCCGCAAAACTTCCGCGGACGAGATAAACGACCTCTTCAGGGCGGCGGCGGCAGGACCCCTTGCCGGCATCCTTGCCTACGAAGACCGGCCCCTTGTCTCCGCCGATTTTGTTAACGATCCCCATTCCGCCATCATTGATGGGCCGTCGACCATGGTTGTCGATGGTGAAATGGTGAAAATTTATGCCTGGTACGACAATGAATGGGGTTATGTGAACCGTATGGTGGAGTTAGCCGGAAAGGTCGCGGCAAGCTTGCCGGACGGTACATGAGCGATATTCGCAACTACGCTTTCGTAACGGCGGCCTATTGGGTTTTTACGCTGACCGACGGCGCGTTGCGCATGCTGGTGCTGTTATATTTCCACAGCTTGGGCTTCACGCCCCTGGACTTGGCCTTTCTGTTTTTGTTGTACGAAGCCATGGGCATCGTGACCAATTTCCTCGGTGGCTGGCTGGCTGCTAAATATGGCCTCCGCATGACATTGTTGGCCGGTCTGATGCTGCAGATCATTGCCCTGTTGGTAATGTCGGCGGTGCGCCCTGATTGGTTGGCATCTTTTTCCCTGGCATATGTCATGGCGGCACAAGCCCTCTCCGGCGTTGCCAAGGACCTGACCAAGATGAGCTCCAAATCAGCCGTTAAGCTGGTGGTCAGCGACGAAGCCCAGGGCCTGCTGTTCCACTGGGTCGCACTGCTGACTGGCTCCAAGAATACCCTGAAGGGGTTTGGCTTTCTTTTGGGCGGGGTGATGTTGAACTGGCTGGGGTTCCAGGTTTCCATGTGGTCCATGGCAGGCACCCTCGGTCTGGTTCTGGCCGGGTTGGCTATGGGATTTTCAGGCGATCTCGGCAAGGCGAAAGAGATCACGCGGCGCGATTTGTTCGCAAAACGGTGGGAAATCAATTACCTCTCCGCCGCCAGGGTTTTCCTCTTTGCCGCCCGTGACGTCTGGTTCGTGGTTGGCGTGCCGGTTTTTCTCTATAGCGAACTGGGTTGGAGCTTCACGGAGGTCGCCGCCTTCATGGCCATATGGGTCATAGGCTATGGTGCCGTCCAGGCCATGGCACCACGGTTGCTGCGTTCCACCCATGATATTTCCAGTGCCGTGCGCGGGGCCGTGCGCTGGGGCGGCATCCTGGCAATCATACCGGGCATCATGGCGTTGCTTTTGGGTAGCACCTTTTCCACGGCCCTGCCCCCTGCCATGATCGTCCTTGCGGGAATATATCTGTTCGGCATCATTTTCGCCCTGAATTCAGCCATCCATTCCTACCTGATTGTCGCCTTTGCCGACCGGGAACGGGTTAGCATGGACGTGGGTTTCTACTACATGGCCAACGCCGTTGGCCGCTTCATCGGCACTTTGCTCTCAGGCGTGGTTTTTCAATTCCATGGGCTCGGGGCCTGCCTGTGGGTTTCGGCCACGTTTGTAGCCATGGCCGTGCTGCTGACCCTGCCTCTGCGGCAGGCTGAAGCGGTGGGGTCGGAATCGGAAAATCTGACCTGAAAATAGCAATCTCACCGCCTCGCCACCGGGAAGGACATTGGCATCATATATCCGGCAGGTCAGATAACTATTTCCAGCTTAACGTTCATTTCGAGGCGTCATGCCTGTCGCCTGAAACAGCAGGTTAAGGCGGTTGCGGGCCCCCGCAACCAACAAAAAGCCCGCAACCTCAACAGGTTAGAAGCTTTTTTGTGTAAAACTTAAAGCAATTCCGATACTGCATCCCGGTACGACCTAATCGCCTCCAAGTGCTGTTGCAGGGAATTCCCAGAGATCGGTTTATGGTGCATGACATCGAAAGATGTATTCAAGGTCACGTGACTGACGCCGAGGTCTTTCCAACCTTTGATTTCTTTTCGCCAATCATCCGGCTTGAGCGTGCCCATTGAGACCCAAGCATCTATTCCAATATCACCGGGCTTCCGTCCTGCGCTTTGGGTAAATTCGTGCAATTTGCGAATTCTTGCCGCAGCTTCTTGATCTGGCTTATAGGCGAGAATTATCCAACCATCGCCCATAGAGGCGATACGTTTCAAGACATTATCATGATGCCCGCCAAGCCATATTGGGATTGGTCTTTGCACCGATTTCGGGCTCAAGCCAACATCGGGCAGCTCATGCCATCGGCCGTGGAATGTCACGTGATCTTGGCTCCAAAGTTTTTTTAGAACTTCAATTTGTTCCTGCGAGCGCTGTCCGCGTTCGCTAAACTCCTCACCAAGAACGGTGAATTCAACAACATTCCACCCAATGCCTATGCCTAAACGCAATCGGCCACCGGAAAGTTTGTCAACCGATGCAGCTTGCCGCGCGACGAGTGCTGTCTGCCTTTGTGGTAAGATCAAAACATGAGTGGTCAATACGATTTTTTCCGTCTGGCCGGCAAGAAAACCGAACAGCGCGAACGGATCATGAAATGCATGCTTCGAT
>JABJKS010000049.1 GCA_018660265.1 Rhodospirillaceae bacterium | reverse complement strand
TGACGTGATCGAAAACGGTCGCATCGAAGAGAAAATGCAGCAAGAATTGATGAGGCATATCTGGCATCATCGCTTGTTCACCTATGGCTATGTTCTCCCCCGGAGCATTGAAGACGTGCCAGTCCGTATTCCAGATGATTTTTGGGCTGGGAAGGTCGATTGGGAAAAGTCTGCGGTCGAAGGCAACGGCCTGAGTTTCATTTCGGTCCGCATTGTGCATCCGAATTCGGAGAAGCAAACAAGGGCGCAATTATTGGAGCTTCCCGCCCCGACAGCGACCCGTGGACCTGTGCGGGCCAGCATGCAGCAGGTAACCTATCAGGCGTATTCTGCGCTACGCGATGCAAGACAGATTGATTTCGGCAGCTCCATGAAAGCAGCCGCAAAGCCAATTAGGGCATATCTTGTTACGCATACTATGGACTACCGGGACAACCGGAAACACCGTGCCTAACATCACCCAAGAAGGCCTAAAGCTATTCCGCCACGTTAGTCTAAAGTTACTCCGGCGTTGACACCTTGGGATGCCGGTGCAAGTGCATGACGCAGATGAATATCGTCATAGCATCGAATCCTACGGCTGGTTGCCCATTGTCGATTAAGGTCGCTGATAATGTTTCGAAACCGGTGGCTCCCCCTGGCAGCGTGCATGAATTCAATACGAACATGCGGCTAATTTTGGCCCCTTACGGCACGGCCAAAAAATGACTTCGCTTTATATGATCAGGTTCCCGGTATCCAGCGCTGAAAGGCAAGTGTCAGCGGGAAGCCAAGCAGGGCGAATAGGGCCAGGCTGGTTTCGCCGCTGGCCGCAATCAACAATGCGTCGAGCAGGCAAATTCCCGCCAACAGCGAGATCACGGCCCGGGGCACATTGATGCGGGAGGGAAACACCAAAAACGAAAGTGCATACAACACCCAGAGCAGAAAGGCCGCCAAAATCAGCATGGTAGCGCCATCGACGTCGAGCGCCCCCGCGACATAGGCAAAAGGCACACCGAGCAAGACCAGAGGCCATAAATTTGTAATCTGGTTGAGGTTTTCCTGCTTGGCGGCAAAGGTCAGACCGATCAGGTAACACAACAATACGCCCGCGCCGAAATACAAACCCTGTGGCAATGCTGTTGTTATCACCAGACCGGCGGCAACATAAATCAACATGCGGCAGGCCCCCATGACCAAAGGGCCCAGCGGATTATTCTTGTGGTTCCAGTTGTAAAAAATGATGCACGCGGCCAGCGCCACGCCGGCAATCGCCGGTGCCCAGCCGGTGCCGTCTGGTAGCTGTTTGCCAGCGCACGCCAAACCGGCAATCCCCAATGCCAACATGGCAAAACCCAGATAGAATACAGTCCGGGCAGACACCTGGCCCGAAGGGATCGGCCGCTCCGGGCGTTCGGCGGCATCGATCTTGGCGTCAAAGGCATCGTTTAGATACATGCCGCCAAGGTAAAATAATGTCATCGATAGCATCAGGGCGGCGATCTGCGGGGTGGAGGCGCCCGCACCGGCAAGGGTCAGACCTGCGAGAACATTGGTCCAGACGGTTGGCAAATTCGAGACCCGCCCAAGGCGCAACGCAACCTGAATATTCATCAAACCTCGTTCCGAAATCTATCGCAGCGTTGCACGGCTTTTGAGCCAGGCCAGACTGTCGAGAATAACCGCCTCGTCCATTTCGTTGACTTCATGGCCGGTGCCGATGCCGGTCAACAAGGTAATCGTCAATTCACCACCAAGATGCTCACGAAACTCTCTCAGGCCCGCAAGAACTGTCAGGCTGTCGTCCCCGTTACGCATCTCAAGCGCCGGGTGCCACAGCTCGAACCCCAATTTTTCCAACAGCACGCAGACGCGTTCTTCATTGCCTGGCGCCAACAACCCTTTGGCGACACTATATCGGGTATCCAGAGCCAGGCCGATGGCGACCGCTTCACCATGGCGCACACCATGGTCGGTCATGGATTCCAGCTTGTGGGCCGCCCAATGACCATAGTCCAGCGGCCGGGCACTGCCCGCTTCGAAGGGATCGCCGCCATGGGCAATTTGATGCATGTGCAATTCGGCGCAACGGCGGATCAGATGATTTACCGCCGTAGGATCAAACGCCGCCAAGGCGTCGGCATTGGCTTCGAGAGCGGCAAAAAATCCACCATCTCTAATCAACGCAACCTTGACGGCTTCCGCCATGCCGGCCCGGCGATCCCGTTCATTCAATGTCGCGAGATAGGCGGAATCGTTAATCACCGCGAACGGCGGCGCAAAAGACCCCAGCAGGTTTTTCGAGCCCCAGGCATTGATCCCGGTCTTAACGCCGACACCTGAATCGTTTTGCGCCAGCACCGTCGTCGGCACCCGGATCATGCGCAGACCCCGGTGCGTCGTCGCCGCCACATAGCCGATCATATCCAGAAAGGCGCCGCCCCCGATGGCAACAACAAAGGAGTGACGATCAATGCCCAGGTCCAGCATCTTCTTTTGTAGACGGGCAACGAGGTCGGGGTCGTTCTTGACATTTTCGCCGCCCAATATGATTTCCGGTGCAGCTGCCAGACTAATCATTTCCGCATTGGCCTGGACGTAGGATGTGATGTCATCGACCAGGGCCGGCAGGGCGCTGGCTACCCCTTCATCAATAAAGGCCACAAATCGGTGCCGGCGATTGGCCTCCAGTCGGCTCAGTGCCTGGAGAAAAATCTCGTTGTCGGTGGCGAACATATTCCGGGTAAAATAAACCGGGTAGGCGTACGGCACGGAAAACTGCTGCATGTACACATCAGTGTTCGTCTGTAGCTGTGATTCAAGATCACCCATATCCCGTGCCTCAACCATTAAATTATGATCTCCCCCAATATCTCTGATGTGCTTCCCCGCTCACCAGCTTAGCTATGAATGTGGCGTTTTGTCCATCAATTGCCACCTCACGCGCCTCAATCAAATACGTGACGCAGGATCATGTCCTTGACGGCGACTGGCGCTAAAGGACCATCTTTGGCGAATTCCGGCTCAGACGTAATAAAGACGGCACCGTCCTGATCGTTGTCGGCAGGTCGTCCATGCGACCCCTTCACCAGCGCCGCGTCCAGTGGAATGACGTCCATCAAGGTGCGGAAGCCAAGATTTTTTTTGATCAGACGCCAGACAATGGCAACTTTTGGAAATTTGATCGCCGGGTCCATGAACAATTCAACCGGGTCATAGCCAGGCTT
>JABJKS010000086.1 GCA_018660265.1 Rhodospirillaceae bacterium | reverse complement strand
TGGTCCTGCTGTCGGTGACCACGGTGCTGGCGTGGCTGGCCCATTCCGGTTATTTGCAGATCTGGCACCTTATCGTCGGGGCTTTGATCAATGGTTGCTATTGGTCCACCGACATGCCGGCGCGGCGAACCCTGCTGGGTGCCATTGCGGGCACGGAGCGCACTGCGGCAGCCATGGGGCTGGACGCCTCCACCAACAGTTTGACCCGGGCTTTGGGCCCTGTTACCGGCGGCCTATTGGTGGCCTTCACCGGCCTGCAAGGCGCATTGATGCTGGGCGCGGTGCTATATGGCCTGGCAATCCTGCTGATGATTTCCCTTCTGAGGCAGGGGGCGGGGCAGGGGGCGAGGCAAGGCGCGGGGAAGGCGGCTTCAACGGTCGGAATCTGGCGCACCTTGAAGGAAGGTTTGGCCTATGCCGCCAAAGACCGCGCTATTCTGGGCATCTTGATCGTGACCGTGATCTTTAACATCTGGGTCTTTCCCTATACCTCGATGATCGCCGTGATTGGCCGGGACGTATTGGCACTTGGCCCATTTAACGTCGGCTTGTTAATGAGCGTGGAAGGCACCGGCTCCTTCTCCGGTGCCATGGCCGTTGCTTTATGGGCCCGGCCGTCGGCCCATAGCCGGATCTATTTCTACGGCGCGATCTTCGCCGCCGTTTGCGCCATTATTTTTGCCCTTTCGCCGTTACCTCTGTTTTCCGGATTAATGTTGTATCTGGCGGGCGTGGGGGCGGGTTGTTTCGGCTCCATGCAGGCCACGCGGATGTTGTTGCTGGCACCCGCTGAAGTACGCAGCCGCCTTATGGGGGTGTTGGCTGTGTGTATTGGCCTTGGCCCCCTCGGCTATGCCCATCTGGGTCTGATGGCGGATTGGCTGGGGGCGGTAAACGCGATCACGATTATGGGTGTGGAGGCCTTGGTCGCTTTAGCGCTGGCATGGTTGTTCTGGCCTGAAATTCGCTAGTGCAGTTATACTGATGAAAATTATGCGCTGTAGTGTCGCGGCTTATGGAGGACGAAATGGATCTTGGACTGACATTGCCACAGGATCGCATCGATGAATTGGTGCGGTCGGGGGTTTGGATTAATCGCACTATTCTGGATTATCTCGATGATGTGCTGGCCCGGGATCCCGAACGCCCCGCGATCACAGATTATAATGGCGAGACGGGGCAAAGTACCTCGCTCAGTTATGGCGAGATTGATCGGTTATCACGGCGCCTGGGTCTGGCGCTGATCGATCTGGGCGTCGGTGTCGGCGATGTGGTCGCGGTCCAGCTGCCGAATTGGTGGCAGTTCAATGTCCTGCACCTGGCCTGCGCCCGTATCGGGGCCATCACCAATCCCCTGATGCCGATTTTCCGGGAGCGGGAATTAAACTTCATGCTGGCTTTCGCGGAAAGCAAGGTTGTTATCGCGCCCAGCAAATTTCGCGGCTTCGCCTACAAACCCATGATCGATAGCATTCGCGGCGATCTGCCCCATCTGAAGCATGCCTTTTATGTGAATGGTGAGGGGGCGGAGGCTTTTGAAACATTGTTGCGCGAACCCTTGGAAGAGGCAGCGGATGCCGATGCCATCCTGGCGGCCCGGCGTCAGGACCCCAACGATGTCACCGAGATCATTTATACCTCCGGCACGACAGGGCAGCCGAAAGGCGTCATGCATACCGCCAACAGCACTTTGAGCACCCTGACCACCTGGATCGCCCATCACGATTTGGGAGACGACGACAGTGTTTTCATGGCCTCTCCCCTGGCCCATCAGACCGGCTTTCTCTACGCCATTCTCACACCCATTATGCTCGGCATCGAAGTTGTCCTGCTGGATCGGTGGAGCGCACCCGTGGGGGTGGAGTTGATGCAGAAACACGGCAGCACCTTCACCATGGGAGCGACGCCGTTTTTAAGTGATGTGGTTGAAATGCCGAATGTGCAGGATTTCGATCTTTCCAAATTACGCACCTTTGTCTCTGCCGGCGCGCCCATCCCGCCGGCCCTGGTGCAAAAGGCGGCGGCGAATTTCACGTTCAAAGTACTTTCCGCCTGGGGCATGACCGAATGCGCGGCTTCCACCGTGTGCAGCCCCGATGATGCGCCCGAAAAGTCCTGGACCACGGACGGTGGGCCGCTGCCCCATACAGAGGTGATGGTCCAGCGCATCGATGGCAGCCCCGCGCCGCAAGGTGAAGAGGGTGTTCTGAAAGTACGCGGCCAGCCCATGTTCGTTGGTTATTTGAAAAAGCCCGAACTCCATGGCACCGATGCGGACGGTTGGTTCGATACCGGCGATAACGCTTTCATGCACGCCGATGGCTATATCCGCATTACCGGTCGGGCCAAGGACATCATCATTCGTGGTGGAGAGAACATCCCCGTCGCGGAGGTGGAGGATATGCTGTATCGCCACCCCGCCGTTGCCGAAGTGGCCGTGGTCGGCATCCCTGATGACCGTATGGGAGAGTTGGGTTGCGCCTTTGTTACCTTGCAGGCAGGCGGCAGCCTGGATCTGGCGGGCGTGGTTAGCTATCTCGATGAAAAGGGCACGGCCAAGCAATATTGGCCCGAACATCTGGAAGTGATCGACGATATGCCCCGCACTCCCAGCGGTAAAATACAGAAATTCAAACTACGGGAGATGGCCAAGGCGTTTGCCCGATGATGTGGTGACGGGTTACAATTGCCCGGATACGCGCCAGCGCTCTGCACGGGGGATCTGCAGACATATGCGGACATCTGTAGGTCGATTGGGGGCTGATAGGGGGTCGACCCCACTGCCATAAAAAGGCAAGCTGCAACAATCGCCGGGTTGGCTATCCGCGTGCTGACCTCAGCGCCAGTGGCCGCGCTTCCCTACATAAATAACACTGGAGAATTGACGATGCGACCAAACAAGATCAAGCAGATGTGGCAAGACGGTAAATACGTGACCCTGGGTTGGCTCTCCGTGTCTCATGGGTTCACGGCTGAGGTCATGGCACGCCAGGGCTTTGATGCCTTGTGCGTCGACTTACAGCACGGCACGTCCGAAATGAGCGACGTCTGGCCCATGTTGCAGGCGATATCGCAAACAGATACCACCCCTGTCGTGCGCGTTGCATGGAATGAGCCGGCGACGATCATGCGGGCTTTGGATCTGGGCGCCTACGCCATCATCGTCCCCCTGGTCAATACGGCGGAGGAGGCAGCGCAAGCGGTTGCGGCCTGCCGCTACCCGCCCGTCGGCATGCGTTCGTCCGGGCCGATCCGTGCCGCACAATACGGTGGTGCCGACTACCAAGCGAACGCCAACGACGAAATCGTCGTCATGGCCATGATCGAGACCAAGCAGGGCCTCGCCAACCTCGACGCCATCTGCGCCACGCCGGGCCTGGACGCCGTCTACATCGGGCCGGCCGATCTGTCGTTCGCGTTGGATTTGGTCCCGCGCGCCGATAACCCTGACCCGACCCATCTCGCCACCTGCGACAAGATCCTCGAGACCGCCCATAAGCACGGCATAAAGGCTGTCATGCATTGCGCCGGCGCGGCCTTTGCCGCAGGTGCCGTGAAACGCGGCTTCGACATGGTGATGTTGACCTCGGATCTCGCGTGCATGATCGCCGGCGCGCGGCGGCAGCTTGACGAACTCAAGGCCGAAACCGCGTGATAGGTCCACGAACCTTAACATCGCAACCATTCCGGAAATAAGCGTAATTTTATACCTGCGTCATTTTGTCGGGTAGCGTTGAAACTACAAATCATGGCATCATAAGATAACTCTGGCAGCAATAGCTGACGTGCGACGGGGCGGTCCGTATTTGCGCGGTGGTGAAGTGTAACTTAGGGAATGTAGAACAATGACGGTGCAGACAACAAAGGCAAAAGACCCGGGCCGACAGGCGGGGCAAGCGGCACCTGAGCATTACGATGTTGTAATCGTTGGTGCGGGGATTTCCGGCATTGGTGGGGCCTATTTCCTGGGCCAGCAGTGCCCGGACAAGCGCTTCGTCATTCTGGAGGCAGAGGAGAGCTTCGGCGGCACCTGGTGGACCCATCGCTCTCCCGGCATTCGTTCCGATAGTGATCTTCACACCTTCGGCTATAGCTTTAAGCCCTGGATCGGCCCACCCATTGCGACGGCGGAGGAAATTCTCGCCTACATGGGCGATGTGATTGAGGAAAATGATCTCGATCAGTACATCCGTTACGGCCACAAGATCCTCAAGGCGGACTGGTCCTACGCGGATAGCCTCTGGACTGTTGAGGCCATTCGCGGGGCGACCGGCGAGACCGTTCGCTTTACCTGTAATTTTCTGTGGATGTGCCAAGGCTACTACCGCCATAACGAGGGCTATACCCCTGACTGGGAAGGTATGGACGACTACAAAGGCATCATCGCACACCCCGAGAACTGGCCCACGGATCTGGATTATGCTGACAAGGAGGTCCTTGTCATCGGTTCCGGTGCCACGGCGGCGACGGTCATACCCGCAATGGCAGCAACGGCGAAGCATGTGACGATGCTGCAACGCTCCCCGACCTATTTCCGGCCTGGGCGCAACGCCATCGAAATCACCGAAACCCTGCGCGAGCTGCAGGTGGATGATGACGTGATCCACGACATCACCCGGCGCAAAATTATGTTCGATCAGGCCGCCTTCACGGACATGTGCTTCGACAATCCCGAGGCCGTGACGAAAGACCTGTTGGCCCCGGTACGTGAACTGCTGGGTCCCGACTACGACGTCGATAAACATTTTACGCCCAGCTATCTGCCGTGGCGTCAGCGCATCGCCTTTGTTCCCGACGGCGATCTGTTCCAGGGCATTAAATCCGGCAAGGCGTCGGTGGTGACGGATCATATCGACCACTTCACCGAAAAAGGCATCCTGTTGCAATCGGGTGAGGAGTTGGAAGCCGATATCGTTGTCACCGCCACTGGTTTCAACATGAACATGATGGGCGATATCGCCTTTTCAATCGATGGCAAGCCGCTGGATTTCCACGATACGGTTAACTATCGCGGCATGATGTTCACGGGCGTGCCCAACCTGGCCTGGGTGTTCGGCTACTTCCGGGCCAGTTGGACTTTGCGCAGCGAGCTGATCGCCGAATTCGTCTGCCGCCTGCTGAACCACATGGATGAGAGTGGGGCGAAAAGCGTGGCACCCGAATTGCGCGCCCAGGACAAGGACATGCCGCTGTTGGAGTGGATGGAAGAGGATAATTTCAATCCCAACTATCTGAAACGCGCCATGTCAATCCTGCCCAAGCGGGGCGACAAGCGGGAGTGGCAACACACCCAGGATTATTGGCGCGAGAAGAACGAGTTTCCGGAAATCGATCTGGACGGGGAAACCTTCGTCTACCGCTGGGGGGCGCACTCGAACGTCGCGGCCGAGTGATCGTTGAGGGAGAGCCATCAGGGCAGCTCAGCTGCCTTCCAAAGGATTAACGAGACCGCTTTTGGGAAAACGTTCGGTCCAAGCCTTTATCTGCTATCGTGCAATACAGGATATCAGGTAAAGGGAGTTCAAGTTCCAAAATGACGAACGAAACCGACACAGCGAAACAACAGCAGGAAACCCGCGAAAACTGGGCCTTGCGGGCCGGTCAATGGAATGCGCAAGCGGATCATCTGGCAAAACTGGCCAGGGGCCTGAACGAACCTTTGATGGCGGCCGCAGGCGTTCAGCCAGGGCATCAGGTGTTGGATCTGGCCTCGGGCGTCGGCGAACCTGCGTTATCCATGGCAGCCCTGGTTGGGCCCGATGGCAAGGTTACGGCATCTGATCTGGTGCCTGAAATGCTGGCCGGAACGGAACGCCGGGCCAGGGAACAGGGTGTGGCGAACATGGCGTTTCAGGTTACGCCTATGGAGGAGCTGCCCTTTGCCGATGACAGCTTTGATGCGCTGACCTGCCGCTTGGGTTTGATGTATACGCCATCGCCAGAGCGCGCCTTGGCCCAGGCCCGCCGCGTGCTGCGTCCCGGTGGCCGGGCTGCCTTTTTGGTCTGGGGCCCAAAGGCGGATAATAGCCAATTCATCATCGTGGATCGGATATTGCAGGAGGTCGCGGGGATCGACCCTCATGAAGGTGCCTTCACGCCCACGCGCCTGGGCGAAGACGGTGCCTTGAACCAACTGTTCGCGGCGGCGGGTTTTACCGAGTTTGAAGAACAGCCGTTGCGTTTCAGCCCACGGGTTGATCTGGAGAGCAATTTCTGGCGGCCGCAGTTGGCGCTGCGGATTGGCGACAATCTTAAAACCATGAGTGAAACTGAATATCAGCGCCTGGATGATGCCATGCGCGATGCTTACAGGGACTTGGTTGACGGCGACAGGGTGCAGCTACAAGTGCACGCCCGAATTGGCGCGGGTACGGTTTAGCCCGCTCGCAAGATCATTCGCTGAATTCGCCGTGCCGCCCCGCGCCCGTGGCAAAGCGCGCTGCGCCCTCGCTGGCTTCTATGGCCTTTGCCTCTTGGGACAGCTCTTTCTCAGTCCGCACGGCGTCCTCCATTGTTTGCCCGGCCTGCTTATAGGCGGACATGCGGTCTGAGCGCATGGCGATTTGCGGGAAGCCGGCGATTTGCAGGGCCAGTTCCTCTGCCACTTGTCGGGTCTGTCCCTTTGCAGCACGGCGGGTTGCCAGGCCCCAATCAATGGCCTCGTCCGCGTTCACGCCGCGCCCGGTGATCAACATATCCAGGGCCCGTGCCGCGCCGATCAAACGGGGCAGACGGACGGTCGTGCCATCGCTCATGGGGACACCCCAGCGGCGGCAGAAAACCCCGAACACCGTCGTCTCGTCCACGATACGAATGTCGCACCACAAGGCAATGCCCAGGCCGCCTGCAACCGCATGGCCCTCAACAGCGGCGATTACCGGCTTTGACAATGTGGGGTTGGTGGGCCCATCCGGGTCCCCGGCCCAGGCGACATAGTCGGAACTGCCCGCGACCTGTTTCAAATCAGCCCCGGCGCAAAAGGCCCCGCCCGCACCGCTCAGAACGGCAACGGCCTGGCTATCGTCCGCATCAAAGTCACGCATGGCCCGGCCCAAGCCGCGTGCGGCGTCATTGTCCAGGGCATTCCGGACTTCCGGGCGATTGATGATGACCGTAGTGACCGGGCCCTGTTGTTGCACTTGGATCTTACCGTCTGCATACGCCTTCATGTGATCTCTCCGTATCTACTGGTCTCTGAATTGTACGGGCACCGGTTTTGCCAAGGCAAACATGACGCCGATGATGGCCAGGGCCAGATAAATCAGAAAGCCTACGGCCATGGTCTCCATGCTTACGCCCTGATCGATCAACCAGCCCAGCATAAATGGCGACAGGGCCGACGCCCCCACCGAGGTGGACATGACCAGGGCGCGGATCGCACCCAGATGCATGACGCCATAGAACTCCGGCCAGGCGGCCCCGACCAATGTTTGCCCACCACCGGAAGTTAGACCCAGCAACAGGGTCAGCAGCACGGCGGAGAGCGGATGATCAAGAAAAATGATCGTCAAAGAGGCCAGCGCCAGAGGATACAAATAATAGGGCAACAACCGGCGCGCGCCGTAATGGTCGATCAATGGGCCGAAGGCCAGGTTGGAGCTGATGGCGCCAATTGTATAGGCTACGAAGGCGGACGCCATCCAGGACAGGGTCCAACCCTTGCTAAAGGCCAGGTGGGCTTGGTGAAAGAACAGCCCCGTGGTGATGAATGACGGTGCGGTAATGGCAAAACACAACAGATAAAACCGTGGATCCCGCAGCACTTCGGCTCGGGTCCATTGCCGCCGTGGTTGGGCCGGTTGGGTATGGCTGGTTGGGTCGGGGTTGTCAGATTTTACGGGGACCGCGGTCTGGGCCAGAAAATAGCGATGCCGTGCGCCATGCCCCCGCAACAGCCAAAGCGCCAGGGGGATCAGGAAGACAGCCAGGGCGGCGGCGACGGCAGCCCAGGCATTGCGCCAGCCCAACATAGTGGTCAACCAAACAGCCAGGGCCGGGAACACGGCCACGCCCGCGGGGAAACCCAAAATTGCGACAGAGACCGCGCGTCCCCGTTCTGCCTCGAAATAGCGGCCCATGCTGGTCATGGCCGTATGGCTCATCAAACCCTGGCCGCTAATACGCAGGGCGAAAATGGCCGGTGCCAGGGCCCAGGCGGCGGGGACCAGGGACATGTTCAAACAGGCCAGGATCAAGGCACTGCAAACCCCCACAGTGACCCAGCGCAGATCAAAGCGATCGATCAACTTGCCGGCCCAGATCAAACAGATGCCGCTGGCCGCCGTGCCGATGGCGTAGTAGCCGCCGAAGCCACCATGGCTCAGGTTGAACTCTGCCCGGATGTCCGGCCCGAAGACAGCAATGAAAAAGGTTTGTCCAAAGGCGGAAAAAAAGGCGATCAGGATGCCAAAACTCAAGAACCGCTTGTTCTTATATAGAAACCGAAGATATCCCATAAATGATCGATACCGCTGCGTCAGCTTTTGCTGCGACTGGCGCAGTTGATACAGGTTGCCACGGCCGGGTCCAGGTCCAGACGGGCCTGGGCGATGTCCTCATCGCAACTGACGCAATAGCCATAATCGTCGCTTTTGATGCGTTCCAGGGCCGCCCCGATCCGCAGCAATTCACCCTTGCGGCGGCGTTCGGATTCTTGGGCCATGGCCTGGTCCTGCATGGCATCCATACGGGATAGGCGGCCAACCTTGCTTTGGTCCAGCTCCACCGGCTTACGGCTGTCCCGGGCACTGTCGGACAAAGCGCGCAGCTCCGCCCGCCGGGTCAGTAGCCGTTCCGACATCGCAGCCAAATCGCGATTATTTTCCCCTGCGGTCATGCCCGCTTCATAGCAGGCCGCAGCCGTTCTGCCCAGAGACGACAAATAGCGTTTAGAGCACGTCGCGGTCAAATGGTTCCGATTGGCCGCGACATGCTCTAGTAGTTCACGGCTGCGGCGGAGCCGCCATCGACGGCGATTGATTGCCCGGTCACCATACTGGCGAGGGGCGAGCAAAAGAACAGGGCGGCGGCGGCGATGTCTTCCGGCGTGATCAGCCGGCCCAGGGGAATATTCGCAGTCTGCCGGGCGGCTATTTCCTCGATGCTGACATTTGCATCTTGTGCCTGGCGGGCAAAGCCTTGCAGCATTCTATCCGTGGCCGTGGTGCCGGGATGGATGCAGTTGACGGTAATGTTGTCACCGGCCACATGGTTGGCGAACTGTTTGGTGAAATTAGCAACGCCGGCATTGACGATACCGTTGGTCACCCGCAATGGTGCCGTGATCCGCGCCGTCATGCCGCCGATGTTGATAATGCGTCCACCACCGCGCGCCCGCATATGCGGTAAAACCTCGCGGGCACTGCGGATATAGGCCATCAACTTGACGTCGATGTGATAGCGCCAATCCTCGTCAGATTGTTCATCGAACGGCGCGCTTTGCGAGGTCACGGCATTGTTGACCAGAATATCGACGGCCCCTGCGGCCTGGGCAGCGTCAGCCACAAAGCGCTGGATATCTTCCAATTTGCTGACGTCGGTGATGATGGGCCAGGCCTTAACACCCAGGGCGCGGATGTCATCTGCGGTCTGCTCCAACGTTTCCAAGGTTCGCCCGCACAAGGCAATATGAACCCCTTGTGCGGCCAACGACAAGCCGATCGATCGGCCAATGCCCCGGCTGCCGCCGGTGATCAGGGCAACCTTGTCCTGTAAGGCAAAATCCATGGTGATAGGGTTCCTGTGTTCAGCCTTTTAGTAGTTTCACCAGGGTGGGGCGCCCCAAACAGCGGCCCATCCAGTCTGCAATATGGGGAAATGCTTCCAGGTTGACCCGGCCCATTTTCACCCAGCTGAAGACGGCCGAGGCATTCAGATCGGCGACCGTAAAGCGCTCTCCCACCAGCCATTGACGACTGGCCAAGGCGTCATTCAGAACGCCTAATGGTTTCTGCAAATCTGCTTCACACTGATCGGCCTTGGCATTGTCCCGCTCGTCTTCCGGCTTTAGGGCCCGGTTGAACAGGATTGTCAGGGCATTGCTTTCCACTTCGGTCATGGCCCAGAAGGTCCATTGCAACATGGCAGCATCCTCAGCCAGATCCTTTGGGGCCAGTTCACCGCCATGTTTTTTGGCCAAATACATGTTGATAGCCATGGACTCGCTGATGACCAGGCCATCGTCATCGATGCTTGGAACCTTGCCCGATGGGTTGACGCTCAAATAATCCAGTCCAGCCTCGTCCTTTAGCCGTTGATCGTAATCCAGCCCCAATTCTTCCGCTAACCAAATATTGCGCATGGCCCGTGATCGAGTGGAGCCGAAAATCTGCAATTTTCCCATAAAATTTCTTTCTCTGTGCGTTGATCGTAAAAGCTGTGGCTATGATAGCACAATTGCCGCGCTGTAAATATTCATACCGCACGTAGAGCCTGCGGGAAAAATCGGAAAAATAATACCTTAACGAAATAGTTTTCCATAATAGAAAAAACCAAGAAACATTACAATTTCGAGAGATTTGTATCATTTATATTAATGTATACTGTATTATGGAGTGTTTAGTCTTGTTTAACGATAATTTAATCTTGAATTACATAATTTTTTGATATTTATGAACGTCCCGGCAGATGGTCGTCTGTGGGGTAAAATAATGAGGGAATAATGTCGGAACGAGACGGCGGCAACGTGGCTGGTGGCGTTTCCTATTGCCATGAACAGTCGAAGCAATTCGCAGACTATATATTGGCGTTGCCGCGACAGAATGGCTGTCCCATGCGCAATGCCTTTGACCCGGCCGCTATCCCATCCCTGCTGCCGCGTATAATTCTGCGGGAGCGGCAGGCGGATGGGACCTACCGCTACCGTTTGGCGGGGACAGAACTGCAGACCTATTTCGGCCAGGAATTGACTGGAAAATCACTGGACAGCTGGGTCGGTGAACAGGCTGTGGGGCCGTTGCAAACCGCCTTTGACCGCATGGTTGAACATCCCTGCGGACAGGTAAATGTCATAAATCTTTCCTACGGCTCCGACCTGCCGACCTTGTTGGAGTGCGTTACTTTCCCGTTTGCCGGTCCAACACCGGCGCAATTAATTACTCACGTTGCTGTTCTGAACAGCCCGTTGGATTTGCAACAGGTGCAGACGGCGCAGGCCGGCCCAATGAACCGGTTGGAAGGTATCGACCTTGGTGCCGGTGTGGCGGATTTCTCCGACATTACCTGGTAATTTTTCCGCCTCTATTGCCGGTTGGCATTCACGATGTGAGGACCCTGATGGGCTCTCCCTTCAGCCAGGCGGCGATGTCTTCCACTGTCTCGACATGGAATTGCGTCATATTTTCCGCCGTGACGTAGGCCATGTGCGGTGAAATTATGACGTTCTCCAGGCGCAACAGGGGATGATCCGTAGGCAGGGGCTCAAGGTCGTAGACATCCAGAGCGGCACCGCCGATACGCCCCGCCTCCAGGACCTCCAACATGGCATTCTCATCGACAATAGGCCCACGGGATGTGTTGACCAAATAGGCATCGGGCTTCATCAAGGCCAGATCATCGGCTCCGATCAGGCCGCGGCTGCGTTTCGACAAAATCAAATGAATGGAAACCACGTCCGCCTGGCTAAACAATTCCGCCTTCGAAACACGCTCCGCGCCACATTCCCTGGCACGTTCTGCCGTTAAGTTTTCGGACCATGCAATGACCCGCATGTTAAAGAAATTGGCGATGGCAGCGGTGCGGGCACCTAAACGGCCCAGGCCGACCAAACCTATAGTGCGCCCGGCAAGGTTCCAGCCGACCGATGTTTGCCATTTGCCCATGCGCGTGGCTTTGTCTTCCTGGGGGATCTGACGTACAACCGCCTGGATCAAAGCCCAAATCATCTCCACTGTGGCTTCCGTGCTGCCGGCGGTGCCGCAGACCGTGACATTATGGTCGGCGGCAGCGGCCATATCGATGGCACCGTTACGCATACCTGTCGTTACCAGCAATTTCAGGTTTGGCAGCTTTTCGAAAAGGGCGCGGGGAAAGGGCGTGCGCTCCCGCATCGCGGCCAGCACCTCAAAAGGGGCCAGGCGGGCGGCAACCTTGTCCAAATCCGCCTCGTTATCAGCAAAGACCGTGATATCAACCTCGCCCGGCAGGCCGGACCAATCCGCCATCTCCAGGGCCACGCGTTGATAGTCATCCAGAATTGCCAGTTTGGTTGTCATATCTAAGCCTCTTTCTTCTCGGCCCGGTATTTCTGTGAAGCCGGGATCAGTAGCAGGTTGGCGAAGGTTTTCATAAAGCCGTCATCCAGATCCTTGGCCAGCGCATTTGCGATGGGCCATAGGGCGTACATGGCCTTACCGGCAGCGGTGCCGCCATAAAACCAGTCATTCATTTCTTTGCCGGAATTTTGCCCAGGCTGGGCACCTGCGGCCTCTCGATAAAAGGCCTTTAGCAGTCTGCTGAAAAAGGCCTAGCCCACATTATTCATGATCGCGATCAGCTTTGATCTGAGCACACGGCTTCAGCCGGATCAACGGCGGTTTTCAGCGGCTAATTTTTAGAGGTGTTAGGGATTGACGTTCGGGGTTCATTCGGCGGCTCTTGCCGCCT
>JABJKS010000085.1 GCA_018660265.1 Rhodospirillaceae bacterium | reverse complement strand
GGCCGATGCCATCCAGCTCCGACACTTTCGTCTTGTGGGCGGCCGTGTAGATGGCACCCGCCGCCATGAACAAGGTGATCTTACCGAACGCATGCACGGCCACGTGCAAGGCAGCGCCCATGGTAGAGAGGGGGGAAAGGATCAAGGCGGCCAGGATAACGTATGACAGTTGGCTGACCGTGGAATAGGCCAGGCGGCGTTTTAAATTGTCCTGGCGCAGCGCGATGATCGATGCCATGAGGATGGTAAAGCCAGCCAGATACAGCGCGATATCCGCCAGGGCCAGTTCCCGTAAATAATCGATGCCGAAGATATAGACGGTAACCTTCACCACCGTGAAGACGCCCGCCTTGACAACGGCGACCGCATGCAACAACGCGCTTACCGGTGTGGGGGCGACCATGGCGGCGGGCAACCAACGGTGCATGGGCATCAAGGCCGCCTTGCCAATGCCATAGAGGAACAACAGTAACAAGATGCCGCCAATAACAGGCTCCACCTTGCCCGCCATAAGCCCACCTGGTGTGAAGGTGACGCTGCCGGTCAGAACCCAGGTCGCGATGATGGCGGGTAACAACAAAACGACAGAGCTGCCCAGCAGAATGCCCAGATAGGTCCGGCCCGCCTTTTTCGCCTCATCATTCTTGTGATGGGTCACCAGGGGATAGGTGGACAGGGTCAAAACTTCATAAAAGATGAACAGGGTGAATAGGTTCTCCGCGAATGCCAGGGCGATGGTGGCCGCGATGGCAATGGCGAAGCAGATATAGAACCGGGTCTGGCGTGGTTCGTTATTGCCGCGCATATAGCCGATGGAAAAGACCGAACTGACGATCCACAGAAACGAGGCCACGCAGGCAAAAATCATGCCCAGGGGTTCCACGGCAAAGGCGATATTCAGGCCATCCACGGGCGCGATCAAGTCCAGGCGCACGGGCAATCCGGCCAGCACCAAAGGTAGAATGGAGAGCACCACCAGCAATAGCGCGACGGCGGTGACCAGGGTAATGGCTTCCCGCTGGTTCGGATGTTTACCAACGATCCAAATGGACAGGGCGGCAAACAACGGCAGGCAGATGGCCAGTATGATCAGGATACCCGGTATCATTGGCCCAGCCCCTGCATCAACAGATTAGCGGCATTTTCGGCCATGGCCACGGGTACACGGGTGTCAATTCCGAAATAGATATTCGCACCCGCCAACAACAAGGTCGGCACCAACATGGACATCGGCGCTTCCGCCACCGTTTCCCGGCCCGGGTTAGGCTCCTTGAAATACAAGGCCTCCACCAAGCGCCAGACATAAACCAGGGCCAGCATGGAAGAGACCGCGATCAAGACCACCAATATCCAAAGACCCGACTGCATGGCCGCTTGCACCAGATACCATTTGGAGATGAAGCCGGCAGTCAGGGGCACGCCTAAAAGGCTAAGCCCGCCTGCCACAATGGCAGCAAATGTCCAGGGCATCTGCCGTCCCAGGCCTGCCATCTGATCGATCCGGGTGGAGCCGATGCGGTAAAAAATACAACCCATGGCGCAGAACAATGCCGCCTTCATCAGGCCGTGGTTAAAGATATGAACCAACGCGGCCATGACGCCTGCATTGGTGCCCAGGCTGATGGCCAGAGTGATATAACCGATCTGTGCCACGGAGGAATAGGCCAGCATCCGCTTGATATCCCGCTGGAACATGGCCGAAAAGGAACCGGCGAACATGGCAATAACGGCGGGTACCAGAAGCACCCAGCTGAGGGGTAGGTTGCCAAAGGCAAATTCCGCCCCAAAGATAGTGAAGGTAAAGCGGAGAAGAACGTAGAGCGATACCTTCGTGGCCGTTGCCGCCATAAAGGCCGAGACGCCGGATGGCGCATAGGCATAGGCGTTAGGCAGCCATAAATGCAGGGGAAACAATGCCGCTTTCAGGGCCAGGCCCACGGTGATAAACGCGAAGGCTGCCAGGACGGGCCGGCTGTCCTGAATTTCCGGAATGCGTTTGGCCAGATCAGCCATGTTCAGAGTGCCGGTCATCATGTACAGCAGCCCGACGCCGATCAAAAAGAACGTCGCCCCGATGGTGCCCATGACCAGATACTGAAAGGCCGCCGTCAATGCTTTTCGCTGCCCACCCATGGCGATCAGGGCATAACTGGACAGAGACGAAACCTCCAAAAACACAAAGACGTTGAAGGCATCACCGGTAATCGCGATGCCCAGCAAACCAGTCAGGCATAATATGTACATGCAATAATAGAGATGCCCGCGGCCGGGCCGGATTTCCTTGGCCACGGAGGCGGGGCTATAGATCAACACCATGGTGGCGATGGACGATACCAGCAATAGAATAAAGGCATTGGCGGTATCCACCACATATTCAATGCCCCAGGGCGGGGCCCAGCCGCCCATGTGGTAACTAATCGTGCCGTCGTGATAGGTCAAATAGGCCAGGGCCGCCGCTGTTATCGTGGCCGCGACAGACGCTATGAAGGCGATCACCCAGGCAAATCCGGTCCGGCCCGCCAATAGACACAATGGTGCCGCGACCAGGGGAATAATGACCTGAAGCGCCGGCAAATGCGGGATCAGGTTCGCGGCCATGGTGCTCACGTCTCACCGTCCAGCAAATCCAGCTCGTCTTCCTCAATCGTGCCGTAACTTTCCCGGATGCGTACAACCAGGGCCAAACCCAAAGCCGTCGTGGCAACCCCGACCACAATGGCGGTCAGGATCAGCACATGGGGGAGAGGGTTGGAATAGACAGTGAAGCGATCATCTAAAATTGGTGCCGTGCCGCCCGTAACTTTGCCCATGGTGATGTAGAGCAGAAAGACCGAGGTCTGAAAGATGTTCAGGCCGACCAGTTTTTTGACCAGGTTGCCCCGCGCCACAACGGTATACAGGCCGATCATCATCAACAGGATGGCAATCCAGTAATTGTAGTGATCCAGAATAGCCTGCAGCATCTAGCGTTCCCGTCCGGCAAACAGGAAAAAGATCGTAATCATGGCCGCCGCCACCGTAGTCCCGACACCGAATTCAATGATCAGGATGCCCAAATGCTGCCCCCCCACCGGGGTTGCGGCCAAGACATTGTAGTCAAGGAAATTGCCGCCCTTTAACAGACCTGCATAACCCGTGCCCGCGTAGATTAAGACACCTGCCGCTACCAGCATGGTAATAACACCGGGCGGGGCCACCTTGCGGGCATTCTCCAAACCGAAGATCAGGCCGTACAGAATAAAGGCAGAGGCCATAATGACGCCGGCCTGAAAACCGCCGCCCGGGCCAAAGTCACCATGGAATTGTACGTACAGTGCGAACAGCATGATGAAAGGGATCAACAGCTTGGAGATAACGCGGAGGACGCGATGGTGCCTCATGCGGTGCCCCCCCCACCGGATTTTGGGTCACTATCCGCGTCCGCACCCTCGTTGGCTTCTGCGTCCGCTTCCGGTTCATTCTTGATGCCCGCATCGTCGCCCTTGCGCCCGCCCAACAATAACATAACGGCGACGGCAGCAGTGAAAATCACCGTCACTTCACCCAGCGTGTCATAACCGCGATAGCTGGCCAGGACAGATGTCACCACGTTGGGCAGGCCAACTTCGCCAAAGCTGTCGTTGAGGTAGCGCGGCGCCACATGCAGATTTGCCGGTGCGTTGGCATCACCAAATGCCGGCATATCGAAGGTGGCATAGATCAAGGCTGCACCGGTCAGGCCGACCACGATCAATGGCACCAACGGTGTGTGGCTGGGGGTGCGTTCCCGCTCTCCCGTCAGGGCCAGAACGGCGATCATCAACACGGTCGATATCCCCGCGCCCACCGCCGCCTCTGTGAAAGCCACATCAACCGCATCCAAAGTGACAAACATGGAGGCCGCCAAAAGGCTGTAGATGCCTGAAAGCATGACAACGGCGAACAGGCTGCGCAGACGCAATATGGCGATGGCGGTCGCGCCCATGAAGGTGAGAAGTGCTATATCGATCAGGGCAATGATCATGTCTCACCCTGCTCTTTCCGGTTTTCTTTCGCTTGCCAGGGGCGCAAACCCGCAGCCAGGGCGGCCCGTGCCGTGGCATGGCCTGTTGTGGGTGAGGTGAACAGCAGAAAAACCGCGATGATCAGCAATTTTATGGCGACCAGCCCCGCCTCGGACTGTAGCAACAGGCCCAACAGGATCAAACCGGCGCCCATGGTATCGGTCAACCCGGCGGGATGCAGGCGGGTATAAAAATCCGGCAGCCGCCACATGCCGAATGCACCGATCACAACAAAGGCCGCACCGGCCAACAACAGCACCCAGCTAAGAACATCCAGCACCATTGCCACTATCCGGCACTCCCATCTTCACCAGGGTGGGCAACGTCGCCATATTTGACATATTTCAAGACAGCGACCACGCCAATGAAGTTGATCAAGGCGTATACAATGGCAATATCAAGAAATTCCGGCCGGTCTGTCAGAAAGCCAAGCACGGCGATCAACAGAACGGTTTTGGTGCCCACGGAATTCACCGCCAGAATGCGATCAAACACGGTGGGGCCGGCAAAGGCCCTGGCCAGGGCGATGCCCAGGGCGACCAGAATGGCAAAGGCGGTAATGGTAAACATCAGACATCGCCCTCTACTGCCGTCACACGTTTATCCATTTCCCCTTCAAGAACACCACTCGCAGCACCGGGGTGAAGGGCATGCACCCGAATAACCCCAGGTTCCAGATCAACGGACACCGTACCTGGGGTCAAGGTAATGGAATTGGCGTAAAGGGTTTGTCCCAGATCTGTTTTTTGGCTTATGGGAGCATCGAACAGGCTTGGTGCTATTCGTAAGGTGGGGGCCAACACATGCTTTGCCACATCAATGTTGGCCTTGATGATTTCCAAAAACAGCCAGGGCATGTAAAGCAGAGCCGACCAAGTGATTTGTAACGGTACCCCTTCATGATCAAGAAGGTCCATGCGCATAGCAATCCAAAGGCAAAATATGACCGAGGCCGCGCCCAGGCCCAACAGTAATGGCTGGAAATATCCGGAAAACAAAAGCCAGGCGGCAATCAAAGCCAAGCATAAACCAGCGCCATGGACAATTGGTCGATAGCCCGGTGTCTGGTAGCCGGGGCCGCCGCTAGCATCATCACCATCGCTATCCGTATTACGCCCTGCCACCGTGACCCTGTTCCGCGAAAATTATTGTTTTAAAGATTCGATTTCGCAAAGATTAGTATGGCAAGCATCATCAACGCCAGCGGAAAAGCGCATTTTTGTCGCCGGTGGAAGAACAATTATTTTGTACTATGTGTAATGAGAACATTACTTTGAGCCTTGCCAACACTTGCTAATGACGGGTAGTGTAGTATGTTAAGCTTTGGTTAACTCGTAATTGGAAAGTGAGTAGTCGGCTGTTTTTGGCGAGTACTCGCAAGGGGAAGCGAGTGTAATGGCATTAAAAATGAAAGACCCAAATGTTGATGGCGATGTCCCTACGGATGACGCGGACCGTGATGGCGCAGACAATAGCCCAGGCGATAGCATTGACAATATAGAGCAGCTGAATGTAGAGCAGCATGCGGACGGGGATACAAACGCGGATCCAGGCGCGGATCCAGGCGCGGATCCAGGCGCGGACCCAGACGCGGACCTGGTAACTGATACTAAGAATGGAACTGTTAAGTGGTTCGATGCGGTCAAGGGCTATGGCTTTTTTGTACCGCAGGACGACAGCGGCGACGTGCTGATCCATAAATCCGTCCTGCGCGATGCGGGATTGGAAAATATTTATGAAGGTACAATCGTTGTTTGCGAGGTCGCGCAACGAGAACGTGGCTTGCAAGCGACCCGGGTTATTTCAGCGGACAACAGCAACGCCCTGATGCCACCGCCCAGACCAGCGCCCTTTGCGGCGGAAGCCCGCGGGACAGTGGTTGAGGCCGAGGGCGAATTTGTTGATGCATCTGTCAAATGGTTCAATCGGGTCAAAGGCTATGGCTTCGTCACCCGTGGTGAAGGGACCGATGACATCTTTATCCATATTGAAACCTTGCGGCGTTTCGGCTCGGACGATCTGCTTCCGGGACAGGCGTTACAGGTCCGCATTGGCAATGGACCGAAAGGGCCGTTGGTCGCCGAGATCGTATTCGTCTAACCAACAGCCCTCTCAAAGTCGTCTCTAAGGATTTGCGACTTGGCTGCACCCTATTTCAATTCGACCGCATAATCCTGGACCGGGCGGACTGTCTTGATCAGACCCTGATCTTTGAGGAATTGCGCCATGCGGCGATAGCGTCCGTGATCCAAGGCAGCTGGTCGCAAGGCGAACCGTGGCAAGGTGTCGCGAAAGGCCCGTTTGTTTAATTCATCGTTTAGATTTTTGCGCCCCTTGATGAACATCGCCCAACCTTCTTTGGGGTGGTTGACCAAAAATTGCGCCGCGTTCTCCAAGGCATTTACAAAGCGGCGCAGGCGGGGATCATCCAGTTTTTTTGCATTGGCCACGACGATCAATTCGTCATAGGCGGGGACGCCTTCTTCTTCCACATAAAATGCGCGGCCAGGATGTTTGACAATATCCATCTGGTTCAATTCAAAATTACGAAAGGCACCAATTACCGCATCGACCTGACCGGATATCAATGCCGGTGAGAGCGAGAAATTGACGTTGATAAGGGTCACGTCTTTTAGGGTTAAACCGACGCGGCCCAGCATGGCGGACAAAAGCGCATCTTCAAAACCACCAACTGAAAAGCCGATCTTTTTGCCTTTCAGGTCGGCGATTGATTTGATTGGACCTTTCGCCAGAACCACCAGGCTGTTCAACGGCGTGGAAACTAAAGTCGCAATTCGGCGCAAGGGCAGACCCTGGTCAACTTGAACATGCAACTGTGGTTGATAGGATATGGCCAGATCAGCCTTACCTGCCGCCACCATTTTGGGCGGGTCGTTCGGGTCGGCGGGTGCAATCATTTCCACCTCAAGCCCGGCCTGCGCGAAAAAGCCTTTCTCCTGAGCAATCATCAACGTGGCGTGGTCCGGATTAACGAACCAATCCAGCATGACCGTTAATTTGTCCGCAGCCTGGGCAGGCAAGGCCGCAAAACAGAAAGTCGCCAATAGAAAAAAAGCTGCCATATGTCGAATCATTGATAGTTCCTTTATGTGCGTTAGTTATCCGGCTGCCACGGCAGCAAGCGCCGCAATAACCAATCCAAAGTGAAGTAAATCGCGACTGCTATGGCTGCCAGGACGAACAGGGCGGCGAACAATAAGTCGATCTGCATGCGTCCGTTGGCGTGCAGCATCAAATATCCCAGGCCCGCCGATGATCCGACCCATTCCCCCACCACTGCCCCAATGGGGGCGACGGCAGCCGCTACCCGCAAGCCTGATGCCAGGGCGGGTAGGGCGGCGGGTATACGGATGTGGCGCAGAATGGCCCATCTGCCTGCGCCCGGGTTTGCTGCCGTCATGGTATGGGCAAGATCCAACCAGCCGGTTTCAGTCCGGCGCAAGCCGTCCAGAAAAGCAGCCGTGACAGGAAAAAATATGATCAGGCTGGCCATCATGACTTTTGATGCCAGGCCATAGCCCAGCCATAAAACAAGAACGGGGGCCAGGGCAAAAACCGGGATCGCCTGGGTCACCACCAAGATGGGCAGCAACCAGCGGCGCAAATTGGGAAACCAGCTCAAACTAATTGCGCTTAAGATGCCAAGGCCGCTGCCGCATAATAGGCCCAGGACAATCTCAAGAGCGGTAATTGCAGCATGCCCCCCGATCAGTTCCAGATGCCCCGCCAGGCTTTTCGCGACCAGCAAGGGCCCGGGCAAAATAAATGGTTCAACCTCGGTGATCCATACCAGGGCTTGCCAGACGGCGAGAAACCCGCCGAAAGATATCAGCGACCGCCATATGATTTGCCTTGCTGCTTCTGGCATGGGCCTCATCCAGCCAGTTCACGCAGAATACCGGCGGCCAGGCTATGCAGGGCGGGATCGTCCGCGGGGCGTGGCGGCAGACTTTCGGGTTCCAAGGCCGGTCCCAACGAGGCCGGTTCACCGCTGAGAACAAGGATTTGATGGCCCAGGCGCAAAGCCTCCAACGGATCGTGGGTAACCAGCAGAATTGTCCGACCGACCAGTAATTCCGCCGCCAGGTCCTGTAATCGCAGCCGGGTCAGGGCATCCACGGCCGAGAACGGCTCGTCCATCAGCACCACGGGTTGGTCTTCCATCAAGGTCCGGGCCAGGGCGGCGCGTTGGCGCATACCGCCTGAAAGTGCCGCCGGTCTTGCGGTTGCAACATCATCCAGGCCAACATGACGCAACAAGGCCATGGCGCGGTGGCGGTCCGCTGCTTCGCCCCGCAGGCGGGCACCCAGGGTGATGTTGTCCAGCACATTCAGCCAGGGCAGCAATAAATCCCGTTGATCCATATAGGCGATGCGGCCTGTGATGGTGCCACCGTCATCAGCGGACAATACCCGGGCTGTGGCCTCTGGCGAGATACCCGCCATCAAACGCAGCAGGGATGACTTTCCCACACCGGATGGCCCCAACAAACATGTGGTCCGCCCCGCAGGCAGGTCCAGGTCAAGATCTTTGAAAATCGGCTTGTCTGCGAAACTCAAATTCCCGCCCCGAAGGGTAATACCGACGCTGGGCAATTCGTTGCTGGGTTCAAGGTTCTTGGCAGGCATTAGACGCGTCCCTCCGCCGGTACGATCCGGATCAGGTTCAAGGGGTCGTCCAACTTAAAGGAACCTCTCAGCCGCCGTGGCGGCTCCCCCCGCTGTGAAGTCGCGATCATAGGGGGCTCGCTACCTGTAGCAAGGCAAAAAGAAAGCGCAGCCGTGTGACGGAGAACACTGGACATTTGGCCCCGAAGCGGTGTATGTCTCCGCCGCGCCAGATGCTTTGACCAAATTGCCTGGCCCACCCCTGATATATATATGAGATCGTGACCTAAGCCATGACGCTTCGTAACATCGCTATCATTGCCCATGTCGACCACGGTAAGACCACCATGGTTGATGCCATGTTCCGCCAATCCGGTACCTTCCGCGATAACCAACTGGTTGCCGAACGGGCCATGGATTCCAATGATCTGGAGAAGGAGCGGGGCATTACGATTTTGTCCAAATGTACCTCCATCGAATGGCAGGATACCCGCATCAATATCGTTGATACCCCGGGCCATGCGGATTTCGGGGGCGAGGTGGAGCGGATTTTGAAAATGGTCGATGGCGTCGTCCTTTTGGTGGATGCCGCTGAAGGCCCCATGCCGCAAACGAAATTCGTCACCGGCAAGGCCCTGGCCCTGGGCCTGTGCCCTATCGTGGTGATCAATAAGATCGACCGTGGTGACGCCCGTCCCGACGAAGTGCTGAACGAGGTTTTTGATCTGTTCACCGCGTTGGAGGCGAATGATGATCAGCTCGACTTCCCTTATCTGTATGCGGTGGGCCGTGACGGTTGGGCCAGTGATGACCCCGCAGCAGGCGGCGGCGATCTGACACCGTTGTTTGAATTGTTGTTGCGTCATGTGCCCGCACCGACGGTGGATTTTGATGCACCCTTCTCCATGATCGCAACGTTGCTTGATGCCGACCCTTATTTGGGCCGGGTGCTGACGGGTCGCGTTGAATCTGGACGTTTGAGCCAGAACGGTGCCATTCGTGCTATGCGCGACGACGGCAGTGTCGTGGAATTGGCGCGCGCAACCAAATTGCTGGCCTTCCGCGGATTGGACCGGGTGTCGGTGGACTCTGTTGAAGCAGGCGACATTATTGCGATTGCCGGGTTGCAGACCGCGACAGTTGCCGACACCATTGCCGATCCGTCGGTGACGGTGCCTTTGGTGGCCCCGCCCATCGATCCGCCAACCTTGTCCATGCGCTTTTCCATCAATGATTCCCCCCTGGCCGGGCGTGACGGCAAAAAAGTGCAAAGCCGGGTCATTCGGGACCGCCTGATGTCAGAGTCAGAAGGCAACGTGGCCATCAAGATCTCCGAGACCGGTGACAAAGACGCCTTCGAAGTGGCGGGCCGGGGTGAATTGCAATTAGGCGTGTTGATCGAAACCATGCGCCGTGAAGGGTTTGAGCTAACGATTGGGCGGCCAAAAGTACTGTACCGCTCCGACCCCAAAACCGGCCAGCGTCAGGAGCCGATTGAGGAAGTCTTCATCGATGTGGATGACGAATTCACCGGAACCGTGGTCGAAAAGATGGCCGGGCGCAAAGGTGAGATGACGGATATGCGGCCCTTCGGTATTGGCCGCACGCGCATCACCTTCCTGGCACCATCCCGGGGTCTGATCGGTTATCACGGCGAGTTTTTAACAGATACCCGGGGTACCGGCCTGATGAACCGCATCTATCACAGCTATGCGCCCTACAAGGGGCCCATCAGCGGCCGCAATCGCGGTGCCATCGTATCTGCCCAGGATGGTGCCTCGGTGGCGTTCGCCCTGTGGCATCTGGAAGATCGCGGCATCTTATTCATTGGCGGTGGCGAACAGGTCTATGCGGGCATGGTAATCGGTGAGAACGCCAAACCGTCGGATCTGGAGGTTAATCCCCTCAAGGCGAAACAGCTGACCAATATTCGTGCCTCCGGCAAAGATGATGCGATCCGTCTGACCACGCCGAGGCGGATGACCCTGGAAGAGGCCATCGCCTATATTGGCGATGATGAGGTGGTTGAGGTGACGCCCAACCACATCCGCCTGCGCAAGGCCACTTTGGACCCCCACCAGCGCAAACGGGAACGCCGCGCGTCAATGACGGGCTAATCCATAAGCAGACAATGCGGCTCGATGCTATTCGAGCCTTTGACAGCCGCTCGATAGCGCCTTTATGGGGACACAATACTTATATCGAACACCTGAATTCAAACAATCCGATATAAGTATTGTGTCCCCATAAAGCCCAAGAAGAGAGTGTTATTCGAGGGACGGCATGTTCAGGCCGAATTCCTTGGCGCAGTCTATGGCGCTGCCATAGCCCGCATCCGCGTGGCGGACCACGCCTGTGGCGGGATCATTCCACAACACGCGTTCGATGCGCCGGGCGGCATCATCCGTGCCGTCGCAGACGATGACCATGCCCGCGTGCTGGGAATAGCCCATGCCGACCCCGCCGCCATGATGGATGGAGACCCAGGTGGCACCCGATGCGCAATTGACCAGGGCGTTCAATAGCGGCCAGTCCGATACCGCATCGGAGCCGTCCTTCATCGCCTCGGTCTCTCTATTGGGGGAGGCGACGGAACCTGAATCCAGATGGTCCCGGCCAATCACGACGGGGGCGGCGAGTTCGCCGCTGGCGACCATTTCGTTGAAGGCCAGACCCAGGCGGTGACGATCCCCCAGGCCGACCCAGCAGATGCGCGATGGCAGGCCCTGAAACTGTATCCGCTCCCGCGCCATATCCAGCCAATTGTGCAGATGATGATCATCGGGCATCAATTCCTTCACCTTGGCGTCGGTCTTGTAGATGTCTTCCGGATCACCCGATAGCGCCACCCAACGAAAGGGCCCAACGCCGCGGCAGAACAGGGGCCGGATATAGGCCGGCACGAAGCCGGGGAAATCAAAGGCGTTCTCCACCCCGATATCCTTGGCCATCTGCCGGATGTTGTTGCCGTAATCCAATGTCGGCACGCCGCGTGCATGGAACGCCAACATGGCACGGACCTGCTCGGCCATGGATGCCATGGCTGCGGCCTCCACCGATTTTGGGTCACGTTCTTTGGCGGTTTGCCAATCTTCCAGGCTCCACCCAGCCGGCAGGTAGCCGTTGAAGGGATCATGGGCCGAAGTTTGATCGGTCACGATATCGGGGCGGATATCTCGGGCGACCAGTTCGGGGAAGATTTCAGCCGCATTGCCCAACAGACCCACAGAGGTTGGCGTCTTCGCCACGCAGGATGCCTCGATCATGGCCAGCGCCTCATCCAGGCTGTCGGCGCGTTGATCCAGATAGCCGCTTTGCAGGCGGGCATCGATGCGGGAGGGTTGGCATTCCACGGCCAACAAAGATGCCCCGGCCATGGTCGCTGCCAGGGGCTGGGCCCCGCCCATACCGCCCAGGCCGCCCGTTAAGATCCAGCGCCCCGACAAATCGCCGTCGTAATGCTGGCGGCCTACCTCGACAAAGGTTTCATATGTGCCCTGAACAATGCCCTGGCTGCCGATATAGATCCAGGAACCAGCCGTCATCTGGCCGTACATCATTAAGCCAATCTTATCCAGCTCGTTAAAATGATCCCAATTGGCCCATTCCGGCACGAGGTTGGAATTGGCGATCAGCACCCTTGGTGCGTCCGCGTGGGTACGCAACACGGCCACCGGCTTGCCCGATTGCACCAGCATGGTTTCATCCGCTTCCAGGGTGGTCAGGCCGGCGATGATCTGGTCATAAGCCTGCCAGTTCCGCGCCGCCCGCCCGATGCCGCCATAGACCACCAGCTCCTGTGGGTTTTCCGCCACCTCCCCATCCAGGTTGTTCATTAACATCCGCAGGGGGGCTTCCGTCAGCCAGCTTTTCGCGGTGAGTTCGGTACCCCGTGGTGCTTTGATGTTGCGGGTGTTGTCGATGCGTGAGCTTCCGGCCATGTCGTGCTCCCCCGATATGTTCTTGGTGATAAAACCTGTCATAATTCGTAGGCTGATTTGCAACTATCTGCAACCAATCCATGGGGGATGTAATGACCACGAATCTTTTGGCCCTTGCGCCCGGCAGCGTCACCCTGGCGCAGCTGGAGGTCCTGTATTGGGACAGCCCGGCCATTACCCTGGACCCCGCCTGCAGGCCGGGGGTTGAGGCGGCGGCGGCGGTGATCGCCAAGGCAGCGAAGCTCGGCGAACCGGTCTATGGCATCAACACAGGCTTCGGCAAATTGGCCAACACCACCATTGCGCCGGGCGATACGGTCCAGCTGCAACGCAATCTCATCCTCTCTCATTGTTGCGGTGTCGGTGCGCCGTTGCCCCGGAATATTGTGCGTCTGATCATGGCGTTAAAGCTGCTGTCCCTGGGGCGGGGGGCCTCCGGTGTGCGATGGGAGGTGATCGATCTGTTAACCGACATGCTGGCCAAGGGCGTCACTCCGGTGATCCCCGGCCAGGGCTCTGTCGGCGCATCGGGGGATCTGGCCCCCCTGGCCCATATGACCGCGCCCATGTTGGGGGAGGGGGAGGCGAGCTATCAGGGCCAGTTAATGACAGGTGCGGCAGCGCTGGCAGCTGCAGGTTTGCAGCCTATCGTCCTGGGCCCGAAGGAGGGCCTGGCCCTGATCAACGGCACGCAGGTCTCCACCGCCCTGGCCCTGGCGGGCCTGTTCGAAACCTGGCGCTGTGCCCTTGGTGCCATCGTCACCGGTGCGCTATCGACGGACGCCATCATGGGCTCAGCCGCGCCCTTCAGGCCGGAAGTCCAGGCCCTGCGCGGCCATCAGGGGCAGATAGATGTGGGCCTGGCCCTGCGCGCGTTGATAGACGGTTCGGAAATTCGTGCGGCCCATCGCGACGATGACGAACGGGTCCAGGACCCCTATTGCATCCGCTGCCAACCGCAAGTCATGGGGGCCTGCCTGGACGTCCTGCGCTTTACCGCCAATACGTTGGCGGTGGAGGCCAACGCCGTCACCGACAACCCCCTGGTTTTCACCGCAGACGGCAGCATCGTCTCTGGCGGCAATTTTCACGCCGAACCGGTGGCATTGGCCGCCGACCAAATCGCCCTGGCCATCGCCGAAATAGGTGCCATCGCCCAACGCCGCGTAGCCCTGTTGGTGGACCCGGCCATGAGCTTCGGCCTGCCCGCCTTCCTATCGCCCAACCCAGGGCTGAACTCCGGTTTCATGATCGCCGAAGTCACCACGGCGGCCCTGATGGCTGAAAACAAACAGATGGCAGCACCTTGTTCGGTAGACTCCACCCCCACATCCGCCAATCAGGAAGACCACGTCTCCATGGCCGCACACGCCGCCCGCCGCCTCCTGCCCATGGCAGAAAACCTCGGCAATATCATCGGCGTAGAGCTATTGGTCGCCGCCCAAGGCGTAGAATTCCGCGCGCCGCTGAAGACCAGCGAGGCGTTATCTGCCGTCATCGCCCGTTTACGAGAGGACGTTGCAGCATTGGGTGCAGACCGCGTGCTGGCCCCGGACATTGAGACCGCTAGCGATTTGATCCGCACTAACGCTATAGTTAAGGTGGTAAATATAAAATCATTACCCATCTTTTAGGTGGGTAAATATAGTTGGATTTATCGCCGCCTAATACCCGATAGGAGCACTGGGATAGATGTTCAATACTAAAACATTATTCGTAATAGGGGCGGGTGCTAGCTACGAGGTCGGCCTTCCGCTTGGCGACACCTTGCTGGAAACTATTGCCGGAGATTTGGACTATCGAATTGAACACTTTAACAGGCCAACGTCTGGAAATCGGGTGCTGTTCAATGCTTGGATGCAGCACTATGGCGACAATAATGTTGGTATGAATGCTGTTATCGACGCGGCTAGAAAAATCCATCACGCACATGGATTTGCCAATTCTATAGATCAGTTTATTGATACTCATCATACCGATGAGCTTGTCGCATTCTGTGGAAAGTGCGCGATTACGTTGTTCATATTGGAAGAAGAGCGGAAAAGCGACATATATGTAGACTCTGATGATAGGAATGCTCGGCTTAAGCTAAAAAAGGAGTTTGAGCCTTGGTTCGTGCCGTTCTCGAAAATGCTTTTCGAAGGTGTGCGTGTTGATCGCATCGATACCTTGTTCGATAATCTGTCTATCGTTTGCTTCAACTATGACCGATGTATTGAGCATTTTTTAGCTTACTCAATATCTCAGCATTACCAAGTGAATATTGGAGATGCACGACAATTAGTTTATGAAAAATTGAAAATCATACATCCGTATGGGCAAGTAGGCGATTTACCAATTCCAAACAATCGGCACGGTGTGAATTTTGGAGAGGCTATTGGTGGGGAACGTCTAATTGAAGTATCAAGCATGATCAATACGTTCACCGAACAGCGAGATGAAGGGAAGATGGATGCCGTCAAGGCTGAAGTCAGTAATGCAGAGACTGTTGTTTTTCTTGGTTTTGGCTTTCTACCAGACAATATGGAAATCTTAATTCCAAACAATGGTAGCAAGGTCGATCGTATATTTGCCACGGTGTTCAAGGAGTCTGCTCCGAACCAGGAAAACATCAGGAAAGCAATGCGGCCATTTCTGAGTCCTAGGAAGGGTGGTCAGACAATGAGTTTCGATATGGTTCGCCAGCGTCAATATATTGAGAATGAAGAATGCTGGAAAATTCTCTCAACCTATCGCCGCGCACTTAGTCAATAAAATTCAGACACTAGCCCCAATCCTACGATTCTCCCCGCAACGAACGGTGGGCAACTTCGCCCTCTCTTTCGCCGAAATCATAACCCTCGCCGCGTTCGAAGGCGCGGAGGATGCGGCGGCCGGTGCGGTAGATGTGGACTTCGTCGGCACCATCCACCAGGCGGGCAAAGCGGGCCTGGCGGTACATGCGTTCCAGGGGCGTGTCGTCGGTGACGCCACGAGCACCCAGCACCTGGATGGCCCGGTCGATGACGTTGTGCAGCATGCGCGCGCCGGTCACCTTGATCAGGGATATCTCCACCCGCGCCTGATCGCCTGCGTCCATTTTTCGCGCGGCATCCAGGGTCATCAGGCGGCTTTGTTGGATTTCCGCCGCACTTTCGAACACCATGGCCTGCATCAGCTGCTTATCGCCCAGTTTCTCGTCCCGGATCATCCGGCTGTTCAAACGCTCACACATAATATCGAAGGCGCGCTGGGCCTGTCCCAGCCAGCGCATGCAATGGAAAATACGGCCCGGGCCCAGGCGTTCCTGCGCCACTTTGAAGCCTTCGCCGCGTTCGCCCAGCATATTGGTCGCGGGCACCCGGCAGTTTTCGTACTTCACCTCCATATGCCCGCCCAGCATGCCCATGGTGCGAATGTCCCGCTGTATGTTGTAGCCGGGATTATCCGTCGGCACGATGATCATGGAAAACGCCTCATGATCCGGCGCGTCTGGTTCTGTCCTGACCATGACGGTGGTGTATTTCGCCCTGTCGGCGCCGGAGGTGAACCATTTATGGCCGTTGATGACCCAATGATTGCCGTCCTGTACGGCGGAGGTCTCGATGCCGGTGGGGTCAGATGAGGCCACCTCCGGCTCCGTCATGGCGAAACTTTGGCGGAATTCGCCCGCGATCAACGGCTCCATATAGTTCTTTTTCCATTCCGGCGAGGCATACAGGCGCAGCATGATGGAATCCTGCAAGGTATTGGCCCCCACCGCGTCAGAGCCCAGATGGGAGCGGCCAATAACCTCGTTGACATGCACATAATCCATGAACGGCATGCCCTGGCCGCCAATGTCCTTTGGGTGGCCCAGGGCCCACAGGCCCGCATCCTTGGCCTGTTGCTGCACCGCCTTCAACGCTGCCTGACTTTCCGCCGTGTCCTTGTCGAAACCGTTTTCAAGGGGATAGACCACATCTTCAATGAAGCTTTTGACCTTGGCGCGGGTTTCCGTCCAGTCCATGTTTTCTGACATGCCATTCTTCCCTATAATTACGTTGTTAGACGTCACCCTACACTATGGGAGAAACCCATGACGGCATTTTCAGTAAGCGAGATCTGGCGCTACCCGGTGAAGTCCATGCAAGGGGAGCGTTTGGACGCAGCGGAGGTCACGGGCAACGGCGTGCAGTATGACCGTGGCTGGGCCGTGCGGGATACGGCCAGCGGCAATATTCGTGGGGCCAAGAATATCGCCCCGTTGATGCAATGCGCCGCGCGCTATCTCGATGGTACCGATGCCGGCCTGGTGCCCCATGCCCAAATCACCTTGCCCGGCGGGGACGAGATCAATACGGACGATGGGCGCGTGCACAATATTTTGTCGGAAGTCCTAGGGCAGAAGGTGACCCTGGAGCCGTTGCAGCCGGCGGCAGCAGAGGATCATTATCGCCGCCGGTCCATGGATGGCGATGGGGATGGCGATGCGGCAGAGCCGGAAAGACGCCGCCGCCTTGGCTTGCTGGACGATGAGCCTTTTTCCGACTTCAGCACAGACAGGCCAAGGGTGTTGTCGGCATTGGCGGTATTTCGTGATTACAACACAGCGCCGGGCACCTACTTCGATGCCTTCGCTTTGCATGTGATGACGGAAGCATCCCTGCGCTATCTGGCCGGCCTGTTGCCCGAGGCGCAGATCGACGTCCGCCGTTTCCGACCGAATATTCTGCTTGCCGACGATGGCGACCTGGCGGCACCGGTAGAGTTTGATTGGCTTGACCAGGTTCTCAGCATTGGCGATGTGCGCATCAACGTGGAATGGGAAACCGTGCGCTGTGTCATGACCACCCGCGAACACGCCGACCTGCCCCGCGCCAGCCAGATCATGCGCACTCTGGTCCGCAACACCAAACAGAACCTTGGCATCTATGCCGATGTGGGTACGCCGGGACTGATCAGCGTCGGTGATGTGGCGGCGGTTGGATAGCGCGAACGAGTGGAAGAGGTTCGGCCTATCAATCCTCGTCCGGGTCCATCACGAAAGCCTGCAGCTTTTCCCGCACGTCGTCGGGAATGGGAATGGACGCGCGGGCGGCCAGGTCAAAGCAGACGCAAACGATTTCCGTGGTCGCACCAATCTCTTTGGTTTCGATGTTGCGCAGGCGGTGCATCATGGTGACGGATTTGGTGCCGACCCTCAACAGCGCGCTTTCGATTTTGAATAGCGCGCCCAGGCGCTGTTCATTCTTGAACTGAATGGTGTGCTGGGCATCTACCAATGATATGCCTTCGTCCTGTTTGCCGTCTGCCTTAAAGCCCAATTCGACCAGGAAGTGAAAGGCGGCGATGTCAAAATGTCCGACATAATGCTGTACATTCATGTGGCCCAGGTGATCGCAATGCCAGGGGTAGACAACGCCACGGGTGGTTTCCATCCAACTCATAGAACAATTCTCCTTTTTTCAGATGCATAGACTATCGCTACCGATGGGGCGGCGTCCACAAGGTTACTTGGCAGGGCGGGTACTTTCTGTCAGAAGAGGCCAATATCTTCCAAATTCAGGCGGCAAGTTATGAGCGACGTTGTGGACAACGATACGGGCGAGGCTGATGGCAACGGTGCGCCCACCGACTTTATTCGCGACATCGTGCGCGCGGATCTGGCGGCGGGGCGTCATGGCGGCGTGGTGACGCGCTTCCCGCCCGAACCGAACGGCTATCTGCACCTGGGTCACGCCAAATCCATCTGCCTGAATTTCGGCATCGCGCAGGAGTTTGATGGCCGCTGCCACCTGCGCTTTGACGATACCAACCCGGCCAAAGAGGAACAGGAATTTATCGAGGCGATCCAGCGCGACGTACGCTGGCTGGGTTTTGATTGGGGCGACCATCTGCATTATGCCTCTGACTATTTTGCTCAGCTATTTGCCTGGGCCGAAGGCTTGATCGAGGCGGGCAAGGCCTATGTGGATGATCTGCCTGTGGACGAGATGCGGGCCTATCGGGGCACGGTGACAGAAGCCGGTCGCAACAGCCCCTTTCGTGACCGGGACGTGGCTGAGAACCTGGATCTGTTCCGCCGTATGAAGGCAGGGGAGTTCCCCGATGGGGCCCGTGTTCTGCGTGCCAAGATCGACATGGCATCGGGCAATATGAATATGCGCGACCCGGTGCTCTATCGTATCCTGCATAGCGCGCACCCCCGCACGGGCACGGCTTGGTGCATCTATCCCAACTATGATTTCGCGCATGGACAATCGGACGCGATTGAGGCCATCACCCATTCATTATGTACATTGGAATTCGCCGACCATCGCCCGCTGTATGAATGGTTGCTGGAAAATATCGCTGTCCCCAGCCAGCCGAAGCAGTATGAATTTTCCCGCCTCAACCTCTCCCACACCGTGCTATCCAAACGCCGCCTGACCCAGTTGGTGGATGAGGGCCGGGTGGATGGCTGGGATGATCCCCGCATGCCCACCGTGTCGGGGATGCGCCGGCGTGGGGTGCCGGCGGCCGCAGTGCGTGATTTCATCTCCCGCCTGGCCATCACCAGGAACGACGGCCAGGTTGAAATGGCCATGCTGGAACATTGCATTCGCGAACAGCTGAATGTGGCGGCACCCCGGCGCATGGCCGTGTTGCGCCCCCTGAAGGTGGTGATCGAGAATTATCCTGAGGGGAAGTCAGAGGCGTTGGTGGCCCAGAACCATCCAGGCAATCCGGACATGGGCACACGTGAAATCCCCTTTGGCCGGGAGATTTATGTGGAGCGGGATGACTTCATGGAGGACCCGCCCCGGAAATTCTTCCGCCTTGGCCCGGGTCGTGAAGTGCGCCTGCGCTATGCCTATTTCATCACCTGCAATGAAGTAATCAAGGACGCAAGCGGTGAGGTGGTGGAGCTGCGCTGTAGCTATGATCCCGAAACAAAGGGTGGCAATGCCCCCGATGGCCGTAAGGTCAAGGGCACTATTCATTGGGTTTCCGCCCAGCATGCCGTGCCATCGGAAGTCCGTCTGTACGAGAGCCTGTTCAACAGCGAAGAAGTACCGGGTGGCGATGATTTCCTGGACGATATAAATCCCAATTCGCTGGAGGTTCTGCCCCAGGTCTGGTTGGAGCCTGCATTGGCGGAGCTTTCGGTGGGACAAACCGTACAGTTTGAGCGGATGGGTTATTTCTGCGCCGATCTTTCTTCGAAGGAAGACGCACTGGTTTTTAATCGCGCCCTTGGTTTGCGCGACAGTTGGGCTAAAATCAAAGGTAAGTCTTAACAAGGTGGATCTGGATATGATCAACCATGCCTGAAAAATTCACCACAACGGGGCTGAGCCGCCGGGCCGTTATTTTGGGCGGTGCCTCGACTGTGATGGCGGGGCTATCGGGTTGTGTCACATCACCCATCGTCGGCAATGCCTACGAAGTGGCGAAGGCTCAAATCCTCGGTTCTCCCGACATACCCCTACAGCGTAAAACCGTTGCCGGCCTGCCCTACGCCTCCATGCTGGCCCGCATTGGTAAAGGTCCGCAGGCTTTGTTGCTGTTGGCCCGGACCCAAGGGCAGGAACAGCATTGGATCTCCGGCATCGATCGTTCGGTGCTGGCGTTGCAGGGCGGGCGGGTGGTGAAAACCTTTGGTTTTCCGGAAAACCTGAAGAATACCCGGTCTGATGAGATCGACCCCGTGGACCGCCTGTTGCACAAATTGGTCGCGCCTGTGCGCCATACCCGCTACATCGACCTCGACGTCGGGCCTCATTATGGCCTGGTCGTGGATTCCGTCTTTGAAAGCCTCGGCCCGCAAAAGGTCAATATCGTCGAGCTGGATTTTGATACTATTTTGATCCGCGAACGAAACAGTGCCCGCACGCTAAATTGGGAATTTGAGAATTTGTACTGGGTGGATCCCGCCGATGGCTTCATCTGGAAATCCCGCCAGGTCATCGCCCGGACGTTTCCCGCCGTCGATTTCGCCATATTGAAACCGCCCGCGGCTTGAGGTCGTCATGCGACCCGATGAATATCGGAAATGCTCTATTGCCGTTCTATCCTAACCGTCCCGGTTCACCCCGACGATGGCGACTAAAATTCGATTTACCCTGCCATCTTCGTCTTGCATGGGGAGGAGAAGGCGGCACCATTTAATCAATACGGATATGTCATAAGAGGCGTTGTTTTCCGCATAGATCGGGGCCCGCATGCGGGCCGCTGCGGCGAGTTGACGGCGATAATAACTCCAATTCCCAACCTTGCTTTCGCTAAACCATTTGCCTGTCATATCCAGATTGCCGATCTCTGCCACAGAAGTCGCATAGACCCGGTATTTAAAGTCAGAGAAATCCGCATTGGGTTGGACGAGGTGGATAGAGCCAACAGCATCTACGAAGGACAGGGGATCGATCGCTGCAGAGGGCGGCAAATCAGCCGTGCCGAGGTTGTCCAGCCAAAATTGATACATGCATTGATGCGCTGGCAAAATGAAGTCGTCGCGCATGACTTTACCGGGATCAATACTTGCCTGGATGATGCCCTCAAATTCCGGTTGCGCCAAAGTGGGCAAATACTGATCAAGGGGGTCTGGAACAGTCCGGTATCCCGAATAATAGCGGCTTGAAAGGCTTTTCATTAAGGTACGCCCGATTTCCAATAGCAATCATACAAAACTACCTAAACAATCCACCCAGATTAGCCCTGATCTGGAACAATTGCGCCATTAAAATCTCAAGTAACAAAAGCTTGTTGCCGCTTATGCGGTCGCCCAGCATCAGACCTCGTCAATCGAGTGCGGGCCTAGTGGTCCGATTCTATTTGATGGTTCCCATCCGCTAGGATCGAAAGACCACTAGACTCTTAAGAATCGTGGTGCGCGAGACAGCAAACAGAAGGACTCTTCTGTTTCGCTCGCACCGCTAGGCCCGCCAAGACTATGGCTTTTCCAAGTTTTTCACGGGAAACTTCCTGATATGTGTTGATATACACGTTAAAGTTCGTATAATGATATAATATATATCTAAAGCGAGCATAACATATTATGTCATCACCTGCACTTGAAACAGACCGCGCCATTTTACGCCCGCTGTTGCCCACCGATGCACCGGCCTTGGGCACGGCCATGCGGGATTCTAATGTCACCGAAACCATAACTTTTGACCCACCGGCCCGCACAGCGGATGAAGGGACGGAACGCGCATTGGCGCGTATCGAGGAATTCGCTAAACATTGGGATCGTCATGGTTTTGGTATTTTTGGTGCCTTCGACCGGCAGACCGAACTATTAGTCGGCTATTGCGGCTTCCGCCACATCGAAGAATTCGACAACGACGTCCACCTTTCCACCATGGTGGACCGTCCCTATTGGTCGGGAGGTCTGGCATCGGAAATAATTCGACGAAACCTGGAGTACGTATTTTTAGAGCGGGATTTTGATATCGTTTATACCGCCACGAAAGAATTCGATGGGCCGAGCGTACAAATCACCAAACGGTTCGGCTTTAATAGGGAGGATGACCGTACGCTACGCCAATGGTCGGTATGCTATTACAACCTGTCGCGAGAAGAATTTCTGGCGCGTCATGTGGCTTATCTAAAACAGCGGCTGCTGGATCTAAATACGGGCCGAGCTGCACAATAACCGACAATCTATCGCCGCTTTTGCTCTCGCAAGATCAGGGCAGCAATTTCCATGAAATGGGCCGGTTCCTGATAACCGGCGATGCGAATTTTCTCAGCAAATTGGCTGACGATCTGTTGCAAGGTTTCCTTGGACGCATCAACGCTGAAGTTTGCCAGATCATCCATCTCAAACTCTGTGGTATCAATTTCATGCAGCGCCATTGGTATCTCCAGATTAGGTTCAGCCATATTTTCCCGGATCGTGCGCCACGGTGTTGTTGGTGCAATTATGCTAAAGTCATGACGTGGGGTCACCTACCCGTTAGGGTGGGCACGATAAAGTTGCGCTAAAGGCCATTATTTCCCACGCGGCGAAATCAACGCCATTGATCGGCAATTGCGCCACCGTGCTTGACGGATGAAGCGTATCCGGGCGACAAAGATAATCGTTCGTAAGGATGCCAAATCAATTTGAAAGTGGTCGAGTAAATGTCAGTTGAAGCAAACGAAAATGGAACCGCTGCGTCTGTGGCAGCGGCGCAGTATGATGTCATGATCATCGGTGCCGGTATGTCGGGAATGTATCAATTGCATCTTTTGAGAAAGCTCGGCCTTTCCGTGCGCGTGTTTGAGGCAGGTACCGGCGTTGGCGGTACCTGGTATTGGAACCGTTATCCGGGTGCGAGGTTCGATTCGGAAAGTTATAGCTATGGCTATTCATTTTCCGAGGAACTATTGGATGAATGGGAATGGAGCGAGCATTTCTCCGCCCAGCCTGAGACCCTGCGCTATCTCAACTATGTGGCCGACAAGTTTGACCTTAACCGGGATATTCAGTTTGGTGCGCGGGTTAGGGCCGCGATCTATGACGAAGCTGAAACCTGCTGGGAGCTTGAGCTGGAGAGTGGCGAGCGGGCCCGTGCGCGGTTCCTGATCTCGGCCATCGGGCCTTTGTCCGCTCCGACCATGCCAAATATTCCCGGGGTGGAAAGCTTTCAGGGAGAAGCGTTTCACACAGGCCTGTGGCCTCACGAACCGGTTGATTTTTCCGGCAAGCGGGTCGCGGTTATTGGCACCGGTGCCACGGGTGTCCAAACCATCCAGGAAGTGGCCAAGACCGTTGGCCATCTCACTGTCTTTCAGCGCTCTCCCAATTATTGCGCACCGCTACATAATTCCCCCATTACGGCAGAGGAGCAGCCCAAGATCAGAGCCGGCTATCCTGAAACTTTCGCCAGGTGCCGCGCCTCACACGGCGGCTTTATCCATAAGGCGGATCACCGCAATGCCCTGGAGGTTTCGGCTGAAGAACGCGAGGCGTTTTTAGAGAAGCTGTATAGCGAACCTGGCTTTGGCATCTGGATGGGAAACTTCCGCGATATGTTCACGGACGAGGCCGCCAACACCGCCGTCAGTGACTTCATCAAGAAAAAAATCCGGTCCAGGGTCAATGATCCTGCAATAGCCGAGAAACTGATCCCCACCGACCATGGTTTCGGCACCCGCCGTGTGCCGTTGGAAACCAGATACTACGAGGTCTATAACCAAGATAACGTGGAGCTTGTTGACCTGAACGAGGGCGCGATAGAGGAAATCACCCCCAAAGGTCTGCGGACAGCGAACGGTGAATACGAATTCGATATGATCATTTATGCCACTGGGTTTGATGCGGTTACCGGGGCTTTTGACCGCATCGATATTCGTGGTGAGGGCGGCCGGAAGCTGAAGGATAAGTGGGCCAACGGACCCCGAACCTATTTGGGCCTTCAGATCGAAGGGTTCCCAAATCTACTGACTTTGGTGGGCCCGCATAATGCGGCGACCTTTTGCAATATTCCCCGTTGCATCGAACAGAACGTGGAATGGGTGGCGGAGCTGTTTGGTTATATTCAAGCCAATGGTATCACGCGCATCGCCGCGACTTTGGAGGCGGAGGACGCCTGGACCGAACATGTCTACGAAACCGCGGCCGAGCTGCTGTTTACCAAGGTCGATTCGTGGTTCATGGGCATCAACAGCAACATACCCGGTAAGGACCGGCGCACCTTCTTGCTGTATGCCGGGGGCGCACCGGCATATCGTGACAGGTGCGATGAGGTTTCAGCCAATGGTTATGAAGGATTTGCCCTGCAAAAAGTTGCCGGTTAGTAGCTTAACAGGCCCATTCGAAAGCCTTTTGCCACCGCCGCGGCCCGGGTGTTGACGTCCAACTTGTTCAGGATATTGCGCAGGTGAAATTTCACGGTGTTTTCACTGATGCCATGGATCTCGGATATTTCCCATGTGCTCTTCCCGATAGAGACCCAGTGGAGGCAGTCCCGCTCTCTATTCGTCAATGGGTTGAGCTTGTGATCTGCGACCTGCCCAACATAACGCTCAACCATGGTGGCGTTCAGGTGATGGGCTAATAGGAAAAGGTGGGCCAGGTTGGCCTCGATAATACGTGTAATTTCCAGCCCCGGCTGTCCGGTAGAGATGCCGATGCTGCAATAGTCTCCGTTCCGATCCTTAATAGGAATGCCGACGCCATGCACCACGCCAAAGCTGGCTGCCTCGTCCACCATGCGCTTTTGCATCGGGTTTTTTTCTGTCCGTTCCCAAACCTGCTGCCAGACTAACGGCAACGTGCCGCCGCGCAATGTCTCGCGATAAATTGGACACTGATTTTGATATTCCATCTCGCGATACCGCTCTTCCCAGGCAACGGGGATAGAGGAATGTCGTAGATGGGGGGGCAAATTTTCGTTCGAATTTCGTGGCTTTTTGGTATAGATGAAAACAACATTTTCAAACCCAAGCTCACCAACACACTGACGCGTCGCGGTCATGCAATCCTCAGCGCTTGCAGCACTGTTCAGATCGTCAAGATAATTCGCTAGATTCAACGACGTTGTCATGTTCAGCCAGGTTCCCGAAATTTGCCAAGTAATACTGGCACAACACGGGAGCTGTTCGTAGTTATTAAATGAAATAGTCTACAATAATGCGCGAAATGACTTATGTCCTGTGCAAATTTGTAAATCAGAAAAGAATAGTTTTCTCTAATATTTATAATAGGAGTAGATATAGCTCCAACATGTTATCGTTTGCTGCTTGATTTCTATTTAAAGAAGATAAAAATATATATTTTTACTCTGCTGCAGTGGAAATTTTTCTTTTTTCTATATTTAGTTGATAGTCCCGATCATGTTTCAGGGCTGGGATGTGTCCCCTGGCTTTATGTACGGCAGCCTGATCAATCTGTGCCATGGTGACGCCTTCCGACTTGCCGCCATCGGATAGGATTTCACCCCACGGGGCGACAATCAGGGAATGGCCATAGCTGAGGCGGCCGGCCACATGTTCACCGCACTGGGCCGCCGCAATGACATAGCAACCGGTTTCAATGGCCCGGGCCCGCATTAATACATGCCAATGGGCCTCTCCTGTGACCTGCATAAAGGCCGATGGTATTACCAGGACATCCGCGCCCGCCTTGGCCAGGTCCCGGTACAAATGAGGGAACCGGAGATCATAGCAGATGCTTAGGCCAAGCTGACACCAGGGAAGGGGGGTCACAAACGCATCCTTGCCGGGGCGATAGTTGTTCGATTCACGCAAACTTTTGCCATTGGGCAGGTCGACGTCGAACATATGGATTTTGTCATAGCTGGCCGCGATATTTCCGGCGGGGTCGATCAGGTATTGGCGATTGGCCAAACGCTCCTCCCCCTCCACTAAAACGGAGAGAGACCCTGCCAACAGCCACGCCCCGGTTTCCACAGCCCAGCCACGAAAGGCGTCCAAGGCCGGGTGGGCATCTTCGGTGAAAGCCTTGGCGCGAATATTCTCCCGGCCCACCTCAATCATCGCGGCGCATTCGGGTGTGGTGATGAAATCAGCCCCTCCCGCCCGCGCTTCCCGGATCATCCGGCCCAGAGTGGCAATATTTTCATCCAGATCGTTGGAGGCATTTATCTGTACGCAGGCGGCGGTAAATTCGCTCATCGTCCCAATCCTTATTTGCATTAACCGGTTGTGTTAGCCGGTTGCACTCAATAGCGGGTCCAGCTTCTGCTGTTGTTCCAGGGCATACAGTTCGTCACAACCGCCCACATGATGTTCGCCGATAAAGATTTGCGGCACCGTGCTTCCACCCATGGATCGTTGCATCATCTCATTTCGGGCACCGGGCACACTATTGACGTCAATCTCGTCATAATTGGCGCCTTTACTGTCCAAAAGTTTTTTCGCGTGATAGCAAAATGGGCAAAAGCCCGTCGTGTAGATCGTAATCTCCGGCATACTCATTTCCCCAATCTTCCCACTAATTAAAATCTATAAAACCCGCGCCATGGTCAGTACATCCACCCGTGCCGCACCATGGCGCTTTAACAATCTGGCACAGGCCGATACCGTGGCCCCCGTGGTGAACACATCATCAATCAAAACAATGTGAGCGCCTGCCAGGATACCGGTCCCGGACTTTCGAACAGCAAAGGCGCCGCGGACATTGCGGGCCCGTCCCCTACGGGTAAGTCCGCCCTGGCTGATCGTTGACCGGCTCCGTTGTAGCAAATTCGGCGGGCTGGGCAAATCACAGAAGCGAGATACCGCCCTAGCCAACAAAGCCGCCTGGTTGTAGCGCCGGCGCACCAGCCGCCAGGGATGCAGGGGGATGGGCAGTACCAAATCCGTATCCGGCCAAAACGCCGTCCCCGCCCTGGCCAACCATTGACCAAAGGCCGGAACGCCGTCCAGGCGGTCGCCATGTTTCAGACGCAATAGCAGTTGTCGGCTGTTATCGTCATAGGCGAATACGGCACGGGCCCGGTCATAATCGGGTTGTTGGCGGGTGCATTCAGCGCACAATACGCCCGCCCCCTCATCATGGGGAAAGGGGAAGCCGCAGACATGGCAACAGGGGGCTTCCAAAAAGACCATGCCAGACCAGCATTCGGCACACAGGTTGCCCTGGCGATCAACCATCGTGCCGCAGCAAAGGCATTGCGGCGGCAACAGCGCATCAAGCATCACGCCGGCCCCGCCACTGACGCTATTGGCGAACTGTTTGCGGATTTTCGCCATTGGCATTTCTACCATCGCACTGTAATGCTCCATTACGGATATGGGCGGATTAGACAGGTATGCATTATGGCACGTCTTGAGGATAAGGTCGCATTGATCACCGGCGCTGCCTGGGGTATCGGGCGCGCCTCTGCATTATTGTTTGCCGAAGAGGGCGCTGCCGTTTTGGTTGCCGACCGGGATGTGGAGGCAGGCTCGGACGTTGTGGCCGAGATTGAGGCCAAGGGCGGCCGGGCCATGTTTGTGGCCACGGATATCGCTGAACCCGATGATGCGCAAGCTGCCGTGACCCAGTGCGTCGCGGCTTTTGGTGGCCTGGATATTGTCTATAACAATGCCGGTGGTGCCACCCAGGATGACGGCAAAGTCACCGATATTCCCCTGGAAGAATTCTGGCGCACCATGGGGGTTGATCTCTACGGCAGTTTCCTGACCTGCCGCTTTGCCATTCCCCATCTGATCGAACGGGGCGGCGGTGCGATCCTCAACACCACCTCCATCCGTGCCATGAAGGCAACCCAAGGTGCCGACGCCTACACAGCCGCCAAGGGCGGCGTCCTGACCCTGACCAAATCCCTGGCCCAGGAATTGGCGGAGCACAGAATCCGCGTCAACGCCGTGGCCCCTGGCGTCGTGGCATCGGAACGGGTGCAGCGCATGATGGGGGATGTGGCCGCCCATCCCCTGGCCCAGGCCACCCCCCTGGGCCACGGCATGCCCATCGAGGTGGCGCGCGCCGCCTTGTTCCTGGTTTCGGACGAGGCGCGCTGGATCACCGGTGTTATCCTGCCGGTGGATGGCGGCGCGGCGGCGGTATAGAGACGTGCCGGGGGTTCCGCAAGTATTTGATCGCCTGGCCGTGCGACACCATCGGGACCGGGCAGCACCCAGGCTTGAAGCTTATGATTTTCTGTTGCGTGAAGTCGCCGACCGCCTCGGCGATTGTCTGTTAGACATTAAACGAGACTTCCCAATGGCCCTGGACCTGGGCTGTCATGGCGGGCAATTGGCCTCCGTCCTTGCGGGCCGAGGCGGTATCGAAGAATTGGTGCAATGTGATCTGTCCCCGGCCATGCTGGGCCAGGCCGAAGGTATTCGCCTAGCGGTGGACGAGGAAGTGTTGCCGTTTGCCGATGGCCAGTTCGATCTGATCATCTCCAATCTGTCATTGCACTGGGTCAATGATCTGCCGGGCGCATTCAGCCAGATCCGCCGGGCCCTGAAGCCTGATGGCCTGTTTCTGTGCGCCATGCTGGGCGGCGGGACTTTGGATGAATTGCGGCAATCGCTTATGGCCGGTGAAATAGCGGCCAAGGGCGGTGCTTCCCCCCGCGTCTCCCCCTTCGTTGATCCTCATGATGCAGGTGCCTTAATGCAGCGGGCAGGCTTCGCCCTGCCGGTGGTGGATACCGATCAGATCGTGCTGTCCTATGCCAATCCCTTCGCCATGATGGCGGAGCTGCGGGGCCTGGGCGAAGGCAATGCCGTGGCCGAACGACAACGGCATTTCACCCCCCGCGCGGTGATTGAAGCTGCCGCCCGACACTATCATCAAAATTACGGCGACGATGACGACCGCATCCCGGCAACATTTCAGATCATCACCCTGACCGGCTGGGCCCCCCACGAAAGCCAGCAACAACCCCTGCCCCGGGGCAGCGGGCAAACGCCCCTGGGGGACGTGCTGGGCTAGGCACTGGGATAGACCTAACGCAGGGCAAACCCCTGATAGTCGTCCGCCACCACCTGTTGCAGGCGCTGGCGATAGCGTGGCGTGCCGCCGTTGTAGATCAGGTATCGCAGCTTGTCATGATTTTCAACGTTGGAGTTATAGCCCGTGAACCAGGATTTGGTCGTGGTCAGCAGGGAATATTCGTAGGTCTTTTTAACGTGGGCGTCCCACTCTTCCTCTGCTTCCTGGGTTGGCTCCACACGGGTATAGCCGTGGCTGCGAAGATGCCTGAACAGATCCGTGGCCCAATCCACAGCCTCTTCGATGCCGCGGGGGAAGTTGGTTGAAACGGAACCACCCTGGGGCCCGGCAATGGTAATCAGGTTCGGGAAGCCTGCTGTTTGCAGGCCCAGATAGGTGATGGGGCCTTCATACCATTTATCGCTCAACTTTTGCCCGCCAACGCCGGTGAATTCAATCCGGTCAAAGGCACCGGTGATCGCATCGAAGCCGGTGGCATAGATGATCACATCCAGTTCGTATTCCTTGTCTGAACATTTGATGCCAGCCGGTGTAATGCGTTCAATCGGGGTGTCATTGAGGTCGATCAGATGCACATTGTCCCGATTGTAGGCTTCGTAATAGCGTGTTTCCAACGGCACGCGACGGGTGCCGAAACCATGATCCTTGGGGATCAGTTTCTCCGCTGTTACGGGATCGTTTACACGGGAGCGTATTTTGTCGGCGATAAATTCGGTAAACGCCGCGTTTGCGTGTTTTTCCACCAGAACATCGCGGAAATTGCCGATCCAGACGCCAAAGCCGGGGGAGCTATATAATTCCTCCCAAAACGCCAGACGGTCTTCTTCAGATACCTCGTCAAATTTGCGCCGGTCCGGGCCGTGGATAAAGCCGCCGGGCGTTTCCTTGCAGCGGGCAAAAATATCATCATAGCTGGCGTGGATCTTTGCCTGATCCTCGTCCGAGATTTTACTGTTATGGAGTGGCGCGCACCAATTCGGACGCCGTTGGAAGACCGTCAGTTCATCTACCTTATCGGCGATTTCGGCGATAATCTGAACCGCCGTGGCACCGGTGCCCAGTACGCCGACCCTTTTGCCTTTTAGGTCAACCGGATCGTGGGGCCAATTGTAGGTGTGAAAGCTTTCGCCTTTGAAGTTTTCAACGCCATCAATGATTGGCATGGTCGGGGCGGACAGCATGCCAATTGCGGTCAACAGATAGCGCGTCGTCAGGACGCGACCATCGTTAAGATTGACCTTCCAGGAATTGCTCTCGTCGTCAAAGTGCGCTGAATCCACCTTGCAATTGAACTGCATATGCTTTTTCAGATCGAATTTTTTGACCACATGCTCCAGATAGCTCAGGGTTTCCGGCTGGCCCGCGAAATGCTCGCTCCAATCCCACTCATCCAACAGTTCTTTGGAGAAGGAATAGCCGTAGCTATAACTTTCCGAATCAAAACGCGCGCCAGGATATCGGTTCCAATACCAGGTGCCGCCAGGGCCGCCGCCGGCCTCTAGGACGGTGACATTCACGCCCTCGTCCAGCAGCCGATACAATTGATAAATTCCGCTGACACCGGCACCAATGATGATCACTTCGTGCTGGAGAGACTCGTTTTTACTTTGATTTTTCATGGACAAATTCTAACAAGCATTAGAATTTTCGTCCATAGCTCAGGATCGCCGGGCACAGATTTGTTGCCGCATGGCAGGCTGGGGGATTTCCACAAGGCCGTGAAAGCTGGCCAACACCTCCAACTTGCCTTCAACAGCCGCCTCCAACTCCCCTGGATGTAGCAGAAAATCGGGGTTTTTGGGCCGACCGAAAGCCTCATTGCCCAGTGCGAATGTATCGTAGAGAAGGATGCCGCCCGGTTCGATAGCGTCGATAATCCGGGGTAAAATAGGCCGATAAAGGTAGTTGACCACCACAATTGCGCTGAATTGTCGCAACTCCGGCGGCCCCAGTGGCCAGGCGCTGCCATCTTCCAGATCACAGGTCAAAATCTCCAGGTTTTCCCGGTTTTTCAGGTGGTTAAGGGCCGAGGTATCTTTATCGAGCGCGGTCACCTTGTGGCCTTGTTCCAGAAAAAAAGCAGTATGCCGGCCTCGACCGCAGGCCAGATCAAGTACCGTGCCGTTCGCGGGCACTTGATCGGCAAAACGGGCGATCCACGGGCTGATGCTCGATAGGCTTTCAGGGGGGGTGGTTGTTTGTTGTCTTTTTGTCATTCCGGCCTTGCTCAATGGCCCCGACGGTGCCATTTATGGGGAACATGATGGTATTTGATTTAATCTGCGCAAACAAACACACCTTTGAGGCTTGGTTCAAGGGTTCAAAGGCGTTTGATGGCCTGCGCAAAAATGGTCAGGTACAATGCCCCACCTGTGGCGATGATCAGGTGGAAAAGGCCTTGATGGCACCCAATATCTCGACCTCCAAAAAACAGGCCAAGGCCGCCAAGGAAAGCGCCGTCGCGGCGGAGGCGATGCATATGCTGGCGAAGATGAAACAGCATGTGGAAGAAAACTGCGACTATGTGGGCAAGGAATTCGCTGAAGAAGCCCGCAAGATCCACTATGGCGAAACCGAAAAGCGCGATATCTACGGTGAGGCCACGACGGCGGAGGCTAAGGAGCTGGTCGAAGAAGGTGTCGATTTCACCGCCATACCCTGGACCGAAAACACCGATAGTTAGGGCCATTTTCAATTAATCTGGTTCGCTATCGCGACTTAGGTAATTGGTTCAATTGCCTGGTTCTTAAGAACTCGAGTGCATTTAGAATAAATGCGCTTTAGGCGCTAATACAAAATCTTTTCATATTGTTTTTCCATTTCCGACTGGCTTGGCGGCGCTTTGCTGGCGCCAGTCTGATCATTGATCATCTGTCCCATGCTAGGCAGTTCGGCCCGGTCAATCCGGGCTGTCTCTTCCCATAGGTGCGAGCGCATAAGAGCCTTGGCACAGTGCAGATAGACTTCATTGATGTGAATGCGAATAACGGATCTGGGGTGCTTGCCCCTGGTCTCGAACAAATGCCGGGTGACTTCGTCGATGACAATGTCCGCCGTGCCGTTGATACGCAGGGTTTCCTTAACCCCGGGGATCAGGAACAACAAGCCGATGCCCGGGTTGTCGATTATGTTTTCCAAAGTATCCAAACGGTTGTTGCCCGGCCAATCGGGGATCAGAATGGCACCGTCGCTTTCCACATGGACGAACCCCGGCTCCCCCCCGCGGGGTGTGGCATCGCCAAGGCTGTCATCACCCTTGGTGGCCAGGATGACAAAGGGTGAGAGCGAGATGTATTGCCGGCAGTGGACATCCAGGGCGGTCATCTGCTTATCCAGGGCGCGCGTCACGGCGGGTGGATAAATTTCCCGCAGATGTTCTTTGGATTTGATTTTTGACATGCTTAAGTCCCCTTATTCGGCATACTGTCGGGTGTCGTAGGAAGTCTAGTCAGGAAATTTCAAATGAAAAGTAAGATGTGCGAGATGTTCGGCATTGATGTGCCGATCTTTGCCTTTTCCCATTGCCGCGATGTGGTGGTTGAGGTCTCTAAAGCAGGCGGCATGGGTGTGCTTGGCATGGCCAGGATGAGCCCGGAGCGGGTTGAGGCTGAACTGAATTGGATCGATGAGCATATCGACGGCAAGCCTTATGGCATCGATGTGCTGATGCCGTCGCGGTTCGATGACAGCAGCGATATGAAGTTTGATCCCGAACAGCTGCTGCCAAAAGAGCATGTGGATTTCGTCCGCAACATGCTGGATGAGGCCGGCGTGCCGCCCTTGCCCGAGGCGGAGGCGGCCGAGATCAAGCGCGAGATTGTCAAAGGCATCAACTTCACACCCCAGGAAAGCCTGGCGATGATCGAAACGGCCCTGAAGCATCCCATCAAACTGATCGTCAACGCGCTTGGCTCACAACCCGTTGAATTGGTTGAGCGGGCCCATGCCCAGGGGATCAAAGTCGGTGCCCTGGCTGGCAAGCCGAAACATGCGCTTCGCCATCGTCAGGCGGGCTGTGATTTCGTTGTCGCCGTGGGGACAGAGGCGGGCGGGCACACGGGCGATGTCTCCTCCATGGTGTTGTGGCCTTCAATTGTTGATGCGGTAGCCCCCATGCCCGTACTGGGGGCAGGCGGCGTCGGCCGGGGTCGGCAATTGGCCGCCGCGTTGGTGCTGGGCTGTGAAGGGGTCTGGGCCGGGTCGTTGTGGCTGAAAACAGCGCAGTCCGAGGTGACGCCAGAGATTAAGCAAAAGATGTTCGAGGCCGATGCGTCGGACGCTATTTTGACGACGTCGGTAACCGGCAAACCATGCCGCACATTGCGTAACAGATTTTCCGAAGCCTATGACGAACCCGGCGCACCCGCCACCTTGCCCGCCCCGACGCAAAATTATCTGTGGTGGCAGGAAGGCCGCACCCGGGTTGAGCGGGTCCGCGCCAAAGAATTCCTCACCTACCCCGTGGGCCAGGTCGTTGGCGATATGCACGAGGAGATTTCCGTCAAAGAGGTCGTCTACGAACTGCTCAACGAAATGCTCGATGCCAAGGAACGCCTGAACGATATCTTGGACTAATTGGTGGGTTGCGGTTTTGCCGGGCGGGCAGCACGGCGGAGTTCTTCGATGTCCTCCCGCTGGCGGGAGGCGACCGCATGGGCCTGGGGCTGGGCGGAGGCATATTGTTCCGGCCAGGCTTGCGCTTCGTGATTATATCGGGCCGCCGCCTCCAGTGTGAAATGGGGGTCGGTGAGGTGCGGTCGGGCGAGGGCGACCAGATCGGCGCGTCCAGCCGCCAGAATAGTGTTGACCTGATCGGCGGTGGTGATGTTGCCTACGGCCATGGTGGGGATTTTCGCTTCATTCCTGATCTGATCCGAGAATGGCGTTTGAAACATCCGGCCATAGACGGGCTGTTGATCAGGGATGGTTTGACCAGCCGAAACATCGATCAGGTCACAGCCTGCCGCCTTTAGCATCTTGGCCGCCGCCACCAGATCTTCGGGGCTAAGGCCTTCGGGATGCCAATCGGTTGCGGACAGGCGAACGGAAATGGGTGCTTCATCGGGCCAGACGGCCCGCACAGCGTTGAAGATCCGCAACGGAAACGCCATGCGGTTTTCGATACTGCCGCTATAGGCGTCCCGGCGTTGATTGCTCAGCGGAGAGATGAAGCTGGCCAATAGATAGCCATGGGCCATATGGATTTCCAGCATATCGAAGCCCGCCTTCAGACCATATTCCGCCGCTTGTTCATAGGCTGCGACCAGTTCGTCCATATCCTGCGCGCTCATTTCCTTCGGTATGGCGCTATCGGGAAAATAGGGCAGGGGAGAGGCGGACATAATTGGCCAGTTGCCGCTTTTCAGGGGACGGTCGGGTGCTTCCCAGCCCAGCTGGGTGGAACCTTTGCGCCCGGCGTGCCCCAACTGCAGGCAGATCTTTGCCGCACTGTTGCCATGGACGAAATCAACGATGCGGGCCCAGGCCTGGCAATGGTCGTCTGTATACATGCCTGTGCAGCCGGGACTGATGCGGCCGGCTTCGCTCACCGCCGTCATCTCGGTAAAGATCAACCCGGCCCCGCCAAGGCAGCGGCCTCCTAAATGCACCATGTGCCAGTCATTGGGCAGGCCGCCGGTGGCGGAATACTGACACATGGGCGATACCACGACCCGGTTATCCAGCGTCATATTCCGCAGTTGGAAAGGCGTGAACATGGGCACAGGCGGCTTATTGCTATCTGCGATGCCGGCCCCAACACCGGCCCCAACACCGGCCCCAACACCGGCCCCAACGCCAGCCTGGGTCGCGAACCAGTTTCGGACCTCTTCGACCAAGGCAGGATCGCGCAAAGATAGATTTTCATAGGTGATCTGTTTCGAACGGGTCAGCATGGAAAAATTAAACTGTACCGGATCCATACCCCAGAAACGTTCGACGGTTTCAAACCAGGTCAGGGAGACATTGGCGGCGTGTTGGATCCGATCAACCTCGTCCCGTCGGGCCGCCTCATAGCGCTTCGGCGCGCCTGCGATGTCATTACGATCCACCTCCACCGCCTCGAACAGTGCAATGGCGTCTTCCATGGCCAATTTAGTGCCTGATCCGATGGAAAAATGCGCCGTATGGGCCGCATCCCCCATCAGCACGACATTTTCATGCACCCAGCTCTCACAATGAATAACCGGGAAGGCCCGCCAGTTGGAGCGGTTCGTCAGGATTTTATGGCCGCCCAGTTCTTCTTTGTACAATTCGGCCATATAGGCCGCTGTCGCTGCCTGATCATCCTGATCCAGGCCCGAAGCGCGCCAGGTATCTTCGGTGGCTTCAACAATCAGCGTCGCCAGACCTTCTTCGTATTGGTAGGCATGGGCATTCCAGATGCCGTGCTGGTTTTCCTTGAAGGTGAAGGCAAAGGCTGCAAATGGCGCATTGGTGCCCAGCCAGACAAAACGGTTGGGGCGATAGGTAATGGAGGGTTTGAAGGATGCCGCATATGTATCGCGGATCAATGAATTGACGCCATCGGCTGCGATCACCAAATCGGCATCAAGATAGGGGGTCAGATCGGCAATTTCGGTTTCATAATGGATTTCCACGCCCAACCCCTCGGCCCGGCGTTGAAGGATCTGCAACAGCCCAACCCGGCTCATCCCGCAAAAGCCGTGCCCGGTGGAGCTGATAACCCGACCGCCATAGTGGGTTTCGATTTCATCCCAATAGGCAAAATGGTTGATGATTTCGTCATAGCTTTCCCCATCCGCATCCCGGAAAAAGCCCAATGTTTCATCGGAAAATACGACACCAAAGCCGAATGTGTCATCTGCCCGGTTACGCTCGTAAACGGTGATCTGATCGTCGGGGTGCCGTTTTTTGGCCAAAATTGAAAAATACAGTCCGGCCGGACCGCCGCCGATAATATTTGCTTTCACGCCTGTCGCCCCTTCGGCTTTTGTGAAACTGTTTTAAGTATAAAACAAATTCCTGGCGGGCAGAAGCATTTCCCATAATCTAATTCCGTTCCGGCCGATTTGGTAGGCCAGGAAGATTCCCTGTGGGTTCGGAATAGGTTAAGGTGTCGTTGTATCGCCCAGATTTGCCTATGCGGCATATGTTGGACGTAAAGTTAAGGATTGATCGCATAATGGCACGCTTGAATACCGCCACCATGGTTATGGTCGGTTTGCTTTTGACAGGCTCGCAGGTTGGTGGGGCTGGCGGTGCCGTCGCAGCGGATGCGGTGAAGGCAGGCGCTGGGCAACCCGCTAAGACTGCCGCCGAAATGGGTGATCTGGTGATTGCGGTGTTGGATGTGCAACAGGTGCTGCGCCGGGCGGCAGCGGCAAAGGGCATAAATCAAGCGATGGAGGCTAGGCGCAAAGCTTTTGAGCAGGAAATCACCTCCGCACAGGAAGCTTTAAAGGGCGAGGAAACAAAATTACGCCAACAAAGCACCATCCTCTCGCCCGAGGCGGTGAATGAAAAACGCCGGCTTCTGGAAAACAAGCTATCGGATTTACGGCGCAAGGCGGAACAAAGCCGGGGCATCTTGAACCGGGCCATGACCGGGGCGACACGTAAGCTGCGCCAGGAGATCGCCAAGGTTGTGGCGGAAATGATGGCGGACCGAAAAATCACCATTACCTTGGCCCGCAAGGCAGTATTGGTCTTTGACCAGCGTCTGAGCATCACCGAAGAAGTTTTGCAACTGCTGGATAAACGGTTGCCGAATGTCACCGTCAGTTTCAAGAAACCCGGAACCAAATAATCCGACCTGTGCCCAGCCATAAAAAATTACCGCTGATGGCCGGGTCAAACTGATGTTTGCCAACCCCTGGGCCATTTTGGGCCTTTTATTGGTTGTGCGTTTGGTCATGGGATTTCAGTTTCAGGCCATCGCCTCCATGACACCCGCTATTGCCGTCGATGTCGGATTGGATTTTGCCCAGCTAGGCACCTTGGTTGGCTTTTATATGCTGCCGGGTATGTTCATTGCCATTCCCGGTGCCATCCTGGGCAGCCGGTTCAAGGATTTGACCATGGTGCTGTTCGGTCTTGGCATCATGGCGCTGGGCGGTGTTATAGCAGGCCTTGCCGACAGCTTTTTCCTGCTGGCGTTGGGGCGGTTGTTAAGCGGTGCCGGTGCCGTTGTGCAAAGCATCTTCGTGGTCAAGATGGTTGCCGATTGGTTCGATATAAAATCCGTCGCCACTGCCATGGCCATCCTGTTGTGCGGCTGGCCCGTGGGGGCCGCGATTGCGTTGCTTAGCCTTGGGCCCATTGCCGAAACCTGGGGTTGGCAGCCGGCCATGCACGGCACCGCCTTTGGCTGTATTTTCGCCATGGCCGTTGTCGGGTTGTTTTACAAACCACCGCCTGGTGATAGCAGTGGCACAGCATCGGGAACCGGCTTTCATATTTCCCGGCAGGAGCTGTTTCTGGTCTGTTTCGCAGGGGTGCTCTGGACAGTCTATAACCTGGCCTATTTTTCCTTTTTGTCATTCGGCCCGGCGCTGTTGATCCAGAAGGGCATGGACGTCGCTACAGCGGGGGGCGCTATAAGCCTGGCCAGCTGGGCCGCCCTGCCGGCCCTGCCACTGGGCGGCTATGTTTCGGATCGTACGGGCCGGCCGGGCATGGTTTTATTGGTATGTTGTGTGCTGGCCGCAGCGGCCTCCACCGCCCTGCCTATGCTCGACTATCCATATGTGCTGTGTGCCGCTATTGGGCTATTTGCCGCAGCCCCAGCCGGCGTCATCATGGGACGGGCAATCGCCTTGATGTCGCCAAGCCGTCGGGCCCTGGGTAATGCGATCATGTACACCTTCTTTTACGGCGGCATGGGCTTAGGTCCGGGCCTGTTCGGATGGAGTGCGGATGCGGCAGATACTGCTGCCGCACCCTTGTACTTAGGGGCCGCATGCCTGATTTTGGCAGTGCCATTGTATTGGGGTTTGCATCTGATGGTGCGTGCAAGGTCGGTTTAAGGCCTGCCTAAACGACGTCCGGCCCTTTATCAAACGGTGCGATATCCCGATCATCCGTCAACAGGTGGATCAGGGCGGGGCCAGGGTGGGCTATTGCCGCCGCCAAGACGGCACCGAATGCATCCGTTTCGCGCACGGTCCAGGCGGCACAGCCGTAGGCCCGGGCCAAATCTGCAAAGTCGGGGCTGTGCAGGCGGGTGCCATAGGTATGATCAGGGCCAAAGCGTTGGCGCTGTCCTTCCAGAATGGAGCCATGAACCCCATTGTCGCAGACCACCACCACCAGATCGATATTTTGTTCTACCGCCGTGACCAGTTCCTGCCCGGTCATCATAAAACCGCCATCGCCGACAAAGGCCACTGCCGGGCAGTTGGGGCGGGCCAGGCGAGCACCAATAGCGCCGGGAACCGCATAGCCCATGGCACCTGACACGGGACCTGCCTGGGTATGGGAGCGGTTAAAGCGGTAAAAGCGGTGGATCCAGCGTGAGAAACTGCCCGCGTCCGTCAGGATTGTGGTTTCACCAGGAAGCTGGCGTTGCACCTCGGCGGCGATATAGGATAAATCCACGGCACCCTGAACGACAACTGCACCTGCTTCGCAACTTTTCAGATAGGCTTGATGCAGGTCGTCGCGCCAGTTTGTATCTTTAAGGGGCGCCAATTGTTTTGCCAAGGCAAGGCAGGCGGGGCCAGGGTCTGACAGTACGGCAAGATCAGGCTGTCGATTGGCCAAAACCTCCGCATCGGGATAAATCTGCAGGAATGACTGATGCGCCCTGGGCAGGGCACCATCTTCCGACGTGATGCCGTCCATGCGGCTGCCCACGGCAATGAGCAAATCAGCCTCCGCCAGGGCTTGTTGTTGATAGGGCAGGCGGTTGATCTCCATATGCCCGGCATAGGCCCCATGATCATTGGGATAGGTATCCTGCCGGCGGTAGGTGCTCATAATAGGGGCCCCCATGGCCTCCACCAATGCGACAAGGGCGGGGGTGGCGTCTTGCAGGGCAACCATTTCGCCGGACAACAACAAGGGCCGCTTGGCGGCTGCTATCATCTTGGCGGCTTGGGTAATCGTGTCTGGGTCGGGCGCTACGACGGTGCGTTGGCTGGGCGCTGGAATGGCTGTCTGGCGGACCGGGTCGTCGGTCAGATCCTTGGGCAGTACCACAACCACCGGGCCTGGCCGCCCGGCCATGGATAGCCCAATGGCGCGGGCGGTGACTTCGGCTACCTGATCGCCGTTATTGGGTTGCAGAACAGCCTTGGCGATAGGGGCGAACATGGCGCATTGGTCAATCTCCTGAAACGCCTCGCGCCCCTGGGAAGCGCTGCGCACATGGCCAATGAACAACACCATGGGGGTGCAATCCTGTCGCGCCGTATGGATGCCAATGGCGGCATTGGTGGCACCTGGCCCGCGGGAGACGAACAAGGCGGCGGGCCGTCCTGTCAGTTTGCCGAAGGCCTCCGCCGCGAAAGCGCCGCCACCTTCAACCCGGGTGGTGATCAGGCTGATTTGGTTGCGTTTGCGGCGCAGGGCCTCCAACACCGCCAGGAAGCTCTCCCCCGTGACGGTAAACGCCGTATCCACACCATGGCTGATCAAGGTATCCACCAGGACATCGCCGCCGGTCATAGTCTGTTCTGTTACATCATTCATGGCCCGACAGTGCCCTATGGAACCCAACCCTACAAGAGCCTCGCAGAGGACAAATTTCGTGGTAGATTTGCCCTGAATAGGAGAGATCAGATGACGGATGAAACAGAACGCGCGGCTGCGATTGCCACTGTGCAGGAAGACAATGACCGGGTGCGGGTCACCAAATATCGTTTCGCGCCGGGGGCGGAGACAACACCTCATGTCCATCAATGGGATTATGTGGTGGTGCCCATGACGGATGGTACATTGCGACTTATTGCGCCGGACGGCAGTGAGAGCCAGGCGCAACTGACCTTTGGCGTTTCCTATGCCCGCCCGGCCGGGGTGGCCCACAATGTGATCAATGCGGGCACGGAAGAGCTGGTCTTTATCGAAGTGGAAATGAAAGCACATCCTATTCCGACATCAGATGGAGGGTAAGTGATGAAATTTCTAGCCAATGGTATATCCATCGAATATGAATTGTTCGGCCCGGAAGGCGCGCCAGCTGTGGTACTAAGCCATTCCTTGGGCTCATCCTCGATCATGTGGGCACCGCAGCTGCCAAAACTGGCCGAAAAATTCAGAGTGCTGTGTTATGACACCCGGGGTCACGGGGGCACTGCCGCGCCAGAAGGGGCCTACAGCCTGGACCAACTGGGCGATGATGCCATCGCGTTGATGGGTGGCCTGGACCTGAGCCAGGTGCATTGGGTCGGTCTGTCCATGGGTGGGATGATCGGCCAGAATATCGCGCTGCGTCAGGCTGGCCATTTCAAAAGTTTAAGCTTATGCGATACATCGGCCCAAATGCCGGTGGAGGCGCAGGCAACCTGGGATGAACGCATCACCATGTCCATGTCTTCTGGAATGTTCCCCTTGGCGGATCCAACCATGGACCGTTGGTTCACGGGTGCCTATCTGGCCACCAAGCCATCATCGGTCGAGGCCATTCGGGCGCAATTTCTGGCCACGGCACCCAGCGGTTTTGCCGGTTGCTGCCACGCCCTCAAAACCCTGGACTATCTCGAGCAACTGCACACCATAGACATTCCAACCCTTGTCATTGTCGGTGCGGATGATCCCTCCACCACCGTGGCCCAGTCTGAAGCCATGGCGGAACGTATCCCCAATGCCCAACTGGTGGTAATCCCAGACGCCTCCCACCTCTCCAACGTGGAACAGCCCGCAGGCTTTACGGCAGCGTTGCTGGGGTTCTTAAACGGGGTTTAAGTCCCGTGCGCCTTTGCCAGGCTTGCGATGGCGGCTGGTAATGCGCCTTCGCCGTACGGGGTGCCAAGGATTTGGAAGGCGGCTTCGATGGAGGCCAGGGTGCCCAGGATCATGGGTTCGTTGACATCACCCATATGGCCAATGCGGAAGGCTTTGCCCTCTAGCTGGCCCAGGCCGCCACCCACCGCGACGTTGAAGTTTTCCCGCAGCAAACCCTGGAAGGCCTTGCCGTCATAGTCTTTGCCCATGCGGATTGTGGTGATGGACTCGGCCCGTTGCCCGGGCACCAAGGCGTTGAGTTCCATAGCACCCGCCGTTGACCAGGCAGAGACGGCGGCACGGGTGGCGTCCCCAAGGCGGCGGTGGCGCGCGAAGGTGGCTTCAAGGCCCTCCTCCGCCAGCATATCCAAGGCTTCCCGCAGACCGAAAATCATATGCTCCGGCGCCGTGCCCGCGAACCAGCGATAGACTTCCGGTCGGGCCGTGGATCGTGCCTCCCAGTCCCAATAGGCGCGGGGACTGCCGCCCGCCTTGGCGACCGCGCGGGCCTTATCGTTGGTGGCGTTGAAGCCCAGGCCGATGGGGCACATCAGGCCCTTTTGCGAACCGCCAATGGCCACATCGACGCCCCATTCATCCATGCGGAAGTCGGTACAGGCGAGGGAGGCAATAACATCGGTCACCAACAAAGCATCGTGACCCGCGGCATCCATGGCTTTCCGCACACTGGGGATATCCGAAGTGATGCCAGTGGCGGTTTCCGTGTGAACCATTAGGACGGCGCGATATTCACCCTTGGTATCGGCACGCAGGTATTCTTCCACCTGATTGGCATCAATGGCGTGCCGCCAATCACTGGGGATTGTCTCGATGGTGACGCCCAGGTCCTTTGCCATTGCCGACCAGGCGAAGGAAAACAGACCGGTTTCGGGCACCAGAACCTTGTCGCCGGGGGAAAGAATGTTGGAGAGGGCTGCTTCCCAGGCACCATGGCCATTGGAGCCATAGATGAAAACTTTGCCGTCGGTCTTAAAGATGGGGCGAATATCGGTCAGGCATTCACGGGCTAAGGCGGCAAAATCCGGGCCGGAATATTCCCAGGCCGGTTGATGCATGGCGTTTAAGATCCGGTCGGGAATATTGGTGGGTCCCGGTGTTTGTAGAAAATTGCGTCCCCGTCGTACCGTCATAGTCCGTTTCCCTAAATCTAATTCTGTTCCCATAAATGGAAAAGCCCGCCTTGGTAATTCCAGGCGGGCTTGAATTCCATGGAATTTAGCCCTGGCCTAACGTGCGCCGCCCAACAATTCCTGAAGGGCGGCAATTTTACCTTCTGCCAGACGGCGTTCCTCGCCCTCTTCGGCGCTGGACAATTCGTCATTGGCGTCCTGGACACGCTGGTCCAGATCCGCCCGGTCCATATCGGCCACGACGACGGCCTCTTCGGCCAGAACAACCAGACGGTCAGCCGCGACCTCTGCGAACCCGCCGGCAATATAGATCCGGTCAGGGGCATCGCCCGCACCTTCGACCTCAATGACGCCTGCGCGCAGGGCAGAGATCAGAGGAGCATGACCTGGCAGTACACCGAAATCACCCTCCATTCCCGGCATTGCCACGGCGTCGGCTTCCACCGACATTAACAGCCGGTCCGGGGAAACCAGTTCGAATGCGACCTTATCGGCCATGGTATTCGTCCCTTAGATTAGGTTACTGAAGAGAAGCGACTTAGGCCGCTTCCGCCGCCATCTGTTTGGCTTTCTCGATCGCTTCATCGATGGTGCCAACCATGTAGAAGGCCTGTTCCGGCAGCTCATCATGTTGGCCGGCGCAGATTTCCCGGAAGCCCTTGATGGTGTCTTCAACCTGCACAAAGGTACCAGGCGTGCCGGTGAAGATTTCCGCAACATGGAAAGGCTGAGAGAGGAAACGTTGGATTTTCCGGGCACGTGCCACGGTCAGGCGATCTTCTTCGGACAATTCGTCCATGCCCAGAATGGCGATGATGTCCTGCAGGGCTTTATACTGCTGTAGGATACGCTGTACTTCACGGGCGATATCGTAATGCTCCTGGCCCAGGACGCGGGCGTCCAGGATGCGGGATGTGGAATCCAGCGGATCGACAGCCGGGTAAATGCCCAGTTCGGCAATTTGCCGGGACAACACCGTGGTGGCGTCCAGATGGGCAAAGGATGTTGCAGGCGCTGGATCGGTCAGATCATCAGCAGGCACGTAAATGGCCTGCACCGAGGTGATCGAGCCCTTGGTCGTGGTTGTAATACGTTCCTGCAGAGTACCCATATCCGTCGCCAAAGTAGGTTGATAGCCCACGGCGGAGGGGATGCGGCCCAACAGGGCGGACACTTCGGAACCGGCCTGGGTAAAGCGGAAGATGTTATCAACAAAAAACAGAACGTCACGGCCTTCATCACGGAACTGCTCGGCCACCGTCAGGCCGGTTAGGCCAACACGGGCACGGGCACCGGGAGGCTCGTTCATTTGGCCATACACCAGGGAAGCTTTCGAGCCTTCGCCTTCCAGATTGATAACGCCTGACTCAACCATTTCATAGTACAGATCGTTACCCTCGCGGGTACGTTCGCCAACACCGGCAAAGACAGAATAGCCGCCATGGGCCGTCGCGATATTGTTAATCAACTCCATGATAATAACGGTCTTGCCCACACCGGCACCGCCGAACAGGCCAATCTTGCCGCCCTTCACATACGGGGCGAGAAGGTCGACGACCTTAATGCCGGTGGCCAGCATCTCGGTTTCCGTGGATTGCTCTGTGAAAGGCGGGGCGTCCTGATGGATGCCGCGTACTTCTGCACGGGAAATGGGGCCGCGCTCATCCACGGGCTCTCCCACCACATTCATGATCCGGCCCAGGGTGGCCGCACCAACAGGCACCATGATGGCATTACCGGTTGCGCTGACTTCCTGGCCACGGACCAGACCCTCGGTCGTGTCCATGGCGATGGTCCGGACGGCAGACTCGCCCAGATGCTGTGCCACTTCGAGGACCAGCGTGCGGTCCTCCTGCTTGATTTCCAGGGCCGAGAGGATCGCTGGCAATTCACCATCGAATTGCACATCGACGACAGCGCCGATGACTTGGTGAACCCGTCCCACTAGTGTGCTGGTCATGTTCGAATTTCCCTTGGACTATTCGTAGCTTAGATTTGGGTAACTTAAAGTTGTTTTCGCGTAAGTATCCAAATGACGGGCGCTACAGCGCCTCGGCACCGGATACGATTTCAATCAATTCCTTGGTGATGATGGCCTGGCGCGTACGGTTGTAGGTCAGGGTCAGGCCGTCAATCATGTCGCCGGCGTTGCGCGTGGCGTTATCCATGGAGGTCATCCGCGCAGCATGTTCCGCCGCGCCACTTTCCAGCAGGGAGCGGTAAATCTGCACGGACATGTTCCGTGGTACCAAGACGCCGAGAAGATCGTCTTCCTCCGGCTCGTAATCATAGATCGCGCCGCCCAGGTCAACCGCGTCTTCATCGGCTACAGCGTCTTCGTCGGGCAAGCTGACCGGGATCAACTGTTGCGCTGTGACGACTTGGCTGATTACAGACTTAAAGGCGTTATAATAAACCGTGCAAACGTCGAACTCTCCGTCCGTGAACATCTGTGACAGTTTTTCGGCGATGGGCCGGGCATCAACGAAGGAGATGTTCTTTACTTCCCGCAACGTAACATATTCAACGATGTCATCGCCCATATCACGGCGCAGGCTTTCTTCACCCTTGCGACCGACACAAAATAATTTCACCTCTTTGCCCTGATCCCGCAGCTCAACGGCACGTCTGCGTACAGCGCGGATGACATTCGTGTTGAAGGCACCGCACAAGCCGCGTTCCGCTGTCACAACCACCAATAAATGCACATCCTCCTTGCCGGTACCAGCCACCAGGGGCGGGGCATTGTCCAGACTTGGCAGGTTGGATGCGACGGATGCGATCATCCGTTCCATGCGTTGGGCATAGGGGCGGGATTGTTCTGCTGCTTCCTGAGCCCGGCGCAATTTTGCCGCGGCCACCATCTGCATGGCCTTGGTGATCTTCTGCGTCGAAGTGACGGAGGTGATCCGGTTTTTTAGTTCTTTTAGGTTTGCCATTTAGACGGCGCCCTTAACGTTTAACCTTATTCGTGCAAAAGGTGGCGAATTACGCGAATTTCTTCGTGAATTCTTCCAAATGGTCACTCAATTGCTTGTCTACATCGTCCGAGATGTCGTTGCTGTCGCGAATGGCAGCCAGGATTTCCGGCTTTTTCTCGCGGATTTCGTTCAGCAATTCCTGCTCAAAGCGACCAATTTGGTTGACCTCGATGCGATCAAGATAACCACGCACACCGGAGTAGATGGAAATAACCTGTTCCTCAACCGGCATGGGGACATATTGATCTTGCTTCAGCAACTCCGTCAGGCGCGCACCACGGCTAAGCAGCTGCTGCGTAGAGGCATCCAGGTCCGAGCCGAACTGGGCAAAGGCCTCCATCTCGCGAAACTGGGCCAATTCCAGCTTAATCGTGCCGGCCACTTTTTTCATGGCCTTGGTCTGCGCCGCCGACCCCACGCGGGAGACCGACAGACCAACGTTAATGGCCGGGCGGATACCGCGATAGAACAGATCGGTTTCCAGGAAGATCTGACCATCGGTGATGGAAATCACGTTGGTTGGAATATAGGCCGAGACGTCATTCGCCTGAGTTTCAATGACGGGCAGGGCGGTCAACGAGCCCAAACCGTTGTCTTCGTTCATCTTGGCGGAACGTTCCAGCAGACGTGAATGGAGATAGAACACATCGCCTGGATAAGCTTCACGCCCTGGCGGGCGACGCAGCAACAGGGACATCTGGCGGTAGGCAACGGCCTGTTTGGTCAAATCATCATATACGATGACAGCGTGCATGCCGTTGTCGCGGAAATATTCACCCATGGTGCAGCCGGCATAAGGTGCCAGGAACTGCAACGGTGCGGGTTCGGACGCAGTGGCGGCGACCACGATGGAATATTCCATGGCACCGGCATCTTCGAGCGCTTTCACGATCTGGGCAACAGACGAACGCTTTTGGCCGATGGCGACATAGATGCAGTATAGCTTTTTGCTTTCGTCATCGCCTTGGTTGATGGATTTCTGATTGATGAAGGTATCAATCGCGACAGCGGTTTTACCGGTCTGACGGTCACCAATGATCAGCTCCCGCTGGCCACGGCCAACTGGCACCAGACTGTCCAGGGCTTTCAGGCCCGTTTGCATAGGCTCATGCACCGATTTACGCGGGATGATGCCGGGGGCTTTCACATCCACCAGGCGACGCTCGTCGCTCTCAATCGGGCCTTTGCCGTCAATGGGATTGCCCAAGGCGTCGACAACGCGGCCCAGCAGGCCTTTGCCCACGGGTACGTCAACGATCTCACCGGTACGCTTGACCGTGTCGCCTTCTGAGATGGCCGCATCGGAGCCGAAAATAACAACACCGACGTTGTCGCTTTCCAGGTTCAGGGCCATGCCCTTGATGCCGCCGGGGAATTCAACCATTTCACCGGCCTGGACTTTGTCCAGACCGTAAACGCGGGCGATACCATCACCCACTGACAAAACTTGTCCGACCTCCGAAACTTCGGCTTCCGTGCCGAAATTGGCGATCTGTTCCTTCAGGATGGCGGATATTTCTGCTGCCCGTAGGTCCATTACTCAACTCCCCTCATGGCAAATCTGAGATTTTGAATTTTTGTTCGCAGCGATGAATCGACCATACGCGATCCCACCTTGACGATCATGCCGCCCAGGATGCTTTCATCCACTGCCGTTTCAACTTGCACATCGGTTTTCATCGATGCGGATAATTCGGCTTTAATCTTGTTCAATTGCTCATCGTTCAGGCTGTGGGCGGAAGTTATCTCCGCCACCACTTCACCACGGTGGACCGACAACAGGGACCGGAAGGCCCGGACCATGTCGCGTAAAGCGAACAGGCGGCGGTTCTTGGCCACAACGGCAACGAAATTGGCGACCATTGTCTGGGCACCGGCTTTATCCAGTACCGCGGCAATACCTTTGGCCTGATCTTCGGCGGCAATAATTGGGCTGCGCAACAAACGGTTCAAATCGTCTGATTGCTCTATCATGTTACCCAGATCCGAAAGGTCTGAGGCAACCTGATCCAGCGCACCATTATCGCGCGCGAGTTCGAACAGTGCGGTGGCGTACCGTCCTGCTATGCCGGATACGACGCTTGCTTCGGCTGACACGTTTACGGGGTCCTCATTGCGAAAAGAAGTCGCGGAAAGAAATCGACAACGAACAGGACTTAGCCAATACTGCCTAAGTCCTTGAAAACATAAGGCTAAATTTACGACGAAATAGTCTTTTGGACAGCTCCATCGTAAGACGCGGCGTTTCGTAGCATAGCCATTCAGTCCTGGCAAGCGGCTACGACGCTTCAAGGTGTCGCAGGGTCTAAATTACGCCATTTTTTTGCAGCTCCTCACGTTCTGAAGGCGATAGACCAAGGCGTTTGCCATAGACTTCATCGTTCCAATTTCCAAGCGCAGGGCCCAGGTTTTCTATGGTTCCTGGCGTTCCCGATAACCTTGGCAGGACGTCAGGCACCACAACCTCACCTAAAAGAGCGTGTTGCATACGATGCAGGGTACCGCGGGCATCAAATTGGGGATCGGCAAAAATATCGGCGATGGAGTTGATCGTGGCGCAGGGAACCTCTCCCCCGGCGCAGATTGCCACCACTTCGGCTGAGGGATTCGCAAGGGTGAAATTCCGCACCGCGCCATCAATCAGGTCCCTGTCGGCAACCCGATCGGCCGTCGTTGGATGGCTGTCCGCCAGATCGGGGCGATCCAGAACGTTGCGCGCCATACGGTCCCAGATTTTGTCCGATGTACACGCAACGGCAACCCATTCGCCGTCTTTGGTGGGGAAATGGCCGTGCGGGCATACATTGCGGGTGCCCAGACCCTCCCGCTCCCGCACCGTGCCGTGTTTCGCATAGACCGGTGCCAATTCGTCCAGCACCCTGAATATACTTTCGAACAGGGCCACATCCACTGTTTGCCCCTGGCCCGTTTGTTCCACGCTGCGTAAGGCCATTAATACGCCGATGGCGCCAAACAATCCGGATATATAGTCCGCCAAGGACGTAGAGCCCGGCGTGACAGGCGCTTCGCCGGGCATGCCCGCCAAATAGGTCAGGCCGCCAACCGCATGGGCAATGCGGGCAAAGCCCGGCCGGTCCCGGTATGGGCCGTCCTGGCCGTAGCCACTGACCTGCAACATAACCAATTTTGGATTTATGGCGCGCAGGACGTCATAGCCTAGGCCCCATTTTTCCAAAGTACCGGGGCGGAAGTTCTCGCAAAGTACATCTGTCTGCGCCACCAGACGCTTGAACAGATCGACACCCTGCGGCGCTTTCAAGTTCAGCGTAATGGATTGTTTGTTTCGCGCCTCGGACAGCCAGGCCAAGGAACTATCCGGCAGTTCGGTGGCGGTGCCGAACTTGCGCATGGGATCGCCGCTGCCCGGCTGTTCCACCTTGATTACTTCGGCCCCGAATTCGCCCAGGATTGTCGCCGTGAACGGCGCAGCGATAAATGTGGCCAGGTCCAGAACCCGAACACCGGCCATGGGTTGGGGTTCGGTCATGTTGCCAGAACGTCGGGATTGATCACGTTGATGGGGGCACCTTTCGCATAGGCGTTGATTTGGTCAAAGATGTCTGAAAAAAGAATTTCGTATTCTTCTCGCGCGACATCGTGGCCGTCCAGCTTGGCGAAGCAGGGCAGGGTGCGCAATGTGTCATGATAATCATCCAGGATGGAAATTTTCATGGCTGCTTACCCTGCCCCAATTAACCTGGTTCGGATACTTTAGGTTCCGGCTATTTGGGCTGACTTGACAGATGCTTTGACCACGGGAACTTCATCATCGGCCAAAGGCTTCATAAATTTCTTCCGCGCCAAAGCCGCCTTGATATAGGGGGCAAGTTCAGCCGACTTCTTCTCTGCTTTTTCCGCCTGCTTGGCTTTGAACTTTGGCTGGACCTCGGCTGCGAACAATTCCAGTGACTCACATATCTCACTATGCAGATTCCGCCCGGCCTGTTGCAGGAAGATCATCTGGTCCACGCCGGCTTCTTCAAACTCGGCGATATGGCTGGACAAATCCTCTGGCGTGCCGATGCCCGAGACATAGGTCCGTGCCCGTTTAACAGAGGCGATCAGTTCTTCGGTCTTGGAACCATGCTGGGCGATATATTCGTCCCACAGGTTGGTGCGTCCCGGCACGGTATCATGGGCCACCAGGGCGTTCAGGGCATAGGCGAAGAATTCGAAATTCAACTGCCCCCGGCGCATGGCCTCTTCCCGGTCATGATGCAGGGAGAAATTCGAGACGATGGCAATGTTCGCATTCACGCTGTGGCCAATGGGCACGCACTCATCCGACTTGATGATGTCGTAATAGATGTCGGACCAGGTTTTTGCTTCCTCCCGATCCAGGAACGAGAAGGCCAGGGCGCCAATACCCAGGGAGGCGGCGATTTTGATGGTGTCGCGATTGGTACACGCCATCCACATGGGCGGATGGGGGGTCTGCAACGGCTTGGGCAGAATGTTCCGGCAGGGCATGGAGAAACCTTCACCTTCAAAGCCGGGATAGGGCGTCATCACCATCATATTGGCGATCTGTTCCGCTGCCTCAATCGCCATGGCGCGCTTTTGCCGGGCGGGAATGTCAAAGCCCCCCAACTCCAACCGCGTGGCACCTTCACCAATGCCGAAATCAACCCGGCCGTCAGAGACCAGATCCAACGCGCCCAAACCCTCTGCCGTACGGGCGGGGTGGTTGTAGTTCGGGATCACCTGGCGGATGCCGTGACCGAGACGAATGTTTTTGGTTTGCCCGGCGGCTGCGGCCAGCAAAACCTCCGGTGAGGAGCAATGGGAATATTCGTCTAAAAAGTGATGTTCCACAGCCCAGGCATGATCGATACCCAATTTGTCGGCCAGGACGATCTGTTCCAACGCTTCCTTAAACATCCGATGTTCATCACCCTCTTTCCAGGGACGGGGTAATTGTAGTTCATAAAAGACGCCGAATTTCATATAACCATTCCTCTGATTGTCGTTTGCATACGCTCGATGGCCCAGTGACTGGGCGAATTGAATAGCAAATCGCCCGGCAGATCAAATTTTGGCCAATTCGATGGGATAAATAATTATGACGGATGATTTGCGGACCTGGCTTGGGGCCCTGCCGAAAGTGGAATTACACTTGCACCTGGAGGGCGCGATACCCCTGTCTGCGTTGTGGCAGTTGATGGAAAAATATGGCGGTGATGCGGATGTGCCGGACCTCGCCGCCCTCCGCCCGCGTCTGACCTACAAGGATTTCCCGGATTTCATCGCCACCTGGATCTGGAAAAACGGTTTCATCCGCTCCTACGATGATTTCACTTTCATTGCCGAGGCTGTGGCCCGCGACCTGGCCAGGCAAAATATCCGCTATGCCGAAATCTTCTTCTCCCCCACCAGGTTCCTGGATCAGGGCCTGAAGCCCATCGGCCTGGCCAAGGCCATTCGCGCCGGCCTTGACCGGGTGGGAGAGATAGAGGTCCGCCTGATCGCCGACCTGGTCCGCGATCATGGCCCGGATCAGGCAGCCGATACCTTGTCGCAAATCAAAGAGGTGATGGATTGCGGTATCATCGGTATCGGCATCGGCGGCTCGGAACATCTGTATCCGCCCGAACCATTTGCGGAAGTCTATGAAGCCGCGCGCGCCTTGGGACTGCGCACATCCGCCCATGCCGGCGAAGCTGCGGGGCCGGAATCCATTCGCGGTGCGGTCGAGGCTTTGAAGGTTGATCGCATTGGCCATGGCATCGCGGCGCACGCGGACGAAAGTGTCATGGCCCTGCTGGCGGAAACCCAGGTTCCGATTGAACTATGTCCGCTCTCCAACGTCGCTACCGGTTCTCTGGCTGGAATAGAGGATCATCCGGTGCGTCAGTTCTGGGATGCGGGTCTGATGCTGACCGTCAATACGGATGATCCGGGCATGTTCCACAATTCCATGGTCGAAGAATTTGTCGTTCTGCACGATGTCTTTGGCTTTGATCGGGCGCAAATCAAGACCTTCATCCTGAACGGTGTCGCGGCATCCTGGCAGACGGCAGAACAGCGCGCGGCCATGGCCACCGCCTTTCAAGCGGCGCCCGCCTGGCAGTCGTGACAAGTCAGATACTGATTGCTAGACTGGATGTTGGTTTCCAAAAGGGGTGGCGAGAATGACGTCAGATGATGAAGTAGCTTTGCGGGTCAGGGCATTGGAGTCTCTATTGCTGGAAAAAGGCCTGGTAGAGGCCCCGGCCATAGACGAGATTATTGACCTGTTCGAAAACCGCCTGGGCCCGCAAAATGGTGCCCGCGTCGTCGCGCGCGCCTGGAGTGATCCCGCCTTCAAGGATCGTTTATTGAGCAATCCCACCGATGCCATTGTCGAGTTGGGCTTTGAGGCGGTGCAGGGCGAAGACATGGTGGTGGTGGAGAATACGGCGGCGGTCCATAACATCGTTGTCTGCACCTTATGTTCCTGCTTCCCCTGGGCCACGATGGGCCTGCCGCCTGTCTGGTATAAATCAGCGCCCTATCGGGCCCGCGCTGCTTCCGACCCGCGCGGCGTGTTGGTGGAGTTCGGCACGAACATCGCGGCGGAGGCTGAGGTGCGGGTCTGGGACAGTAATGCGGAGCTGCGCTATATGGTGCTGCCCGAACGTCCCGCCGGTACGGACGGCATGAGCGAGGATGAACTGATGGCTCTGGTCACCAGGGACTCCATGATTGGCGTCACCAGAGCCCTCGACGTCGGGGGGGAGGTTGCACCATGAACGGCATCCATGATCTCGGCGGCATGCACGGCCTGGGACCAATTGTGCGGGAAGAGAACGAACCAACCTTTCATGATGAGTGGGAGGGCAAGGCGCTGGCTTTGGCGCGGATCGGCCTGGCAGGCGGTCATTTCAATCTAGACGAATTCCGCCATGCTATGGAGAAGATACCCCCTGTGGAATATCTCTCCATCAGCTATTACGAACGCTGGCTGGAAGGCACCATTGCCATGTTGGTGGAGAAAGGCGTCCTGGATGCCGGCGAAATTGAAGCGCGCATGAAGGATTTGTCATGAGCCGGGTCATCACACAAGAGGTTGCGCGGGGTCTCTATAAAGCGACCCGCACCGCGCATGTGGATGCTGATGTAGCAGCTTCCTTCAAAGTCGGAGATGCCATCCAGGCCCGTAACGTCAACCCGACGGGCCATACCCGTCTGCCCCGATACATTCGTGGTAAGCAAGGCGTTGTCGCGGCAGATCACGGTATTTTTCAATTCGCCGACAGTCTGGCCCATGGCGGCGGCAAGCAGCCCCAACATTTGTATTCCGTCAAGTTCACGGCGCAGGAGCTTTGGGGGGCCGACGCGCCGGCCCAGGACAGCCTGTATATCGACTTGTGGGATGATTATTTGGAGAAAATGGCATAGTGCGTAAGCTACTGGGCGTTCCCGATCTGAAGATGCCGGCGCGACAAGGTGGTGCGGCCCAGCCCGGTGACGTTCAAGGCCCGGTCTTTCACGAAGCCTGGCAGGCCCACGCCTTTGCCATCGTCATGAACCTGTATCAGACCGGGCAATATACCTGGCCTGATTGGGATGATTATCTGGGCCATGAAATCCAATCCCCAGATCATTTCCCCGACCATTCGTCAGATGCTGCCCCACAGGAACCCGCGCCTGATGATGAGAGCCTGCGCAACTACAACAAATTCCTTGCCGCCTGTGAGGCGGATGGGGCGAACTATTATCATTATTGGCTGGCCGGCCTGGAAAAAATGCTGGACGTCAAAGGCATGGTTGGCCGCGCCGAATTAGAGGCGCGCATCGCCGCCATCGCCAAGGTAGAGGCCGAAGGGCCACGCTTTCAGACAGGTGACAGGGTAAAGGCCCTGGACATCGAACTGCAGGGCCACAGCCATCTGCCAAACTATATCCGTGGCACCATTGGTACGATTGAGCATGACCGGGGTGCCAAGGTGTTCCCAGACAGTCATGCACACAGCCACGACCACGATCATGAAAAGACCGACGCCTTGCAGCATGTTTATACAGTGCGCTTTCAGGCCACGGACATCTGGGGTGAGACGGCGGATGCCCGGCAAAGCCTGAATTTCAGCCTATGGGATTATCAGCTGGAAGCGGCTTAAAAATTGGCGCTCTGGATACCCGTGTCAAGCACGGGCATGACAAATGAAATCGTCATTACCACACATGATCCGGTAATCCAGACTGTGCACGACTAAGACGCAATCAGGGTGCCGCCAGCGACGACACCCTGAATACGCTTCCTTAAAACGCGATGACGTTCCGCGCCACTTCGCCGGTCTTCAATTCGGCCATGGCGTCGTTGATCTGTTCCAGCTTGATCCGACCGGAGATCATTTGATCCAGCTTTAGATCGCCGCGCATATAGAATTCCACCAACCGGGGCATGTCCACGCGAAAACGGTTCGAACCCATGGATGACCCTTGGATCTTTTTCTCCTGCAGAAACTCAGGTCCGTGCAATTCCACGTTCGTGCCAACCGGTACCATGCCGATGATGGTTGCCGTGCCGCCCCGGCGCAGGGCCCGAAAAGATTGCTCCGCCGTGGCCTTCAGGCCGACAGCTTCAAAGGAATAGTGCACACCGCCGTCGGTCAGGGAACGGATCTGCTTGACCACATCGCCGTCCGCCGGGTTGACCACATCCGTCGCACCGAACTCCTTGGCCAGGTTCAATTTGGAGCCGAGCATGTCGATGGCGATGATCTGGCCCGCACCCGCGATGGCCGCACCGTTAATGGCAGAGAGGCCGATGCCGCCGCAACCGAACACGGCTACGGTGGAGCCCGGCTCGACCTTTGCCGTGTGGAATACCGCACCCACGCCGGTCATTACGCCGCAACCGATCAGGGCGGCGCGGTCCAGGGGCATGTCTTCGCGTACTTTCACGACGGAATGTTCATGGGTCAGGATATATTCCGCATAGGACGACAGGTTGGCGAACTGGCCCACCACTTCGCCATTCTGGGACAGGCGTTGCGGGCCGTCCTTGGCGCGTTGCACCATGGGGCTTTGACACAGCGACATGCGCCCGGTCAGGCAGAATTCACACTCGCCACAGAATGTGGACAGGCAGGTGATGACATGATCGCCCGGCTTCACATAGGTGACGTCTTCGCCCACAGCTTCGATGACACCGGCACTTTCATGGCCCAGAACACAGGGGCAGGGGATGGGGTACAGCCCTTCGATGAAATGCAGATCCGAATGGCAGACGCCCGCGAACACCGTACGCACCAACACCTCGCGCCGGGCCGGTTTGTCGACCTCAATCTCTTCAATCGTCAAAGGCGCATGCGCCTCCCGCATCACCGCAGCTTTCGCTTTCATCTCGTTTCGTCCCCCAATATTAATTTCTTGTTGCCGGGACTGTATCCCGGACCAATGCTCCTGTGCCAGTGCTATTTGCCTTGTCGGGCAACTGCCGGGCCGCGTTAGGACAATTTGATTTCGTGTATGTATAGGAATGAGGTACTCGGAAGAAGTCGCGCACCGAAAGGATACTCCCGACTTGCAAAAACCAAGACCTGCTGCCTCGTTCACTTCATCCTGAAACTATTAATGCGGGCGTCTAAGCCGGGGTGCGCGCCGGAGGTGTCTGTTGCGCTCAAGGGACAAGGGGTGTCCGCGAAACCACGAGCTTGTCTGATCGCGGTGCCAATATGGTTCTTGCTTTTCTTGACCAATTGTCTTTCAAACTCGGAGCTTGCAGTGCTGCCCCTCTGCAACGCTGCCATCATCATTGCATAAGACCTGTCCGCCCTATCAAACTCGCCAAGCTGGGCATAACGCAGTGCCATATTCGCTAATATCTCCGCCTTTTCATAAAGCGACCTGGCCTTGTCAAGGAACCTCCGATATTTGTCGATTTCGGCGCGGTAGATGGCCCTATGAGCATTGCAGGCCGGTGCAAATTTGCCATTTTTGCGGCTGAAAAAGGTGGGGATATGCGGCCCACAGGCACCGCATCCAGAGAAGAAACCAGACCATCGGTTATCAATCACCACCAGTTCATAAGTGCCATCTCCGTCGATATCCGACAAATCAACCGGTCGTCCCAAATATGAAGGTACGATATCCACGGAATTGCGCGTCATTTGAATAAGGCTGATAAAGTAATTCTCGATGTTGCTTCCGCCTAGGCCAATATCAATGACAACGACCGGAGGTTCACCTGGGAACACGGTTCTGCCACTAGGTTCGCGAATACTAATGGATTCTCCTTCAATTTGACGAAGGAATTTCGCAATGAATTTGTTGTTCGGCAAACGATCAATACGGTGTATTTCCAGGCCGAGGGAGAACCGGTTCCAATTCACTATTAGGTATTCCTGATTATCCGCTCCCTTGAGCCACATGGACTGCAAGACCGAGGTTTGCGCTCCTCTTTTTTTCTGGAGCAGGGTAATTATTTTTTTGACGTGAGCCGGTATCCTCTCGCCAAAGGCCCCATGTGTTCGTGTCTCGGAAATGTCGCCAAGTTCGGTATCGGGATAATAGGCTTCAGGCACTACTTGGTAGACCGGATTGGCGATCGCGCCTCCGGTCAACGCCGCCAAGACGCACAAACAAAGGATCAGTCTTTTTGCAAGAAACGGTTTCCTTGGTATTGGCGGCATGGTCATTCGTAATGGTCTTTGTTTTATCGTATAGCTTGAATGTTATATTGCTTTATACCATAAAAAAGCCACGCTGCCCCCGAATTGTGCTGGAAATCCCGAATTGTGACCCCGAATTGTGCTGGAAATAAGGTATCTTTACTGCCCAGTTTTCAGTACGGGGCAGTGCCGCTATCCCAGCCATCGGGGGTGAAGGACCCCTCGAAGGTCGAGATAGCGGCGAGGGTCGTGAAATGTAGCGATGCGGTAGAGCCGGTTTTACCGAAACCGGAAATGATCGGCGCGCGCCTTCTCACCCTTTAGGTTGGCGGAACTCGGTCGGCTCGCCGTGCGCCCATCGGCGATGTTATCAAGGAGCCACCGCCGCGTACCGGGATCACGCACCAGCGATTTGTAGGCCGCAAATGTATCCTTGCCCGGATGCGCGTCCACTTTGACTTGGCCCGGAAGAATTTTGTTGATCGCCCTTTGTATGATCTTTGTTCCTTCGGGCCTGCCCTCACGGAATAGAGCATCGGCCAGGGCTGCTGCTGCTTGGGGGTCGCCAATCGTATCCAAGGCCCAGGCACCACCCTGCTTTCCATCTATTTCAATTATATCGTCAAAAAAATTCTTGTAGGCCGCAAGCCGTTGTTCAGGTGTCAGTTGCCGGGGCGTGGTGCCGGCTGGAATGTTCAAAGCCTTGCGATCTTCGGGCTCGAGTCTATCCAAGGTCTTTTGCATGATTCCAGCCGTGGTGCTGCCATCATGTTGGATGCCACCTTCGGCGGCGAAGATCTGCATATAAGCCTCTGTCTGCCCGGCACCTAACCCTTTGGTGCGGATGGTCTCGTGCCATTGCTCCCAGTCCTTGGTTTGTACCACCCAGTGGCGGTATGCGGGGATCTTTGGCGCTTTGGAGGCGTCGGTCGGAATATCCGTGTCGTCAAAATTTTCCTTACTTCTTTCGAGATTCGTTTCCTCTTTGCTCGGTCTGCCTGCGCTGGGCGCAGCTTGTGCTAGGCTGTTTGCCTGAATTTTGGGACGCCAGAGCCGCATGTCCTCGCTGATCAGGGCGGCAATGGCTTTGCGGTCTTCGGGCGTGCCGTTGAAGAAGGATGATGCTTCGTATGGCGTCAGGCCGCCCATGTCGGTGTAATCAAGGCCAAGGCGCGGGGCGTTGCTAGCCAGTCTGTAGGCGCTGTATTTTTCCGCCGCCTTTCGCTGTGTGGCCCGCTGGGCCCCGGTTGCCTTTGCCTCCCAGTCCAGGGCGGTGTTCACCTCCCCCTTGATCCGCTCCCTCTCCGCTGGATCGGCGGCGTTGTACTTCCGGGCCACGTCGTAGGACATGCCCATATTTTGTGCCAGTTTCTTGAAATCATCGCCGTCGTCGAGGGCGCGGTTCTGATAGGTCATGGTATCGTCGATATATTTGAACATCTCCGGTGCCCGTGTCCTGTTGCGCCGGCGGGTGACGGGGTTGGAGTAGTCTTCATACAGATCGTCGGCGGTGATGGGTGCTTTGTGGTTGTTGATCTGCATCAGGTAGTCGTCGTCGAAGGGGTCCCCGTCGCCGTCCTTGTGTGTTTGGTAGGAATAGTCGTCATTGAAGATAGACATCTGTTCGTCATCCTTGATGAATGTTGTGGGTGAGTGCCAAGCTCCGGCCAGAAACGCAAAAGGGTCCGAAACGGCGATGCCGCTCGGACCCTGCTTTAAAATATCTGGCTCAATCCCCTATTATGGGAATTTGAAATATGGAAGTTTGGCAAAAGATAGCGCCTCGCCCTGCCGCTCCATTCGAGAATTGCTCGAATACAAGTAACCTCGGGGCCAAAACGCGCTTGGTGTCTGAAACCCATGGATTCTAAATCCAATAATTTCAGTGTGAAAAATATACCCTATGCAAATTTAAATTGCATGAAAATTGGCTTTAAGCCTTGCGTTGTCGCTATTCCGCCGCTTCCGCCAGTTTTCGGGGCGCCTCCTGGCGGCCCATCCATTTCTGGAAGACCGGGTTGCGGGGCGGCTCGAACGTGGTGTCCGCTTTGCAGCGGGCTTTCAATTCCTCGATTGTGCCGCCACGGTCGAACAGCTCTACATTGCCGCGGTCCGCTGCCATGCGGCGGCGCAGGTCGTCTGTGCCGCGCTGATCAACCTGCGCGTCAACGCTGAGGACGACGCCATAGCGTTTCGCACCTTCGGTTGTGACCAGGCCCCGTTTGGTATCCAGGGCCACCAGGGCAGGGTCTCGCGCCAGGGGGTCGCCCCAGCCGCCGCCGCCCCAGGTGTTGAAGAATAAGGTATCACCGGCGTTGACCTGGATGCGGTCGCATTTGGACTCCATCCATTCCTCTGTGCCGTCGGCCCGGGCCATCAACTTGGTGCTGCGCGCGCCGGGGTGGCCGCCGTTGACGCCCCAGGGGTGGGTCAGCCAGCGGTCATCATGGATGGAGATATTGCCCGGCTCCAAAAACTGATAGCCGATGGACAGGCCATTGCCGCCCCGGTGCAGGCCGGCCCCGCCACTATCCGCGATGGTTTCATACTGCGTGATACGCAGGGGGAAATATGCCTCCAGAAATTCGTTCGGCACATTGGTGAAGGCGGGCCACAGGGAATGGCCGTCGGCACCGTCACCGGCGGGGCGGCCCGGAATACCGCCAAAGCCGATTTGATATAGCTGATACCACTCGCCGTTCTTGTCATAGCCTGAGTACATGAAATGCGGGCTGTCGGAAAAGCCCGCTGCGCACAGGGCATCGGGGGAGCTTTGTCCCAGCAGGCCGCTCATAATATCAAAGATGCGGCCCAGCAGATGGGTCCGGCAGCTGAGCGCCGCAGGCCGAATTGGTTTCAATATGGTGCCGCGCGGGATGCGCACCTCCACCAGATCATAGAAGCCGTCGTTGAACAGGATTTGCGGGTCGAACAGATTGATGAAGAATGCGCCCAGGAACATCTTGAACATTTCTTCGTTCAATAAAAAGTTGACCGAGGATATGGATTGCGGGTCCGTGCCCTCGAAATCAAAGATCGCCATGTCGCCTTCGCGCCACAAGGTGCAGGCGATTTTGTAGGGGCCCATGCCGACGCCGTCGTCGTCGATGTAATCTTCGAAATACTGTTTCTGCTCCGGGATCACCTGTTTCAGGATGGTGCCCATGGCCCGCTTGTTACGATCCAGCATCTCGTCCATGGCGGTGACGAATTCATCCACGCCGAAACGCTTGCAGTTTTCCACCACGCGCCGCTCTGCCATGCGCAGGGCCGCGATAATCGCGTTGAAGTCTGATCGGTTCCATTCCGGCAGGCGGCAGTTGCGCAGGATTAATTCCAGAATTTCTTCGTTGAGAACCCCCTTGCGGTAGATTTTCACGGGCGGGACCTGCACGCCTTCTTCGAATAATTGCGCGGCATCGGTGGGCAGACTGCCCGGCACCTTACCGCCGATATCGGTCATATGCCCGAACATGGCGCCCCAGGCCACCAGGCGGCCATCGATATAGATGGGCATCATGGTCAACCAATCGTTCAGATGGCTGATGGCGCCGTTGCACGAATATGGATCGTTGGTCAGGAAGACATCGCCTTCCTCAATGGTGCCGTGATAGCCCTCCTGGAAGCCATGGAAGAAGGAGCCGAACTGCCCCACCACCATCTTGCCGTCCTGATTGGCGATCATGGGAAAGGCGTCATGCTGCTCCCGAATACCCGGCGACATGGCGGTGCGGAACAACACCGCATCCATTTCATCACGGGCATTGCGCAAGGCGTTCTCGACAATATCCAGGGTGATGGGATCCAGATCGATTTTCCGAAATGGTGTGTTGTTGGTCTGAATAATCTTGGCAGGCATGGCCTTACCCCTTATCGCGTTATCTGGATTAAATGGGCCGGATCAGAATATTACCCACGTTATCAACCTCGCCCTCATGATTGGGCAGGATCAATGTGGTGGAGTCCATTTCGGTGACGATGGCGGGGCCGGGGATCCGATTGCCCGCCAATAATTTGCTGCGGTCATAGATCTTGGCGGGTTGATCCCGGCCCTCGACATAGACAGAGGTGTCCATATAGGCGGCAGCAGATGGATCGTCGCCCCCCGTTTGCAGGGTTTCCGCCTTGGCGGAGCTTTCCCGGCCTTGGACCAGGGCGCGCAGGTTATAAAGTTCGTGCCCGGTTTCCAGCGAGAAGGTGAACATCTGTTCGTGAATGGCATTGAATTCCGTCCCGGCGGCGACCAGGCCGCCCCGGCCATAATCTTCAGGCGTCATATCAACGGTCAACTGCATGGCCTGGCCCGCGTAACGCAGATCGATCTGATACAGGGTTGTCTGATCGGCCCGGGCGACGCCTTCGTTATCCAGGGCATGGGCCGCGATCTCCGCCAGCTCTTCCAAAATGCCGCGAACCTCGCCATCCGAGGTTTCCTCGAAACGCCGTACGAAGGTGCGGGAGGCTTCATCACGCACCCGGGTCGTGGCATCGCCATAGGCGCACAGCACACCGGGACCGGGCGGTATCATCACGGGCCAACTGCCCATCAATTTGCCCAGGGCGTTGGCGTGCAAGGGCCCCGCGCCACCAAACCCGACCAGGGCAAAATCCCGTGGGTCATAGCCCTGTTCCACGGAAACCAGACGCAGGGCACCGAACATATTTTCGTTGACGATGTTGACGATGCCCTCGGCCGCTTCCTTGATGCCCAGTCCCATGCCGTCGGCGACCTTTTTCATGGCGCGCTCGGACGCAGCATAATCAAGCTGCATATCGCCGCCCAGTTTCGCGCCCGATGGCAGATAGCCCAAGACCACATTGGCATCGGTCACGGTGGGTTCTTCCCCGCCCTTGCCATAGGCAGCGGGCCCCGGTTCGGCACCCGCACTTTGCGGGCCCACACGTAATGCTTTGGTCAACTCCGGCACATAGGCGATGGAACCGCCCCCCGCACCAACCGTACGTACATCGATGGACGATGCGCGCACGGTAACGTCGGCCACGCGGGTTTCCCGCCGGGTCCGCGCCACGCCGCCTTCGATCAGGGCCACATCAGTGGAGGTGCCGCCCATATCGAATGTCAAAAGGTTCTCGTACCCCGCCTGCTTGGCGATCCAGATCGCGCCCGAGACGCCACCCGCAGGCCCACTCATCAACAAATTGACCGGCGCCGCCTTGGCCGCCTCAGCTGAAGCCAGGCCGCCGTCAGAGCGTAGAATATGCAGCTGGACACCATTCATACGGCTATCCAACTCCCTTTCCAGGTTTTCGATATATTTCGCCACGACGGGGCGGATGTAGGAATTGACCACCGTGGTCTCCGCCCGCTCGTACTCATACATCTCTGGAATTACTTCGGACGAGATGGAGACGGGAATGCCTGGCAGCACCCGCTCCGCAATGGTCCGGATGCGTTGTTCATGCTCGCCATTGGCATAGGCATTGACCAGGGAAATGGTCAGGGCCTCAACCCCACTGTCTTTCAGCGTGGCGATGTCGTCCGCCATGGCCTTTTCGTCCAGGGGCTGGACCACCTCACCCAGGGCGCTCATGCGCTCATGCGCCTCTATGGTCAGTTCCAGCGGGGCCAGGGGGTCGCTCTTGTTGAAAATCACCCAGCCGCCCAGGCCGCCGGGCACATATGACCGGGCAATCTGCAGCACTTGTTTATAGCCCTTGGTGGTGATCAACCCGACTAAAGCACCGTTGCCCGTCAGGACCGTATTGGTGGCCACGGTGGTGCCGTGCATGACGCGGTCGATTGTGGTTGGGTCCAGGCCGGCCTCGGCACAGATTTTTTCGATGCCGAACAACACCCCTTGGGAGGAATCCTCCGGCGTTGAAGGCACCTTGGCTGTGAAGGCATGGCCGCTGCCTTCATCGATCAACAACAGATCCGTGAAGGTGCCGCCCACATCGACGCCCAGGCGATAGCCGCCCTCGCCACCCGTCGTGCGGGGTCGCCGCTCCGTTGCTGGTGTTGCTATGGGGGTGGGCCTGGTTTTTGTCGCCGGTGCACTTGGTGCCCGTACTTCAATGGGTACTGCAATGGGGCTTTCCTGGCGCGCCTGTGGGGCTGGGGCCGGTGCTGGGCCCTGTGCCGGCGTTGGTGTGGTCGCGGGTGGGTTATAGGCGGGCGGCGTATAGGCCGGTGCGGTGCGCCCCTCTACCTGCGGCGGGGCAATGGTGGGGGCGGGTGCGATGGTCGGCGGCGGTGCAATTGTGGGCGGCTGTGAAATTCCCGCCGAGGCTGATGCGCGACCCCTGCCGCCTTGTCCCGAGCCGCCACTATCTTTGCCGTCGGGACGGCGCAATTTGTCTTCCAACTGGCCCATGTCTCCCTTCAAATCAGAGAGTTGTTTCGTGAACCAATCGCTCGAGCCGCCGCCACCGTCGTTCGCCATCAGGCATCCTTTTAATGTAAAGCTATCAGCGCCCCTAACGCTTGATCGGGGGCTAGTCTAATACAAGAACGCCGGTGCGGTACAGGCCCCTCTATACCTCACGCAGCGGGAATTCTGTCCCCCAAAAAATCGAAAAATCAATGGTTTCCAGAGCCGGTGATTTGTACCAATCTGTCTGAAATTATTGTGGGAAATATATTTTATGCTGGGACGATTTGATATTGCGGGCGATGCGGCACGGGCCTTTGCGGTACTGCAACAGGGAGGCATTGCTATTTTGCCCATGGATGTGGGCTATTCCCTGATCGGCGGGGCGGAGGCGGCGCTGGCCCGTATATTTGAAACCAAGGGCCGGGCCGCGACGAAACTAAACGCCATGATCGGCGATCAGGATGTGCATGAAGCCATTCACGTGGTCGATCAACGGGCCCGCGATGTGATCGCCGCCATCACCGTGGATGCGGGCCTGCCCCTGGGCGTCATCGCGCCGTGCGATCTGTCCCACCCCCTGATGACGGCGCTGACGACGAAAAGCCTCGAAGGCAGTTCCAAAGACGGCACAATTTGTCTTTTGATGAATGCGGGCCCATTCCACGGCGCCATCAGCCAGCTTAGTCTCGCGGCAGGCCATCCCCTGTTCGGCTCGTCCGCCAATCGGTCCCTGCAAGGCACCAAGTTCCGGGTCGAGGATATGGAGCCCGAGATTACCGCCATTGCCGATATCATCATCGATTACGGCCTGCGCAAATATCATCCCTACAAAGCCTCATCGACCCTGCTGAATGTAGAGACTATGGAAGTGGTCCGCTATGGTGCCTGCTTCGAACTGATCGACGATATTTTGCAACGCCGCTTTGATATCGCTCTCCCGCCGCCGGAGTGAGCAATGTCAAAAGGCTACAACGGAAACTAAAACGGCAGCCCGAAGGCTGCCGTTCTATTGCCTATTGTAATCGTTTTATGCGGCGATAACCTGTTTCAGGAATTTCTCCACATGCTGTCGCAATTCCTGTGAACGTTCCGACATCTGACGCGTTGATTTAAGCATGTCTTTGGCGAATTGTCCGGTCTCATCCATATTCTTGCCGACCGCATTGATAGAGTCGTTAACCTGATCGTTGCTATTGAGCAATGACTGCGCACTACGGCTAATTTCCTGGGTCGCCTGACCTTGTTCGGAGACCGCGGTGGCCACGGTGGAACTGATATCATTGATTTCGCCAATTACACCGTTGATTTCTTTTATGGCATCAACCGCTTCACCGGTGGAGTTTTGGATTTCAGTGATTTGGTTTGAAATTTCCTCTGTTGCGTTGGCCGTCTGCGTCGCCAAGCCTTTCACCTCGGAGGCTACCACGGCGAAGCCTTTACCGGCTTCGCCCGCACGGGCAGCCTCGATCGTTGCGTTCAGGGCCAGCAAGTTGGTCTGACTTGCGATGTCGTTGATCAAATGTACGATTTCGCCAATCCGCTGTGACGCTTCGGCCAGACCGCCAACTTTTGCCATAACGCCTTTAGCCTGGTCCGCTGCTGTTTGCGCGACATTGCTCGAATTACCGACCTGCATGGAAATTTCGTCGATTGATCGACTTAATTCTTCGGCTGCAGCGGCGACCGATTGGGCATCCTCGGCAGCGACCTGAGCCGAGCTGGTGACACTGTTAGAGCCCTGGACCGCGGTGTCAGCGGTGCCGCTTAGAGTTTCAGCCGATTGGGTCAGGTTATTGGCCGCATCATCCACGGACTGGACGGTACCCAGAACATTTGTCTCCAGATCCTTTGCCAATTGATGGACAGCATTACGACGGTCATCAGCGGCAGCAGCTTCGGTCTGGCGCTGCTTTTCGACCATAAGTGCGGTTTCCTTTTGCGCGATTTCGGCTTCTTCGATGGCATTTTCTGCCTCTTGCAGGGCGACGACCATGCGGAATGAAATCCAGATCAAGGTGGCGGCTTCGACGACCACGACGATGGCATGCAGGATAACGCGGAAGAAATCCCCGCCTGCGGGAAATACCGCCATGGGCAGTAGGAAATTTAGCGCCAAATGATGCACGGCTATGGTCGTGGTTGCCAGCAGCATCACCCGCCAATCACAGAATGCCGCAAGCATGGCGAGGGCGGCAAAGAAATACATATGCATGTCGATTTGCCAGGGATGGCCGGCGAATTGAAATACCAGCAGCGACGGCATGGCGATCAAGGCGACGGCGGCCATGTAGCGTGTCGTAGCTGCACCCTTCGCGCGCCACCAAGTAGCGGTCGTGGCAACAATACAAATCGAGGCGATGGCCATTGGCAGTATAATTGCGCTATCGAGGAGATAACCAACGACACCGATCAGAGGCAGATGAAGCCATAGATAAATAAGAAACCAACGCGCCACGGTGGCACGGATTTCAGCAAGTCTATTCATAAATAAGGCTCCATAGTTGAAAGATTTGTGGGGATTGATATTCGGCGCTTTTCTCAAAAATTATTGTTGATCGCACACCCGCCAGCAGCAACAGGATCCAACACTAGCCAGGCACCATGTAGGTAAAGTTCTGTGTAGTGTTTGTTGTCCGCCAACTGCACGATGACGACATTGTCAAAGGCACCGGCGCGTACGAACAGGCTTCCCGACTGCGCTATGGCAGTTGCAACATCGCCCGCATTTGCCGTGGGTGAGAAGACCACGGCGACCTGTCGCGCTTGGGCAGGCGGAATGGTCATCGCAGCCGAGATTGAAAATACGCTCACGATCAATAAAAGGATTGCAGGCCACAAAGCACGGCCAGCATTTTCATGGTCACCCATGCCAAATACCCGGACAGTTTCAAAAATTTATTATGCACTGAGGTCATGTCATGCAGCCCAGAGTGCATAGTCCGTTTTGAATAGTCGTGAAGTATTAAGATTGTCTTATGCTAAATGCTAAGCCCCACCTTTGTGCAGAATTAGGGGCCCTTCTGAAAACACGTTCGCGCTAGCTGCGCCAGAAGCCTTCCTTGTCGATATGGTGCAGGGCGTCCATTTCCGCCTCAGTGGGCGGTGGGGTTTCCGTGACGTTTGGCATGGATTTCAGGTCCCACCCGGTATTCCCCACCACCTCTTCCAAGGTGTGGCCGGGATGGATCGATGCCAGATGAAATTCGTTGTCCGGGCCATAGGGCTGCAATGTGGCCCGGTCGGTGATCAGCATGGCCGGACCACCCCCCGGTAGGCCGGCTTTTTTTCGGGCATCGCCGCCGTCGAGGAAGCCGGGCGAGGTGATGAAATCCACCTTCTCCACCAGGCGGTGTTTTTGATGGTTGATGATAATTACCAACCTCTCCGCCATGGCCGCGATGTCCGGCGCACCGCCTGATCCGGGCAATTTAACTTTGGGATTGTCAATGTCACCGATGTAGGAGGTATTGATGTTGCCGAATTTATCCACCTCCGCCCCGCCAATGAAACCCGCATGGACCCGCCCGCCACTTAACAGGCCCATGATCTGGATCAGCCCCGTGGTCCAGGCAGCACCCAGTTGATTGGGGCCGTCGCACATGGTGTAGAGCATCCCGTCGGCGGGTTCATATCGCGCGACGCCGCTTTCGAACAGGCCGACGGCATTCGGGGCGTGGGTCAACCGGGCCACGCCATAGGCTGTGATGGGCAGGCGCATGCCGACGAAAATACGTTCGCCATCGGCTATTTGCCGGGCCGCGGCGATGATCATCAGTTCCTGTGTTGAATATTCGTGCATGATGATCTTATACCACATTGCGGTGATAAAGACCCATATAGATCGTTTCAGGGGTCCCTCGGGTAGGAGTGGAAGCGCCGGCGGTGCTGGTACCGTCAAGCTTTCACGACGCCGCCGAGGGGCCCCTGAAACGACCGAATTCGGCGCTTTACGAAGGCTTTCGGCGGTGTCGCGCGCTGCTTGTGGTACACGCACCACGGCGCAACACGCTCCTACCCGAAAGCCTTCGTAAAGCGTCTATTTGGGTTTTTATCACCGCAATGTGGTATTACTCCGTCGCGTAGTTGGCGGGAGCTGATGGCGCATCGCCTAAGATTCGCAATTCTTCCAACTGACCGCCCAGCTTGGCCCGATAGGCTGTATGGTCAGGCAGGTCGCGGACCCATTCATCGCACCAACGGTCAAAGTCCGCCGGTTCGCGGGTTTCCTTGTGGTAGTCGTGGAAGAATTGATTGTCCCGCTGCCATTTCCCAATCAGGGGCGCAGGGTGGCAGGCGGCGGGCACATGACAGACCGCATCGACGCCAAAGCCGGGGATCAGTACCCGCGATGGGTCGGAGGCAATGACCTCCGGCTCCACAATCTCATCCGCCAGCACGATGATTTTGTTGGCCGCGATGGAGGCCTCCTGGGTTAACCCGGTGGAGCCCCAGATGTGGGAATTGCCAAACCGGTCGGCCCGTTGCACCACCAAAAACGCTACATCAGGCTTCAAGGCCGGAACCAGGGCCACCGGCTCGCCGGAAAACGGATCTGTGTCCAGTTTGATGTTTTTGTTGGATTTCAGAATGTCCGAGCCCAAAATGGATTTCAACGGCACATAAGGCAGGCCATAGGCACCAGCAAAAAACGCCATACCGATGGCGAAATTGGAATAGTCGTTGATCTTGATGGGATGGGGTGTGCCATGTTCGGCGGCCCGGCGATAATTATGCCCCATACCGCCCGATACATTGCCGACCCAGGCACCCGTCACCTCCGTCACACAGCCCGCGCCAATCAACATATCGGTGGAAATATCCGATATCGGCGCGATCATATTCAGCCCGCGCCGGCCCTGGCGGATCAATTCATGGGTTGCGGCAAAAGGCACAGCGTTCTCCAACGCCGCCCCCAGCACGATCTTACAGCCGTCTTGTACGAATTCGGCAATGGCATCATGGATGCTCGTCAGCTTCTCACCGTTGATGGTTCGTCTCCCCCAAAAAACACTTGATTTGGTTTTAGCGGGCGCATTCTATGGCATCAGCTCGAAAACAACCAGACACGACTGGCATAGGGTAGACTTGAGGTCGGTTGAAATTTCTGCAAAATGGAACAATGCCAAAGGTAAATCCACAAATTCTGGTTTGGGCGCGAGAAACAGCGGGGCTCTCTCGCGAAGAGGCCGCGAAAAAGCTTAGCATGAGCGGACCCGATAGGATAAGGGCGCTTGAAGCAGGCGAGCGTGACCCGAGCCGCCGCCAGCTTACGAATATGTCCGAAAAATATCGCCGACCCCTTCTGACATTTTATTTGCCAAACCCACCAAAATCGAGCGATAGGGGGCAAGATTTCCGGACGCTTCCAGATGAGCCTGAGGTGGGCTCTGAAGCATTAATAAATGCGTTGTTGCGTGACGTATATGCTCGTCAAGGTCTGGTGCGAGCGGCCCTCGAAGAGGCTGAGGAAGATGAGGCGCTCGCATTTGTTGGATCGGCCTCTATGGAGGATGGCGTAGAAACACTCGTAAAATCGTTGCGTGAATTGCTAGACTTCACGTCCGATGATTTTCGACAAGAGAAGACAGTAAATGGGGCCTTTGCCGCCTTGCGCGCGGCTGCTGAAAAGGCTGGCGTCTTTGTGCTTCTGATGGGAAATCTGGGCACCTTTCACACAGACATTGATGCGAAAAATTTTCGTGGCTTTGCGCTGGCGGATGATGTTGCCCCGTTTATCGTTATTAACGAAAAAGATTCAAGAGCGGCTTGGTCATTTACGCTATTGCATGAATTGGCACATATCTCACTTGGCCAGACGGGTATCAGCGGGCAGGAAGGCACCGTAGAAATCGAACGATTTTGTGACTCTGTAGCGGCACATTTCCTGTTACGACCGGAAGAGTTGGTTGAAATAGGCGCACAGAATAATGCGGATCTGGATGAATTGAAACATCAGATCGGTGATTTTTCAAACAAGCGAAATCTTAGCCGAAAAATGGTGGCCTACAACCTGCTGCGGTCCGATATAATCGAACGAAGAACTTATAATGCTCTCAGCGCTATTTTTGATGACGAGCGCATCGCCCAGAAAATTGAGGATGAAAAACCAAAAGGCGCTCCAGACTATTATGTTGTTAGGCGGCACCGCGTTGGACTCGGTCTTCTGACCGTGGTGAGGAGATTGGTTGCAGGTGGCGCGCTTACTACGACGAAAGCTGGGCGCGTACTCGGCGTAAAGCCCACCGCTGTCAACCGGATATTTGATGGTAGTCGGGCGGCATAGGGAAGCGTCGTGATTTACCTTTTCGATGCTGACACACTCATCCGTGCTGACAACACATACTATCCTCTCAATCGTTTTCCGGTATTTTGGGAATGGCTTCAATTTAGCGGTGAGGCAGGCTTCATCAAAATTCCGCTCGAACAGTACGAGGAAATTATCGCCGGCAATGGAAGGCTTGTCGATTGGCTGAAAACGGAGGATGTCAAGGCGGCTCTTCTATTTGATGAAGAAGCGGAGCCAGCGCACGTTACTGAGGTCACTGAGAGAGGTTACGCGCATGACCTCGATGAGGCAGAACAGGAAGCCGTTGGCAAAGATCCATTCCTTATTTCATACGGTTTCGCTGATATGGGGGACCGCTGCATAGTGACATTCGAAGTTTCAGCACCCAGTAAACAACGGAAAAATCGAAAAATACCTGACGTGTGTAAAGATTTGGGAATTAGCTGCGGGACTATATTTGATGTTATCGAAGCATTAGATTTTACCACCGATTGGAAGCCCTGAATACTTTCCGATCTTGCTTTATTTGATCATATCCTAAGCTTTCACATGCGGCATGACGTTCGTTGCGAATTCTTCCATGCGGTCCAGCATGGCGTTCAGGTCGTTGTCGACCAGGTTGACGATCATGGATGTAACGCCTACTTCGGCGAAGGTATTGATGTCTTCGGCGCGCTGTTGGCCACTGCCGGTCATTATCAGGCGGCCGCCATCCACATGCTGTTGCTCAGATGCGGAATGGAAGGCGCAGTTGTAGGCCAGGCCGATGGAGGTGGGGTCGCGCCCGGCCTCTTCTGCCAGGCCGTGCAGTCGGGCCACCCGTTTTTTGTAGGCCGCCAAGGTATCCATGCGGAATGCAGGGTTGGTGCCGAAGGGATACCAAACATCGCCCAGGGCCACGGTGCGGCGCAGGGCAGGGGCACTTTCGCCACCGATCCAGATCGGCGGGTGCGGCGTTTGCACTGGTTTTGGATCCATGCCGATTTTATCAAACTTGACGAAGTCGCCGTTATAGGACGGGCGGGCTTGGGTCCAGACAGCCTTGATGGCGGCGAGGTATTCGTTGGTAACCTGGCCGCGGGCCTCGTAGGGAGCCAGCTGCAGTGCTTCAAACTCTTCCCGCAACCAACCCGCACCACAACCGAAGGTGACGCGCCCGCCGGTCAGCTGATCCAGGGTGGCCAGGGATTTGGCCATGAACAGGGGATTGCGGTGGGGGATCACGGTGACGGAGGTCAACAGGCGGATCTTCGTAGTGATGCCCGCCAACCAGGACAACAATGTGAACTGCTCCATACATTCCACATCGCCCCCCTCGGACCAGGGAAAATCCCCTGTTTCTGAATAGGGGTAGGTAGACTCAATCTCGGTGGGAACCACGATATGATCCGACACGGTGATATAGCCAAAGCCTAAAGCTTCGGCCTTTTCCGCCAAGGTGCGAATGCTGGCCGGGTTGGCCAATGGCCCGCGGATGGGTGCGCTTACGCCGAATTCCATGATGATCCCCTTTATTGCTAATTCTCTACCCACCGATTGTACACCCAAGCAGGGCGGGTTAGGCTAGGGCTGAATGAATTTATTTTGGTTTTGAATTTTTTGGGGAGCAGGATCATGAACGAAGCAGCGTTTCGTGAACAGTTACAGCAGAATGGCTATGGGGAAGGCGTCATCAAGGAGATGGCCGCCAACTATCATGAAGATACGCACACCCATGATTTCGGCGCGTCCATCATGGTGTTGTCGGGCAAAATTTCCGTCACTTTGGAAGATGGCCGGGTAGAGACCTGCGAGGCGGGTGATACTTTTGCCTTGGACGCTAACATCCCCCATACAGAACAGGTTGGTCCCGACGGTGTGCGCTTTCTGGTCGGTCGTAAATAGGGTGGAAAATGCAATTCAAGGATAAAGTAACAATCGTAACAGGTGGCGCATCCGGCATTGGTGCGGCGTGTTGCCGGAATTTCGCCGAACGCGGTGCCAAGGTCGTTGTCGTCGATCTGAACGGCGAAGGCGCAAATTCGGTGGCAGCGGAGTTCGGTGGTCTGGGTATCGGCTGTAACGTTGGCGACGAGGCGGAGATCAATGCCATGATCAAAGCCACGGAAGAACACTTTGGCCCCGTTGATATTCTGTTTAATAACGCCGGTATTAACTCGGGCCGCGAGATCATGAATACGGATCTTTCTGTCTGGCAGGACCAGTGGAATGTCAACCTGATGTCTCACGTCTATGCCGTGCGCGCTGTGTTGCCGGGGATGATTGAACGGGGGGCTGGCTATATCATGCACACTGCGTCCATGGCCGGGATTTTGATGTCCCACGGCAATCTACCCTACACCGTGTCAAAGCACGCGGTCGTGGGTTTGGCGGAATATCTTTCCGTTACCCACCACCATGAAGGCATCCGGGTCTCGTTACTGGCCCCCCTTGGGGTGCGCACACCCATGCTGGGTGATACGGACAAGCCCTTTGCCACCACCGCCGCCGGTCCCATCAAGGAGCCGGAGGAGGTTGCCGAACAGGTCGCCACGGCAGTAGAGGAAGAACGTTTCCTGATCCTGACGGACGAGATTGCCCAAACCTGGATGGACGGCAAGAACAATGATCTGGAGCGCTGGCTGAAAGGCATGCGCCGCATGCAGGACAAAATCCAAAGCCTCGGCGGTCGCGACCCATAGGCCGCAACCGCAAGGCGACTTTGGAAGCGCTCTAAGTCTATTCGAGGCTTAGCTTAGCCCTAGCAAGGGCGCGACGTCCGTGCTTTTCCACGCCGGCAGCTCTTCCATACGGGCAATCCAGGCGCGGATGTTGCCGTAGTTTTCAAGCGGCAGTTTCTGATGCCTGTGCAGGTGCATGGGAGCGGCCAGGGCGATGTCGGCAATGCTGGGGTCGGGCGTGCTGACCCAATCGCGGCCTGCCAGTTGGGCATCCAGGATGCCTGCCAGCTTGTTAAAGCGTTCCGCTTCCCCATCCAGGATGGCCTGGTCAGGCTCTGCGCCCAGGATCGGCTTGACCACGTTTTCCACCAGATACACATAGGTGCTGGGAAACCACAAATTAGCCTCCCACAACAGCCAACGGTTAATGTCGGCGCGGACCTTCAGGTCGGCGGGATAGGCAGATGCGGCCCCTGCCTTATCGGCAGCATATTGCAGGATGGCATTGGATTCCCATAATTTAAGATCCCCATCGACCAGAGCCGGCAGGGATGCATTCGGGTTGATCGCCATATACTCGGGTGCCAGGTGCCCTTGGGCGAAATAATCGATGTCCGCCGTCTCGAAATCGATACCCATGAGTTTGAAACCAGCCACAACTTTGCGGCAATTCACGGTTCTTGGATCATAATAGAGTTTCATGCTGTCGCTCCCCAATTTTGAACTTGCTGTTCATTCGGATAGAAGAGTGCAGGCAAATTGCGATTAGGTCTATCGAAAAAATATTTATATGATACGTCTGAACTGAAAGCGGAGTGCGTGATGCAAAAGAACGGATTGGTAGCGGTGGTAAAGCGGGATTGCCCGACTTGTGTCATGGTCGCTCCAGTGCTTCAACAGCTGTTGAAGCAGGCGGATCTGACGGTCTACAGCCAGGATGATCCGGCTTTTCCCGACGGTATGGACGGCGTGACGGATGATACTGCGCTGGATATCTCTTATGACCTGGAGATTGAAATCGTGCCGACCTTGGTGCGATTTGAAGCTGGCCAGGAGGTGGAGCGTACTTATGGCTGGGACCGCGCGGCATGGGAAAGCCTGACCGGCGCATCTGATCTCGGCGCTGACCTGCCCGCCTTCAAGCCCGGCTGTGGCGCCCTGAACCAGGAACAGGACCGTCTGGCCGAATTGCGCATTCGCCATGGTGACACGCCCATGGTTTCCCGTCTTATCCCCCTTGGTGCCAGGGAGGATGCGATTGAAGCTTGTTATGAGCGAGGCTGGAGCGATGGCCTGCCCGTGGTGCCGCCCACCCAGGAACGTGTATTGGCGATGCTGGAAGGCACCACCAGAGCGGCGGACGAGGTATTGGGGCCTATGCCATCGAACCTGGATACCTGCACGGTGGAGAAGGTGGCCATCAATGCGGTCATGGCCGGTTGCCGGCCCGAATATATGCCCGTGGTCCTGGCTGCGATTGAGGCGGTGCTGGAGGAAGATTATTGCCTGCACGGAACCCTGGCGACGACGCGCTTTGTCGGCCCCGTGGTCATCGTCAACGGGCCCATCGCGCAGCAAATCGGCATGAACGGCAAGGGCAATGCCCTGGGTCAAGGCAACCGGGCTAACGCGACGATTGGCCGTGCCGTGCAATTGGCGGTGCGCAACATCGGCGGCGGCAAGCCGCAGGGCGTCGACCGTGCGACCTTGGGCAATCCGGGCAAGTTGACCTATTGTTTTTGCGAAGATGAAGACGGCTCCGCGTGGGAGCCGCTGGTGGTGGATCGTGGCCTGCCCGCGGGCACTAATGCGGTCACGGTCTTTGCCGGCTTTGGCCTGCAAGGGGTCATCGATGACAAGGCGCGCAGTCCCGAAGAACTGGTGGAAACATTCGCCACGTCTTTACGGGCGGTGGACAACGTCAACAAATTCCCCGGCCCCGATTGCCTGTTGGTGGTTTGCCCTGAACATGAAAACACATTGATGGAGGGGGGCTGGGATAAGGCGCGCCTGCATAAGGAGTTGATGGCGCGCATGGTCGTGCCGGCAGAAAGCGTCATGCGGGGCACCCATGGCATGGCGGAAGGCGTCAACCCGAAGTTGGCGGGCAAGACTGTTTCAAAGCTGGTGCCCACAGGCTTGTTAATCGTCCGGGCCGGTGGCGGCGCGGGCAAGTTTTCCGGTATCATTGCGGGCTGGACCCCGGGCACGCCTGAATCCAGCCGCCCTGTCACAAAGGAGATAAAATCATGAGTTTAGATAATCTATTGGATCCAACGGGAGAGCGGGAGGCTGCGGAACGTCCGCGACTGGCCCGGCCCACATCGCTGGACGGTTTGACCGTCGGTGTTCTGGATATTTCCAAAGCCCGGGGCGACGTCTTTTTGGAAAAGGTCGCCTCCCTGATTGAGGGTCGGGGTATAGAGGTCAAACGCTATCGCAAACCGACCGTGGCGCGCACCGCGCCCATGGCGATCCAGCAGGCCATCGTTGAAGAAGTGGACGTGGTTGTTGAAGGCCAGGCTGATTGAGGCAGCTGCACATCTTGCTGTACGCATGATATGTTGAACCTTGAAAGTCGCGGTATTCCTGTCGTTGGCGTTGCCACCACCGAATTTATTGAGGCGGCGGCGGTGCAGTCCGAGGCGTTGGGTTTTGATCCCGCCTATATCTGGGTGCCACACCCGATCCAGGATCGCACCGATGCGGAGCTTCATACTTTGGCTGAGCAGCACGTGGATAGTATTGTCGCCGCACTAACTGAACAGTTGACCGATTAGGACCGGTTTGTGAGGGAAACTGTTACGGTCACAGGTGCGTCTGGTTATATCGCACTGCATGTGATCGCCTTGCTGTTGGATGAAGGTTATGAGGTGCGCGGCACGTTGCGTGATATGGCGCGGGTGGAGCCTTTGCGCGCCGCTCTGGCGCGTCATACTGAGGTATCGAACCTCAGCTTCGTTGCAGCGGACCTGACTTCGGATGCGGGCTGGGATGCGGCAATGACCGATTGCCAATATGTCATGCATGTTGCCTCCCCTGTCCCGATTGTGGAGCCGAAAAATCATGAAGAGCTGATCGCCCCGGCGCGGGATGGTACTCTGCGGGTGTTGGCGGCGGCATCGCGGGCGGGGGTCCGGCGCGTGGTCATGACCTCTTCCAATGCTGCGATCAACAGTGGCCATGGCGGAAAGTCCAGCTTTACAGAGGCGGATTGGAGTATTTTGGGCGACGGCACCGGTGCCTATGCCTCTTCCAAGACCATCGCTGAACGGGCGGCCTGGGACTTCGTAGCCGGTTTGCCAGTGGATCACGGCATGGAATTGGTGGCGATCAATCCCTGCGTTGTCCTAGGCCCCCTGATCGATCCTGACGGCAGCGCCTCGATTGAACTGATCCGCAAGCTGGTGGCGCGGGAAGTGCCGGGCTGCCCAAATCTGGGCTTTACCATTGTTGATGTGCGCGATGTCGCCGCGGCCCATTTGGCGGCTATGACGTCCCCACAGGCAGCTGGCAATCGATATTTATGTACGACAGAGTTTCGCTGGGTGGCGGAGATCGCGCAGGCGCTAAACCAAACGGTTGGGCAACGGGGCTATCGCGTGTCGACCCGGCGGTTGCCCGATTGGCTGCTGCGTTGCGTTGCCCTGTTCGATCCTGCGGTGCGGCGCATGGCCCCGCGTTTGGGTGAGCGACAGGAATTCGACAACAGCGCCATTCGGCGGGATTTGAACTGGCAGCCCCGAAAGGTCGAAGACAGCATTGTCGATACGGCGGAAAGTTTGATCGAACTTGGTGTCGTCTGAATAGAAAATTTTGAGACTGGAGAACGCGTTTCTAATGCAAAGACGAATTGAACTGACAGGACTTTCCAATTTCCGCGATCTGGGCGGTTATCAAACTTCCACGGGTGAAAGCGTTAAATGGGGGACTTTTTTCCGCTCCGACACCCTTGCCTCGTTGACTGATGCGGACATGGATAAGGTTTGCGCCCTGGGCATCAATGCCGCCGTGGACCTGCGCTATGGCGATGAAAGGGCGGAGGAACCCTCCCGCTTTCTAGGCCATGATCAGGTGGAGGTGCTGGCTCTGGGGCTGGATGAGAGGCCCAGCGTTTCGTTTCTGGATTCGTTTGAGCCATCGGATGTCACGGCGGAAATGGCGCGGACTTATCTGATGGAGAATTATCAGAACTATCCCTTTCTCTATGCCAAGGCCTACGCCACTTTGATCCAGCGCCTCAGTGCAGGCAATCGCATGATCGTCCATTGCACCGCCGGCAAGGATCGTGCGGGCACGGCGGCGGCCATGGTGCTGACAGCCCTCGGCGTGCCGCGTGACACGGTGTTCGAGGATTATTTGCTGACCAACCAATATTGGGATCGTGGCGGCCGGGAACGACCGGGCATGGATGCCGAAACCGTTGCCAATATTTTCTCGGCCCGAGAGGAATATCTGCACGCGGCCTTTGCATCGATTGAGGATCGCTGCGGCACGATCGAGGCCTATTTGCGGGACGTTGTCGGGCTGGATGATGCGGCGCGCGACGCATTGCGCACCGCCTGCCTGGATTAAGCACGCCCTTCGGAATAGTGGGGCGGGCCGCTTGAAGTTTAGGTCTTGCGTCGCCGATAACCCGCGAATCCCAGACCGATAAGGGCTGTTGTCAGGAGGGGCAGGGCGGCAGGGACGGGGACAGTGGGGGTGACGGTATCAGTGCTCACTACAACGTTATCGAGCGCAAAAAATTCGTCGCCGATCCCTTGATAATCTACCGAACGAAAGGTAAGGAACTCGGTGGTGCCACCCGCGATGAACGACAGCATTGGATTGCCCGCGCCGTGGCCGAAAAAGTAAGTCGGTTCGCCCGCTATCACATCCGCCCCTTCGCGTGATCCAAATAATGTGGCTCCACCAAGTGGCGTTGCGTCCGAATAAGTCTGCCCTGAATCGTCCGCGCCTATCGGAAATCCGTTGCGGAAAGTGGCATTCACCAAGTCTCCTGAGGAGCTGGAGTTCAAAATGAAATAATCCGGGCCGAAACTGAGACTGCCATCCCAAGTGCCGCCAATAAAGAGATCGAAGGCCAGATCATATTCGGCACCGGCTGTTAGTCCGTTTAGTGTAAGTACAGCTGTATAGGAGCCGCCTTGCCTGCCCAGAAATGTCGAGGAGGAGAAGGTATTTCTATCAGAGACGTTAAAGCCATCACTATTTGTCTCAAAATCGTTGCTGTAAACGATGGCTGCATTTGCGCTGGCGCTTATTAGTAAAACAGCGCTAACGCTGGCCAAGAAGAATGCTTGTATAATGTTTCTTGATTGCATTTTACTGATCTCTTTCCAAGCTCAGCCCTTCTAGGGGCTTAGTGACATTAGAATATCCATTAGTATGTCACGGTCGAGATAGGCTTGCTTGCAATCATCTTACAATTATCTTGCAATTAACTTGCAATTTCGGGTGCTCCTATAGTTCGTTTTTGGATTTGGCCCGCCCTGCCGCCGGCTTGGCAGTGGCGAATTTGCGGTGGAACGTTCTCTAGCAGGTGACGATTAGGTGTCGAAATATGTTCCACTAAATGGCCTGGCCATCGCCTGCCACAGCGGCGGTATATGGGTAGTCGTATCTGGAAATACGCCAATGTCGCGTTCAACTTTAGCTTCGCCGATTTCTTTGCTATCACTGTGGCGTTGTTCGTGCGACCGGTTTCCACATAGCATGCGGGCGGAATTGCCAAAAATCCGTGTTCCTCATTCCACCAATGAAGTGTTGACTTAACCCCGTGATCTTTCCGACCATGGCATCAGGAAATATTAATCGAGTGGGAGATTAGGTCATGGATTTGGAATACAGCGATCAGGTTGGCGAGATGATTGCCCAGGTAGAGATGTTCATGAAAGAGCATATCTACCCCCGCGAACTGGAATACTGGGACTGGGTGGACAATCCTGAAAACCTGTGGAAGTACCCGCCATGGCATGCGGGGCTGAAGGAAAAGGCCAAGGCAGCCGGGATTTGGAACTGGTTCCTGAACAAGGAATATGACGAATTCAGCCCTGGCCTCACCAACCTTGAATTTGCCCCGATCATGGAACGTATGGCGCGGGTGCCCTGGGCTCAGGAAATATTTAACTGCTCCGCCCCTGATCGCGGCAATATGGAAGTTCTGGCCCGCTTCGGCACGCCGGAGCAACAGGATAAATGGCTGCGGCCCTTGCTGGCCGGCGAAATCCGCTCTGCCTTTTCGATGACGGAACCGGCAGTGGCATCGTCTGATGCGGGCAACCTGGAAACCACAATTCTGCGTGACGGCGATGAATATGTCATCAACGGGCGCAAGTGGTTTACCTCGAACGCCTATAACCCGCTGTGTAAAGTTTTCGTGGTCATGGGCAAGACGGATCCGGAGGCCGTGCGACACAGACAATTCTCCATGATCCTGGTGCCCAAGGATACGCCTGGCGTTATTCTGGAACGGCCGGTCAGCGTCTTTGGCGGGGTGCATTCCCCAGGTGGCCACGCCCAGGTGCTCTACGATAATGTTCGGGTACCGGCGGAAAATCTGCTCCTAGGTGAGGGGCGTGGATTTGAGATTGCGCAGGGCCGCCTCGGGCCTGGACGCTTCCAATATGCCATGATGTTCGTCGGCATGGCCTCCCGTTGTCTGGAACTGATGTGCCGCCGGGTTGAGGAGCGCGAAGCTTTCGGTGAAAAGCTGTCGCAAAAAACCTCGATCCAGCATGACATCGCGCGATCAAGATGTGAGATCGAACAATGTCGCATGCTGGTTCTCACCGCTGCCGACAAGATGGATAAATATGGCCCCAAGGAAGCGCGGGACTATATCTCCATGGTCAAGATCATCGCGCCGCAAATGACCTTGGATGTTGCCAACCGGGCCATTCAGGCCCATGGCGGGGCAGGCTTTACCCAGGACACGCCGTTAGCTCATATTTATATGATGGCGCGGTTCTGCCAGGTCGCTGATGGCCCGGATGAAGTGCACATGTCACAACTGGCCCGACGTACCATTCGGGATCTGTACTAGAAAAACGCTTTCAGAATATAGACGTTATGTCCGGGCGCCTCTGACGAGACGTCCGGGCAGGGCGTCCGTCGGCTCGCCGTGGCGATAGACGATCTGCCCTGTGACGATGTTGGCATCATAACCCACTGTGCGCTGTACCATGCGCTTGCCGCCGCTGGGCAAGTCATACAGCACTTCGGGTGGACGGATTTTCAAGTTGTCGTAATCAATGACATTGATGTCCGCTTTTTTGCCAACTGCCAACAGGCCCCGATCGTTCAGGCCGATGGCCGCAGCGTTGTCGTGGCTTAACCGTTTGATGGCCCACGGCAGCGACAGCTTTTCCCCCCGCACCCGGTCTCGTGTCCAATGGGTCAGCATATAGGTAAAGGCCGAGGCATCGGTCAGCACCCCCACATGGGCCCCACCATCCCCCAGTCCGATCAGGGAATTGGGATGTTGCATCATGTCGGACACGGTTTCCAGATCGCCGTAGGCATAGTTGGACAGGGGGCGATACAGGATCGTCTTGCCATCATTCTCCAACAACAGATCGTATCCGACTTCCTCCGCGCTGCGGCCTTCACGGGCCGCGCGGGCGGCAACGGATTTGTCGGCGGCCGGTTCATAGTCTGGCGGGTCACCAAGGGGAAAGATGCGGTCCCATTGGGTGACCCTGGTACGCATCAAATGATCTTCCTGACGCTCCGCCAAAATGCGTGCACGGAATTCCGGTTGCTGCAGATGGGCGATCTTTTCAGTATGGGGCAGGTCGGCAATTTCGCGCCAGGCAGGGCAGGCCATAAAGGGGTTAAGGGATATCTCAAAGCCCAGCATAACGCCGGTGGGACGGGTGAGAACCTGGCCGAAAATCTGTGCGCCGGCAGCATTGGCCTCCGCGATATCGGCCATGGTGTCGCGCCAAAGCTCTGGCCGTTTATCACGCTGCAGCACGGTGATGGTCATAGGCCGGCGGGAGGTTTTCGCCATTCGCCGCAATATCGCCATTTCCGCCACCGGGTCATCGAAGTCCGTGATTACCTGCAGCCATCCCATGCCGGTGTCGCCGACGGCCTTGGAAATTTCGAGCAATTCCTGTTCCGCTGCACCTAAGGTGGGGGTGTAGGCACCGGCAACGGTGCGATGGTTGATGGTGCGCGAGGTCGAGAAACCAAGGGCACCCGCCGCAATCCCCTCAGCCGCCAGGCGGGCCATCTCCGCCCGGTCTTCGGCAGTGGCCGCTTCCCGCGCGACGCCCCGATCACCCATGACATAAACCCGCAGGGCGGCATGGGGTACCTGGGCGACCACATCCAGATCGAACGGTTTGCCGTCCAGGGCATCCATATAATCGCCAAATGTCTCCCAGTTCCAGGGCAGACCCTCGCTCAACACAGGTTCGGGAATATCCTCCACCCCCTCCATCAACTCCACCAACTTGTCCCGCTGGTCCGGTTTGCACGGGGCAAAGCCGACGCCGCAATTGCCGATCATGACGGTGGAGACACCGTTCCAGGATGATGGATTGATACGGTTCGACCAGGTAACCTGGGCGTCGTAATGGGTATGCACATCGACAAAGCCCGGCGTGACGATCCGGCCAGTGGCATCGATTTCTTCACCACCTTTTGGCAGGTTCTGGCCAATAGCGGTAATTTTTCCGCCCCCGATGGCAAGGTCGGCACTATAGGCCTCATCCCCCGAACCATCGATAATCGTGCCGTTGCGAATAACCAAGTCTGGTGCATGGGGGGCAGAGGACATGTTTTCCTGAACCTTTTTTGTTGGCATTTACGCCGCTGCTGCCGGTGCGGCAGCGGGCGTGGGCAGGGTTTTCGGTAGACACATCGCGGCGGTTAGGACCACCAGGGCCGTGGCCGAGAGAATATAGAACAATGTATCGAACCCCCAGGTATCATAGACGAAAGCGATCAAAGGTAAACTCGTCGCCAGGGCTGTGAAGCTAACGACATAGCGAACGCCGTAGATACGGGCCCGATGGGCACCCGAAGCCATTTTTCCGATCATAAAATCGTTGATGGGGATCTGGCCAAAGGCACCCAGCATGAAGCCCAGAGCGACGGCAAAGGCCAAACCGTTCGTCAGGCCGGGCATCACAAAGAAAAAGATGATCTGTATGGTGGCGACCGTCATGAACACTTTTCGTGGGCCGTGCCGGTCAAGCATCTTGCCGACCACTAGCTGCGCCATGGAGGCGACGGCGAAGACCGTGAAGGCCATGATGCCGACCATGGTTGCAACATCGCTTTGACCTGGTTGTGCCACGCTTTCAATCCAGCCCGAGAGTTGTGCCGCCAAGCCGGTCAATCGTTCATCAAAAATTTTCGGCAGGGCAAAGGTGGTTGATTGAAATATGACGGAGGTGACGGCGGTCGTCAGAAAAACAATCGCCGAGACGCGGATAAGCAAGGCCCGGTTAGCGGCGGAGGTATCGGCTACGACGGCTCCGCTGGGTGCCGGTGCCCTTTGATCTTCCTTTATACCCTCCCACCGCAGGGCCATATAGGCCAGCCCCATGATAATTGAGAAGATGCCTGGCAAAACAAACGCCATGCGCCAGCCACCGTGGTCGATCAGATAACCGGCGATTAACGCGGCAGAGGCGACACCAAGATTACCCCAGACGCCATTCATGGCAATCCGCATGCCTGTGTTTTTCCACTTCATGGTGACGATGGCCAGACCAACGGGATGGTAGATGGCGGCAAACATGCCGATCACAAACAGGCCCGTGCCAATTTGCAGGGGCGTGGTTGAGAAGGAGGTCAGAATGGCGACGGCACCAATACCGATGAAAAACACCGTCATCATGCCGTCCCGGCTCCACCGATCGGCCAGCCAGCCGGCGGGCAGGGAGAACAGACCAAAGGCGAAAAAGCCCGGCGTGGCGTACAGCAGCAGCTCGGCATAGCCGATGCCCCATTCCCGGTAGAGCACCAGGGCCGCGACCGTGGCGAAGATCAAGGTGAATAGATGGTCCATGTAGTGGCCGATATTCAACAGCAGAAAATATAATTGGTCCCTGTTCATGGCGCTCTTGTCCCCTACGTCTGAATAATAATTGACGGTATTTTATACTTGGCTGAATTGCGATGTCATGCCAAGTTTCGTCGAATATCTGCCAATAGCTCTATTTAGAGATAATCACATCATGATTGCGCAACACAAACGCAGTACCGACCCCGACGACTATCAGGACCTGCCCCAGGCCATTGGGGTGATGGCCAAAAGCTTCGTCGACGGTTTTGTCATTCCACTCCATAGCCACGAGAGGGACCAGCTTTTATACGGCATCTCCGGGATCATGCATTTACGCACGGAGGGGGAGGCGTGGATCGTACCGCCCGATGGGGCCGTCTATATTCCCGCCGGCACCGACCATTCTATCAATATGCATGGCGATGTTGATATGCGCACTTTGTATATCGATGCCCCCGTTGGTACACCGCAACTGCGCACCATGGCAGTTGTTGCCGTATCCGGCCTGCTGCGGGAGTTGATCCTGGCCTTGAACGAAGAACCCATCGTTTATGAACCTGACAGTCGCGGCGGCCTGATCGCGCAAATGATCGAACTGGAAATTGACCGCGCCAACGAATTATCCCTGAATGTGCCACTGCCAAAGGACCCAAGATTGCAGCGGCTATGCGCGGAACTGCTGGCTGATCCTTCTGACCGCCGAACCCTTGATGATTGGTCTTCCGTAGCAGGCGCATCCACCCGTACCCTGGCGCGGTTGTTTGAGCATGATCTGGGTATGAGCTTCAATCTATGGCGCCAGCGCATCCGTTTTCATAATGCATTGGAGGCGTTGTCGCGGGGGGAGCCTATTTCGCGTGTCGCAGCCCAGCACGGCTATCGCAGTGCTTCGGCCTTTTCCGCCGCCTTCGCCAAGGTGATGGGGATGTCGCCGTCGAAGGTCGCCGCCAGAGCGCATTAATTCTGAATGCGCTCGGACTCTTAAGAATCGAGCAATTGAACCAATTACTTAAGTCTCGGCGATTAAGCGACGGCGGCGATCCATGCTAATTGAAAATTGCTCTAATTAGCTATATCAAATAGCCAGATCCTTTGCGTTGTAGTCCTTGATAACCCGCTCGAAGGTGGCGTCGTTCAAACGAAAGTCATCCTCCAGGCCCGCAAAAGGTTGGTAGTGATAAGACGCCTCGTCCGGGTGCGTCTGCTGGCGGGCGTCAATGGCGACGGCGATGACGGCGGATCGATCAAATATCCGTTGCGCATCATAGTAATCGCCTTTTCCCACACTCAATGCCCCGGTCTGACCCAATACTGATGTGCGCCGGTGAAAACCAAACGTGATGGAGATGCGCAGGTCTGGCGACGTATTGGCGAAGGAACCATGGACCATCTGCCGGTTGACCATGGTGACATCGCCAGCCTTGCAGATCAAAGGCACGGCACCCGGCAATCTTTCGCTGCCGTCGTTGGCCGCGACCATACCCTTGATGTCGGCGCGTCCCGCCTTGTGAGTGGCGGGGATGACCCAAAGGCAGTTGGCCGGCGTCGTTTGATAGAGCTGAACCTGAAAATTAAAACCGTGAATGCCTTCATCCCAGTTCGCCGCGTCCCAGTGGGTTACCCCATCCTGATGCCAGGCAACAGACCCGCCCAGGCCTGGTTGTTTGACGAATATGGCATCGTTGAAGGGCACGAAATCATCCCCGTTGACCCCTGCGGCAATGGCCAGCAAATGCGGGTGGCCATACAGGCGCAGGCCCGATGGCATGGTCTGGCACATACTACGCAACAGATAGGGGACGTCTTCGGGGGCATTCGCATCGGCGCGGGGCTGGGTCATTTGACTAGGGTGCCGCCCACCCAGTTTGGACGTGCCGCCCCACGGGTCCGAAAGGGGTCGAACAAACGTGTAAGGCTCCACTGCGAAATCCCGGCCCAACGCGGGTCGACCCATGGCATCCACATCCGCCTCCCGGTTCACCGGCGCGCGGGCCAGCATATTGTCCGCATCAGCCCGCAGTTCAGCAATTTCGCCCGGATCGATGACGCCTTCGAACACATAGAAGCCGTTTTTCCAATAAGCCGCCAAAATATCCGGATGCAGGTTGCCGTTGGCATCAAAGCGTACCGGGCCGCGGCTGTTGATTTCATCGGCCAGGCGTTCGCCCGCCCGCAGATAATCAGCCATCCCGGCTGCGTGCTCGGCCGCCGTCGGACCCTTATTGGATGCTGTGTCGTCTATGGGGTCCTGCGAAATTGAAGTTTCACTCACAACATATCTCCCAATTGGTTTCCTAACGCTATCACCCGGCGACAGCCATCTGCAATCGACAAATCCTAGAGCGCTTCCGAAATATTGTGATCCATTTGATGGCGTCCATAAGTCATTCGGGTAGGCGCGTCGCGTAGCGCGATGTGGTTCATCGGGCAAGCGGCGTAACGCATCCGAATGGCTTAGGGGCGCCACCGAAGGCCGCTCACCAAGGCTCCGTGGCGGCGTTACGGTTCTTGGAAGATGTGCCGCATCGCCCGGCGAACCGCGCCTACCCACGGGGCTTTGGTGGGCGGTCAAATGGGTCAGAATATTTCGGAAGCGCTCTAGTTCGAGGCCATATAGAGTTGTAGCCAACCCCCCAGGATAAGAACGATGACGCTAAATCCGGCCAGGCTCAGGGCAGTTTTCATGACCAGGTGATCGTCGCTGCTTTGCCGGTTGGGCAAGGCGGCCAATAATATCGCGGCGACGGGCAGGGCAGACATTGCGGTATGGCTGGTAGCACTATGCTGCAAGGCCGCAAAAAGGGCGGTGGCGTCGAAATTTGCACCCGTGGCTGCGGCACCGGTCATGAACAGGGCGTTTCCAACCAAACCGGTTCCCGTCACATAGCCACCAGTGGCACCCAGGATCGTCACCGCTGCCAGGGCGGTATAGGCACCAAGATTGGCCAGCAGATCGGACAATGCAGAAATTGCGCCGCAGGTAACCAAAAGGCGCGCTGTAATCATGAACAGCAGAATGCTGGCCAAGGCGCGCCAGGCACGCCGGAAGACCTCTGACGAAATTGTCTCGCCGTTGCTTGTCTCACGGACTTTCTGGCGCTGGGCAAACCAGAACAGTAATGCGACGACGAAAAGCGCAATCCCTGGTGAGCTTAATAGGACGAAGGTGACCCGCCCCGTTGAAAGTTCAGGTGAGAAACCCAGCACGGCAATTTCGGAGACCGCCCATTTTTGCAGGATCACGGCGGCAATGAGCATGGGGTAGGGCCGCAATGCAGGTGCGGAAAGAGCTTCGCCAAGGCCCTCGTTACGCCGGGCCACAAGCGCGGATAACGCGATGACAGCCATGCCGCCGGCGACGCCCGCGACTTCAACCCCAATCCAATGGCTCCCCAGGCCGATCCCGAGCCAAAGGACAACGCCCATCAGAACCCCGTAGGCAAGATCGCTGACCGTCCACTTCGGAACAAACAGTAGGCAGAGCGCGGGCAGAAATGCGGCAACAGGTCCGGAGGTCCAGACAATCTCCGCCGCCAATGTTGCGACGGGTAGTCCTGCCAGTTCCGCCCCCAACAGCGCCGCGACGGATAGTGCGCCCCACGGCATCAGACACATCCCCACAAGCGCCAGGCCGATGGCGCAGCGTCGGTCCACCACGTTAAGCAGAAGCGGTACGGTCACCAATAAGGAGACGCCGTAACCGGTCAGTGATTCCACCATGACCCCGATGCCCGTGGCGATCAGGATCGCCGTGCGCGGCAGGCTGAGTTCAAGGGCCCCCATAACCGTCGCGATTGCCTGCGGCGCACCGATGCGACTGCTCGTGACGACGAAGAAAATACCGGGCAGCACAACCGAGGCGACCAAAGCCTCAATAACCAGCGCGTCGGTAACGGTCTGTCCTAATTGCAGCAAAGCCGGCGCGGAATAGATCGCCGACAGCCAGATTGCCAAGGCGGTCAGGCAGGCAATTGCAGCAGCGATAACCCCGCTCTGCCGAAATCCCATGACAGCAACGATCACCATGGCGCAGGGCAGCAGCGCGAACAGAGCAATCATGTCAAATTAGCTTCCGGTTCTGACGTGGTGGCGACGGCTATTTGTTCAGAAAATTCAGGGGCAGTCCGGGGCGGGGCCATTCCATGGCGACCAGTTTGCCGGTTGATGACAGCGTGATGTACGCCGTGCGCAAATCCTCACCGCCAAAACAGATGTTTGTGGCATACATATCCATCGGCGTGGGCACGTGCTCTACCTCGCCCCCCTCGGGCGAAACAACCGTGATGCCGCCGCGGACGATGGTGCCGATGCAGATGTTGCCGGCACTATCCAATGCCAGACTATCGAAGAAACGATAGTCCGATACACCCAGCAACAGACGGCCCGGCTCCCACGGCGCGGCACCTCTGCCGCGTGCGATCTTGCCCTCAGCTTCGATATCATAGGCCCAGCAACGGCCAGCGTGGGTTTCTGCAACGTAAAGGGTCTTTTCATCCGCCGACAGGCCGATGCCGTTCGGGCCATTGATGGGGAAGATGGCTTCCGTGATGAATGATCCATCCGCCTTGGCATAGTAAACCCCGGTGCGATCTTCGTCCCGGTGGCGGATTTTGCCGTGATCCGTGAACCAAAAACCGCCCGACTTGTCGAAGACGATGTCGTTGGGTCCACGCAGGGGATTGCCGTCGCACTCCGTATACAGCACGTCGACCTTGCCGGTTTCAATATCGACGCGTTCTATTCGCCCACCGGAATAATTTTCGTCCTGATAGCCGGGGAAATGCTTGTCGCCCTTGATGTGCCAACGAAAGCCACCGTTGTTGCAGACATAGCAGGCACCGTCCGGGCCTATGGCCGCGCCATTGGGACCGCCGCCGGTTTCCGCGACGACTTCGATTGTGCCGTCCGGCTTGACCCGGCTTAACGTCCCCCGGGCGATCTCAACCAGGATAACGTCGCCGTTGGGCATGGCGATGGGGCCTTCCGGGAACTGCAGGCCGGTGGCAACTTCACGTAGCGCACTCATAACATATCTCCGACTATTTTTTCGTTTGTTACCTATAATACCAAGTTGCGGTGATAAAGACCCATATAGATCGCTTCAAGGGCTCCTCGGGTAGGAGTGGAGCCGCCGACGGTACCGGTACCTTCAAGGTTTCACGACGCCGCCGAGGAGCTCCTGAAACGACCGACTTCGGCGCTTTACGAAGGCTTTCGGCGGTGTCGCGCGCTACTTGTGGTACTGGTACCACGGCGCAACACGCTCCTACCCGAAAACCTTCGTAAAGCGTCTATATGGGTCCTTATCACCGCAACTTGGTATAACATGACACGGTCGTGGCCATCGCGCTATGGTGCGGGCATGTCGAATAATTATGAAGTTGTCATTGCAGGCGGCGGTGTTATGGGTTGTGCCGTCGCTTATTTCCTGGCCGCAGACCCTGGCTTTGTCGGGCGCATTCTGGTTCTGGAACGTGATCCCACATATGAATTCGCCTCGACCACGTTGTCGTGGGGCGGTATTCGGCAGCAATTTTCCACGCCGGAAAATATCCGTATGGCGGCTTTCAATATCCCCTTTTTGAAGTCCGCGCACGAGACCCTGGCAGTTGCAGGCGAAGGCCCGGCCTTGTCCCTTCGCGAACAAGGCTATTTATTCCTGGCCTCAGCCCGGGGTGAGGCCTCTTTACGGGACGTGCATGCGATCCAGAAATCAGAGGGTGCGACGGTTGAGATGCTGGACCCTGGCCAACTGGCAAGCCGTTTTCCCTGGTTGAACCTGGACGGCATCGCGGCGGGTTCCTTTGGCTATGAAAATGAGGGTTGGTTGGATCCTTATGCTTTGTTGCAAGGGTTCCGGTCCAAGGCACGATCTTTGGGTGTTGAATTCCGGATTGCAGAGGTTGCCGCCCTGGAACGTCAGGGTAAGGCCGTGGTTGGCGTCAGCTTGACGGACGGCGAGACAATTGCTGCAGGCTGGGTCGTCAACGCAGCCGGTTGGCGGGCCGGTGCACTGGCCGCGACGGCGGATATCCAACTGCCGGTAGAGGCGCGCAAACGCATGACCTATGTCTTTGACTGTCGGGAAGATCTAAGCAGTATGCCCCTGACCATTGATCCCACGGGCGTCGGTACCCGGCCGGAAGGACAACAGCACATGGGCCTGGTGTCCCCGCCCGAGGCCGAGGATGGTCCGGGCACCGATTTCGAATTGGAATATGATCTGTTCGAGAATGTGATATGGCCCACGCTCGCCAACCGCATTCCGGCCTTCGAGGCAATTAAGTTGTCGCGGGCCTGGGCCGGTATGTACGACTACAACACATTCGATCAAAACGCTATTTTGGGGCCGCATCCGGAAATTGATCGCATCTTGTTCTGTAATGGATTTTCCGGACATGGTATTCAGCAATCACCAGCTGCAGGCCGTGCGGTTGCCGAATGGTTGATCCATGGCACTTCGCGCAGCCTGGATTTATCGGCCTTCGGTTATGAGCGTATTGCAGAAAACCGGCCAATATACGAAGCTGCCGTCGTCTAGACTTGTCATCTCGGAAATTGAGGAAACTAAATGCCACCGCGTCAACGTATTGCCGTCACCATTCCTGCCGGGCCCAAGCTTCAGGATACCATTGACCTGGTCAAATGGGCCGAGGCGAACGGCTATGAAGATGGCTGGATGTCGGATTCAGGACCGCCCGACAGCCTGACCATGATGGCCGCGCTGGCCGCACACGCCCCGACCCTGCGCCTTGGTATTGCCGTTGTCCCCGTCTATAGCCGTACGCCTGCGGTGCTGGCCGCGACCGCCAATACCCTGGGCCAGTTGATGCCCGGTCGCGTGGTGCTGGGTCTGGGGTCCTCGTCCCAGACCATCATGGATCAATGGCATGGCGTGCCCATGAAAAAGCCCCTGACCCGGGTGAAGGAGACCACGATCATGGTCCGCTCCATGCTGGCGGGGGAAAAATCCAACTTTGATCTCTCAACACTTTATTCCAAGGGCTACAGCCAGGCACCTTTGGAGGAGGAGGTGCCGATTTATCTGGCCGCCCTGCGCCCCAAGATGATCGAGATGGCGGCGGAAATTGGCGACGGCGTGATCTTCAATATGTGGCCCAAGGAGGCCCTGCCGAAGATGATCGAACATGTCCACATCGGCGCTGAACGCGCCGGCAAGGATCCGAATGAGGTGGAGGTCGTAAACCGTTATCTTGTTCTGGTGACCGACGACAAGGAAGCGGCGGTGGAGGCGTTTCGCGCCCGCATGGCACCCTATTATGCAACCCCGGTCTACAACGACTTCCTCGCCTGGGCCGGCTATGCGGACGTGGCCGAGACAATCTCCGAAGGTTGGGCGGAACGGGACCGGGAAAAAACCATGGGCGCCCTATCGTTTGACCTGGCCAATGAAATTGCCGTCATCGGAACTGCGGATGAATGTCGTGAACGCATCCGTTGGGCCGGTGAAACCGGTATCCATACCCATATTATTGCACCCTTGCCAGCGGCAGCGGAGGATGTCCAACGCACATTCGAAGCCTTCACGCCGGAAAATTTCCCTCGCTAGACCGAAAGAATTTGAATGTCTGATACAGCCCGTTTGTCCGTCGATATTGGCGGTACCTTTACCGATGTTGCCCTTGATGTGGGTGGCAGGATGTTTACGAATAAGGTTTTGACCACCCCCCAGGCGCCTGAGGAAGGCGTCATGGCCGGTGTTCGTGCCGTGCTGCCGGAGGCGGGCATCACCGCTGCTGATCTTGCTTTCATCGTTCACGGCACCACCCTGGCTACCAACACGATCATCGAACGTAAAGGCGCGCACACGGCCCTGATCGCAACTGATGGTTTCCGCGATGCAGTTGAGATGGGGTACGAGCATCGCTTTGATCAATACGACATCAATATTGAAAAGCCCGCGCCCTTGGTGCCCCGGTATCTGCGTTTGCCCGTGCGGGAACGTTGCAACGCCACGGGAGAAATTCTGCTGCCATTGGTGGAGGACGATGTCCGTGCCCTTGTCCCCATACTTAGGGAACAACAGATCGAAAGCGTCGCCATCACCCTGATCCACGCCTATGCAAATGATAAACATGAGCGGCGCGTCGCTGAAATTTTGCAGGCCGAATTGCCCGAATTGTGGATCACTTTGTCGAGCGAGGTTTGCCCGGAAATTCGTGAATATGAGCGTACCTCGACCGCCTGTGCTAATGCCTACGTACAGCCTTTGATGGCCTCGTACCTGGCAGATTTGGATGCACGATTGCGGGCGGAGGGCGCGCAGTGCCCGCTGTTCATGATGACATCGGGGGGCGGGCTGACAACGGTTGAAACCGCCCGGCGTCATCCAATCCGGTTGGTCGAAAGCGGGCCGGCGGGCGGTGCAATATTGGCGGGACGTATAGCGCTGGAGTGCGGTTTGGATAAAGTGCTGTCCTATGACATGGGTGGCACCACGGCAAAAATCTGTTTGATCGATGAAGGTCGGCCGCAAACCTCCCGCACCTTTGAGGTTGATCGGCAATACCGCTTTACTAAAGGCAGCGGCCTGCCCCTGCGCATCCCGGTGATCGAGATGGTGGAGATTGGCGCGGGTGGCGGCTCTATCGCCCAGGTCGATAATCTGGGCCGTATTCAGGTGGGGCCGGAAAGTGCCGGCTCAGAACCCGGTCCGGCCTGCTATGGCCAGGGCGGCACGGGTGCCACGGTCACGGATGCGGATGTGGCCCTGGGCCGGATCTCACCGGATGGTTTTGCGGGTGGTTCGGTACAGCTCTCGCCGGAACTATCACAAGCTGCCCTGGATAAGGCCATCGCACAGAAATTGAACCTGGACGGACCGCTCGCCGCCTTTGCGGTGTCCGAGATGGTGGAAGAAAACATGTCCAATGCCGCCCGTGTCCATGCGGTGGAACAGGGCAAGGAACTGGCGGCGCGTACCTTGATCGCCTTTGGCGGCGCGGCCCCTCTGCATGCCTGCCGCATGGCGGAGAAACTTGGCATGGACCGGGTGATTATTCCCACTGGCGCAGGCGTCGGGTCCGCCATCGGCTTCCTGGCAGCGCCGGTGTCTTATGACGTGGTGCGCAGTCGCTATAGCCGATTGGCGCATTTTGAGCCTGAGGGTTTAAACAAGATGTTCACGGAAATGCATGATGAGGCCCAGGCGATTGTAGCCTCCGGCGCGCCGGGGGCGGCGCTGGAGGAACGCCGTATCGCCTACATGCGCTATATCGGTCAGGGCCACGAGATCGTGGTTGAGGTGCCCGCCCGTGCCTTGGTGGAAGCCGATGGCGCAGTGCTGCGGGCGGCTTATGACGAAGCCTATGAAGCATTGTTCGGGCGGGAAATTGCATCCATGGAAGTTGAAATTCTGACCTGGGCCTTGTCCGTATCGACCATCGCACCACCGCCGCCCAGGCAAACGGACATCCCGGAGGCAGCTGCAGCCAGTGCCAGCGGCGAACGAAAACTGTTTGATGCGGACCTGACGGATTTTGTCATGGCACCGGTTTATCAACGGGATGATCTGACGCCGGGCATGACTGTACAAGGCCCCGCCATTATAGCCGAGGATCAGACGACGACGGCGGTTACCGGCCATTTTCAGGCCAGGATTGACGCTGCCGGCCATATAGAGATCACACGCAAGGTAGGAGACGCCGCATGAGTAAGAATTCCGCCCAAAATTCCGCCCAAAATTCCGCATTATTGGAAATCCAAAACCAGATCATGTGGAACCGCCTGATCGCGATTGTGGAGGAACAGGCCCAGACCCTGATCCGCACCGCGTTTTCAACCTCAGCCCGTGAGGCAGGAGATCTATCCGCAGGTGTCTTTGATACCCAGGGCCGCATGCTGGCCCAGGCTATCACCGGAACGCCGGGGCATGTTAATGCCATGGCGGCTTCAGTGGGTTTTTTCCTGGATAAGTATCCTGCTAAAACCATGAGCCCCGGCGATGTCTACTTTACCAACGACCCCTGGCTGGGGACCGGGCATTTGCATGATTTCACCATGGTTACGCCGACGTTTTATCGTGGTGAATGTATCGGCCTGTTCGCCTCGACCACCCATGTGGTGGATGTGGGGGGCGTCGGCTTTGGGGCCGATGGCCGGCAAGTCTATGACGAGGGGCTCTATATGCCCATTCTGCCGCTGGCCAAAGCAGGGACCATGGATGAGGCGATTTTAGAGATCGTTCGCGCCAATGTGCGGGAGCCGGTCCAGGTGGTGGGGGATTTGTATTCCCTGATGGCCTGCAACGATATCGGTTGCCGCCGGTTGGTTGAGATGATGGATGAATTCGACCTGGACCAGCTGGATGAGCTGGGCCAATACATGGTGGAGCATTCCCACCAGGCCATGCTGGATGAAATCGCCAAATTGCCAAAGGGCACCTATCACAATTCAATGCGGGTGGACGGTTATGATAAACCGTTGGATTTAGTCGCGGCACTGACCATTGCCGATGATGGCATCTATGTGGATTTCGCCGGTTCTACCGGGGTTTCCAACAAGGGTATCAACGTGCCCATCACTTATACCCAGGCCTATGCCTCCTTCGGGGTGCGATGCCTCGTCGGCTCGACCGTGCCTAATAATGCGGGTTCTTTAGCTGCGGTGAAAGTGACCGCCCCTGAAGGCACGATCCTGAACGCGCCGCATCCCTGTGCCGTCGCAGCCCGCCATATCACCGGGCAGATGCTGCCCGATGTGGTGATGGGGGCGCTACATCAGGCGATGCCCGATAAGGCACCTGCGGAAGGCACTTCATGCCTGTGGAACCCGGCCCTTATGGGGGGACATGGTCTGGTGCCTGATGCAGAATTTGGTGATGCCACGCCATTTGCCGTTGGTTTATTCCACACGGGCGGGACGGGCGCGCGGCCTCTTAAGGATGGCCTGTCCGCCACGGCCTTTCCGTCGGGCGTACGCAACACGCCGGTGGAGATCAACGAATCCATTGCGCCGATCATTGTCTGGCGCAAGGACTACCGCATGGATTCTGGCGGTGCCGGAGAATTTCGCGGCGGCACGGGCCAGATAATGGAAATCGCCTCCTCCGAGAATGCGCCCTTTGCCATCGCGGCGGCGTTCGACCGGGTCCATCATGCACCCCGCGGACGGGAAGGGGGACTGGACGGATTTACCGGCCGGGTGGAGCTTACGTCCGGCGAGATTTTGCGCAACAAGGGTACGCAAACGATACCCCGTGGTGATCGCCTGCATCTGGAAATGCCCGGTGGCGGCGGCTATGGCAATCCCTTAAAGCGCGATGCTGAACAAGTTGCCATGGACGTACGTAATGGCATGGTCTCAGCAGCGGCGGCGTTAGAACATTACGGCGTTGTTCTAGATGATCAAGGCGTCGTGGATGTACCGGCGACAGAGAAAAGAAGAGCCCTAAATGCTTGATGTTGGCGACAAGGCGCCGGCCTTCAAAGCACCAAGCGGTAAAAGCGGCGGTGGCGGCGGCACGGTGTCTCTGAAGGCGCTAAAGGGCAAAAAGGTCGTCTTGTATTTCTACCCCAAAGACGACACGCCGGGCTGCACCACCGAGGCCAAGGACTTTACCGAACTGAAGCGCAAGTTTTCAGCCAACGGCATAGCCATCATCGGCGTCTCGAAAGACAGTGTGGCCAAACATGACAAGTTCGCCGACAAGCACGATCTGCGCATTACTCTGGCGGCGGACGAGGACGGCGCGATTTGTGAGGCATATGGCGTCTGGGTGGAAAAGATGAACTATGGTCGCACCTATATGGGCATCGAACGCTCCACCTTTCTGATTGATGCCAAGGGTAAGATTGCCCAGGTTTGGCGTAAGGTCCGGGTCAAGGGCCACGCCGAAAAGGTTTTGGTGGCAGCCAAGGAAATTTAGGCGGCGTCATGCCTCATACCGCATGACCTTCTGAATTTTGCTAGGTCACCGTCATCTCAATATAGATAACCCTGATCTCTGATCCGAAGTCGGGGTTGTCGGGCAAATAGGGCTGTGGGGCGGAAATAGTGAAGTCCGGCGCGATGACGCCGTCGTCCGCCATGGCCTTGATGGTATCGCCGAAGGCCCGTTCCTGGAACAGATCGTCCCGCTGGGTGACAATGATCCGGCCTTTGGGCCGAACCATGCGGGTGAATTCCTGCAACACCTCCACACTGTTTGAAACATAGGTCATGACACCGATGCAGATCAGGGCATCATAGCAATCGTCGTCGATAGCCAGGGGCAGGGTCTGTAAATCGACCTGGGTTAGATCGCGATAAAGCTTTCGTTTTGCCGCCAGGTCCAGGGAAGCCTGGGACAGATCAACGCCATCGACAGGGCCGGTGAAGCCCGCTGCCCGCAACGCCGCTCCCGTCAGACCGGTGCCGCAGCCGACATCAAGGATCGCCGCCGTTGGCGCCACCGCCGCCCGCAACATCTCAGCCGCCTGCGCCGGGGCGCGATAGTCCCAATCCGCCAGATCATGGTCATATTTTCCGGCCCATTCGTCATAGGTCTTCTCCACTTCGGCGCTTGAGGTGCTGCCCTGTTTCAGCCAGTGGCGATCATCATCATCCTGCGTTGGCATTTGCCAGTCCTTCCTGGTGATCGGTGTTGCCGGCAGACTAGATCAAACGGCCTGGAAACGGAATCGTTTTTCGGCTGATAGTTTGATCTAATTCAAAGGGTTAGCGCAACTTGCCTGCGGTTAGATGAACGCAGGTTGCGCTAAACGAATGCGCCCGCAACGGCAACATTGTGGCTTCTGCCGTTCGGGCCGGGTAGGTTGGTGTTACCGGAAATTGGACGAAAACGGGACGGGGATACCATGATTGCATTTCTTGATGAGCCGAAAATCGCCGAACTGCTGGATATGGCGGCGCTGATAGAGGTGGAGGCTGCAGCCCTCGCAGCCTTTTCCAGGGGCGAGGTGATCCAGCCCGAACGCACGGTCCTGAATGCGGAAGCGGCGGGTGGTTTTTTCCTCACCATGCCTGCCATCGGTGATGCCATGGGGATCAAGATGGTAACGCTGTTTCCCGGCAACGCGGATCTGGGTCTGCATACCCATCACGCCCTGATCACCATGTTTAATCCTGCCACCGGCGAACCCCTGGCGGTCATGGACGGTCGCTTGATCACCGAGATGCGGACGGCTGCCGTCTCCGCCGTGGCGACGCGCCATCTGGCCGATCCAAACGCCCGTGTCCTGGCCATTCTGGGCAGCGGCGTGCAGGCGAAAAGCCACCTGGAAGCCATGCGCCTGGTCCGGGATTTTGACGAAGTGCGGGTGTGGAGCCGGACGCCCGCGAACGCCAAGGCCTTCGCCGACACCCACGGTGCCACAGCCATGGGCATAGAAGACGCGGTAAAGGGTGCCGACATCGTTGTCTGCGCCACTACCGCCTTTGAGCCGGTGCTGTCCGGTGCCTGGTTGAAACCCGGTGCCCACGTTAATGCAGTGGGTTGGAATTCGCCTGAGGGCCGGGAATTGGATGATGACGCGATGACCAATGTCGTCGTCGTCGAAAGCCGCGACGGTGCCCTGTCAGGAGCCGGCAATATTCGCGGTTCCGGCTGCGCCATTCATGGCGAAATCGGCCAGATCATCAATGGCGCCGTTGCTGCACCGTCGGCAGAGGCAACCACGATATTCGACAGCATCGGCATGGCCATAGAAGACATCGCCGCCGCCGGTTTGGTGTTGGCAAAGTATCAGGGTTAGACGGATGCGCCGCGTATAATCACCGCCTAACCAGCATCTTCCAGATCAATGCCGAAAGTCAGCAGGAATTTTGAGGTCATGATGTAGTAAGTGATGGCGATGGTCAGTTCGACCATTTCCTCCGCGTTCAGGTGCTTGGCTACAGCGTCGAAGGTGGCGGAGGCACCGGCACCGGGATTGGCGTTGTCGACCAGGTCGTCGGCGTAGTCGAGGACGGCTTTTTCCAATTCGTTGAAGGCGTCGGAGGCTGAACCGGCTTCCAGGGCTTCGATCTGGTTCTCGGGGATGCCGACGCGGCGGCCAATGGCTTTATGGGCGATAACTTCATAGTCCGCGCCCAGCTGGATGCCGACACGGGTGATGGCCAGCTCCCGCAGGCAGGCGTCTAAAATGCCGTGGTCGCGGATCACATTGCCCAGGCGGCAATAGTTGGTCAGGTGGGATTCCGAATGGGACAGCATGCGGAAAATGTTCTTGTTGCCCACCCGCTCCATAATCTTTTTGCCCCGCTCGGACAGGTGGTCGGTGGTTGCGTAATCCAGTCGTGCCATGGTGATCGTTTCCTAATCTATGAATGTTTCTTTTTGTTCTTATTCCGCCAATTATTCCGCTGCCTGAGATTCCGGCGGCGGGGTCCATTTCGTGCGCATGGTGACCAGTTCTTCTGCTGCTGAAGGGTGAATGCCGACCGTGGCATCGAACTGCGCCTTGGTGGCATTGCACCGCAGGGCGATGCCGATGCCCTGGACCATCTCGGCAGCATCGGGCCCGACCACATGGCAGCCAAGGACGCGATCCGTTTTGGCATCCACCACCAATTTCATCATGGTTTTTTCTTCCGATGGCGTCAGGGTGTGCTTCATGGGCGTAAAGCTGGACTTATAGATGTCCACATCGCCAATCTCAGCCCGGGCTTGTTCCTCAGTCAGACCAACGGTGCCACAACTGGGTTGGCTGAAGACAGCCGCGGGAACGTCCCGGTGGTTCGGCTGTCGCGGGTTGTTGCCAAATACCGTGTCGGCATAGGCATGCCCCTCCATCAACGCCACCGGCGTCAGGGCGATGCGATCGGTCAGATCACCCACCGCATGAATGTTGGGAATATTGGTTTGCGACCATTCATCGACCTTCACCGCGCCGCCCTTGGCCAGTTCCACGCCGACCGCTTCCAGGCCCAGGTCGCCGCTATTGGGATGGCGGCCCGTGGCATACATGATCAGGCCCGTATCCAGGGTTTGCCCGTTGGTCAGGCTGAGGCGATAGCCGTCGGCAATTTTCTCAATGGCGGTGACGTTGGTGTCCGTGCGCAGGTCTATGCCTTTCTTGCGAATTTCGCCTGCCAGGTGGTCCCGCACGTCACGATCAAAGCCGCGCAAAATCTGCTCACTCCGATACAGCTGTGTGACGTTGCGGCCCAGACCGTTGAAAATGCCGGCAAATTCAACGGCGATATAGCCGCCGCCGACGATGGTGATGTGATCGGGCAGGGTGTCGAGATGAAAGGCTTCGTTGGAGCTGATGGCATGTTCGATACCCGGCACATCCGGCATGGTGGGGGTACCGCCCGTGGCGAGGAGAATATTCTCTGTCGTCACAGTCTCGCCGGCGACTTCAATTGTGTGGGCATCGATTAGGCGGGCCCGCCCGTCGTAACGCTTCACGCCCGCACCATCCAACAAATTGATATAGATGCCATTCAGGCGGTCAATTTCCTTGTCCTTGTTGGCGATCAACTTCGACCAATCAAAGGTCGCCTTGCCTAACGTCCAGCCAAAAGATTCCGCATCCTCAAAATCCTCGGAAAAATGCGAGGCATAGACGAACAGCTTTTTTGGCACACAGCCGCGAATAACGCAGGTGCCGCCATAGCGGTATTCCTCTGCCACGGCGACGCGGGCACCATGGGTTGATGCGATACGCGAGGCGCGAACACCGCCCGAACCGGCACCAATTACAAATAAGTCAAAATCGTAAGCCATGGAAGTTTTCCCCTTCGCCAGTCATGGAAATTTGCGTTGCTAACAATCTAAGGTGCGCCGTTGGCAATTCCAAGATAGGGCGCTAAAACAGTAGCTAATTTTGCACACAGAGAGATCACAATCATGTCAATAAAACTGCCTGCCGCAGCCATACCTATAATGCTTCTGCTGGCTTGTACAATGTTGCCGGGCAAGGCCTCCGCCGGTGCTGCCGATGCTGGGCAAGAACTGGCCGGCGCGACGGCGCTGCGTTGTGTGTTCAAGGTCGCGGTGGAAACCGTCCGGGCGCATGGTGAGTATAAGAACCGGCCCACCAACGGGTTTTCCTATACCATTGATGACATCGTCACGGCCCGTGGTAACGCCAAAGCGGTCAGCCCCCACGGGTCCTCGCATCTGGAGATGGTGGCTCTACCGAATGTGCGGCACTTCATAGGTTTTACCGCCGGTGGGGATATAAACCTCACAACGGTGCAGGCGCAATTTGGCCGGGATGAAACGGAATTATTGGCCGTCCATTCGGTTCATATGGCCAGTGTACCGCCAAAAACTTTTCAGCATTTTGGCGCCTGTAAACCGATGGCGAAAAAGTAATACCTGTCTGGTGGACAGGGTGAGGGGGGAAGGGTACTTTCCGCCGGCCTTATGAGTAGGTAAATCAAACGTTTAGAGTATGTCCAATTTGGACATACTCAGTTTCTTTAGAAGAGCATTTGAAGCAAAGATTTGGATCGCTAAAGCGTATCCGATTGATTGAAAATTGCTCTAGAGTGGGTGGACCGAACGAAATGCAAAGCGCGAACGACATTCGCAAAACGTTTCTGGATTATTTTGCGGGTGCGGGGCACGAGGTCGTCTCCTCCTCCCCCCTGGTGCCCCATAACGATCCCACTTTGATGTTCACCAATGCGGGCATGGTGCAGTTCAAGAACGTGTTCACCGGTGCCGAAACCCGGCCCTATAATCGCGCCGTCACATCGCAAAAATGCGTGCGTGCGGGGGGCAAGCATAATGACCTCGATAACGTCGGCTATACCGCCCGCCATCACACGTTCTTTGAGATGTTGGGCAATTTTTCATTCGGAGATTACTTCAAGGATCAGGCGATAGAGCTGGCCTGGAACCTGATCACACGGGAATACGGCCTGGACAAGGATCGCCTGTTGGTCACGGTCTATCATGACGATGATCAGGCCTTCGATCTGTGGCGTAAGATCGCCGGTCTGCCCGAGGACCGCATAATCCGAATTGCGACTTCTGACAACTTCTGGGCCATGGGCGACACGGGGCCTTGTGGTCCCTGTTCCGAGATCTTCTTTGATCACGGCCCCGCCATTCCTGGCGGCCCTCCCGGCAGCCCGGATGAAGACGGTGATAGGTTTATCGAAATCTGGAACCTGGTTTTCATGCAGTACGAGCAGTTGAGCGCGGATAATCGGGTTGAGCTGCCGAAACCTTCTATTGACACAGGCATGGGGCTGGAACGTCTGACGGCCCTGTTGCAGGGTACGCATGATAATTATGATATCGATCTGTTGCGCTCCATCATGGATGCCTCTGCCGATATCACCAATATTCCCGTCGAGGGTCCGCATAAATCCGGCCACAAGGTGATCGCCGATCATCTGCGCGCCTCATCCTTTCTGATTGCCGATGGTGTCTTGCCGTCGAACGAGGGCCGGGGCTATGTGCTGCGCCGGATCATGCGCCGGGCCATGCGCCATGCCCACATGATGGGCGCGACCGATCCCCTGATGTGGCGTCTGGTTCCCACCCTGGTGGGCAAAATGGGGCAACATTTCCCCGAACTTGTTCGCGCCGAGGCGTTGATCACCGAGACCCTGCGGGGGGAGGAAAATCGTTTCGGCCAGACACTGGATCGTGGTCTGGGCCTGTTGATGGGTGAAGTGGATAAACTTGGCGATGGTCAGGCCCTGCCAGGCGAAGTTGCCTTCCGCCTGTATGACACATACGGCTTTCCCCTGGATCTGACCCAGGATGTCATGCGCGGCCAGAACCGGGCCGTGGATACGGATGGCTTTGATGCGGCCATGGAACGCCAAAAGGCCGAAGCGCGGGCCAGTTGGTCCGGCTCGGGCGATGCAGGCACAGATGTCATCTGGTTTGAGTTACGGGAGGAATATGGTGCTACGGAATTCCTCGGCTATGACAAAGACAGGGCCGAGGGTGTGGTACAGGCCCTGGTGGTTGATGGCGCGCGGGTTGATGAAGCCGGTCCCGGCACGGAAGTCTCCATCCTGGTCAACCAAACGCCTTTCTATGGAGAATCCGGTGGCCAGCAGGGTGATGCCGGTCAAATGAATGGCACCGACGGCCCTGGTGGTCTGGCGATAAAAATCACCGATACCCAAAAACGTGTGGCGGACCTGCATATTCATCGGGGCGTGGTGGAAAGCGGCAACCTGAAAATTGGTGATGCGGTCGAGATGATTGTCGATGGTACCCGGCGCAGCCAACTACGCGCCAATCATTCCGCGACCCATCTGCTGCATGCCGCCCTGCGTAATCATCTTGGCGCGCATGTGACGCAGAAAGGCTCCATGGTCGCACCCGACCGGTTGCGCTTTGATATCTCTCATCCCGAAGCCGTGAAGCCGGATGCATTGGCCTTGGTGGAGCGGGACGTAAACGAACAGATCCGCATTAATACCGCCGTGCGTACGGGACAAATGACCCCGGACGAAGCGGTGGAGCAGGGGGCTCTGGCCCTATTCGGGGAAAAATATGGCGATGAGGTTCGTGTCGTCTCCATGGGGGCCGGCGACGACGCGTCGTTCTCAACCGAACTTTGTGGCGGCACCCATGTGCACAATACTGGTGACATCGGTGCCTTTACGGTGATCAGCGAAAGCGCCGTCGCTGCCGGTGTGCGGCGTATCGAGGCCTTAACCGGTGCGGCGGCGTTGGAACATTTCCACCTCCAGGACGGCCAGTTGCGGGCGGCCGCGGACATTTTGAAAACAACACCGGCGGATTTGCCAGAGCGTATCGGCGCGTTGTTGGAAGAACGTAAAAAGCTGGAACGGGATTTAAGCCAGGCGCGCCAGGCCCTGGCCCTCGGAAGCGTTGGTGGTGGTGGCGCAGGCGACAGCGGTGATGGCAGCAAGGATATCGCCGGCATTGCCTTTTCGGGCCGGTGCCTGGATGGCGTGCCTGCCAAGGAACTGCGCGGCATGGTCGATGCGGCAAAGAAAAAACTCGGCTCCGGCGTCGTCGCCTTTATTGGGGTGAATGACGGCAAGGCGGCCCTGACCATTGGCGTAACCGATGACCTGACGGATCGGCTCAGCGCAGTTGATCTGGTTCGCGTGGGTGCTGCGGCGGTCGGCGGCAAGGGCGGCGGTGGCCGTCCCGATATGGCCCAGGCCGGCGGGCCTGATGGGAACGCCGCAGATACGGCTATCGCTGCCATAGAAGAGGCGATTGCGGCAGCCACCTCCGGCTAACCGCAGAGAGATGCCGGAAAGCAGGGGCAATGGCGATTAAGCAACGATTGTACGATCTGCTTGAAGGTGGCAATCGGTCCACTGCCAGCCAACGGTGCATTGATGCTCTGCTGGGTCTGTTGATCGTCGCCAACGTGCTCGCGGTGGCATTGGAATCCGTGCCCCGGATCGATGCCATATACGGCCTTTATTTTAAGGCCTTCGATCTGATTTCCCTGGCAATATTCTGCGGTGAATATGTGATCCGACTTTGGGTCTGCACGGAACACCCGCCTCTGAAGCGTCTGTCGGCGGGAGAGGCGCGCTGGCGCTATGCCCGCTCCCCCTTCATGATCATCGATCTGGTGGCGATCCTGCCCTCGTTGGTGGTCAGCGTCATCGGTGTGGATTTGCGTTTCCTGCGCATCTTCCGACTGTTGCGCCTGTTGAAGCTGGCCCGCTATTCCCCGACCATCATTACGTTGGGCCGGGTGCTCTATGAAGAACGCCGGGCATTATTTGCCGTGGTCATCATCATGTTCGGTTTGCTGATGCTCTCGGCCTCGGTCATGACTATCATCGAAGGTGCTGCCCAGCCGGAAGCCTTCGGCTCTATCCCCGCGGCCATGTGGTGGGCGTTGGCCACTTTGTCCACAGTGGGTTATGGCGATGTGGTGCCTATCACCGCCCTGGGGCGGATTTTCGGTGGTCTGGTGACTTTGCTGGGCGTGGCCATGTATGCCCTGCCCATTGCCATTATCGCGGCAGGCTTTACCAATGAAAGCCGCCGGCGGGATTTCGTTATAACCTGGGGCATGGTCGCGCGCGTACCGCTGTTTGCCAACCTGGAGCCGGTGGTGCTGGCCAAAATCGGCGGACTGCTCCGTTCCAAATCCGTTCCCGCGGGTTACGAGATCGCCCATAAGGGGCAACCGGCGGACTGCATGTATTTCATTGTTGGCGGCGAAGTGGTGGTTGATATTGACGATCATCGGGTCACGTTGGAGGAAGGCGATTTTTTTGGCGAGATCGCCCTGCTGCACGATACCCAGCGCCGGGCCCATGCCTATGCCCTGACCGAATGCCGTTTGATGCTTTTGATGAAAAGCGATTTCCACGGTCTGATGGAGACGGAACCCAAACTGCGCCGGGAAATTGCTGAAGTCGCTGCAGAGCGCCTGAGCAAAGGCGATTGGTCCCACGGTGATATTCCAGACGAAGAATTGCAAAACCGGCCTCTTGAGGGAGAATGAGGATGTCAGACAACAAATTCAAAATGGTCGACGGATTGGACCAGCCCGTGTCGGATTATCTGGCCATCATGCAATGCCTGAACCAATACTGCCATGTGGTGGACCGTGGCAGCGTGGAACAGATTGTCGCGATGTTCACCGATGACGCGGTCCTGTTAACGCCCTATCAAAACAATGACGGTTTTGGGGGAAAATTCGAAGGCCGCGCTGCTATCCGTACCTGGTATGAAGACTATGATCGCGACGTCCGTGCAGGACGCCGCCACCGCCGACATAAAATCTCCGTACCGTTCATAACCATTGACGGTGAAACGGCGACATCTGTCTGTTATTTGGACTCATCCACCGTTCTCGAAAGCGCAAACACGCTGCAGGTTTCCTCAGGGCGCTATGACGATAAACTGGTCAAATCCGACGGCACCTGGCTGTTTCAGGAACGCGTTATCAATATCCACCATGTGCACCAGGTTGAGGCTTTCGACGAGTTGGGGTGAGAGGCCGCGACAGTCACTAAAGCCCCCGGCCAATGATCTCCTTCATGATCTCGTTGGTGCCCGCATAGATGCGTTGGATACGGGCGTCTGCCCAGGCGCGCGCGATGGGGAACTCCCACATATAGCCATAGCCGCCGTGTAACTGCAGGCATTCATCGATAACTTTGCATTGGGTGTCCGAGGTCCACCATTTTGCCATGGCGGCGGTTTCAGGATCCAGTTTGTCTTCCAGCATCAGGCCGATCAATTTGTCCACGAATGTCCGGGCCACGGTGGCCTGGGTTTTAACTTCGGCCAATTTAAAGCGGGTATTTTGAAAATCGATGATCGGTTGACCGAAAGCTTCCCGCTGTTTGGTGTAATCGATGGTCCATTCAACGGCTGCCTCGGTATTGGCGACAGCGGAGATGGACAGTTGCAGGCGTTCCCAGGCCAGTTCCTGCATCAGATAGATGAAGCCCTTGCCCTCTTCCCCCAGTAAATTCGTCATGGGCACGCGGACATCATCGAAAAATAATTCCGAGGTGTCTTGGGCTTTTAGGCCGATTTTTTCCAGGTTTCGGCCTTTGCGAAAACCTTCCCGGTCGGCCTCTACCAAAACCAACGATATACCCTTGGCACCCGCGTCCGGGTCTGTTTTGCAGACCACAATGACAACGTCGGACATGGCACCATTGGTGATGAAGGTTTTGGAACCATTGATCACCAGTTCATTGCCATCCTTCAACGCCGTCGTGCGCACACCCTGCAGATCGCTGCCGGTGCCAGGTTCGGTCATGGCGATGGCACCGATGCTTTCACCGGTGGCCATTTTCGTCAGGAATTTCCGTTTTTGTTCTTCCGAGCCATAGCGGTTGATGTAGGGCGCGACAATTTCTGAATGCAGGCCAAAGCCGGGGCCCGTGGCACCGGCGCGGGCCAGTTCTTCCAGCAAAACGATGCTATAGGTTCGATCCACGCCGCCGCCGCCGTATTCCTCCGGCATGGAGGCGCACAACAGACCCAGCTTGCCTGCCTTCAACCAGGCTTCGCGGCTGATCATGCCGTCTTTCTCCCACTGGGCATGGTAGGGGGCAATTTCCTCTTCCACAAAACGGCGCACGGTGTCGCGAAAAATTTCATGGTCGGAATCAAATAACGTACGTTCGATAAAAGCCATAAAGCCTACTCCTTCAATTTCGTCTCTCGTTCTTCAGGCGCGCAACTAGACCGCAATTACGCAGCCGCCAAACGCATACCCTGTTCAATGGCGCGCAGGGCATCCAGCTCACCAGCCTTGTCCGCCCCGCCAATCAGGTGCACGGTCATGCCGGCAGCAGCCAAACCGTCGTAAAGTTCCCGTTGTTCTTCCTGTCCGGCGCAGATGATAACATTGTCCACCGCGACCACCCGATCTTCGCCATCAACGGTGATATGTAGCCCGTCATCGTCAATTTTGCGATAGCTGACGCCGCCGATCATTTCCACGCCCTTCATGTTCAACTCCGACCGAATGGCCCAACCCGTTGTCAGGCCAAGGCCACGGCCCAGGGATTGTGCCTTGCGTTGCAACAACGTGATGCTGCGGGGTGAGGTCATGGCCGGGCCGTTGGGCGACAAACCGCCGTCCGAGACACGGTCGACGCCCCATTGGGTCAACCAGGCATCGATGTCAGGGGTTGCCGGGTCGCCGGGACCCTCTGCATGGCTGAGGAATTCCGCCACGTCAAAACCGATGCCCCCAGCACCAATGATCGCCACACGCTTGCCGACCTGGGCACCATTTTGCAGCACGTCAACATAGGACAGCACGCTGGGATGATCTGCGCCGGGTAAATCCAGGCGACGCGGCGTCACCCCTGTCGCCAGAATGACGTCATCAAATTTTGCGGCCTGCAAATCATTGACCGTGGCGCGCTGGTTCAGCTTCACCGTGATCCCAAAGCGTTCGATCTGGCTGCCCCAATAGCGAATGGTCTCGCCATAATCCTCCTTGCCGGGGATCGCCATGGCCATATTGAACTGGCCGCCGATCCGATCCGATGCCTCGTAAACCGTGACATCATGGCCCCGTTCGGCGGCAGTAATGGCATATGACAGACCGCCCGGCCCGGCACCTACGACGGCAACCTTCTTGGTGCTTTCAGATGGGGTGACCTCGAACTCGGTCTCGTAGCAGGCGCGGGGATTGACCAGGCAAGTACAAACCTTGCCCTTAAAAATGTAATCGAGGCAGCCCTGGTTACAGCCGATGCAGGTATTAATCTGGTCCGCCTGACCGGCAATTGTTTTGGCGACAATGTCCGCATCCGCCAGGAAGGGGCGCGCCATAGAGACCATGTCCGCATCACCCGCCGTAATCAAGGCCTCCGCCTGGTCCGGATTGTTGATCCGGTTAGAGGCAATGATTGGCACACCAACTTTGCCCATCAGTCGGGCCGTGGCCCAGGTAAAGGCGCCCCGGGGGACGGAATGCATAATCGTAGGGATCAGGGCTTCATGCCAGCCGACACCGGAATTGAACATGGTGGCGCCCGCGGCCTCAAGCGCCTGGGCCAGCTGTACTGTTTCATCCCAGCTTAGCCCGCCTTCAACCAAATCCAGGACAGAGAGGCGGTAGAGGATAATGAAATCCTTGCCACAGACTTCCCGGGTCCGGCGCATTACCTCGATGGGGAAGCGGATACGGTTCTCAAAACTGCCGCCCCATTCATCTTCCCGCTGATTTGTTCGCGTCGAGATGAACTGAGTGATCAGATAACCTTCCGATCCCATGATCTCCACCCCGTCATAGCCGGCATCACGGGCGTGCTGGGCACAGATGGCGAAATCCTCAATGGTCTGAAGAATTTCATCTCCCTCCAACGGGCGGGGCGTAATAGGATTTATGCGCGATGCGATGGCGGATGGTGCGACGGCATCGGGGCGGCGGGCATAACGACCACCGTGGAGGACCTGCAACAGAATTTTGCCATCCGCCTGATGCACTGCGTCGGTGATCAGACGATGGCCGTCACCCTTACCGTCCAGTGTCGCATCCAGGGGGCTCAGATTACCGGCGGCGTTGGGGGAAAAGCCACCTGTCACAATCAGGCCGGCTTGGCCCGCGGCGCGGTCGCCAAAAAACCGTGCCATACGTTGGAAGCCGTCGGGATGTTCCTCCAACCCCGTATGCATAGAGCCCATCATGACCCGGTTGCGCAATGTGGTGAAGCCCAGGTCGAGGGGATTTAGAAGATTGGGGTAAGAGGCTGACATGATCGAATACTCCGTTGTCGTGTTGTCTGGGCGTCATGTTGTTTATGTGTTGGTCCGTGCTTCCAACTGATCGCTGATTTGGCGGCAATTGTTTTCCAATTCCGCGATGACTTCATCAATGTCCCGGCGTTGTTGGTGGAGAATTGCGAGACGTTCCCGGCTTTTCCCCAAAGTTAGCCTTAATTGCTCCCGCCCCTCATCGTTGGGGTCGTAAAGGTCCAGCATTTCGCCGATATCTGCGAGGGAAAATCCCACCCGTTTGCCGCGCAAAATCAGTTTCAGGCGGCCTCGATCACGGCGAGCGTACACCCGGTTAATGCCGTTGCGCCCAGGTTGCAGCAAATTCCGATCTTCATAAAAGCGAATGGCCCGCGCCGTAATGCCGAATTCGGTGGCGAGCTCACTGATTGTATAGGTCAATTCAGCGGCTGGTTCAGTCTCTTTTGGACCTGACATAGGCACCCGCCTTTTGCGATGAACATGCGAATTGGAAACGTCGATGCCATGGTAATTGACGTTAACGTAAACGTCAATTTCGTCTTTGGATGGCTTTATTATCCTAAAATGTTAGGCACGGGCGTTATAGTTAATTAAGATTTAGGGAAATCCAGCAACTATATGAAACGGATGAAAATTTTGCTTGCACTGAGACTCATAATCGCTACGGTTTCGGTAATATCAGAATTTGGTATGCAATGGGGAGAGGTATGTTGCGAAAGGGCATGACGCAACGGAAGGCGGGGCGCTTGGCCTCATGGCAGCGCTTTGCCTGTTTGCCGGAAGTGTTGCTCAAGCGCAAACCACACCGAATATACAGCAACAGTTTGATGCCGCCTTTCAACATATGTTGCAGGATCCCTCAAATCTGGACAAGTCGTTCAAATATGCCGAATTGGGCATTCAGATCGGCGACTATGAAGCCGCGATCAGCGCCCTGGAACGGATGCTTTTGTATAATCCGGATCTGCCCCGTGTTCGCCTGGAATTGGGCGTTTTGTATTTTCGTCTCGGCTCCTACGCGATTGCGCGTACTTACCTGACCCGTGCGGTGGAGGGGGACAATGTTCCCGATGACGTCCGCGCCCGGGTGGCTGTCTTCCTGGATGAAATTGACAATCGACTTTCCAATCACCGCTTTTCTGGCTCTGTCTATAGCGGAATTCGCTATCAGGATAATGCGAATGCCGGGCCTGAAAGACCGGCAATCCGGGTTTTTGATGCTGAATTCCAATTGGACAGCGAATCTACAAAGAAGACGGATTGGAATGCGTTTGTTTCGGCTAATTTTCGGCATGTTTATGACCCACAAAGTCATAGCGGCGACGTGCTTGAGACGAATGTTTTGTTGTATGTATCCCAACAGGCCCATCAACATCAGCTGGACTTGGTCTTCACGGAAATCACCTCCGGCCCGCGTGGCCAGTTTATGCGCGAATTTATAGAGAATGCGTCCTGGCGGCCTCATATTATAGGTTCTTTGGTTAATCTCGATGATTCGCCCTATTATTACAGTTACGGGGCCGGGGTTGACCTGGATAAACAATTTACGGCCAAAACCAACGGCGCGTTGAGCACATCGTTCGTGCATAAATCCTATCGCCCCGATATTGGTCGTACGACGGCACGGCTGCAAAATGGCTCCGAGACTAACTTGGCTCTGGATGTGCGCCATCAGGTGACGGACGCATTTGTCGTCACGGCCTCCACCTCTACGACGAACCTGGATACGGAAGACAGCCGTTTTGCCAATTCGGAATATTCCCTCGGTCTGGGTGCGAGTGTCACCTATGGACCGCCCGAAAATGTCAAGACGGGCCCTTGGACGACCTCCCTGTCGGGTGCCGTTCTATATACGAGATATCATGCCATCGACACGGATGTAGATTCATTTCGAAAACGCAAAGACCAGGAATATCGTGCCACTTTGTTGACGTCCGTACCCGTCAATGATGCCTGGTCAGTGACCTCAACCGTGGCCCGTACGGTGGTGGATTCGAACTTCAAGAACTACACCTATACCAATTGGGCCATGTCGCTTGGAGCCTCCATGAGGTTTTGAGCCGGGCGGTATCGGAGTTCTTTTGATCAACGTTTAAATTGAGGCATGCAATGGCATTGGAGATGCGGGCGGACTGTGAACGTTGCCAAGCATCATTGCCTGTGGATTGCGCAGAGGCGCTGATCTGCTCTTACGAATGCACGTTTTGCCAGGAATGCAGCGCGGCAATGAAAAGTGTCTGTCCCAATTGTGGCGGACAGCTCGTACCCCGGCCCACCCGAATTAAGACGAATTCCTAGATCCTTAAGTGAAGGAGAATTTCCAAGTCGGAAGCGCTCTAGTGTCCTGGTTCAGACATACGTCATGTTTAGGATCGGTTCTCCGGACCACCGGGTAGGAGGCATACCGCCGGCGAGGCGGCACATCGTCAAGGGATGCCGACGCCACCGGAGGTCCGGGGAGAACCGACCAAATTGGCGGTCTAAGAGGCCCCTCGGACGTCGTTGTGCGGCCCTCATGATGCAACACATCACGGCGGGCCACACGCCTAGCCGAGGGGCCTCTTAGACCGTCCTAAATACGGCGTATCTCTGAACCAGGACACTAGCTGCCGGTTTTGATGGCGTGCCAATAGCGGTTGTTCAGGGTGCCGACCATGCTGTCGTGCTTGCTCTCCAGACATCGGCGCAGGCTGGATAGGCGGCCAAGCTCCACCGCACTTTGACAATTGTCATAGATGGCGCGTAGTCGGAGTTCCGTTCCCGATGGTGTGCTCTTAATATCCGCCGCATCGACAACCTTGCGCCATAGACCCTGCCGTTGGCCTTCCGTTGCGCGCCCGCCGGGCGGCAGCGCATTGATCAGGTGGTTGGTCAGTTGGGCGATGGGCATCCAATGCTGTTCCCGGTCCACATAGCTGGCACCGAATTCCCGCAAGGGGCCGGCACCGGCGATAATTTCTTCAGACCCCAGAGGCGATTTGTCGCCCTTTACCGTAAGAGGTATCAGGGTGGCGTTGCGGGCAATTTTGATCTGTACCTGGCGCAGGCCCAGGCGGGCCATATCTTGTACGGACATTCCGATACGCACCGCAACATGGCTACGTTCCGCCAATATTTTAAAGTTTTGGTTGCCGTCCAAAGTGATACTGCGGCCATCTTTGGTTGTTGCCGTGGCGACCAGGTGGGTGCTGTCGTGCAGGCGATAGGCGGTGCCTTTGACGGGGGAGGCGCGCTCTGGCTGCAGGCAAAAAGCAGTGAATTCCGCGAAACAATGCCCCCGTTGGCATTGCAAGGGCTGGGCCGTGTTGGATGCCACCAGGCCCATCATCTGTGGGGCAGCCAGGGTTGGAGATAGGCTTAACCACGTTAAGCCCGTAAAGACCAGGGCGGCGAAACAATTATCCATCAGCTTGCGGCGCATTGCGGGTCCCTTCGGTGACAAAAACATTCAGCCTCTATCCTTTGATGGTCTGACAATGGAAACTGTCTTTCCATAATCGAAGCTCGCACGGTGATCGCCTATGGTCAAGCCGACCGCGCCTGTTGGCGGGGCCGGCAGGGCAACGGCGATGGGCCGGCGGCGGCGGCGGGAGACTTTGGTAGATACCGCGTAAATCTGCTTATCCGCCTCCACCATCAGGACGCCGGCAAAGGCATGGCCCCAGCGTTGCCCAAGTTGCTCCCACGCGCCCGCGGCCCGTAGAACCACGCCCGATGTCGCAGGCGGCATATACAGTGCGGACGCCCGTTCGTTTGGTTGGAATAAGTTGTCGCGTAACAGCCTTGATAACTGGCCGGGACTGTAGGGATGGCCATGACCAAAAGGGGTTCGTTCCATCCTGGCCCAGATCCCGCGACGGTTCGGCACCACCACCAACAGACGCCCGCCAGGCGCCAATACCCGCCAAACCTCCCGCAGCAGCGGTGTCACCTGTTCGGCGTTTTCCAATCCATGCACCAACAACACCCGGTCGATCGAGGCGTCAGGCAGGGGGAGTTCCCTGTCATCGACCAAGGCGACCCGATTACCATCTCGGACCGGCCAGCGATGAACCCCTTGTTGGGCCGGCATAAAGGCTATGGCGCGGGTCGCCTCGCCTTGGAATTGCTGCAAGTAGGGGGACGAATATCCCAAACCAAGCAGATCCATGCCCCGGACATCGGGCCACATCTGGCGGATACGGCGGCGCAACAGCTTGCGGGCCACCTGGCCCAGGCGGCTGCCGTAAAATTCCCGTAGGTCTATGACATCGGGTCGCATGACACCTCAGTCCTCAAATGAAGAATTCGCAGATGCTTCGTAAAACGCCTTTGGATCGCGTGGCTATGGTCTCCAAGAGCAATTTTCAATTAATTAGAATCGCCCCCGTCGGTCGATTGGCGCGATCTAAGTGATTGGTTCAATTGCTCGACTCTCAAGAGTCCCAGCGCCTTGGGCATGTTTAAAAGAAACATGCTCTAGCCGCGGACATTCAATTCATCAAACAGAGAGTCGATAATACCATCGTTTATCTCAACATCATATTTACGCTGCAAGGCGGATCGGTATTGAGAAAGTATATCCTCGGTCATGGAGGCACGTACAGCGTCATCCATTTTCTTCATTGCGTCGGGTTGTGCGGTGGCAGCGGTAATATTAACAATTCGAACCACGGAATGGCTTTTGCCGTCTGTGCTGACCCCTTCCGCGACCTCACCGTTGCGCAGTTGAAACAGCTTATCCACCAGATCTGTACTAAGCTGAGTGTTGCCCGCAGCCTGCTGCCGGTTCATAGGCTTCAGGGCGGCGTATTTCCAGGCACCAGTTTGCGCCAACTCGGCCAGTGTTTTGCCCCGGCCCGCTTCTGCCGCGACTTTGCCAGCCTCGACCGCACCCGCCTCGGCCCGGCGTTCCGCCAGGACCGCATTGACCACATCGTCATGAACCTTGGCCAACGGCTTCAAGGTTGTCTCAGTGACTTTATCAACCTGGACCAGGAAGTAGCTGCCATCGCTGGATTCCTTCAGCTGCCCATCATCTCCCGGCCGCACCGTGAAGGCATCGGGTATGAACTCCGGTGCCTTGGGTAGGCCAGCCGCCGGTTCTCCGTCACGGCCGCGACCGAAATTATCCACGGCACCTACGACACCGTGCTTTAGATTAAGCGCCTCGGCAATCTCTCTGATGGAGGAGCCACCGGCCAGTTCATCTTCCACCTTGTTGGCCAGCTCGAACATAGCGGCACCTGCCTTTTCCAGCTTTACATCCCGGGTCAATTGGCTGCGCACCTGATCAAGGGTCTTGGCACCCCCCTCGGTGACCTTCAGGACCCGGAAAATATGCCAGCCAAGGTCGGTTTTCACAGGCTCGCTGATTTGGCCGCTGCTCATGGCGAAAACAGCATCCGCAGTGCCATCGGGCAGATCATCTTTTAGAACGCGGCCCAGCCCTACGGACTCCTTATCCAGGTCCGCCAATTCCATGGCCACGGCGTAAAAATCACCACCGTCTTTCAGACGCCCGGCGATCGTGTTCGCCGCATCTTCATCAGCGACGACAATTTGTTCTACCTCCCGGCTGGACTGTGTGGTGAATTCGTTCAACCGGGCTTCGTAGGCATCTGCAACTTCATCCGCGCTGGCTAACGTCTCCTCTAACAGATCTTCCGGTCGCAGGGTCAGATAGGACAAGGCGCGGTATTCAGGCGCCATGAATTGATCCTTATGGGCCTCGTGATAGGCCGCCAGATCCGCCGCGCCGGGGGCAGCGACATTCCCTATCTTGTCATAGGCCAGGTTGAGAACTTCAAACGTCCTGTTCTCCAACTGGAATTGGAAAAAACTTCTGACCATGGAAGCTGGCGCCTTGGTGCCGCTCATCATGGAATCGAATAATTGCTCCCGGGACAAATCCCGGCGTGAGGCGGCGATATAGCTTTGTTCGTTAAAACCATTCTCGGACAGGCGGCGCTCAAACAACAACTTGTCAAAGCGCCCGAAACTGTTCTTGAAGGTAGAGGACTGTTTGATCCAGGCGGCAATGTCGGCATCCGACATGGTCAATTCCAGCTCCGCCACCTCCTGATCATAAAGCGCCCGCGTGATGGCTTGCTGTAAGACCTGATCCACCATGCCCAACTGACGCGCCTGCTGGGTGTCAAAACTGGGGCCCAGAGATTGCTGCATGCGGCGGACCTGACGATTGAAATCGTTGAGGAATTCATAGCCGGTGATTTCGGTATCACCCACTTTGACCACGGCGGCATCAGGTTGCAGGCGGAAGATATCGCCAATGCCCCACGCCGCAAAGCTGAGCACAAGCAGGCCCAAAAAAACTTTAACCACCCAAGTGCCGGCACTATTTCTCAACGCGTTCAGCATGCTGTCTTCCGGTCCAGTTCAATTACACGAATTTCAAGCCGACGGGCACAAATATTGCCTGCTTCATCGGCGCGGCATCATAGAAACCGTTGGCCTTGGGGGCAAGTCCCGATGCTGTGAGCCGTACCTCGCCCTAGTGGTCCGATTCTAACGGATGGTTCCCATCCGCTAGGATCGAAAGACCACTAGACTCTTAAGAATCGTGGTGCGCGAGACACGAAACAGAAGGACTCTTCTGTTTCGCTCGCACCACTAGGTCATGAATTTCCACTGTCATCAGAGGCTTGCCAGACCATTTTGCCTGTACGCTTCCGACCCAACAGCTCAATCGGGTCGGCGTTTTCAATATGGCCATAGATGCCGCGATAAACACTAAAGCCGCAGAGTTCCTGAAGGCGTCGGGGGAAACCACGCAGGCGCTCCACGGGGACGCCCAATTGCTGGTTTTCCTGCTGTCGGATCCAACCGGCGCAATAATAACAGGCGATGCCGTCGCGGCGCATTTGGCTGCGGTTGTGGCCGCCGCCATGCCACAACGTGCTATGCCAGACCAGAATGCTGCCCGCTGACATTTCGGCGCAGATGCTGTCGTATTGACCATCATAGTCTGGATCATGGTCCAACCTGTGGCTGCCAGGGACAATCCGCGTTGCGCCGTTTTCTTCCGTAAAATCGGTCAGGGCCCACATGGAATTGACAGCGAGGGGGACATGGGGCCGGGGCAGCGGGATCATCTGGCTATCGGAATGCAGGGGTTGCGGTTCCTGGCCCGGGCCTGGACAGATCGCGGAGAGGGAGGAAAGCTGCAGACCAGGATCCAGAATTTTCTCCATCAAGCGTAGGATGCCGTCGAAAATGGGAATTTTGGCAAAGGCCGGATGATAGGCCAAAAGGTTATAAATCCGGGTTGTGCGCGTGCCCTCAAACGCCGTGTCGCGATAGCCGATGTGATGTTCACCCTCTATCTGTGCCAGGGCTGCCTTAAGCTCTGTCAGCAAGCCATTGGGAATGACATTTTCTAAAACTGTATAACCATGTTGATCCAATTGGCTCAGATGGTCGGCGATGGCGGCTTTCGTCATCTTCGTCATGGCAAAACTTTACCTGTTCTTTTATCTCTGGCATTTACGATACAATAGATGTTCATCTCGTTGCCCGAAATAAGGAAATAATCAATATGGCCCCTAGAATTCGCCCCCTGATCGCGGGCAACTGGAAAATGAATGGTCTGAAAACCAACGCCCTGCGTGAGGCGAAAAAGCTTGCGGCAAAGATGCGTAAGCAGGGCCAGTTGGGCCGTCCGGGTTGCGATGTATTGTTATGCCCCCCCTCCACCTTGGTGGTGCCTTTGCGTGAGGCCCTGAAGGGCAGCCGTATCGCCCTTGGCGGGCAGGATTGCCACGCCGGCGTCAGTGGTGCCCATACGGGGGACCTATCAGCCGAGATGCTGGGCGATGCGGGCTGCACCTATATCATTGTTGGTCATTCAGAGCGCCGGGCCGATCACGGGGAAAGCAGCAGGGAAGTCCGCGCCAAGGCCGAAGCCGCCTATCGCGCCGGGTTGCGCGCCATCATCTGCGTCGGCGAAACGGCGGCGGAACGCAAAAAAGGCCAGACCCTGGCCGTGGTCGGCAAGCAGCTGACGGAGTCCCTGCCGAAAGGTGCGACCGCTAAAAATACAGTGGTGGCCTATGAACCTGTCTGGGCCATTGGTACCGGCCTGACACCGACGGTGGATGACGTCGCCGTGGTTCACGGCAATATCCGGGCCCGCCTGAAACGCCGCTTTAAGGATGAAGGGGCGGCCATGCGCCTGTTGTATGGCGGCTCGGTCAAAGGCTCCAACGCGGCTGAGTTGATGGCCGTCGCGAACGTGAACGGTGCTTTGGTCGGCGGGGCATCCTTGACCGCTGATGACTTCTGGCCCATCGTTGAGAGCAGTATCTAAATCAGGGAAGGGGACATCGGGCATGAGTGAAAGCCATGATCACAGTCATCTAAGCGATACGGAGCTGCGGGTCCGTAGCCTGGAGTCTCTTCTGGTGGATAAAGGCATGGTCAACCCGGATGCCCTTGATGCCCTGATCCAAACCTACGAGCATAAGGTGGGGCCGCAAAACGGTGCCCGCGTTGTGGCCCGGGCCTGGTCAGAGCCGGATTTCAAGGCCTGGCTGCTGAAAGATGCAACAGCGGCGATTGCGGATATGGGCTATCACGGTCGTCAGGGCGAACATATGTATGTGGTGGAGAACACGGCGGAGGTTCATAACCTTGTCGTCTGCACTTTATGCTCCTGTTATCCCTGGCCGGTTCTGGGCCTGCCGCCGACCTGGTACAAATCCGCGCCCTATCGCGCCAGGGCCGTGATCGACCCCCGTGGTGTGCTGGCCGAATTCGGCACAGAGGTGGGAGTGGATGTTTCTGTGCGGGTCTGGGACAGTACGGCGGAGCTGCGTTATCTGGTGCTGCCCGAACAACCGAAAGGCACCGAGGGGATGAACCAGGAAGAGCTGGCGGCCCTGGTCGGTCGTAATGCCATGATCGGTGTCGAGAAGGTATCAGCCCTATGAATGGTGCACATGATCTGGGCGGCATGCATGGCCTGGGCCCAATTAATGCGGAGGTGGACGAACCGGTCTTTCATCACGAATGGGAACGCCGTGTTATGGCCCTTAACCTGGCTGCGGGTGCCATGGGGAAATGGAATATCGATATCTCCCGCCACGCCCGGGAAAACCAACCACCAGTACAATATCTCGCCAGCAGCTATTATCAGATTTGGTTGGCGGGCCTGGAAAAGCTGCTGGTGAATGCGGCGTTGATTACAGCGGACGAACTATCCAGTGGGACAGCCGCCGGTCCCCTGCCCGAAGACCTTGCCAAACGGGCCTTGACGGCGGAAGCGGTGCCGGAAGTTTTAGGCCGGGGTGACAATTTCACCATGGATGATGACATCCCCCAGCAGTTTGCGGTCGGTGACCGGGTTCGCGTCCTGAACAATCACCCCACCCACCATACCCGTGCGCCTCGCTACACGCGCGGCCATAAGGGTGTCATTGAACGTTGCCATGGTGTTTTCGTATTTGCCGATGAAAATGCCAAGGGACAAAACAACAGAATTCCACAGAACATCTACAGTGTTTGTTTCACCGCGCGGGAGCTTTGGGGCCCGGATGCCGCGCCCAACGACTGCGTCTATGTAGACCTATGGGACGGCCATTTGGAAGCGCCGGGTTAGGCTCTAAATAACGCCGCTTTGCTCCAACAAACGGCGGTGGGCTTGTAGGCTGTCTGTGATCATCAATGCGGCCTGCACGGCGTCGCGGCCCGCTTCGCCTGTTACGGCTGGGGTTTCCTTGCCGCGCACACACCTGACGAAATCGCTGATTTCATGGGCCAGGGCATCTGCTTCATCAAAGCTGAATTCCTCCGTCTCGATGTTTGGGATGCCGGGGAACATCTCCCCCTCTCCCTTGCGCCGGGAGGTGACTTTGCGCTGCGCCAGATCCGCCACCAGGTAGGCATCGGGCTGAAAAATTCTTACCGTGCGTTCGGTCTTTAACGAGACGCGGGAGGCGGTCAGATTAGCCCCGCAGCCCGAGGCAAAACCAAGCCGGGCGGAAACGATATCCTCCCCCTCGGAGACCACGGCGGCACCCACCGCATCGACGGATATCAAGGGCGATTTGACTAAGGCCATAATCAGATCAATGTCATGGATCATCAGATCCAACACCACGTTTACATCCGTTGCCCGTGGGCGAAATGGCGCGATACGGTTGGCCTCAATAAACAACGGCTTAGAGACCCGCTCCGCCAGGGCGAAGTAGGCCGGCGAGAAGCGTTCCAAGTGCCCCACCTGCAGTGTCAGCCCCCGGGCCTTGGCGGTGGCGATCAGGGCATTGGCACTGTCCACGGTCTCGGTGATGGGTTTTTCCACCAACAGATTGATGCCCATCTCCAGCAATTCAAGGCCCGCTTGGTGATGTAGAGAGGTTGGGACCGTCAGAGAGGCGGCATCGACCAGGCCGGCCAGGTCTTTGTAGTCCGTCAAGGCACGGCAGTCGTGCAGAGCGGCGATCTCCGCCCCGCGTTCGGCGTCCGCATCCACGACAGCGACCAGTTCGACGCCGTCCAGGGCGGCATATTTTTGTGCGTGCAGACTGCCAAAATGGCCGACGCCAACGACGGCAACACGTAGTGTCTCAGACAATGTTATTCCTAACCGGTCAGCCCGTATCGATGCCTATATGCCTACCCCATGGAGCCCCTGGGACAAAGAACATTTGCGTTCCCACCTGGAGGATGCCTTGGCGGTGGCAGCGATGGGACGGCGGTACAGCAGAGGCCTGGCGGAATTTTAACAGACAGAGCAGTTGGTCCGTGCCTGTTCGATCATCGCCAACAGCTGTTCATAGCTGATAGCACCGGGGGCCATTTGCTCGCCGACCACGATGGAGGGGGTGCCGCGAATACCCATGGCTGAGGCCAAGGCCCGGTTTTCCTTGATAGTGCGCAGGACGATTGCGCTGGTCATATCCTTTTTCAGGCGTTTCACATCCAGGCCAACATCCTTGGCGGTCTGATAAATTGCCGCATCTGTGAGACGCCGGCGCAAGACCATCAAGGCATCGTGGAAGGCCAGGTACTTGCCTTGCAGCTTGGCGGCGAGGGCGGCCTTTGAGGCTGTGACGGAAACCTCACCCAAAATTGGGAATTCCTTGAAGACAAACCGCACTGATTTGTCAGACTTTATCAGCCGGTCCACACTGGGCTTAAAGCGCTTGCAATAGCCGCATTGATAGTCAAAGAACTCGACCACGGGAATTTTGCCCATTGGATTGGCGATATAGTCGTTGGCTGAGGCGAACAACGCCTTACGATTGGCCATTATGGTGCCGACCAGATCTTTTTTCTCAGCCGCCTTTTGCCGGGCCTCCAGCTTGCGCATGACTTCCACCAGTAGTTCCGGGTTTTCCAATAGATAGTTCCGGATGATCTTTTCAATTCGTACGGTTTCCGGGTCTGTCGATTGCTGGGCCGTGCTGCTGCCTGCCGCCAATGGGGTTGAGGTGGGCAGTGCGGCAGCTAAAACCGCAAACGCGAGTAAAAATACAACAGACCGGATGATTACTAAGACCATTTTTATCCTCGGATAGACATTTAAACTGATATTTTAGGGCAATTGATATTTCGGGATGATGGGGTGGTATGGCACGCGATGCAAGGGATGATCACGCAACTGTGCGCACCCTGGCCACGGCCTCTTGCCAGGCAGTATATAGTTCATCCCGGCGATCGGGGTCCATATCAGGGGTGAACGAGGCCTGCCGCCGCCACTGTCCCGTAATGGCCGCGGTGGAGGGGAACAGGCCAACCTGCAAACCCGCCAAATAGGCTGCACCCAGGGCCGTCGTCTCGGTCACGATGGGGCGATCCACCGTCACATCAAGGATGTCCGAGAGAAACTGCATCAGCCAGTTATTCTCCGACATGCCGCCATCCACCCGTAGAACATCCAAGGACAGGCCCTGTACGTTGCCGGCATCCGCCTGCATGGCAAGCAACAAATCCCGGGTCTGATAGCAAACCGCCTCCAACCCGGCACGAACAATGTGCGCGATGGAGCTGTCGCGGGTTAGCCCCAGAATCCCGCCTCTGGCATCGGCATCCCAATAGGGCGCGCCAAGGCCCGTAAACGCAGGCACCATGATGACCCCATTGGTGGATTCCAAACCATGCGCCAGGGCCTCGGAATCCGGGGCGGTGTCGATCAACTTCAGGCCGTCCCGCAGCCATTGCATGGCCGCACCGGCGATAAAAATGCTCCCCTCCAAAGCATATGTGGTCTGGCCATCCAGTCGATAAGCGACGGTGGTCAGCATGCGGTTTTCCGAGGTAACGGCCTCAGTACCGGTGTTCAGCATGACGAAACAGCCAGTGCCATAGGTGGATTTGATCATGCCGGGTGTAAAGCAGGCCTGACCAACGGTTGCGGCCTGTTGATCACCTGCCATACCGGTAATGGGGATGCTGGAGCCAAACAAGTCCTGCGAAGACAGGCCAAAATCGTCGGCACTATCCAATACATTCGGCAGCACATTCATCGGGATGTTAAATAAACCGCACAGCTCATCATCCCAGCATTGGCGATGAATATCGAACAGCATGGTGCGTGATGCATTGGTCGCATCGGTACTATGATTGGCCCCGCCTGTCAGGTTCCATAGCAGCCAGCTATCTATCGTGCCAAAGGCCAGCGCACCCGCTTCCGCTGCCGCCCGCGCGCCCGCGACATTGTCCAGCAGCCAGGCGATTTTAGTGGCGGAGAAATAGGGATCGATAATCAGCCCGGTGCGTGCCTGGATCATCGCCCCATGTCCGGATTGTCGCAGGCTCTCACACAGGTCGGTGGTACGCCGGTCCTGCCAGACGATGGCGTTGTGAATGGGTTGCCCGGTTTCCCGGTTCCAGACCACGGTCGTTTCCCGTTGATTGGCGATGCCGATGGCCGCGACTTGGTCCGCGCGAATGTCTGCTTTCGCTAAAGCCTCCCGCGCCGTCGTTAGCGTATCCTGCCAAATTTGGACCGGGTCGTGTTCCACGAGGCCGGGCCGGGGGAATATCTGTGGCAATTCCCGGGCCGCACTTGCCTGGGCCACGCCATCACGATCAAACAATATGGCGCGGCTGGAGGTGGTACCCTGGTCCAAGGCAAGGATGAAGTCTTTACCGCTCATTAGCGCAATTTTCAATTATTTGGGATCGCTTGCGCGATCTAAGTGATTGGTTCAATTGCTCTATTCTTAAGATTCCCAGCGCCTTGGGCATGTTTAAAAGAAACATGCTCTAGCGCTGCTTTTTTCGTTTTATTCTTTGTTCCGCCGCGACTTTGAGGTCCTGGGCCCTTAGCCAGCCCGGTGAACCTTTTGGCAAAACATGTTCCGCCCGGGCCGCCTGACCAACGGCGTCGCGAAACTTGCCGGTCAGGTAATAGCGTTCCGCCGTGGCCAATGATGCCTGGCCAACGTCGCCTTTGCGGCCCAGGGCCATGCCCAGCCAGCGCCAGGCAGAGGGATTGCCGGGGGCCAAACGTACGGCCCGTCCCATATTGTCCACTGCCGCCTGGATATAGCGATCATCCTCCACCGAGACCTGTGCCTGACCCAGTCCAAGGCGCAACAGAACCTTGTTGGGGGCCAGGGCGACGGCCCGTTCGTAGGGGGCGATGGCGGCCTCTGCGTTGCCGCTTTCCAACAGGATCTGGCCGTGGAATTCGTGGAAATAAGGATCCTTTGGATGTTCCGCGATCAAATCCTGGATCAGGGCCAGGGCCTTGTCGGTTTGCCGCTGTTTATGTCGGGCGATGGAACGGGCATAACGGGCCGAAATGCTGTTGTCGCTGTCGGGGTATTTGCGAAAAGTGGCTGCCGGTGACCCCAGAAAGGCGATCAATTTCGCCCGCATGCGATTGTGCCGCTCAACATACAAGGGGCGCTCAACGGCATTGGCATAAGGGGAGCGTTCCACATGGGCGCGGATGGTATCTACCCGCTCCCTGGTAAGGGGATGGGTGCGCACATAAGGGTCCTGGCTGGCCGTCAGCAGGGCTTCCTGATCGCCCAGCTGTTCAAAGAACGTCAACATGCCGCGTGATGTTTGCTTGGTCTCATTCAGCATCGAAAGTGCGGCCTGATCGGCGGAGCTTTCCTGGACCCGGCTGTATTTTAGATATGATCGCTGCGCGATCTGTGTCCCGCCTGCGGCGATGGCCTGGCCGACGCCCGGCGCACCTGCCACGGCCGCCGCCGCGCCTAGGATCATGGCCATAATCGTTTGTGCCGAGGCATCGCTTATCGCATCGCGGGAGCGGGCCAAATGGCCGCCGGAGATGTGGCCGGTTTCGTGTGCCAGGACGCCGATGACTTCATTGGCGTTGCGCGAGGCGACGAGCAGCCCTGTGTTGACAAAAATTCTTTGCCCGCCGGCCACAAAGGCATTAAGGGAAGGGTCCTTAACCAAGTATACCCGCACGGAAGAGGGTTCAAGTCCGGCAACCGCGAACAGTGGTGTCCCGAACAGACGAATGGTATCCTCAATCTCCGCGTCGCGGATAAAGGAAAATTGTCGCGCCTGGGCCGGTCCTGACAGCGCCAGTTGCGCCACAATAGAAAGTAGTAGAAGCCGAATTATGTACTGCAAGCCCACTGCTCCATTTAGCATTACTATTCAAACTAGGTTCGACACGGTGCGTCGTCAACTGGCGGCGTTGGCCGTTTCTGTGCTGGCGCTAGCGGGCTGCAGTGATCCGGCACCGAAATTCGGCGAAATAGGTGCCATTGAAGGATTTGTCGGCGGCGCGATTGTGGAGGAGCCACGAGCCGCCCTGGTGGCGCGTGACATCCTCTCTGCCGGTGGCACAGCGGCTGATGCGGCGACGGCGGCATTCTTCACGTTGACTGTGACATATCCCGTTGCCGTTGGTCTGGGCGGCGGCGGTGCCTGTCTGTATTATGATCGCAGCGCGGATAAAGTGGAAACCGTGGACTTCAGATTACGCCCACCGGAAAACGGTGGCGCTATATGGGTGCCCGGCGCATTACGGGGCATGGCAATGTTGCACAGCCGTTACGGCAGAATACGATGGAGCCAGTTGTTATCGCCGGCGGAAAAATCGGCCCGATTTGGCCATCGGATCAGCCGGGCACTGGCTAAACGCATAGCACCTCAAGCCGCGCGCCTGAAAAATGATGACATGGCGGCAGGCCTGTTCCTGCACCCGGATGGTACCCCGAAGGGTGAGGCGGAGGATCTGGTGCAGGTGGAGCTGGCCGCGACCCTGACCCGGATACGGACCCGCGGCGTCGGCGATTTGTATGGTGGAGAGGCCGGGCGACGGCTACAGCAATCCGCCCTTGCTCACGGCGGCAAAATGACAATTACCGATTTGCGCGGCTATCGTGCCGTTTGGCGAAAATCGGCGACGCACGAGGTCGGCAATCATATGCTCCATGTCCCGACGTTTGGAAGCGCCGACCAACTTGATAACCCGGCACTTAAGCTGATCAACCTGGCATCAGGTAATTCGGGTGAAAATATTGCCGTTAAGGTATTCCGGCAGGCCGATATCGAAATGAGCGTAGATCGGGGCGAAGGGGGCTTTGTCATCGGTGATAGTTTCGGTTCCGCCGCTGCCTGCGTTTATCAAATGAACGGGGCGTTCGGCAGCGGCAAAATGGCCCCGAACCTGGGTCTGTTCCTGGCCCCGGCGACCAAGAGAGGCGATGCGACCTGGCCTGGTTATCCCTTGCCGCTTTTGGGCGTCAACGAACCGCTGGGGCAGGCGGTTATGGCGGCTGTCGGGACGGGTGGGCCCAAGGCGGCGGCGGCAGCCGTGCGGGTTAGTTTGGCAACAATGGGACAGGGCGCGCCATTAGCCAAAACCATGGCGGGAAAAAATGGCGCCGGCGTCCAGGCCCTTTGGTGCCCGAAAGGCATCCGCGTTGGGCCGAAAACCTGCCGGTTCGCCACCGATCCCAAAGGCTTTGGCCTGGCTGTGTTCGACAAATTTTGAGGCTGTCATGAAAATTTCCCAACGCGGGGCCATCCCCCGTTTTATCGTCATGGACGTCATGAAGGCCGCCGCCGAGCGCGAGGCTTCGGGCGCGGGCGTCTTGCATATGGAAGTGGGCCAGCCGTCCACACGGGCACCAAAAGGCGTGGTTGAGGCTGCCAAACAGGCCCTTGATGGCGATCTGTTGGGCTATACCCTGGCCACGGGGATCGAGGGTCTGCGGGATCGGATTGCCCGCCACTATCAGGAATTCTACGACCTCGATGTCTCGGCGGAGCGGATATGTGTCACCACCGGGTCATCGGCTGCCTTCCTGCTGACATTCCTGGCAGCGTTTGATCCTGGCGACAAAGTGGCCATTCTGCGTCCCGGCTATCCCTGCTATCGGAACATTCTCGGTGCCCTCGATATTGAGGCGGTAGAGGTCCCGGTAGGCCCCGACAGCCGTTTTCAGCCAACCCTGGATATGTTGGATGCCGCCGGCGGAGCAGACCTTGACGGTTTGCTGATTGCCTCCCCCGCCAATCCCACCGGCTCCATGCTGCGGGAGGATGAATTGAAGCAAATTCTCGAATACTGCCGGGAAAAACAAATCCGTTATATTTCGGACGAAATTTATCACGGCATCACCTACGGCACGGAAGTGGCGACGGCTGCCGCCTTCGATGCCAATGCCGTGGTGATCAACTCCTTCTCGAAATATTATTCCATGACCGGTTGGCGTCTGGGTTGGATGGTGCTGCCCGAAGATATGCTGCGCCCCGTGGAACGCCTGGCCCAGAACCTCTTTATATCTGCACCTTCCCTGGCCCAGCATGCCGCCATCGCCGCCTTTGAATGTGCCGAGGAACTGGATGGCAATGTCGCCCGCTATGCCCGGAACCGGGAATTGCTGTTGGCGGAATTGCCAAAAGTCGGCCTGGATGAGTTCGCCCCGGCGGATGGTGCTTTTTATATTTACGCCGATGTGCGCAAGTTCACCAATGATGCCCTGGATTTCTGTGCCCGGATGTTGGAGCAGACGGGCATAGCGGCCACGCCCGGAAATGATTTCGATCCCGTGAACGGGGCCTCTTATGTGCGCTTTTCCTTTGCCGGTTCAACTGAGGATATGGCCGAAGCTTGCAAGCGCCTGGGACCGTTTTTGCAGGCCGCCAAATAACCGGTTGCAAACAAAAAGGGCGACCTGCAAAGGCCGCCCCGTTCGTTCGATTTAGTATTCTGTCGAAATATTCTAGAAAAGCTTCGCCCGCTGCCACCAACCGCGCCGCTTCGGCTTGTCCGGATCGACAGGTTCCGTTGTCTCGGCAACAGCTTCGACCGCTACTTCTATTTCAGCCACGGCCACAGCTTCCGGTGCCGCTTCTGGTACAGCTTCCGGTACTGCTTCTGGTACTGCTTCCGGGGCTGTTTGGACTGTCGGTTCGGCGGGGGCTTCAACGGCTGCTTCAGCCGCCACAATTGGTTCCCCATCGACAACAGGCTCCGGCGTTACGGTAGCGCCCGTAATACCCGACGTGGTGAAGCCAATTGGCGCGACCTGTACAACAGGTGCGGACGCCTCGCCTGGTGTGGCAGTTTCCGCATCTTCAGAAGGTTCCGTCGATGTTTCCGTTGAAGCTTCCGCTGCGTCCCCATTGCTGCGCCGGCGGCGGCCACCACGGCGGCCACGGCGTCGGCGGGCGGGCTTTTCCTCACCCTCTGTCCCATCGTCAGCGGCCGTTCCATCTGCGGGCTTGGAAGCTTCGGCCTCAGCGTTTTCAGAACCGTCGCCTTGGTCTGCGCCAGCACTGGCACCGGCACCCGCATCTGCATTGGCCTCCGTACCATCGCCATTATCTTCTGATTTGCCGCGGCGTCGGCGTGGACGGCGTCGGCGTGGGCGGCGTTCCTTGGCTTTTTCGCCGTCTTCATCGTCACCGTCAGGAGCTTCGGCGGCGTTGGCAGCCTCGTCCGCTGCCGCCTCGTCATCGTCATCTGGGATCGACAGTAATGCGGCAGTGCGGCGGCGCTCGGCCTCGATCTCTTCAATCTCTTCCGCCGTGCGGGTGCGGTCAATGGTGACCCGGCAGTCGGGCGAGACCAATTCGTCATCGCCCAGGATATGCACACCCATGCCATAGCGTTGCTCGATTTCCGCCAGATGGTCCCGCTTTTGGTTTAGCAAATACAAGGCGACGTCCGCCGGTGCGTGCACGGTCAATTGCGCCGCGCGACCGCGAATGCCTTCTTCCTCAATGGTGCGCAGAACATGCAGGGCTGTGGATTCCGTGGTCCGGACAAAGCCGGAGCCGGCGCAAATCTCGCAGACCTTGGTCGATGCCTCGAACAAGCTTGGGCGCAGGCGTTGCCGGGATAGTTCCATCAGGCCAAAAGACGATATCCGGCCTACCTGTATGCGGGCGCGATCATCTTTTAGGGCATCTTTCATCCGGCGTTCAACCGCACGGTTATTGCGGTTTTCGTCCATATCGATGTAATCGATAACCACCAGGCCCGCCAAATCCCGCAAACGCAATTGCCGGCCAACCTCGCTGGCGGCCTCCAGATTGGTCTTCAGGGCGGTTTCTTCGATATTGCGTTCCTTGGTGGAACGGCCCGAGTTAACATCGACGGCGACCAAGGCTTCGGTCTGGGCAAAGACCAGATAACCGCCTGATTTCAGCTGCACCACATTGGAATGCATGCTGTCCAGTTGCTGTTCCACCTGATAGCGGTGCAACAGGGGAATGCGCTCACGATAGGGCTGTACCTTTTTGGCATGTGACGGCATCAACATGCGCATGAAGTCCTTGGCAACGCGATAGCCCTCTTCGCCATCGACCAGAATTTCGTCGATGTCCTTGGCATACATATCGCGGATTGCCCGCTTGATCAGGTCGGCCTCTTCATAGACGACGGAGGGGGCTGTAGAATCCAGTGTCAGATCACGGACGCTGTCCCACAGTCGCAGCAGATATTCAAAGTCCCGGCGAATTTCCGATTTCGTCCGTGATTGCCCGGCTGTCCGGACGATGACGCCCATGCCTTGCGGGACATCCAAGTCGCTGACGATATCTTTTAGTTTGCGCCGCGCGGTCTGGTTGGCGATTTTTCGGCTAATGCCGCCGCCCCGCGCCGTGTTGGGCATCAGAACGCAATAACGACCGGCCAGGGACAGGTACGTGGTAAGTGCCGCGCCTTTGTTGCCACGTTCTTCCTTGACGACTTGAATCAGCAGGATCTGTCGCCGTTTGATGACTTCCTGGATCTTGTAGCTGCGCCGGCTGCGACCGCGGGGCCGGGGCACTTCATCCATGACATCGACCGCGCCGGCTTCTTGCGCCACTTCCGGTCCGTCGTCCGCATCATCGGTATCGTCATTGTCGTTGTTATTGTCGTTATCGGCCACATGGCCGGCTTCCTCGCCAGCACTGTCATCCGGGCTTTCAGCAGCACTTTCACCGGCACTTTGAGCGGCGTCTTCGTCTGTGCCGGCTTCGACACCGTCTTCACTTTCGCCCTCCGGTGCGTCAGCTTCCGCCACCGTATCAGCCACCGCATCTGGGGCTAGATCTGCACCGTCTTCGGTATCATCCAGGCTTTCGGCGGTGTGCTCTGGCTGCTCATCATCGTCATCCAGATCGCCGTTAGCATCGCCATTACCGTTTCCATCCACCCGGTCTTCCAGTGCGGCCTGACGGGCGGCTTGTTCCGCCTCGTCCTGCAGCAATGCCTCACGGTCGGCGACCGGGATTTGGTAATAGTCGGGATGGATTTCATTGAAGGACAAAAAGCCATGGCGATTGCCGCCATAGTCCACAAAAGCCGCCTGCAACGAAGGTTCCACCCGCGTTACCTTGGCCAGATAAATATTGCCCTTGAGTTGTAGTTTCGTGGCGGTTTCGAAATCGAAATCAACCAGTCGCTTACCGTCAACAACAACGATGCGGGTCTCTTCCGCATGCGTCGCGTCAATCAACATACGCGTCGTCATATATATTTGCCGCAGTCACTCGGCGTTTTTCGCCGAATTCCGCGGTCCCCTAATTATAGCGAAGCCGGTTATGGGGATATCAACCCGTCAAACGGTACGGTCTAAGACTGCTTTCGCAATAGTCCTGCCCAGATCATCAAAGCGGCGGTTTGCCGCGATACCAATGTCATGGGCCCTAACGTCTTTTACCGACCAGGACGGGGATCCTTCTACCATCACCCGCCGACCGTCATGCAGTTTGCATCTCGCAGTTCGCATCACAGCAAGCTTGGCTTCGAATTCACCTATCCAATCCGTCTTACCAATTGCATAGCAACGTTGGTCCGAAATTCTCGGTCGCCAAGGAATTCAACTGTGGAAAACCGTGCTACCGGAAAAGTTCGCCTTTCGCTGCCATGCCATCGCCATACAAAATATGCGGCGAAGGGGCGACGGAACTAATACACAACGCAATGATATACGCCTAATTGTCGGATTCTCAAAGAGAAATACGTTCCCCTATTGAACCCATGTCTATATCCCGGAAAAGTGGCTGGCGGGGGAATGGCTATCTGCAATGACATCAGATATCGTGGTTTTATGATTCTGTACCACAACATATCCCCAGCGCATGTGCATAGCGTTCCTTAAAAGGGCTATTTTCCTAAGCTTCGTCAGTTGCCTTTGTTGGGCATCGGTAGGCAGCGCCGGCGCGGAAATCGTTGCCCGGGATATCAGGATTGGTGTTCATAAAAGCAAAACACGGGTTGTTCTGGATCTGACAACGAACGTCAAATTCACAATTTTTGCCTTGGCGGATCCCTATCGTATTGTCCTGGATCTGCCTGATATCAGGTGGCAAGTTCCGGCGGCGGCGGCACGGCGGAATGGTGGCCTGATCGCCGGTTTGCGCTATGGCCAATACCAACCGGGTAAATCGCGCGTTGTCTTGGATTTGCGCGCGCCGGGTACTGTCGGTAAATCCTTCATGCTGCCCCCTGGGGAGGGATATGGGCCGCGTCTGGTCATCGATATAAAGAATGTCTCGCGCAAGGCTTTTCTGGCTTCCATCAGACCACCAGCCAAAAAGGTGCCCCGGGCGACGCAAAAAATTGTCCTGAAACCGACCCGAAAGCCGGCCGAACGGCCCCTGGTGGTCATCGATCCTGGCCATGGTGGCGTTGACCCGGGTGCCATAGGCATCAGTGGCATATTTGAGAAACGGGTCACCCTCGCCATGGCCCGGCAGGTTGGCAAGGCCATTCAGGCCTTGGGGCGACAGCGGGTTCGACTGACGCGCAATCGGGACATATTTATCCCATTGCGCCGCCGTGTCGCCATTGCGCGGGCTGCGGGCGCGGAATTGTTCGTCTCGATACATGCCGATTCCATCGCTAATCGCAGGGTTCGTGGTGGCGGCATCTATACCCTGTCGGAGAATTCCTCGGACAAGGAAGCCGCCGCCCTGGCCGCCAAGGAAAATCGGGCCGATCTAATTGCCGGGGTCAATCTAAGCGGCCATGATGATGAAGTCGCCTCGATCCTGATTGATTTGACACAGCGGGAAACCATGAATTATTCGGCGCAATTTGCCGCTGCCCTGGTGCCAGAGTTGCGCCAACTAATCCAAATGCGCCGCAAACCGCACCGGTTTGCCGGTTTTGTCGTCCTGAAGGCGCCCGATGTCCCTTCGGTCTTGATAGAATTGGGTTACCTTTCAAACCGCCGGGACGAGAAAATGCTGACCTCTCCCAGATCCCGCGCTGCAATTGCGAAAGCCATTGCCCGTTCCGTGGACAACTATTTTAGGGTACAGAAACGGTGAGTTTCGCCAAAAGATATAGTTATAGCGGCATCCGCTTCTTATGTGGGGGCAAGACTGCATAATGATGGGACGGTTCGCATGAGCAAGACTGATTTACTGGACGTGTTTCGCCTGGGCACCCATTGGCCGACGCTGGATCCGTTTTTATTTTGCGCTTATCACAACGATAGGTACCCGGCGGGGGATGAAGACATGGCCCCCGCTGCCTCCCTGGCCGGGCGATCCATTGGCCAGGATTTCAGCGGCAAGGACGGCTGGAGCATGTATCACGGGGATCGCGTGCCCGGTTTCCCCCAGCATCCCCATCGTGGATTTGAAACCGTCACCGTCGCCCGCCATGGCTTTATCGATCATGCGGATTCCATGGGTGCCTGCGCCCGCTTTGGCGAAGGGGACCTGCAGTGGATGACCGCCGGGCGGGGCATTGTGCATTCAGAAATGTTTCCCCTGCGTAAGAAAGACGGCGACAACCATACGGAATTGTTTCAAATCTGGCTCAATCTGCCGGCAAAGGATAAGATGGTGGAAGCGCATTTTTCCATGTTCTGGCAAAATGAGATCCCCCGCCTTACAGTCGACGATGGCTTGGGTGGTGAAACGACAATTGTCAGTTATGCCGGGGCTTTGGCGGATGGTTCCAAGCCGCCTGCACCGCCGCCCCATTCCTGGGCCGTGAATGAGGACAACGGCGTGATCATTTGGACATTGAACATGACCCCAAATGCCAATTGGACCCTGCCGGCGGCAGTCCCCGGATTTAATCGCCAATTGTTCTTTTTTTCTGGCGAGACGTTGATCATCGACGGCCAGGAACTTCCCGTCGGCCATGGCATCACCTGGGCCGCGGGGGCTGATTTGCAGCTGCAAAATGGCCCCGCAGCGTCAGAAATCCTGCTGCTTCAAGGCCGCCCCATTGGAGAGCCCGTGGCCCAACATGGCCCCTTCGTCATGAACAGCCATGCGGAACTACAGCAGGCCTTTTCGGACTATCAACGAACGGGTTTTGGCGGCTGGCAATGGCCGGCCCATGGCCCCGTGCATCCAAGGGATAACGAACGATTTGCAAAATTTCCCGATGGCCGTATAGAACGGGCCAATGGCGAATGAGTTGGTGGCCATGACATATGCCTTAAAAGGGCCATAATAGCGCGATAGTAGGTGCTTGGATAATGTGTTTCAGGTCTTGGTTAGGGGACGGTTCTAAAGCGAAATGATACGGGTCTTGGCGGTTTTGTTTTCGCTACTCCTGCTGGCAATAATCGCTGCGGGGGGCGGCAGCTTATATGTCCTTTGGCAGTTTGGGCGGGATTTGCCTGACTATACCCAGCTGGCCGACTATCGCCCGCCCGTGATGAGCCGGGTGCATGCGGGCGATGGCACATTGATTGCCGAATTCGCCCGTCAACGCCGCCTGTTTGTGCCCATTGCCGCCATGCCCCGGCGGGTTATTCAAGCCTTCCTATCGGCGGAAGATAAGACCTTTTACACCCACCCCGGGGTGGATTTTGCGGGCATCGCCTCTGCCGCGCTGCGTAACGTTCGCAATATGGGTGGCAAACGGCGGCCTGTTGGTGCCTCAACCATCACACAACAGGTAGCCAAGAACTTCCTGCTCACGAACGAAGTCTCCATCGTGCGGAAGATAAAGGAGATGATCCTGGCCTTCCGTATCGAACATGCCTTTACCAAGGATCAGATACTGGAGCTGTACCTGAACGAAATTTATCTCGGTCTGGGTGCCTATGGTGTGGCCGCTGCCGCTTTGAACTATTTCGATAAGCCCCTTGATGATCTGAATTTGGAGGAAACGGCCCTACTGGCCGCTCTGCCAAAGGCGCCGAACAATTATCACCCCATTCGTCGTCACCAGGCAGCGGTGGACCGGCGGAATTGGGTTCTGGGCCGTATGGCGGTAAACCGGGTGATCAGCCCGTTGGATGCAAAACGGGCCTCGGCACGTCCTTTGTTGTTGCGCAGACCGGTTTCGAACGGTGTGGCGGAAGGGAGTTTTTTCGCCGAAGAAGTCCGCCGGGAATTGCTGCAACGTTATGGGGAACAACGCCTTTATGAGGAGGGGCTGTCGGTGCGGACCACTCTTGACCCGGCCCTCCAGGCCATTGCGGATCGGAACCTGCGCGCCGGGTTGGAAGCCTACGACCGTCGGCACGGCTGGCGCGGACCCTTGGATAGCATTGCAGTAACCGCGATCAGTGGCGACAGGTTCAATGAGAAATCCAATGAGAAATCCGATGACAAAGCCAAATGGATGGCCGCGCTGGCCAAGGTGGCCATCCCAAAGGCCATTGGCGGTTGGTACATGGCCGTGGTGTTGGCGCTGGATGGCGCGCAGGCGGAAATTGGCTTTTCCAATGGTGTTGAGGGGCAGATCCTCCTTAAACATCTCGCCTGGGCCCGGCCTTGGCGCAAAGGGGAGACGTTGGGCCCGAAAGTGCGCCGCCCCGGCGATGTCCTGGCCATTGGCGATGTGGTGGCCGTTGCCGCCGTGCCCAAGGATGATGAAGACTATGTACCCGGCCGATATACCCTGCAACAGATCCCCGCCATCAACGGTGCCCTGGTCGCCATGGATCCTCATACCGGCCGGGTCCTGGCCATGTCAGGTGGCTATACCTATCGCGCATCGCAATTCAATCGCGCCACCCAGGCGCGCCGTCAGCCCGGTTCAGCTTTCAAGCCGTTTGTCTATGCCGCCGCATTGGAAAACGGCTTTACACCCTCATCCATGGTCCTGGATGCGCCCTTTGTCATCGATGCGGGAAAGGGTCAGGGTAAATGGAAGCCGGCAAACTACACGAAACGTTTCTATGGGCCATCGACATTGCGTCTGGGAATTGAAAAATCCCGCAACCTAATGACGGTGCGGCTGGCCAACTATATCGGTATGGACAAGGTCGTCGATTACGCGGAGCGCTTTGGCATAATGGAGAATATGCCGCCCCTGCTGCCGATGTCCCTGGGCGCGGGGGAGACGACATTGCTGCGGTTGACCACGGCCTATGCCATGCTGGTCAACGGCGGTAAACGGATTGTGCCTGCCTTGATTGACCGGATCCAGGACCGCCGTGGCCAGACGGTGTTTCGCCATGATGAACGTGATTGCCGGGGTTGTGTCAGCAGCGGCTGGCATGATCAAGCCGTTCCCGTACTACCTGACCTTCGGGCCCAGATTATTGAGCCGGGCACGGCCTATCAGGTGGTCTCTATGTTGCAAGGTGTGGTCCAGCGTGGAACCGGCGTGCGGATCAAAGCGGTGGGAAAGCCTTTGGCAGGCAAAACAGGGACCACGAATAAAAGCCGGGATACCTGGTTCATGGGATTTTCCCCCGACCTGGCAGTCGGCGTCTATATTGGTTTCGACAACCCGCGCAGTATGGGCCGGCGTGAGACGGGAAGTTCCGTGGCGGTGCCTGTCTTCAGGGATTTCATGGCTGAGGCCTTGGCGAAGCAACCTGCAATACCGTTCAGAATTCCCCCTGGTATTCAGCTGGTGCGGATCGCATCAAGCACCGGTCTATTGGCTGGTCCGAACGACCGCAGGGTGGTCTTGGAAGCCTTTAAACCCGGCACGGTGCCAAAAAGATCCGGCCCGGTGCTTGACGGCACCCTGGCTGGAGAGGCAATTAGTGCGTCCAAGCGGGCCGGCACGGGTGGCCTCTATTAATTTGTTTCAATTATCTAGTACCGGAGAGGTTTAATGCGCGCCGAAGCCCAGGCACTTATAGATGAGATAGGCCAGAACCTGGCCCTTCTGAGGAGGCATCTTTGACTGGGATGTATCTTTAAAACGTCTCGACGAACTGAATAAACTGATCGAAGATCCCAGCCTTTGGAACGATGCGGCCCGGGCGCAGACCCTGATGCGGGAGCGTACGAACCTGGACAACGGCATCAATGGCATGCGCGAAATGGAAAGCGAGCTTGCCGATGCGATTGAGTTGATAGAGCTGGGCGAAATTGAGGGCGATACCGAAATCGTCGACGAGGCAGAAGTGCAATTGGCTGAGATTTGTGCCCGCGCCTCCCGCCTGCGATTGGAATCCATGCTGTCAGGTGAGGCCGATGGCAACAATTGCTATGTGGAAATACATGCCGGCGCGGGCGGTACGGAAAGCCAGGATTGGGCCGAAATGCTTTTGCGCATGTACAGTCGGTGGAGCGATCAGCGTAAGTACAAAAGCGAATTGGTGGAAGCCAGCGCGGGCGAGGAGGCGGGTCTTAAATCCGCCACCCTGCATGTCCGCGGCGCGGATGCCTATGGCTGGATGAAAACGGAAAGCGGGGTGCATCGCCTGGTGCGGATTTCTCCCTACGATTCAGCCTCCCGCCGGCATACCTCTTTCGCCTCGGTGTGGATTTATCCGGAAATTGACGACGATATTGAGATCGAGATCAACGAAGGCGATTTGCGGGTCGATACCTACCGTGCCTCGGGCGCGGGCGGACAACACGTCAACAGAACTGACAGTGCCGTGCGCATCACCCATGAACCAAGCGGCATTGTCGTGCAATGCCAGGCGGAACGTTCCCAGCATAAGAACCGCGCTGCTGCCATGAAGATGTTGAAGGCCCGCCTGTACGAGGCGGAATTGCAGCGCCGGGACTCTGAGAAGCAGGCGATCGAGGATCAGAAGACCGACATCGGCTGGGGCCACCAGATCCGATCCTACGTCCTGCACCCCTATCAAATGGTCAAAGATTTACGGACAGGGGTGGAGCGGGGCGATGCCCAGCGGGTGCTTGATGGTGATCTGGACCGCTTTATGGAAGCTTCCCTGGCCGCGCGCGTGGGCGGAATTGATCCGAACGTCAAAAACAACGACGACAGTTAGTGCACTATCAAATGGCTCGGATTGGCCGAGATACGTTCTAAATCAGTTCCGGGCGGCTGTCTTTGCCACTGTGTTACCGGCGCTGTCTTGTACAGGGTTCTGCCGGGCCGGAACCACATCGGCGCTGTGGTTTGTCGTGCTTGGCATCTTGGCCGGGGTCGCTTCAATGGCGGCGGCCGCATCATTGCGTTTGCAATGGCCTTCCAGGAAGGCACCGGCTTCAATGGCCAGGCTATCATGCCAGATATCGCCGACAACACGGGCCGTACTGGCCAGGTGTACGTTCTTACCTTTTACCCGGCCGGTGACCCGACCCCGGATGATAACTTCATCCGCCTCAATATGGCCCGTGATTATGGCCTTTGCGCCAATCAACAGCTTGCCGCAGACAATGTCCCCTTCAATGGTGCCGTCCAACTGAACTTCACCAGGGGTTTGCAGATTACCGGCAATTTCCAGATCCGTGGAAATCAACGATGGTGCGGCACGCGCCACCGTATTGGCGGCCTTGGATTTATCAGCCTTTGAAAACATATTTCCCCGCTTTCAGGAATTTCCTTGGGTTAAGCGGTTTGCCATCAAACACGACTTCGTAATGAACATGGGTGCCGGTACTGCGGCCGCTACTGCCCATCAAACCGATCTTGTGACGAAAATCTATCTTTTGACCCTTTTTGACCAGGGTTTTCCGCAAATGACCATATCGGGTGCGCAAACCCAGGCCGTGGTCGATCTCCACCAACCGCCCGTACGGGCCTTTCCAGCCAGCAAAAGTTACGACGCCCGGTGATGTTGCATAGATGCTGGTTCGTTTCGCGCCTGCCAGGTCCATGCCGCTGTGAAACGCCCGCCGTTTGGTAAATGGGTCCTGGCGTTTTCCGAACGAGGAAGAGATTGAAAAATTGTCTACTGGCGGTGCAATGGGCAACCGCTCCAACACCGCGTTAAGGGCAGTCCAATGAACCAAGCGGTTTTCCAGCAAACCCAACGAACCGTCGCCCGTCTTAAGCTGCAAAAGCGCCTTCTCTTCAGTTGAATTCGACGAGGAGATAAGCGGCCCGCCAGTTCCGATTTCTTGGTGATCCACCCGACCCAACAAACTGTTTACGTTCAATCCGGTAATTTCAATGACCGTTTCCAGCTCGGTAATATTGGCATTGGTGCGGTCCTGGATATTTCCGACCAGGGCGCTTTGGGCCACTTGCAGCTGTTTCAGGCGACCTTCCAAGTTGCCGATCTGTTTGTTTAACTTCAGATTTGTCGAAAAAGCATGGTCGCGCTGATCTGTCAGGCGGGCAACCATCTCCTCACTGCTTTCCAGGTCCACCTGTAGATTTTTCCGGGCGTCTTTTAATCCCGATAAATCTTCCCGCATGACATTCAGGTTTGCGCTTAAGGCGCTGCGTTCCTGTTGCGCCTTACTGCGAACGTTTTCCGAGGTGGCGAGGCGATCCATAACGTGGCTTAAATTTGTCTGCAGGTGGGTCGAGTCGCTTAAGGTTTGACGCAGGCTGTTTTCCAGCTGCGCCAAGCGCGAATTCAATTTTTCGCTGCGGCTGATTGCGACATCGCGTTGCTTCCGGGCCTGCTTCAATTCGCGCAATAATTCGGCGCGCACCCGTCCCAGGTCAGAACGTTGTTGCAGAACATTTCCCAGGACTTTTTGGTTACTTTCTAAATTCGCGGTGATTTGCTGATAGCGGCTTTCCACAGCGCGCATATCTGCATTCAGGCGGTCATGGGCAGAGACCATCCTGGCAATATGAGCGTCCTTGCCGGCGATGATATCGGATTGAAAATAGACCCCCGTACTGGCATATGCCAGCCAGCCAAGCAGGGAAAAGCCCACCAGGCAAAGGCCGATTTGGCTGCCTTGTCCAAGCGTAACGAAGCTGACCTCGCCACGACTACGCAGCAGGATTTGCCGTTCCGGGAAAACCCGATCCAACAGTCGCTTTGCCGCGACTGCTTTGCCCTCACTCATGCCGTATTCTCTCTTTCAACGCATACACGCGTCGCAATGTCATTATTGCATCCGATCCCACGATGCAATGCAATGGAAAATGTTGAGACATATTTTGACCGCTATACCAATCTGTACAAATCTATACCAATCACTCTGGAATAAGTATCTAAGCATGTGGTTCATAATATTTCGTTGACATGCCGGCTTGTTTTCGGGCCGCGTGGTTAAAGGGCGGTTTTAGGGCACCTTTAAAATATTTCCCGACCAGTGTATGCCAATATTCTATCGGTGATAGATTTTGTTGGCTACAGCACCATTCGAACCAGCGCTGGCCGGCGGCGACATGGCTTATTTCGTCTTCCAGGATCAATTGCAGAATGTCAGCTGATGGGCTGTCGCCCCCGTTTCGCAGTTTATGCGCCATCGCCGGCGTGACATCCAGGCCGCGCGCCTCCAAGACCATGGGCACGATTGCCAGGCGGGCCGTCAGATCATCGGCAGTGTCCATGGCCGCCTGCCATAGACCATCATGGGCCGGTAGATCTCCATAGCATGCGCCCAATTCATTGAGCCGGGCGCTCAATAAATTAAAATGCCGGCCTTCATCCGCCGCGACCCCAATCCAATCGTCGTAGAAGGCGCGGGGCAGGTCAGCGTTTGCAAAGCGGGCGATCAGATCCCAGGCCAAATCGACGGCGTTTAATTCTATGTGGGCGATGGCGTGGAGCAGGGCAACGCGACCGCGCAGGCCGGATGTTGTTCGTCTGGGCATATCGCCTGGACGGCGTAGTTCGGGGCGGTCGGGCCGGGCCGGTCGCCACGGTGGTCTCTGCGGTCTCTGCGATGGCGCTGGGGGCGCTGGGGGCGGCGGTAGAGCTGAATGCCCGCCATGGAGCACTGAAATCTCGCCGTCACGCCAGCTTTTCGCCAAAGCTGCACCGACGGCAATTTTGGCCGTCGGGTCAGCCGTTCGCAAAATTATGCAGGCTTCTTCGCAAAGCGTTCGTCCATCAAGCGTCATAAGTCTTGCCTTCGTATCCCATCTCATTAGTTCTGCGCCAATATCGCTCCATTTACATCAAATTTTGGAATTTTTGCTATTGCGCTTAGCAATTCATTAATATTTACGGGCGATGATTTCCTCAAGCCCGCGCAAAATGGTGTTTAAGCCAGCCGGGACTGAGGGCGTGATTAACGTTGGTAGAATTAATCAAATCATGCAAAGCCCAAACTATGCCGATACAAGCATCCTATTATTTGATCGCACCCGGAATGTGCGTAAACAGACCCGGTCTGTTCTAAATGGGTTTGGTTTCCGGAAGTTCCTGGAATTTGATAATTTAGAGGACGTCGGTCACGCCTTAAGCTCGCAACGTGTTGATATCGCGGTCTTGAATTTGGACACGTTGGACTGCGGCATCTTAGGCATGGTCAAGGATATTCGCGGACGTAAAGTTGGCTTGGATCCGTTTATGCCAATCTTGTTGACAAGTTGGCTTGCAAAATTGGAATCGGTTCAATCGTTTCTGGATTCCGGTGCCGACGATGTGCTGCTGTATCCTTTTTCCACCGCACAATTAGCCCAACGCATTGACCTTCTGGCGCAGGAGCGAAAACCCTTTGTCGTGACGGAGGATTATTTTGGCCCCGATCGACGGTCATCCGCCCTGATTAAGAAAGATCCGACTTCGATCAAAGTACCCAATGCTTTTCGGGCCCAGGCCTTTGGCCTACGCGAAGAAGCCCCAAACACGCAGTCCGTCGACGAAACACTTGTGAAATTACGTCGGATGAAATTACGTAATTCATCACGTCGCATTTGGTATCTGGCCAATTGCTTAAAGGAAACATTCACGGATAAGAAACAACCGAAACTCTACCAACAAGAGTTGATAACTTTACGGAATTCTCTCGCTATCTACCGAAAAACCTTGATCGCGGAAGACGAAGAAATAGTGCGAAGTTTGTTCGAGACACTCTCCAATCTGTTGGATGGCATGTTCGGTCTTGCGCCGTCTAAGAGAGATCTGAGATTGTTGGAGAAAAGTGCCCTGGCCCTGCGCCTGGCCTCCAGGCTGGACCATGAAGGGGGCGAAGCCGATGATGCTATCATGGAAGAGGTCGCCAATTTTGGCAGAGTTCGCAAGAAACTGGACCGCTTGGTTCTGAAGTAATTCGGACCGTTTGATTTTGACCGCCGCGCCCGCGAAAAAGTGGAGGATATGATGGCCAGCGACATTTCATCTGCCGTCTCAACCAAATTAGAACAGTATCGTCCCATAATGTCCTATGCGGAATTTTTGCGGCGACGATTAGTTAAACATTAAGAATATGCCCTGAAAATCGCCACAATCTAGTAAAAAAATCGCTTGAGCTAACGTGAGCTCAGGGCGTGAAGAAAATTAGTAGAGTCGCAATAAGTATGCAAAAGTCACATTATATTGATGCGAACATCCTATTGTTTGACCGAACGCGGGTGGTACGCAAGCAAACCCGGTCAGTCTTGAATGTCTTGGGTTTCAAGACTTTTCAGGAGTTTCAGGATTTGGAATCGGTCCGTCTGGCTTTATGCGGACAACGGGTTGATGTGGCGGTGTTGAATTTGGATGCGGTCGATTGTGGCGTGCTGCGCCTGATCCAGGATTTGCGTGGGCGTCGATTTGGCATTGACCCATTCGTGCCGATACTGTTGACCACGTGGGATGCAAAGCTGCAGTCCCTTCGCCCCGTCCTTGAATCCGGTGCCGATGATGTTTTGCTATACCCATTTTCGACCGCGCAGATGGGACAGCGTATCAATAATCTGGTTCATGACAGAAAACCCTTTGTCGTAACCGAAGATTATTTCGGCCCTGACCGCCGGGCGACCAACTTGTTGCGGAATGATCCGACATCGATTGTCGTTCCCAATGCTTTGCGGGCCCACGCCTTGGCAGATCGGAGCGCGGCACCAAATGTTGAACGTATTGAAGATACGTTTGCCCAACTGCGCCGATTGAAAATCCGAAACTTGGCCCGGCGGATCTGGTATTTGGCTAATCGTTTAAAGGAATCTTATTCCGACCCTGCATTGCCAGATCGATACGAGCGGGAATTGGTGACATTGCGCAAGTCAGTGATCATCTATCACAAAACATTGTTGCCGCTGGATGGTGAAAACTTGCGCGCCTTGTGCAACTCTCTCACCGGTGTATTGGGCGGCATGTTCGGCAAGCCACCTTCGGAAAAGAGTTTTGAGTTGCTGGAACAAAGCGCCCTGGCCCTCCGCGTCGCCTCTAAGCTGGAGCATGAGCAGGGCGATGATGATGATGCAATCAGCGGCGAAGTTGCCAAAATTGGCAAAGTGCAAGGCGACCTCATCCGCGCCGTCCTGGGATAGCTTTGAAGATAATCCTACAGGTTTGAAATCTCCCCGTCCAAGAGCCGTTGCTATATAGTTGCTGGCAGATGCAGCAGACGGGTGGAGACAATCAGCGTGGAATTATTTGATTTGAGCGACCGGGTTGCGATTGTGACTGGTTCGACCAAAGGTATTGGCAAGGCAATTGCGGCGCGCATGTGCCAACATGGTGCCAAGGTGGTGATCTCGTCGCGCAAGGGCGATGCCTGCGCCGCAGTGATGGAAGAAATCAACCGCGATTATGCCGCCAACGGTGGTGAGGCAATATCCATTCCCGCCCACGTCGGGGTGGAGGAGGATTTGCGCCGACTGGTTGATCAGACCCTGGATAAATGGGGCAAAATTACGACCCTGGTCCCCAACGCGGCCGCCAACCCCTACTATGGCCCCTCGGCCGAAATGCCTGAAAGTGCGTTTGACAAGATTTGGGAGGTCAATGTTAAAAGCGTCTTTAAATTATGCCATATGGTCTTGCCCGGCATGACGGCGGCGGCGGGCGGTTCGATCATCATCATTGCCTCCAACTCCGGGCTGAAGGGTTCGGTCGAATTATCGGGATATTCCATTTCGAAAGTGGCCGAGCATCAGATCGCCCGCAATCTGGCCGTGGAATACGGTCCCAAGGGCATACGCGTCAACGCCATTGCGCCGGGATTGATCAAGACGGATTTTGCCAAAACCCTATGGACCAACCCGGCCCGCTTGGCCCGGGTGGAGAACCTGATCCCCCTGCGCCGCATTGGAGAGCCTGATGAAATAGCGGGTGCCGCCGTCTTTCTGGCCAGCCAGGCTGCCGCATTCCTGACCGGACAGGTGTTGAATGTCGACGGTGGCAACGCGGTCGTGTAGGGGGATCGTTGCATGGCCCATTTGATCGTTGGCGGTTGCGGATTTGTCGGACTGAATATAGCCGAGGCGCTTTTGCGGCGCGGCGACCGGGCAGTGTTGTTCGACGCCAATCCCCTGAACCCTGTCGCGCAGGCGGCCTTTGAAGACTTGCCGGGCAGCTTCGAGATTATTGCAGGTGATGTGCGGGAGCCTGCTTCCGTCGCCGCCGCCTTCGCCGGTCGGGACATTGACGGGGTCTATTACGGCGCCGCCATGACCTCCGGCCCGGCGCGGGAGCGGGAGGACCCGGCCCAGATATTGCAGGTCAATCTGCTGGGCCTGGTCAACGTCATCAAAGCCGCCTCGGATGCGGGCGGTGTAAACCGTATTATCAACATCGGTTCAGGCTCCGCCTATGGTCGTCACCGTCTGGAAGGCGACGGTGCCATTGATGAAGCCGCAACGCCGTCGGATCCGGAAAGCCTGTATGCCATATCCAAGCTTGCGACAGAGGCGGTAAGCCGCCGTCTGGCGGAATTGTTGGTGATCGATGTCCGCTCGGTCCGTCTGGCGGCGGTCTATGGTCCCTGGGAAATCGACAGCGGTGCCCGCGATACCCTTAGCCCCCTGATGCAGGCGGCCTTAGTGGCGATGGCGGATGGTCTGGCGGTATTGCCCCGGCATGATGTCCAGGACTGGGTTTATTCGCGGGACGTCGCCACGGCGCTGTTGGCCTTGATGGCTGCCCCTGATCCGGGCCATGATCTATATCATATCGCCTCTGCCACACCTTGTGGTGTAATGGACTGGTGCGCTGCATTGTCGAAGCAATATTCAGCGTTCCAATATAGGCTGACCGGGGACGGAGAGGCCGCGAATATTAATTTACACGGTGCCTATGATCGCCGGTCGCTGTCGGGTGCACGTTTGGCGGCGGATATCGGGTATAGCCTGCCCAATGACCCGGAAGCCGCATTCGTGGATTTTCTGGATTGGATGGCCCAACATGGGGCATTCTGGAAGAAATAAAGAATTTGAGGAGACGCAGTCATGAAGTTTGGTATCTTTTACGAGCACCAATTACCCCGGCCTTGGAAAGACGACAGCGAATATAATTTGCTGCAGAACTCCCTGACCCAGATCGAATTGGCGGACAAACTTGGTTATGACTACGCCTGGATGGTGGAGCATCATTTCCTGGAAGAATATTCCCATGCCTCCTCACCCGAGACATTTCTGGGTGCGGCCTCGCAACGGACGGAAAATATTCGCCTTGGATACGGCATCATCCAATTGACCACCAATCAACCCCATCGCGTGGCCGAAAAGGTCTCGACCCTGGATTTGCTGTCCGGTGGGCGGGTTGAATTCGGTATGGGTGAAGGTGCCGGCCCGGCGGAACTGCATCCCTTTGGCACCCAGGTGCGCAGCAAGCGGGATCGCTGGTTGGAGGCCGTGCAGGCCATCATCCCCATGTTCACCAAGGAGGATTGGGAATTCCATGGCGAATTCCACGACTTTCCCGCCCGCAGCGTGTTGCCAAAGCCGTTTCAAAAGCCGCACCCGCCCCTATGGGTTGCCTGTTCCAACATCCAGACCATAACCCTGGCCGGGCAGTGGGGCATGGGTGCCTTGGGCTTTACCTTTGTTTCGCCTGATGCGGCCACGGCATGGGTTAATCACTATTACAATAATCTGCTGAATAATCGGCAATTGATCACCGAGTATCCGGTCAATCCCAACGTTGCCATGGTGTCCGGGTTCATGTGCGCGGACACCGACGAGGAGGCCATTGAAAAGGCCGCGGGCTGGACTTTCTTTATCTTTGCCCTGTCCCATTACGGCCGGGCAGGCATCGATGCCCCGGGTAAGTCGGATTTGTGGAACCTGTATCAGGATTGGCGCAAATCGGAAAAAGCCCAGGACGCCTTGAAGGCCGGCTTAATCGGCTCTCCCGCCACCATTCGGGACAAACTGCGCCAGTATGAGGCGGCCCATGTGGATCAGGTGATCCTATTGAACCAGGCCGGCAAAACGTCGCATCAGGATATTTGCGACAGCCTGCAGTTGTTCGCCGATGAGGTGATGCCGGAATTCCACGCCCGGGAACCCGAACATCAGGCCTGGAAGGAGCAGGTGATGGGCGGTACCGTCAAGTTGGATGATCTGGATACACAACCCTACGATATCTTCAGCCATCAGAACGAAGACATCGTGCGCTTAAGTCCGGATGAGCTGAAAGCCCACATGGCCGCCAAGGAGGCTGCGCAACGAGAGGCCGCCAAGGTTGCCGATGGTGCCGCAGACTGATTGGCGCGGCAATAGCTTGGGCGTCGAGGATGCGCCTCAAGCTCTGAAATTTGGGATCAGGTCGGAGGAGATCATCTGCAAATTCCTATCGATATAATCATCGGGACAGGCGCTTGAGACAAATACCAGGCTGGCCCCGGCGTCGACATATTCCTGCAGGCGGGCCTGGCAATGGTCAGGATCGCCGGCCAGGGCAAATTTGTGTACCAACTGGCTGAAATCCTGGGAATACTGAACGCTGAGGCGATCGGCGGCATACTTCACGCCCAGGTCATTGTCTTCGTTGATGGCTGTGAAAACATACATCCCGAATGTGAAGTCGGACATATCCCGCCCCAGGTCTTCGCCATAGGCGCGGATCTTGGTGATGCTGTCCGCCAATTGTTCCGGTGTGTACATATAAGGTAGCCAGCCATCGGCGTATTTCGCGGCCCGGCGCATAGCCGCATCCGACCGTCCGGAAACCCAGATCGGTGGGCGCGGCTTTTGGATTGGCAGGGGCTTTAACGAGAAGTTCTCCAGCTTGGTGAAACGGCCATCATAGGTAACATCCGTTGCCGTCCAGGTGCGGGTAATCACTTCCAAAGCATCATCGGTGCGGGCACCGCGTTCATTTATTGGAACGCCACAGGCCGCGAACTCGTTGGCGAATTCACCGCCCACGCCAACGCCCAGGGAATAGCGCCCGCCAGAGGCGACATCAAGTGCGGCACCCATTTTGGCCAACAGGGCCGCCGGGTACAGGGGCACCAAGGTAATCGTGCTCATCAATTGAATATGCTGGGTGGCGCCGGCGGCGACGGAGAGTGAGACAAAGCCGTTTGCCGTATCACCATAGAAACTGACATGTTCACCACAGCCCAGAACATCGTAGCCCAAGTCTTCTATCTGCCGGGATAATTGCGCCACGTTATAGGGGGATCGTAGGGCGGTGCCAAAGCGGATGTTGTTTGCGGTCATAACGTCGTCTCCTCAAGGTCTATCAGTCGCTTGCGCCCAGGCCTGGGCCAGTAAGGTATAGCGGGTGCGGATACGGGCCGCCAAATCCGCGGGCCAGGCACCCAGGGCGGCATTGTCTACCAAGTCCAGAAACTGCGCCAGCATCAAGGGGAACTGAAATTCGTGCTTGATATGGGACTGGATCGGCAGGTGCATCAAATAGCCGTCCATCGATGCTTCAGCCTCAAGGCCGGGAAACTCTTCTCGCCATTGTTCCAGGGCTGGCTTAAGCGCGTCGCTGTTGGCCAGCGAGAGGCGCATTTGCCGCTGGAAGCCGGTGTCGGGATCAACATTAACCCTCAGAAGGCCATTGCCGCCCCGCGCTGTAAAGCCATGCAGATCGCCGCCACCTGGAGCCTCCCACAAACCCCATTCGGCAATCTGGCGCACCCATACACCGGCCATTCGGTAGTCAATCCGGCCATTGCAGGCAAGCTGCAACACGTCGTCGTTGACCTGCTGGGCAAGATAGGATGGGAAGGCGGTTTCGCCCGTGCTCTCGCGAAACAGGTCCAGGGGGACGGGAATGCGCCAGCGCCCAGCAGTCAACAATTCCGCATTATCATCAACCAGTGGTGCAATGATCCACTGCACCTGATCCACATAGTGGAAATGGATATCCACCAGGCCGTCGCCTTGCATGGATGAATCGTAAAACCAGGGTGGTCGTTGCAAAGGCCGGCCGTCGACCAATTTCAGGAAATGATGGCGCGAGGTGAATTCAAGCGCCGGCTGGCTGCGGTCTTCACCTAAGGTGCCAAATACAGATGGGGTTCGAATGATCCGGTTGCGCAATGCGGCAAAGGCATCGTGACGCCCGGTCATGATGTCAACAGCCAGCGGTGCGGCCTCGGTAATGGCATTTAAATGGGGCAGGGCGTCACTGTTGGTCAGCCAGGGCTTATCCGCCAGTACCTGAAAGCCCGCATCATGCAGGCGATGCATCAAGGCCAGGCGCGGGCCATTGCGCCCCGCCAGGACGACAATTTCACCTTGACGCTCGGCCATCATGGCATCCAGGCTATCGGCACCTATGTGGCATTCAAGCTGCCAATTCGTCGGTGCCTCCGCCCGGCTGTTGAAGCCGTCAATCAGCGCAATGAATTTCTCGACCTCCGGTCCCGGTGGGGCATAGAGATGGATGCACCGTGCGACCCGGCTGTTGCGCTGGGCGAATAGCAGGGCGGCGTGAAAATGGCCCGGGTCGTAAATAAGGATCGTATGGGCCTTGTCCCTGGTCATGACCGTTTGCTATTCAACATCCATGAACGTGGTGAAGTCTTCGATCACCAGTTTTTCCACCCGGAATTTATTCTCCGCCGCCGTTGTGTCTTCAAAGCCCAGGGCGATGCCACAGGCCAGCAATTCCTCGTCCCCCATCTTGAGATGGTGTCGGATGATCTTATGGTACCAGGTAAAGGCTGCCTGGCCGCAGGTGTGCAGGCCTTCGCCACGGGCACCGATCAGAATATTTTCGATAAACATGCCCATGTCCATAAAGGTCCCCGTCGCCAGTTCCCGGTGAAAAGCCACGAACATGCCGATGGGGGCATCGAAGAATTCAAAGTTGCGGTTCATTTGCGCTTCGCGGGCCGCCATGTCATCTCGCCCGATACCTAAAGCCGCATAAAGGCCAAACCCGGTCTCCCGACGGCGGGTTTTAAATGGTTCGAACCAGTTCGTCGGATAGTAGGGATACTCCGGTTGATGATCCTTTGCGTCTCCATTGGCGATTGCGTCCAGGATCTCAGCGCTCATGGCATCCTTGGTTGCGCCACCGATCACATATAGCTTCCATGGTTGGATGTTATGGCCACTGGGCGCCATGCCGGCACCTTCAATTATGCGGCGCAGGCTATCCTTGGGTACCGGGGTCGGTAAAAATTTGCGCACCGACCGCCGGCTCATAATGGCTTCATGTACATTCATTTAGGCGAGCTCCTCCCTGATGGATTTGGTCGTTTAGGCCCCAGTTAGGCAGCTGTGCCCGTCAGATTGGCCAGACGCTTACCGATAATATCCTCGGCCTCCGCAACGATGCGGCTGACCAGATCGGCGCAGCTGGGGACATCGTTGATTAACCCGACGATCATGCCTGCCGACCAAATACCGTGGTCCACGTTGCCGTCTTCAAAAACCACCTTGCCACGCTGACCGGACAGATATTCCGCCAGATCCTCAATCTTCAGGTCCGCGCCTTTTTCCCGTTCAATCTCGATCACCTTGTCGGCGATGGCATTCTTGAATACCCGGGACGTGTTGCGCAGGGTCCGGTTGGTCAGTTGTGTATTGCGTTCGTCCGCATTGACCATGGCCTGTTTTACGTTGTCATGAATGGGGGCCTCTTTCGTGCACATAAAGCGGCTGCCCATGTTGATACCGTCCGCGCCCAGCGCCAGTGCCGCGACAAGGCCGCGGGCATCGCCGAACCCGCCCGAGGCGACAAAGGGCACGCTGATTTTATCAGCCGTGCAGGGCAACAGGATCAGGCCCGGAATATCATCTTCGCCGGGATGGCCCGCGCATTCAAAGCCATCAACACTGACCGCATCACAACCCACGGCCTCTGCTTTGACGGAATGACGGACGGAGGTGCATTTGTGAATGACCTTGATGCCGGCGGCCTTAAATGTCGGCATATAGGGTTCGGGGCTGCGGCCCGCGGTTTCGACGATTTTCACGCCGCTTTCCGCAATTACGTCGGCATATTCCTGATACGGCACCGGGCGCAGGGTCGGCAGGATCGTCAGATTGACGGCAAATGGCTTGTCGGTCATGCCCTTGGTGCGGGCAATCTCCTTGCTCAAATCCTCCGGCGTCGGCTGGGTCAGGCCGGTAAGGATACCAAGGCCGCCGGCATTGGATACGGCGGAGACAAGCTCTGCCCGGCCAACCCATTGCATGCCGCCTTGGATGATTGGATGCTCGATCCCGAATAGCTCGGTTATTCTCGTTTTCATGATCTTGTTTCCTGCTCTGGACGCATTGATGGCATTGCCATACATATCGCAAGACAGGGGTTAAGAAGCGAGGGTTTTGTTCCAGATGACAACAAGTATGCGATATGCGGATGGGGAATTCGATCGCGCGGCGGAATGGCGCGAGGATGCGGATTGGCTGGCCGCACGTCTGACCGCTTCCACCACCAAGGTCTATCCAATTTGGCGGCACCGGTTCTCGTTCGAGGAAAACCACGCGCCCGTTGCCCTGGCACCGGCTGCGGCGGGGACATTGGGCGAGGTCGGGCAGGCTGTATTGCTGGGCCTGATCGATGATGTGGCGCACTTTACTTTGGATGTCTCTGAACTGTCCGAAGATGGTTTGGATCGGGATGTCGCCGGCAGCACTCATGATTTGCGCGATGTTGCGATGCACCTGAACGACCAGATGGCCGCCGTTTTGGCATTCGGTCGTGGCATGTCGGTCTGGCATGGTGATCATCAATGTTGCGGCCGTTGCGGTGCCGATACCCGGGCAGAACGGGCCGGCCATGCGCGACGCTGTTTGAACCCTGATTGTGGCCGCTTACATTTTCCCCGCACGGACCCCGCCGTGATCACCTTGGTCATCGACGGCGAGCGCTGTTTGTTGGCCAAGCGGGCGACCATAAATATTCCCCGCTTTTCCACGGTCGCCGGCTTTGTTGAGCCCGGCGAGACGTTGGAGGATGCGGTGCGACGAGAGGTCGCAGAGGAAGTCGGTGTGAAAACCGGTGCCGTTATGTATCGTGCGTCTCAACCCTGGCCGTTCCCATCCTCGTTAATGATGGGGTTTTGGGCCAGAGCCACGGAAACGTTGATTAAGGTTGATGGTGAGGAAATCAGCGAAGCGGCCTGGTTCACACGCCAGGATATTGTTCGTGCCGTGGCAGCAGACGAAATAATTTTGCCGCCCGAAGATTCCATATCCCGACGCTTGGTAGAAGATTGGAGAAATCTACCTGAAGGGACATTGATTGAAGGTTTGGAGTGACGTAGCGCACAGATGCACTATATACTGCGTGATAGCATTGCTAACCCACATTATTCATGATCGCGATCAGCTTTGATCTGAGCACACGGCTTCAGCCGGATCAACGGCGGTTTTCAGCGGCTAATTTTTAGAGGTGTTAGGGATTGACGTTCGGGGTTCATTCGGCGGCTCTTGCCGCCTG
>JABJKS010000083.1 GCA_018660265.1 Rhodospirillaceae bacterium | reverse complement strand
GTGGGCGGCCTTCGGTGGCGACCCTAAGCCATTCGGATGCGTTGCCCCGCTTGCCCGAATGACTTATGGACGCCATCAAATGGATCAGAATATCTCGGAAGCGCTCTAATTTGGGCCAGGTGTTGTCAGGGGTCTCAACCGCGCAACAGCGGCGGGGCCAAGGTAAAGCAAGCCATCCTGCAGGCGTACGGGCACGGACAGGATGCCGCCGCCCGCCGCCGCCAATAGCCCCAGCACGGCCCGCGCCACGGACGCCTGATCTTCATCCATACCGCCATTGGCCACGGCCATATGCAGCAATTCATCATGGCCTTTGATTTTTGCGGTCAGGGCCCCGATGGCGCGCATTTGATCATCCAGGGCCAGGCTGCCCGTAGCGGCAATCTCCATCTCGCCCGAATGAAGTTGTAGTTTACGCACCTCCACCGTGCCGCCTTGTCGCCGCCATTGCGGCAAACTTTCCGACAATTCAGTGACGGTTGATTGCAGGTCCAGCAGCTTGATATTCCGGGGCAACTGCCGAAAGGATAGTTCCGACAGGCCCTCCCCAAGCAATTCCAGTGTATGGCCACTGAGGGCAAGGTCCAAACTATTCGCGCTGCCGGGGGTCTGGCGGACATGCACTTGCAGGCGCTGTCCACGCAAGGCTTCCAGGCCCTGGTTCCGCACCAGGATATTTTTGATGTCCAGGGACAATCGTTGCAGGCGGCCATTTGCTTCAGTCTCGACACTGGCCTGGGCTGCATCGCTGGATAGGTCCAGGCTGCGCAACTGGCCGTCGATATCCGCCTCAAGATGATGTTCGCCGGTCAGATCAAAAAGCACATGCCGTGGTTGCCAGGGATGCCCGACGGCCTTTATTTGATCGGTCTGCCAACGTATCTCCTGTGTTTCGTTGTGAAGGATAATTGTGGGTTTGTTCAGGGTGAGCTGAATACGATAGGGAAAACCGCTGATCTCATAACTCTCAAAAACCAGTTGCACCCCAGTGCTGTTTGGCCCGCCTTTCTGTTCGGCCCGCCTCGCCAAGTCCGCCTCGACCAACCCGGCGGCATAAAACCAATAGCCCGTCCACGCCGCCACGGTCGCGATGACCGCTCCAACCAAAACAAAATAACGCATGGCACCTCGCTGCTTGCCAAATATGTGACGGGCACTAGTATCAGCCAAAATGTTAGTCAGGCATCCAACGTGAACACCTCTCCCTTAACCTACACAATACCCGATATTGATTTACCAAGCGGCGATCTTTGGGTTTTTGGCTATGGCTCCGTTATGTGGCGGCCCGGCTTTGATCATATGGAGCGTCGGGCGGCCCGTGTCTTTGGTTATCACCGCGCACTTTGTGTCTGGTCCTGGTTTCATCGGGGTACGCAAGATAATCCGGGCCTTGTGCTGGGCTTGGATGTGGGAGGCTCCTGCCACGGCATTGCTTATCGCATCGCTGCTTTGGAAAAGGCAGAGGTGGCGGATTATCTCTATCGCCGGGAGCTGGTCACCGATGGTTATCAGGCCCTGCTGCATCCCGTACATCTGGAAGATGGTGCCGTGACCGCGTTGACGTTTCGCGCCAACAGGCGTCACCCGCAATATGCCGGCCGCCTGGATCACGGCCATGCCGCCAATGTGGTTCGCGACGGTCAGGGTGCCTCTGGTGCCAATCCGGAATATCTCGCCGCCGCTGTTCAGCAATTACAACAGATGGGCATCCCCGATAAGAACCTGCACAAGATCCACAATTTAGTCGCCGACCTAGTCGTCGCCTAGTTCTTTCTCGTGCAGCCAGGCTCCCAACTCACCGGTAGTGCCGTTCTTGTTCCAGGCTTCCAACATGGCGGGGGCGGCATCCGCTGCCTTTTTCCAGATCTCCGGCCCGCCCGTATTGGTGGCCAGTTCGAGGCGATGGCCATTTGGGTCGAAACAATAGATGGATTTGAACAGGCTGTGATCGATGGGCCCGATAACGTCGACGCCGTTGGCCTCCATGCGGGCCTTGGCGGCTAAAAGGGTCTCCATATCCGGTACGTTGAAGGCGATATGCTGCACCCATTCAGGCGTATTGGGGTCTTTGCCCTGCTTGGGTGAATTGGGCAGTTCAAAAAATGCCAGATAGCTGCCGGGACCAATCTCGAAAAAGATGTGCATATAGGGGTCCGGCTCTTTGGTGGAGGGGACCCGGTCTTCCGAGATCGCCATGACGTAGTCCATGTCCATGACCTCAGTGTAGAAATCCACGGTTTCTTGAGAGTTGTTGCAGCGATAGGCAACGTGATGCAGGCCGGTGGTGACAGACATGGCAGGCTCCTCAGCAAAATATGTTGGGAAACAGAGTAGCAATAATCTGCCATAGGCGCGACCAACATCGACGCGACATTTTGCCGTGATGTGCACTACACTGGCTTCATGGATATTGACACCCAAGACCTCAGCGTAGGCCCTTTTGAATTCGAGGTGGATATCGCCGGACCTGAAGGTGCGCCGCTCGTTTTGTTCCTGCACGGCTTTCCGCAATCGAAGTACGCTTGGCGTCATGAATTGCCAGCTTTGGCGAAGGCCGGCTTTCGCGCGGCGGCACCCAATCAACGAGGCTATTCCCCCGGTGCCCGTCCAGCCTTGTTAGCGGACTATGAAACCGATCATTTGGTGGAAGATGTTTTCGCCATTGCCGATGCCCTCATGAATATCGGCGCCGGGAAAGACGCGGGCTTTCATCTGGTGGGTCACGACTGGGGCGGGAATTTGGCCTGGCAGGCGGCGGGCCGGGCCCCGCAACGTCTGTTATCCCTGACGGTGTTGTCCCGACCGCACCCGGATGCTTTCGCCAGGGCCCTGGCGACATCCAAGGATCAGGCCTATCGCTCCCGCCACCACAAGGCTTTCCTGAACCCGGATACGGAAGATCTATTGTTGGAGAACGAGGCCCGGCGTTTTTACCGTATGCTGGCCAGCCATAACTGCCCCAAAGATGCCGCTTCGGTCTATTTGGAAACCCTGGGCGATAAAGCTGCCATGGGCGCGGCGGTGAATTGGTATCGGGCCACGGGCGGCAACCTGACGGCACAGACCGCGGCAAACCCTGGCGGTCTGGGGCCAATAACCGTACCGACTTTGTATATTTGGGGTGATGAGGATAGTTCGGTCGGACCGGAGGCAGCCCAGTGGACGGCTGACCACGTCACAGCGCCATATACGTTCCACCGTCTGGACGGCGTCGGGCACTTCATCACCGACGAAGTGCCCGGTGCCATTACCGAACCTTTGTTACGGCACTTAAATTCCGTGCCGCAATCCTAATGACGTAGGCGTCGGTCAAACAGCGCCAGCATGGTTTCCCAATGCCGTTCAGAGGCGTGCTTTTTATAGACCGGGCGCTCGGGGAAGACATAGCCGTGCTCCGTGTCGGGATAAATCTCGATGGTGTGCTTGATACCCGCCGTCTCCATCGCGCCGGGCATGGCCGCCAATTCCTCCTCCGGCACGTGGGGATCGTCAGAGGCAAAACCGAGGTAAACCTCCCCCTTGATCTTATGGGCCACAAGATGGGGTGAATCCGCCTGATCGGTGATGATTTTAACCCCGTGGTAGGAGGCGATAGCATCAAAGCGGTCGGGATAAGCGGCCCCAACGGACACCACGAACTGCCCGCTCATGCAATAGCCGACGCAACCGACCGCGCCGGGTGCTGCCGCGTCACAGCTATCGATAAAGTCCAACAGGCCCTTGGTGTCGTCGATCACAAGGGCGTTGGTCAGGGTATTCATCACTTCGAACATCTTGGCGCGATGCTTGTCATCAGTGCGAAATTTCGCCAAGTCATAGCCATAGTGACCTTCCCGACCGGTGCGATAATACATATTCGGCAACAACACCGTGTAGCCGACCGTGGCAATGCGTCGGCTCATATCGCGCAGTTCTTCCCGTATTCCCGGCGCATCCATATAAAGGATAATCGCCCGGTGGGGGCCATCCTGTTCCGGATGGCAAACGAACACGTCCATGACACCGTCGTCCGTCTTAATCTCTGTCTCGAATTCCCGCATGCTCTATGTCTCCCCAGTGGTGCATCAGGTAGCACATTTCAATAAAGTCCAGCGAACCGATGGCGCACTGGAACGATTGCTGCTGGCAGAATGAACGAACCGGGCCGCCCCTGCAACGCTACAAAAGAAACAATTCCATGGACTAAGAGCAAAAATTTAACGTATTGCGCGTTTGATGATCGTATAGAAAGAATGGTCTTCTATATATAGTAGTACCACAGCTATTATTTACTTTATATGGTAAGAGGCGGCATGACTGAGCTGAAGAAAATCACCCGCGCCGAACTAATGGGCGTTATTGGCGATCATATGGGTATGCTGGAACAGCATGAGAATGGTCGCCGCGCGGATCTATCATTCCGGGATTTGTCGGACGAAGACCTCTCGAGTTTGAATTTTTCCGGTGCCTCATTGCAGCGTGCCTTGCTGGGCGCGACGAATTTCACCCGGGCGACGTTGCTGGGTGCGGATTTGCGGGTCGCCAACCTGCGCCGGGCCAATATGACCCACTGCGACTTGCGCGGTGCCTGTCTGCGCGGTGCTGATTTAAGCGATGCGGTTATGATCGACGCCGATCTTCGGGAAGGCACTTTGTCGTGGCACACAGGTCAGGAGTCACAATACGAACAACGAAACACCGAAGTTTCCGCTGCGGTCGCTACCCGGGCTAATTTCAGCGGGGCGAAATTATCCAACAGCTTTATTGCACAAACGGATTTTACGGATGCGGTGCTGCATAACGCCAGTCTGATCGATTCCGATATGCGCAACTGTCTGTTCGTCGGGGCACAGTTGGATGGCGCTGATCTTTCCGGATCCAATCTTGTTGGTGCGAATTTGTCCGGTGCCAATTTAAGCGGCGTGACCATGACAAAGACCGATTTTCGCGGTGCCAACCTTGCCGGGGCAATTCTCGATCCCAAGGCGTTGGCGGCACCGGAACTGAAAAACGCAATTATTTCTCCACCAAATACGGCAATCGTCAATCGCCTGGCGGAAATTCTCCAGTCGCATCGTCTTTGGGCCAACAGCGACGGCGGCAGCCGGGCGGATCTGTCGAATGCTGATTTGACGGGTCGCGATATGTCCGAGGTTAATTTGGCAGCAGCAGTTTTACGAGCAACGATTTTGAAGGCGGCAAATTTGTCCGGCAGCATACTTAGTATGGCGGAGTTGTCCGGGGCTGATATGCGGGCCACGAATTTGCAGCGGGCGGACATGCGCGGCATCCGCTTGGAACGGGCGACCCTCACCGGCGCCAATCTGTCTGGTGCCGACCTTGGGCCCTTGGAAAGCGCTGGTCCAGTCCGGCGCAACTGGCGCAGCGCTCTGTCCCGCGCCCGATTTCGAAAGGCCAATTTATCGGGTGCCAACCTGGCGGCGGCCGACCTGAAAGGTGCCAGTTTTGATGATGCCGATTTAACCGGCACTGATTTAACCGGCGCGGATGTCACGGACGCTTCTTTTCGAGGCGCTAACCTGAGCGGCGCCATGCTGACTGGCACCAACATGTCCGCAGCCCACACAGACTAGTGGTGCGAGCGAAACAGAAGAGTCCTTTTGTTTCGTGTCTCGCGCACCACGATTCTTAAGAGTCTAGTGGTCCCGGCTAGTCCCGTTTGAACTGTTTGGCCAGGGCCAGTGATTGCTTTTGGTAGTTGGATCCGATGTTCTGGCCATAGATCCGGTCAGGTGTTGAGGTCAGGCGCTCGTAGACCAGGCGACCGACGGTTTGGCCGTGTTCCAACAGGAACGGCACGTCATGGCTGCGCACTTCCAGCACCGCCCGGGTACCGGCACCGCCTGCCGCTGCCCAGCCAAAACCGGGATCGAAAAAGCCCGCATAATGAACCCGGAACTCCCCCACCAGTGTATCGTAGGCGACCATTTCGGCAGCATGATCCGGGGGCACGGATACCGCTTCCTGGCTGGCCAGGATATAGAAATCATCCGGGTTCAGGACCAGGCCGGAATGGCTGCCTGTATCGGCATATATAGGCTCCCAGAAATCAGCCGGATCGTAGTAGGCAATTTTTTCAATATCGATCAGCGGCGAATGGGGTCGCGCCTTGTAGCCGATCAAGGCACCGTCGCCGATACCGTCCAGATCGACGGTCAGGCCAATACCACCGGAAATGTTTTCCTGCCCTGCCGGCCCATGAACCAGGGGGGTGCGTTGATGCAACCTGGATAATTCGGCGTCCGATAGCCGTTGTTCGCCGCGCCGCAGACGCAGCTGGTTCAGCCTACCCCCGGTGCGGACAAGGATCGAAAAGGTGCAGGGCGCGATTTCCGCATACAGTGGGCCATGATAACCGGCATCGACGCGATCGAATTCTCTGGCACCATCGGTGATCAACCGGGTAAAAACGTCCAGACGCCCGGTGGAGCTTTTCGGATTGGCAATCCCCGACAGCCTGTCTGACAGGGCCAGCCGTTCCATCAACGGCACAATATAGACACAACCTTTTTCCAGCACGGCACCTTTGGTCAGGTCCACCGTGTGCATGGTAAAGCGTTCGATTTTTTCCGCCATATTGTGACCCCGCCCCGGCAGAAAGGAGGCGCGGACCCGGTAGGCCACATCGCCTAGGCGTAGATCAAGGCTGGATGGTTGGATCTGCCCCTCCAACAAGGGTTGATTGGCGGTGATTTCTCCATCCCGCCACAGGGCTGCAATGGCCTGGCAGGGTAAGATTCCCATACCACTGCCCGTACTCTTTCCGGCATCCTGTTCTACCTGATCATTGGCGTTCGACATTGCGTTACTCATCCCATGGCGCGCCTGGTCAGGCTTTTGTCCGCAACGGTAGGTTACACGAAATTGACTGTGAATCCAACAGCTTGCGCATTTCCCCCCGGTCAACTTATCCACAGAACATGATCATAAACTTTGCTTTGCGAATGGCCGCAGGCGCAATAACATAGGGCATTCGTCCCCGTTATTAAGGTTATTCACAGGCCATTATCGATCCGGAAAGGGAAGTATTCTCATGATCGTCAAGGATATCCGCACCACTGCACTTTCAATGCCGTTTACAGATCCCCCCCGGTGGAGCGTTGGCTATAACCGGCCCAGGGAGATCCTGGTGGTCGAGATCGAAACCGCCTCGGGCATTACGGGCATGGGCTATTTGATGGTGTTGTCGGGCGGCCTGCGTACCATTCAGGCCTGTATAGACGAATTGATTGCCCCCGTCGTGCTGGGCCGTTCCATCGCCGAGGTGGAGGCGATCTGGCAGGATATCTGGCAGGCTACTTATTGGGTTGGGCGCATGGGCGTCACGGTATTTGCCCAGTCAGCTATCGACATCGCACTTTGGGATGCCCTGGGAAAGGCGGCGGGGCTGCCTTTGTATCAACTGTGGGGCGGGGCGCAAAATAGTGGCCCGATACCAGCTTATGGTTCCGGTTGCTGGCGGGGCTTGGGCCGGGAGGGCATGATCGAAAAGGCCCAGGCCTATATCGCCAGGGGTTTTGACGCCATCAAGATGCAGACCGGGCATATGTATGACCATGCCACGGACGTGGCTAATGTGGCTGCCATGCGGGATGCGGTGGGGGACGGCATCGCCATAATGGTCGATGTCAATATGGCTTGGACAGCGGATGAGGCGATAGAAGTCGGTCGCCGCCTGGATGATTATGACATCTACTGGTTGGAGGAACCGGTGGTGGCCGAGGATTTCGCCGGTTACTTCCGCATTGCCGATGCCCTGAAAACCCGCGTGGTGGGCGGCGAAAGCCATTTCACCCACTACGATTTATCGCCATTTTTCGACAACCCGAAGATACCCATCCTGCAACCTGACATGATGCGCGGCGGTCTCACTCAGATGCGCCGCATCGCCACTTTGGCGCATGCCAAGGGCATTCGCATTGCTCCGCATTTGTTCCACGAATTGATGGTGCAGGTGATGGCGGCTATCCCCAATCCGGACGTCCTGGAATATGTAGATTTTCTTGATGATGTCTGGGTCGAACCGGTGCTGCCCGTGGGCAATATGCTAAGCCCGCCCAACCGTCCCGGCCATGGCCTGGTCTTTCGAAAGGAAGTGTTGAAGGATTTTGCGATTACGCCTTAGGATCGCCGGCCCTGGAAATTCCGTATTGATCGCGCATGTTTACAAGTAGACATGCGCGAATGGCAGCAATGCTTATTCCGCTGCCAATGTCCGCTCGACCGCAGCGGCCAGTTCATCGATTGTGAAAGGTTTCGAGATGACGTCATGGATCAAGACATCCAGGTTATGGGCCCGCCGTTTCTGCTCCGCATAACCGGTCATCATCAGGATGCGCAGGCCGGGATATTCCGCTGATGCCTTCAGGGCCAGGGCGATACCGTCTACATTGGGCATGACAATATCAGTCAACAACAGATCATACTGATCCAGGCTCAACGCTTCCAATGCGGCCGAGCCGTCAGCCACGGCCTTTACGTCATGATCATTGATACTCAAAACACGGGCAACAAGACTGCGGACGGCCTCCTCATCCTCAGCAACCAATATCTTTGCCACGCCATTCCCTCAATCAAGTTACCCGGAATTCAAATCCAAGCTGCCAATATAGGGCAGTTCGCGATAATAATGCGCATAATCCAGGCCATAGCCAACGACAAACGCATCGCCAATGGCAAATCCCACGTAATCGGCGTTCACATCGATTTTTCGCTTCTCCGGTTTGTCCAACAGGACGCACAGTTGCACAACCTCCGCCCCGCGCGCCTCCAGCAATTCCCGGGCAAAGGCCAGGGTGCGTCCGGATTCCAGAATATCATCGATCAACAGGATCTTGGCACCGTGGACGTCATCGGTGATATCCCGGGTAATGATAACATCGCCGCTGCTTTGTGTGCCTGTGCCATAGCTCGATAGTGTCATGAAATCTATCCGCGGATGTACCCCGTGATGGTGCAGCGCGCGCAACAAATCGGCGGTGAAGACAAAGCTGCCCTTCAGGACGGCCACCACCATGATATCGGGACCCATGTTATCAGCGATTTCGGTCGCCAGGGCACCAACGCGAGCCCCGATTTCCGCCGCTGAATACAGCATTTCCACGGTGCCGGGCGGTCGCCCAACATTGTCTTCATCTGCTTTCATGGCTGCACCAGAAATGTTACGGCCAGGCTACGGGCCCCATCCGGTGGATTGGCAAGACGGGTGGTGAAGGCTGTGCCCTGGCCCGCTTCCAAATTATTCAGGGCTGTGGTGACCGTCCAACGGAACAGACGGCGGCCATTTTCATCCCGGATTATAACGCGCAACCGAGGCACGGATTGGGGTTCGTCGGAAATATTGATTACATCCCCCCGAACCACCAACACCGGCTTACCCTTTTCGCGCTTGTGCTCCCATTTCACATTCTGGATTGCCAGGCCGAATTTTGCCGGCCCGGTGGCGTTGCCGATCAGGTCATAGAGTTGTCCCGCAGGGGGCCAAATCTCAACAATTTTATCTTGGTAGAAAAAGCCACCACCGCCAATTCCGGCCAAAACCAGACATAGAACCAGCCATCCGATCAGGCCGCCTTTGCGCCCGCCCCAGACACCGTCCCCGACACCGTCCTGGCCATCGGCATTTCCGTCTTTCGCTTTGCGGCCCGCTGCCCGCTTGGCCCGATCCTTGGCGCGGCGATCCTTCTTGTTTTCCGGTTCTGCGGCATCTTCGTCGTCATCGGCCGCATCGTCATCGGCTGCATCATCTTCCGAATCGATTTCTGTTGCCGCGTCGGTTTCATCGTCCCCTTCATCGACTGGAACCGGCGTCTCAGGTTTCGGTGCAGCAGGTGTCATGGGAATTTCCGGGGGATCCTGCTCAGGCATCTGATGCCAACTGTCGCCGCACTTGGCGCAACGCACCTTACGGCCCGCTTTGCCAAGCACGGCGGCATCAACGGCAAAACGCGTTTCACAGGCTGGGCAGGTTAGGATCATGCAATCTACCGATGAACGAAGCCAATAAGTACAGATATATGAATACCATGTGTTCAGCCGACATCGACTGCCAGACGAAATTAGCCGTGATCGTCGGATGGCGCAATCCACCCGGTCCATTCGAGGTGCCTTTTTTCCAGAATAGTTTTTTTGCGAAACCCCATCAGTCCCATCGATTATCATTGCGATGTGGTATAAGCCTGTGACGAGAGGGCGCGGTCGTCTCGTTCGTACCTGTTTGGCCGCATCGGATGGTTCGCTTCGAATGGTTCGCTTTGAAAATGTTGGTGTACGTTATGGCGTGGGGCCCGAAGTTCTGCGTGACATCAACTTGCATATTGAACCGGGCAGCTTCCATTTTTTAACCGGCGCATCGGGTGCGGGTAAATCGTCATTGCTGAAGCTGATGTATCTGGGCCTGTTCCCCTCTCGGGGGAGCATGGAGGTTTTTGGCAAGAATATCGGCCGTGCCCGCCGCCGTGAATTGCCGGCCTTGCGCCGGCGCATTGGCGTGGTCTTTCAGGATTTTCGCCTGCTAAGTAATCTGAGCGTGTTTGACAACGTTGCCCTGCCCCTGCGTTTGGCGGGCGAGGATGAAAAACGTACCCGCAATAATGTTTCAGAATTGCTGGACTGGGTTGGCCTTGGCAGCCGTTTGGCTGACAGCCCGGATACCCTGTCGGGCGGGGAACAACAGCGGGTGGCCATTGCCCGTGCCGTAATTTCAAAGCCCAGTTTACTTTTGGCGGATGAACCGACGGGTAATGTGGATGATCGCATTGCTTATCGCCTGGTTCGTTTGTTCGAAGAACTGCATCGATCCGGCACGGCTGTCGTCGTGGCAACCCACAATGATGCTTTGGTGCGGCGGTTTTCCCATCCCGTCCTGGTGTTGACCGGTAGCGTGTTGCAGACAGGCCCGACCGACCGGCCACCAAGTGCGACCCGTGAAGCTATTCGTGAAGGCACGCGCATCGCCATGTCGACGCCGGAGGATGGATAGGGGATCATGGCAGCCGAGGATTTAATTCCCGATTCGGAAGGTGCCGGCCGCTTTCTGCCCTGGGTCGTGGCGGTAATGGTCTTTTTTGCCGCCTTGGCGGGTGCCGCCGCCCTGGCCCTGCAACAAGCCACGGGAACCTGGCGCAATGATATGGCCAACACCATCACGGTGGAAATTCCGCCCTTGAAGAACAGTAAAGTTCCCCAAGGCAACGTGAACACCTTGGATCAAGCCCGGCTTAATGCGGTGATGAAGGCCTTGGTCGCGACGGCGGGCATCAATAAGGCAGAGCCCTTGGTCGCTGCGGAAATCGCCAAATTGTTGGAACCTTGGCTGGGCGACAACAGTATGGATGGCCTGGGCAATCTGATCGGTGATTTGCCCCTGCCCCAGTTGATCGATGTTCATCTGTCACCGGGCCAGCCGGCGGATCTGTCTTTGCTGGCAAAGCGGTTGGCAAAAATCGGCCCGGATATTCATATCGATGATCATCAGATCTGGCTGGGAAAATTGATCCGGTTAAGCCAGTCGTTGCAATGGATGATGCTGGCCTGTCTGGTGATGATCTGTTTCGCCACCTGTGCGGTGGTGATATTCGGCACCCGGGCGGCGTTCACGGCGCATGCAGAAGTTGTCCAGCTGCTCCATGTCATGGGTGCCCAGGATGGCTATATCGCACGGCTGTTCCAATGGCGCGCCTTAACTATGGGATTGAAGGGCGGGTTGATCGGATTGACGGTGACCGCCATTGCGCTGTTCATATTGTCTCGCCTGGCAGCTGATTTGGAAGGGCCGTTGTTTGGCAATTTTACTCTTTCGCCTTTTGCCCTGTTGTCACTTGCCCTTTTGCCTTTGGTCGCAGCGGCCCTGACGGCGTTTACCGCCCGGCGCACCGTGCTGCGCGAACTGTCGCAATTGCCATGAATAGGCTGGGACGACTGACGATCCGGTTGGTAATCTCGGTTGTGGTGGCAGTTGCCCTGCTTTGGCTGGGCGGCTTTCTGCTGTTTGCGACCCAACTGCCAACCCGAACCCTGGCCCGGCCCGTGGACAGCGATGCCATTGTGGTTTTGACCGGTGGCCGCGGTCGTTTGCAAGCCGGATTACAATTGCTGTCTGCCGGTAAGGGCGCGCGTTTGCTGGTTTCAGGCGTCAATGCTGCTATTTCGTCCAAGCAGCTGCGCAACAGCACCACCGAGGCCGCCCGCTTGTTTAAGTGCTGCGTTGACCTTGGCTATCAGGCCCACGATACCAGGGGCAATGCTGTTGAAACCTCTCTGTGGATGCAGCGGCGCGGCTATGACAGCCTGCATCTGGTCACGGCCGCTTATCACATGCCGCGCAGCCTGTTGTTGTTTCAAGCCGCCATGCCACGGATCACGGTGGAGGCCTATCCGGTTTTGCCCGAGCACGTGAAGCTGGCGGAATGGTGGATGTATCCAGGTACCCTGCGGCTGCTGGCGGTGGAATACAGCAAGTATCTGGTTTCATTAATCGGTGTGCGCCTAGCGCATGTTTCTTTTTAAGCATGCCCAAGGCACGGGGACTTTTAAGAGTAGAGCAATTGAACCAATCACTTAGATCGTGCCAATCGAGCGACGGGGGCGATTCCAATTAATTGAAAATTGCTCTAGCAGGACCGGCAGAGTAAGAGAGAGCCATGCGCACCTTTAGATCCAACATATTCAATCTGCTGTTTTATGCCTGGTCCGTCGCAATGGTCGTGGCCTTTTCACCTGCCCTGTTGCTGCCTTTCCCGGTGATTGTTTGGGGCCAGCGGCAATGGGCCCGGGGGGTCAATTTTTTCATGCGGTGGAGCGCGGGCATCAAGGTCGAATATCGTGGCTTGGAATATCGGCCCAAAGGTGGCGCCATTGTCGCGGCGAAACACCAATCCGCCTGGGATACCTTGATCTGGCACGTGATCCTTGATGACCCGGCCATGGTTATGAAGAAAGAATTATTGTCGATCCCCATTTACGGTTGGATGTGCCGCAAAACCCGGATGATTGCGGTGGACCGCAAGGCCGGGACCAAGGCCTTGCGCGCCATGTTGGCGGATGCCAAGACGGCGGCTGACCTTGGCCGCGCTATCGTGATTTTCCCCCAAGGTACCCGTACTGCGCCGGGCGCTGGCGCAGACGACGTGCCCTATCAGCCCGGTGTCTCGGCCTTGTATCGGGGATTGGATGTTCCGGTGGTGCCGGTGGCGTTGAATTCCGGTCTGTTCTGGCCCCGGCGGCAGTTTTTGCGCAATCCCGGTACGATTGTTTTGCAGTTTTTGGAACCAATTCCTCCGGGCCTGCCCCGCAAGGAATTTGACGCCCTGTTGCGGGACCGCATCGACAGCGCCACAACAGCCCTTGAATTGGAGGGGCAAAGTAAAATATGACTTACGTTGCGAGAAAAGGCGTTCGCCTTTATAGTACATACCAAGAACATCCCTAAACCGGTAAGAGGTCCCGATGCCAACCGTCGCCCCAATATCCCAGCAAATCTGGGACATGAAATACCGCCTGAAAGGCGCGGGTGGCGAAGCCGTGGACGACACGATTGAAGATAGCTGGCGCCGGGTTGCGGCCTCATTGGCGGCGGCGGAAAAGCAGCCTGACGTCTGGAAACAGTCGTTTTTTGAAGCTTTGGACGATTTCCGCTTTCTGCCGGCGGGCCGCATCCTTGCAGGTGCGGGGACGGACCGTAAAGTTACGCTGTTCAACTGTTTCGTCATGGGCACGATCCCTGACGATATGTCCGGGATCTTTGAAAACCTGCGCCAAGCCGCCCTGACCATGCAGCAGGGCGGTGGCATCGGCTATGATTTTTCCACCCTGCGCCCCAATGGCGCCCCTGTTGAAGGGGTTGGGGCGGACGCTTCCGGTCCCCTAACGTTCATGGATGTCTGGGATGCCATGTGCCGGACTATTATGTCGGCGGGTCACCGCCGCGGTGCCATGATGGCGACCCTGCGCTGTGACCATCCTGATATCGAAGCATTTATCGAGGCGAAGCAGGACCCCGGCCGTCTGCGCATGTTCAATTTATCCGTCCTGATTACCGACGATTTTATGGCCGCCGTAAAGGATGATACCCCGTGGGAGCTGCATTTCGCTGGCCGCACCTATCGCAGTGTCCGGGCTCGGGATCTGTGGGACCGCATCATGCGCGCTACCTACGCCTACGCCGAACCAGGCGTGATCTTCATTGATCGCATCAATAAGCGCAATAATCTCGCGTATTGCGAACAGATTTTTGCAACAAATCCGTGTGGCGAGCAGCCCCTGCCCCCTTATGGCGCATGTCTGTTGGGATCGATCAATCTGGCCCGTTTGGTGCAAGATCCGTTTGGCCCGGACGCGGCCCTGGATCTGGCTGCTTTGCGTGATCTGGTGCGGGTCGCCGTTCGTATGCTGGACAACGCCATTGATGTCTCCAATTTCCCTCTGCCCGAACAGCGGGCCGAGGCCGAGGCGAAGCGGCGCATTGGCCTGGGCGTTACCGGTTTGGCGGATGCGCTGATCTTTTGCAAATTGCGTTATGGCTCCGACCAGGGCGTGGCCATGACGGAAACCTGGCTGGCGGAAGTGCGCCGGGCGGCCTATTTGGCCAGTGTTGAGTTGGCCAGGGAAAAAGGCCCGTTCCCGTTGTTCGAGGCAGAGGCTTATCTGGCAGGTGACAGCGTGGCCGAGTTGGATGAGGACGTGCGCGCGGCAATCGGGGAACATGGTATCCGCAATGCGCTGTTGACCTCCATCGCGCCAACGGGGACGATTTCGATTTTTGCCGATAATATTTCCTCCGGGTTGGAGCCGGTTTTTGCCTTTAAATATCGCCGACATGTCATTATGCCCGACGGTGGCCGGCGTGAAGAAACCGTCTCGGATTACGCCTATCGGCAATACCGGGCCCGCTTTGGCGAGGCGGCACAATTGCCCGATTACTTTGTTACGGCGGAGGCCCTGGCCCCATCCGATCATGTGGCCATGCAGGCGGCGGTGCAGAAATATATCGATGCCTCAATCTCAAAGACCATCAACCTGCCGGAAGATATCTCGTTCGACGCCTTCAAGGATGTTTACATGCAGGCCTATGATCAGGGCTGCAAAGGCTGCACCACATACCGGCCCAACGAAGTCACCGGTGCGGTGCTGGAAGCAGGCGAGGCGAAGAAATCTGCGCCCGTGGCCGAACCTGAATTACCCCTGGTCCAACCGGAGGTAAAGCCCAGGGATGAGTTGGACGCTGGTGCCGTGGTCTATATGACCCAGCCCCTGGACCGTCCCGGTGCCCTGCCCGGCCAGACCTACAAAATCAAATGGCCCGAAAGCGATCATTCCATCTACATCACCATCAATGATGTGATCCAGGATGGCCGTCGCCGCCCGTTCGAGGTGTTTATCAATTCCAAGAACGTGGACCATTTCGCCTGGACCGTGGCGTTGACCCGGATGATCTCCGCCGTCTTCCGCCGTGGCGGTGATGTCAGCTTCGTTGTTGACGAGTTGAAGGCGGTGTTTGACCCCCGTGGCGGCTATTGGGTCGAGGGGCGGTATATCCCCTCACTCCTGGCGGCAATTGGCGAGGTCATTGAACGGCACATGATTATCATCGGCTTCATCGCCAATCCCAACGGGGAAGTGGAGCCGGAACAGTCCCGCATTGCCGTACCCGCCGGCAGAGCAGATCATGCTCAAGCCGGAAGCGAGGGCCAAGACGACAGCAGCGCCCGCCTGCGCGGCTGCCCGAAATGCGGCACACCGGGCCTGATCCGTCAGGAAGGTTGCGAAACCTGCGTCTCCTGCGGCTACTCAAAATGTGGCTAGACCGACTGTCAATCAATCGGAATCCCACACGAAACCCAAGTGATTGGTCCAAATTCGCTAACCTTACGGGCCTGGATTGAATAGTATTGCTGGAGAGCACTTGATGGAGAACCGGGTATGAGCGCGCAATTTGATTTTACTGGCCAGACAGTATTGGTTACGGGCGGTTCCTCCGGCATCGGGCTGGCCATTGCCCAGGGGTTTCGGGACGCAGGTGCCGCCGTCACCATCACCGGTACTCAAGCCAGCATTGCCGATTATCCCGATGATCTGACGACCTTCACCTACCACCAGGTCGACATGCAGGATGTGCCTGGCGTGGAGGCATTGGCCAATGGCATCTCGAAGCTGGACGTCTTGGTCAACAACGCCGGCACCACGTTCCGGGGTGAGGCGGCCTATGATCCGGAGAATTTCGAGGCGACAATCGATATCAATCTGAATTCCGTCTATCGTTTGTCCCACCGCCTGGTACCGTTGTTGAAAGCGTCCGGCGGCTCGATCATCAATATCGCCTCCATGACATCCTATTTCGGTTCGCCCCGGGGGCCGGGCTATGGCGCTTCTAAATCGGCGATCCTGCAAATGACCATGAGCCTCGGTGCCCTATGGGCCAGGGACGGCGTTCGGGTCAATGCGATTGCGCCGGGCTGGATCGCCACCAAGTTGACGGCCCCGATCCAGGGTATGGCGGAAATAGCCGATCCTATTCTGCAACGCACGCCCATGGGCCGCTGGGGGGAGCCTGACGAGATGATTGGCACAGCGCTGTTTTTGGCGTCATCCGATGTGGCCGGTTTCATCACTGGCGTGACCATCCCCGTGGATGGCGGTTATTGCACCCTGTAGGGAAACGCTTTAGCCGGCCTGCGTATGTCCATCGGCTGAGGTTACAGCATCCGCCGCCGGGAACGGGGCGAAGGGATAGGGGCGAACGTCGGTATAAAAGGTCTCAAACGCGACGATCTGCTGTAGATATTGGCCCAGGCGCGGACCCAGGGATCGCAGCTCTTCATTCACGGAACCTGTTGCCAGCCGGCTGAAGAATTGCACAACGGCGATGGCCATAATGGCGAATTCCGCAATATTAAAAATCACTGCAAACAGCACCATGAAACACAGGCGCTGCCAGATCGATTGATCTTTAAGATTGGCCTTCAGTTTCTCTTCCATTCCGATCATTCCTATATCTGTCTGTGCCCAGAGCAATTTTCAATTAACCAGGGTTGCCGCTGTCGCCTAATTGGCGTGACATAGGCGATTGGCTCAATTGCTCGATACATGAGAGTCTGAGTGCATTTAGAATAAATGCGCTTTAACTGACATGACAAACAGATAGGCGGATGGGCGGAATGTACAAGGCATGGGGCTGCGGAAATAACCGGCCCAAATCCGGACGGCTAGAGCATATCGCGGTTAATCGACCGGGTAGCTGCGATAGTCGGATTTCGGCAACTCGCCGCCATTGCGGGCCTTGTAACGGGCATTGAAAAACCAGGACAACAAAACGAAAACCGTAATGGCCAGGGCACCGACGCCCAACACCAGGTAAAAAGTGAATCGTGACCAGGTTATCCACAGGGCCAGAGGGGTCAGCATGCCGACGAAGCCAAAGAAGACAAGTAACATTTCCAAGGCTTTGTCAGGAATCGAGTCCAAAAATGAATTCTGCATAGATAACCCCAGCTTCACTCGTTACGAACGATGCCCTCATTATATCGAAGTCGCGACCAAAACGGACACACGATTTCGTCAGTCGAAATGGTTGGGGCGGCAGGGATCGAACCTGCGAATCACGGGATCAAAACCCGATGCCTTACCACTTGGCTACGCCCCATTTAGAGGCCATTTCGACGTCATCGCGACATCTGTCTGACGGGGGCAATATAGGCACCGAACGCCAGATAAACAACGCCCCATAAAGAAATTTAGGCGGAATTCCTTCATAAAGGAAAATTTGCTAATAGCAGGTAAATTTTGGCCAATTTCGCCCTATTTAGCAGTATTGCCGGTCGTCTGTCTGCCCCGGTCCGGCCAGGCAACGATAACCCCATAACAACATAGCGCGGCAATGCCCCAGGCCAATGTGGTGCCAGGTGCAAATGACGCCAATAGCCCAGGCAACCCCGCCAGTCCCATATACACTGTCAGACCCCAGCGCCAGGGCAGACGGTTGTAAAGTATGTGATGTAAATGGCTGCGGTCTGATGCCAGGGGCGACTGCCCCCGTGTCACCCGCAGCGCCATGACCCGCAAACAATCAACAACGGGGATCAAAAACCAAAGGGCGACAAGGTCCGCCGGCAGGGTGGTAAAGGTAACGTCGTAGACATAAATCACCAACAACGCGATGATAAAACTCAACGAATAACTACCCGAATCGCCCAAAAACAACCGTCCCCGTAAATTGAAGGCCAAGGTGACCACCAGGGCCCCACCCAATGCCAGCAACACCGGACGCATACTGTCTGGCGCGAACAACAACAACTCCACGCACCAGAACAGACATAACCCCATCACAACGCCATTCTTTCCATCCGCCATATTGATGGCATTTTGCAGACCGACAATGCAGATCGCCGTGAACACCAGGGCGAACTGTTCCAGAAAAGCCACCTGATCCAGGAAACTGAAACGCAGGAACGTGACCCTCAACGCCGGTACAATTTCCAATACCGCCAAGGCCAGTAGCAAAGACAGAAACAAACGATATGTCGGACGAATATGTGCCCGATCATCAAGTAAGCCCAGCAACAGACAGCCGACACCGGCAAAGGCCACGACAAAATACAAGGGCAAAAATATAGACATCGACCCCGTCATGAAAAGGGCTGCCACGGTTGGCAGGCCTATCGCCAAGCCGCCCGCCAAGGGGGTGGTAACCGGATGCAGCTTGCGGCGACCGTCGGGGGCGTCCAGCACGCCCAGTCGCGTACAAATCGGCTGTGCGAGGACGCAGATCAGCGCACTAAACGCGGCCGCTGCCGCGACCACGCCCAGACCACCAATTGCATCTTGCCACTCGCCGTTTATGGCTCGCTCCTTCACGTTGACGCGCCCAATCAGAGAGCGTAGGTAATGTCCATGCTGACCTATCTCTGATGCTGCGCGACGAATAATTGTATGAATCTAAGCTTAAACCGCACCAATGGCCAGGACTTCGTTATTCAAGACAGCTAGCCGATCCTACGGTTTCATCGGATACGCAATTTGGGGGCGTTGGGTCAAGCCCGGTGGTTGCGAAAAATGCCTGCGCGCCCTAAAGAGACCACTGCTGGCACCTTTGAAGTTGGATTTGGAGTAATTGAGGACATGATGAACCTGTTAACCGGCGCTGCTGGTTTTATCGGCTTTCATGTGGCCCAGCGCCTGCTGGCGCAAGGGGAACGGGTGGTCGGCGTCGATAACCTGAACCAATATTATTCCAAAACCCTGAAGGAAGATCGCCTGCGCCAATTGTTGGAGCATCCGAATTTTACCTTTCATCAAATCAATATCGCAGATCGTGCCGCTATGCAGGAGGCCCTTGGTGATCTGAAATTTACCGCGATCATTCATTTGGCGGCCCAGGCCGGCGTACGCTATTCCATCGAGAACCCCTTCGCCTATGTTGAGGCCAATTTGGTCGGCCATATGGCTGTTTTGGAACTGGCGCGTCAGCAAGCCAATTTGAAACACATGGTTTACGCCTCATCTTCGTCTGTCTATGGCGGCAATACCAAATTGCCGTTCAGCGAAACGGATGCCGTGGACAATCCGGTATCGCTTTATGCCGCGACGAAGAAAGCTGACGAATTGATGTCCCAATCCTACGCCCATCTATACGGCATTCCCCAAACCGGACTGCGGTTCTTTACGGTTTATGGACCCTGGGGACGGCCCGATATGGCGCTGTGGCTGTTTACAGAGGCCATTCTGGCCGGACGCCCCATCAAAGTTTTCAATCATGGCGATATGCGCCGGGACTTTACCTATGTGGACGATATCGTCTCGGGCATCCTTGCCGCGCGCGACAAGCCGCCCAGCGCCGGTTCGAAGGATGAGAAAATTGCGCCCCATAGGATCTTTAACATCGGCAACAATAATCCCGAGCAACTATTGCGCCTGATCGAAATTTTGGAAGATTCTCTAGGCCGCAAGGCCGAACGTATATTGGAGCCCATGCAGCCCGGTGATGTGAAGGAAACCTATGCGGATCTAACTGCCATCGAACGGGAATTGGGTTTTCGCCCAACGACCGCCATCGAACAGGGCATACCCAAGTTCACGACCTGGTACAAAGACTATCACAACCTCTAGACCAAACTGTCTGGGGAGTTCTGAACCAGGACACTAATACCCCAGGGCGCAACCGTCTTTGCGCGGGTCGGATCCTCCCACCAATGTACCGTTTTCCCAATCGACGGCGATAATCTGACCGCCACCCCAGGGCATCTCCGGGCGGCCCACTTCATGGCCTAACGCAGCCAGGCCCGCCATAACATCTTCACCCAGGCCGCGTTCCACATCCAGGCGACCGGTGATGTGAAAGACCCGGGGGCTGTCGAGGGCTTCCTGGGGGTCCATGCCATAATCGATCATGTTGGTTAGCACATGGGTATGGCCGACAGGTTGATAGCCACCGCCCATGACACCGTAGGAATAGGCAACCTTGCCGTCCTTCATGCACATACCGGGAATGATTGTATGCAGGGGACGTTTTCGTGGGGCAACGTTATTGGGATGCCCCGGCTCAACCCGGAAGCCGGCTGCCCGGTTCTGCAGGACGACGCCCGAACGAGGGGCGGTCAGGCCGGTGCCAAAAGGCATATAAAGGGAGTTGATGAAAGAGCAGGCGTTGCGGTCCTTGTCCACCACGGACAAATAAATGGTATCACGATAGGCTGGGCCCGTTGCCTCCGGCGCTTCAACCGCCCGGTCGGGGCTGATCTGGGCCCGTAATTCGGCGGCGAATTCCGCTGACAGCATATGATCAACCGGCACATCTTCCTGCCGCTGATCGGCAACATAACGGTCACGCGCGGCATAGGCCATGCGCGAGGCTTCGGTCTCCAAATGTAAGCGGGCAACGCTGTTGGGGTCCAGGCTGGCCAGATCATAGTCTTCCAAAATGTTTAACATCATCAGGGCCGTGATGCCCTGGCCGTTGGGGGGGATTTGCAGCATGGTATAGCCACGGTATTCCGACGAAATGGGCGTGACGTATTCCGCGCGCATTTCCGCGAAGTCATCCAGGGCATGACAGCCGCCCAGGCCGCTCAAATAGGTCACAATGTCCTCAGCCACCCAGCCTTTGTAAAAGCCGTCCCGGCCCTCTTTGGCAATGGTGCGCAGGGTTTCCGCCAATTCCGGTAGGCGCCAGACCTCTCCGGATTTCGGTGCCCGTCCGTCATTTAGATATTTCGCCGCACTGGATGCATCGGCGGCAAGCTTGGCGACATTGCGCCCCCAATCCACAGCGATCCTGGGGGTCACGGCCCAGCCGTTTTCAGCGTAATCGATAGCCGGCTGCAAGGCCTGATCCAAATCAATGGTGCCATGATCGCGCAACAATGTGTCCCAGGAATCTATGGCACCGGGTACGGACACCGCATGGGGTGATTGCACGCCGATGCTGTTGATCCCCTGCTCCAACAGATGCTCCGCCGTCAGTCCCCTCGGCGCCCAGCCGGAGCCGTTCAGGCCAATGACTTCAGGCCCACCGCCCGGCGCAAGCAAGGCAAAACAGTCGCCGCCGATGCCCGTCGACATAGGTTCCACCACGCATTGTACCGCACAGGCAGTGACCGCGGCATCAACCGCATTGCCACCCCGGCGCAAAACATCCAATGCCGCCAGCGTGCTCAACGGATGCGACGTTGCCGCCATACCGTTGGAGGAATGGACAGTGGAACGACCGGGAAGTTGCAAATCACGCATTACGTAAACCTCATGTTTCGGCGCCAGAGCCGCGAGGGCCCTTCAGGTAAGGGCCAAATAGAAAGGGCCGGAAATGACTAGATGCCAATTCCGGCCCGAAATGTCCAGCCAATGTCAGATCTGCGGCGCAACTAGCTTAGTTTTTCCTTCATCAAGGCTTTCAGATCAGCCTCCGGCCGTGCACCCATGTGCGAAATCACTTCGGCCGCGCCGATCCCCGCCATGTGTCCGCAGTCGCGCAGGCCGCGCCCTTCGGCCAAACCGGTCAGGAAGCCCGCGGCATAGATGTCCCCGGCCCCTGTGGTATCGACCACCCGGGCGACAGGTTCAGCATCAATAACATGCACTTCATCGCCAGAGACGATCACCGCGCCTTTTTCAGACCGGGTCAATGCCGCAATTTCGCAATGTTCCCGGGCTGCCTGCATGGCCGTGTCAAATTCATCAGTCTCGTACAACGACTTGATCTCGTCTTCGTTGGCAAACAGGATATCGACGTGATGTTCAACCAGATCCAGAAACTCTTCCCGATGGCGATCAACGCAAAAGCCGTCCGACAGGCTCAACGCGACCTTGCGGTCGGCAGCGCGTGCGGCACCCATGGCTTTCATGAAGGCTTCCTTGGCACCGGGTGGATCCCACAAATATCCCTCCAGATAGGTGATGGCCGAGGCGGCGATTTGATCCTCATCCACGTCTTCCGGCCCCAGTTCCACGCAGGCACCAAGGAAGGTGTTCATGGTGCGCATGGCATCCGGGGTGACGTTGATCAGACAGCGCGCCGTCGGTGCCCCGCCCGTGGCCGGGTCGGATAGGAAATCCACGCCAACAGCACGGATATCGTGGGCAAATACCTGACCCAACTGATCGTCAGCCACCTTACCAACGAAACAGGCCCGGCGACCTAAGGCAGCTACACCAGCCACAGTATTGGCGGCCGATCCGCCGGAGCTTTCGGTGCCTGCCGCCATGGCGGCATAAAGCTGTTCGGCCCGCTCTGCGTCGATTAGCGTCATCGCCCCTTTGGCCATGTCCTGCTCGACAAGGAAGCTGTCTTCTGTGGTGGCGAGTACATCAACAATTGCATTGCCGATGCCCAGCACGTCATAACGGATTTCCACCATTATTATCTTCTCACTGTTGCTGTGGTAGGCTGTGGCAGTATAGAAGTCGCTTCGCGGGGCGCAAGCCAAGCTTGTCCAGTTGAGCATTTTTTGAGGATACGCATATGTCGGAGTTATGGCGCAAAACAGCTTGTGAAATGGTAAACCTGCTAGCCTCGGGCGAGGTTCGGCCCACCGAGGCGGTCGCGGCCTCGGCCCAGCGTATAGAGGCGACCGATGGCGCGGTAAACGCCATGGTCACGGTGTGTTTGGATCGCGCTATGGCGCATGCGACCCGTATAGAGGCAGAAGGGCATCCCGATCAGCCGGGGCCGGGCTACCTGTACGGCCTGCCGGTTTCAGTTAAGGATTTGTATCAGGTCGAAGGTGTGCGGTGCACGGAGGGCTCCCCCATCTTTGCCGATCACATTTCCACCGAATCGGATTTGATGGTGCAGAACCTTGAAAGCAATGGCGCCATCGTCATTGGCAAATCGAATACCCCTGAATTTGGCGCCGGTGCGAATACCTTCAACGAAGTGTTCGGCGCGACGCGCAACCCGTGGGATACCCGCATGACCTGCGGTGGCTCTTCCGGTGGGGCGGCGGTTAATCTGGCGACGGGGCAAGCGTGGTTGGCCACGGGCAGTGATCTCGGTGGTTCCTTGCGCATTCCTGGTGCTTTTTGCTCTATCGTCGGCTTTCGCCCCTCGCCCGGGCGCTGCCCCCGGGGCACCTCCACCTCGACCGGCCTGTTCGGCGATCTGAGTGTGACCGGTCCCATGGCACGAAACGTCGGCGATGTGGCCCTGATGCTGGATGCCATGGTCGGTCAATACGCCCGCGATCCGATCTCATTGCCGATCCCGAACGAGCCCTTCCTGGCCGCCGCCCAACGGGCGACGCCACCTAAACGGATTGGCTGGAGCGCGACTTTGGGGGTTGCGCCGGTGGAGCCTGAAATTGCTGAAATTTGTGCCAGGGCGGCGCAATCATTTGCCGATCTGGGCACAAAGGTTGAAGAAGCCTGTTCGGATTTCACAGGCGCACAAAAAATGTTCCAGACCCTGCGCGGGGCCGATTATGTCGCCTCCAAAAAGATGCATATGACCAAACATCGGGACCTGCTGAAGCCGGAAGTGATCTGGAACTATGAACATGGTCTGGCATTGTCGACCGAGGACGTCGCCGATGCCCGAACGGTACGGGGGCGACTGTACAACAATATGTGCACATTCTTTGAAACCTATGACCTTCTTGTCACGCCGACAGTGATGGCCGCGCCATTCCCGGTGGAAATTCGGTATTTGGATGAAGTGGCCGGGGTTAAATTTGACAATTATGTGGATTGGTTGATGCACACCTTTGTTATCACCCCCACAGGCTGTCCTGCGGTGTCCGTACCTTGTGGTTTCACCAAGGCCGGCCTGCCTGTCGGATTACAACTGGTCGCACCGCCGCGGGCAGAGGCGGCATTGCTGTCCGCCGCCGCTGCCTTTGAGGCCAATCAGGATTTACAATGGCAGACACCGATCGATCCGCGTTCGAAATGACGTTCAGTTTGGGCCGCGCAAGACGGGACCTTCCAAATTCAACCAAAGTGCCTACATAATACCAAATTGGGGTGGTCACGATAATTTGCTGTGACAATTGCTGAAGCTGAGGAAAATTCATGCTGTTAAGGGCTGCATCTTTAACTGTTGGACAAATCGCCGACCCGATATTTCGGGGCGTGGTGATCAAAAGCGTTCTTTTCACCCTGGCCCTGTTCGTGGGCCTGACTTTGTTGTTTTACTGGCTTGTACCGCAGGTGACATATTTCGAATCTGATTGGCTGCAATGGGCCAACAGCCTTTTGGAAGCAGGCGGTGCTTTGGTGTTTTTTGCCATTCTGGTGCTGACATTTTCTGCCACGGCGACATTAATTGGCGGCCTGTTTCTCGATGATATCGCCGAGGCCGTGGAAAAACGCCATTACCCAGGTGATAATCCGGGCCTTTCAGCGGACTTTTCCAAGACCATTGGTGTTTCCATCCGCTTCATCGGTATTACCTTGTTGCTGAATGTTCTGGCCATACCGTTTTATCTGATTGCGTTATTGTTTCCTCCACTTTTTGCCTGTATTTTCTATGGCTTAAATGGCTATCTTCTGTCTCGGGAATATTTTGAGCTTGTAAGTCTAAGACATGAGGACGCAAAAGCGGCTCGACAGCTGCGCAAAGCGAATGGGCTCAAGGTTTTCATGGCCGGTGTTGTTATTGCGTTTTTGATCACGGTCCCGATTGTGAACCTTGTTGTGCCGATTTTGGCGACCGCGTTCATGCTACATATTTTCAAGGCTTTGCAAGGCCGCCAAACAAAAGATATCGTGTCTTAAATCGATCGACCGGAGGCAGCGCATTGCGCGCGGCCTTCACGGTTTAGGGCACACGAATTGAACCATAGGAATAGGAAGCAGGCGATGGCCAACGAAGAGGAAAGTTCGCAGTCCACATCGGCATTTCGGCCAGAAATTACGCGCCGCCTGCCGGATCTGCCAGGTGCGCCATTACGGGTGGGGCAGCCTTCGGCTTCGTCTGAAAGCGGCAAGAAGCTGGTGGTGGGCCGGGATATTGTGCTGAATGGCCAGATCACCGCATGCGACCAGCTTGTGGTAGAGGGCCGGGTTGAGGCTGCATTGGAAAATTCCCAATCCATCGAAGTTGCCGAAACGGGATATTTCAAAGGTTCCGCCGTTATCGAAGAAGCCACCATCAGCGGCAACTTTGAAGGCAATTTGACCGTCCGCGGGGAACTGACTGTAAAGGCCAAGGGCCGGATCGAGGGCGATGTGCGCTATGGCAAATTATGCATCGAATCCGGTGGCGAAATCGTCGGCACATTAGAAGTACTCAACCCTGGCGCGGCCAAATCCAGCACCGGTGCGGGCGGGAACGGTTAATTGCAGGTGGGTTAATCCAGACGATGCCGGGGCGATGTTGGAAACAAAGTTTAAGTCGGTGCAGAACGCAATGAAGATTGCGACGCTAAGGGTTCTCTGTCCCCTGGGCATGGCGTTATGGCTGGCTGCCTGTGCCGGTGGTCAAAACAGTGGCGAAGTGTCGAAACCCGCGAATTTCGAGACGGTGGCGACGCCGGTTGCCAGCGTTCCGGGAACCCAGGCACCTGTCCAGGCACCTGTCATTGATAACACTGGCCACAAATCCGACGACACAGGGGTCGCGGATGGCCCGCGCCAGCGATCATATAAGAATATCCCCGATCAGCCGCCCGTACCCCCCGCAGCATCTACGTTGCCTGCCGTGAAACGACCCGTGACACTTCCTGAACCGCCGCCAAACAAGGTCTTGACGCCGGCCCCGGACCTACGTCAACTCGTCGGCATAGACCGTCGGGAATTGGGCGCGATGCTGGGGAAACCGACCCTTCGCCGCAACGAGCCACCGGCAGAAGTCTGGCAATATGTTGCCGGCCGATGCGTGCTGCATTTGTTTTTGTATGCCGACGATGCGAATAGCCCCTATCGGGTTTCTCATGTAGACGCCGTTCCCCGCCAGAAGGATGTCATGGCGCTAGCGCGTTTCCGGGCAATTGCGACCCATTTGACCGTCTTACCAATCCCTGTGGGTAGGCGCGGTTCGACGGGCGATGTGGGGCATCTCCCAAGGACCGTAACGCCGCCACAGGGTTTGGTGAGACGGCCTCCGGTGGCACCCACGAGCCATTCGGATGCGTTACGCCGCTTGCCCGATGAACCACATCGCGCTACGCGACGCGCCTACCCGAATGGCTCGTGGATGCCATCAAATGGGTCGCAATTGCCCGGAAGCGCGCTAGGTACAACCACGGGATCAGATCGTCTGTTCCAACAGGATTGTTTTGGCCAATTGCTGAACCGGGCGACGGCGCAGAACGATACTGGCAAAACCGTATTTTAGTCGTCTATGCTGCGGGCCTCATCGACCAACATGATGGGGATGCCTTCACGAATGGGGTAGGCCAGGCGCGCCTGTTGGGAGATTAATTCCTGGGCCTTGGGATCATATTGCAAGGGGCCTTTGGTCAGGGGACAGACCAGTATTTCCAACAATTTCGGGTCGATGCCCGTGGCAGCATCAAGATCTTCCATGGGACCGTTTTGTGAACCATCATCGCTCATAATCAATGTATCCTGTGGTCGTCGTCATCCTGATCGTCACCGCCGCCGCTACCGCCGCCGCCACGGCCACCACCGGTGCGTTGCAATAAAGACATCTCGACCAGCGCGGTCATAATTCGGCTGCGTTCATAAAGGTCGTGGGCCTCCAACAAGGCCTGTTTTTCTGCCGGGCCAAAGGGGCAGATCATGGTCAACGATGTAATGAGGGCGCTGGTTTCCGCTTTTTCAATTGCGCCCCATTCGGCCGGAATTTGCGCCAGTTCAAGATAGGCGCGCAAGGCGGTCAACAGCCGGTTCCTGTCCACGCCGGTGCCGTCGTCCTCGCCCCAGCGATCGGCGGCGAAGCGGTCCCAATCGGCCACGACCTGTCGATAACGGGTGGTGACCGACAATTCCTCACTAATGGCAAACCTGGACAACCCGGTCAGGGTTATTTCAAAACGGCCGTCGGGGGTTTCTTCGTAGGCTGTGATGCGACCGGCGCCGCCAATATCATAGACTGCCCCAGGGCCGGCGCGGCTGTCGTTACCCGCCGCCTGCCCACTTGTGCGCTGCAGCGGTTGGATCATGCCGATAATACGATTTCCCGACATCGCGTCGCGGATCATGTCCAGGTAGCGCGGCTCAAAAATATTCAGGGGCAGTTTGGCATCCGGCAACAACAACACACCATTCAGGGGAAAGATCGGAATATGTGTCGGCAGGCTTTCGACCTGGCCGTCATCGCCACTGTCCATGCTGTTGTCTGTGTCGTCATCATCCATCGAACGATACCTGGTAACTCAAGAAAACAAGATCGAACTCAACCGCCGCCGGGCCGACACCGTTAACTCATCCATTGCGCCAAATGCTTCAAACAAGGTCAACAATTGCTTGCGGGCGGCCTCTTCGTTCCAATTCCGGTCCCGGCGGATCGCTTCCAGCAATTCATCCACCGCTTCCTCACGCTGTCCCGCGGCTAACAGAACTTTGGACAGCTCCATGCGCGCTTCGTGGTCGTTGCCGTCGGTATCCAGGCGGGCCCGCAGGGCGGCGGTATCACCGTCGCCCACATCCGCCGACTGCTCTGCCAGATCCAGGGCCGCGCGGGCGGACATAACGGCGGGGTCTGTGGCCAGTTTGCCTTCCAGGCCGTCCAGCATCTGGCGCGCATCATCGCGCTGTCCACTTTCAATCAGGCATTGGCAAAGGCCGGCCACGGCACGGGCGTTCTCCGCATCCGCTTGTAATACCTGGCCAAAGACACCGGCGGCCGTATCAATCTCACCCGCGGCCAGGGCGGCTTCCGCCTGCTCCAACGCCTGTTCGATCGGTGACGGACCGGCATCGCCCGTGAGGCGCTGAATAAAGGCCTTTATCTGGCTCTCCGGCTGGGCACCGACAAAGCCGTCAACCGGCTGGCCATCCTTGAAGGCAAACACCGCCGGGATCGATTGCACACGCAATTGCTGGGCCAATTGCTGGTTCTCATCGACATTGATCTTAACCAGCTTAACCTGGCCGCCCGACGACTTTACCGCCTTTTCAATGGTTGGCCCCAATGTCTTGCACGGCCCGCACCACGGGGCCCAAAAATCCACGATAACGGGAACCGTGCTGCTGGCCTCGATCACATCCACAGCGAAGCTGGCGGTATCGCCATCCTTGACCGCATCGGCGGGGGCGGACATCTCTCCAATAATCGGTTCCATAATCGTTCCTACCTCATCTATTTCCGCGCATAGAAGATCACCCATGCCCCGGCGTCAAGCGCTTCGGCAAACAAATGGTCTCTCCCCTCAGATATGCGATGCTAAAGCCGGGGCGTCAACGCCTCGTGTCCGCATGCACGGACGAATTTCAGCAAATCGACGGACGAAATGGTTGTGGTCATGGTGTTGACCAGGGGATGGAAGTTCAATTGTTCATGTTCCAGCATGGCCGCGTCCAAAACAACCCTAATTCTGAGATCCGGGTCATTGATCAGGGCAAAGGGCGTGACGGAACCCGGTAGAACGCCCAAATACTCGTCCAGGCGATCGGCCGAGCCGAAACTGAGCCGTCCCGCGCCGATCTGATCCGCCATTATCTTCAAATCAATGGGCTTGTCTTCCAGGGTGCAGACCAGCCAGGTTTGCTTTTTCTTGTTGCGCAAAAACAGATTTTTACTGTGGCCACCGGTAATTTTGTCGCGCACATCCTGGGCCTCCGCCACGGTATGTACGGCCCGGTGATGGGCCGTCTCATGGGCAATATCCAGGTCATTGAGGCGTTGAAATAGCTCTTCAGGGCTGGCGGGCATGCAGGAATCCTTTTTTGCGGTCACTCGGTGCTTGCAAGATCGAATAAATGGCGTATATATCTGCCGGCCCGGCAAGTCCGGGCCTATCTCGGCGCGGGCGTAGCTCAGGGGTAGAGCGCAACCTTGCCAAGGTTGAAGTCGTGAGTTCGAATCTCATCGCCCGCTCCATTTTCCCGTCATATTTGGTCGGCCAGGTGTGCAAACGCCTTGGACCGTAGTTTAGCGGACCAGGGGCCATTGATGCATATAATGTAACATGGTCGGAAAATCTCATACGCTGGGATTAAATGCATCCTCAATATCATTGTTTTTTAACTATTTCAGCCCAATCTGAAAGTCTGGAACTGTATTATTTTTCGGGCGTTAAGAGGGCATGTCGGCACATACAAGCAAACTTGAAAACCTGATCGAGGTCGCCCAAGAGGCGTCCTCGGAAAAACGGCGCGAGCTGTTGGAGGGTGTGACGGACCTATTCATGGATAATGGGCCTGGGATGAATGACCAGGAACAGACCATTGCCGCGGAGATTCTGGGTCGGGTCGTCACGGAAGTGGAGGGCGAGGTTCGCGCCCGCTTGAGCTATCGCCTGGCCGATCTGGAAAATGCCCCGGCCGATCTAATCCGGCAATTGGCCAGCGACGAAATCCAGGTTGCCCGCCCCTTGCTGGAAAGCAGTGGTGCGTTGAGCGAGCAGGACCTTGTCGATATTGTCAACAAACAGGGTAAGGAACATCTGTTATCAATTTCCCTGCGTGAGAACGTCACCGCCGGCGTCTCGGACGCTTTGGTGGCCAAGGGCGATGATGACGTGGTGCTGTCACTGGTCAACAACGATAGCGCAGAAATTTCCCGCGCGGCAATGGAATCGATTGTTGATCGTTCGGAAAATAGCGAGGTCTTACAGGAACCGTTGTTGGGCCGTAATGATCTGCCCCCCGATCTTATGCACAATATGTTTTGGTGGGTGAGCGCCGAGCTGAAGAAGCATATTCTAACACGGGCGGATGTGGACGAGGCCGCCGTTGATAAGATCTTGGCGGAAGCCGAAAGCGGCATGATCCGCGAGGCCGAGGAAGAAGAGGAAAATCTGGGCCGGGTGGAAAAGGCTGTCCGCCGGCGCATGCGCCTGGGTCAACTGAACCAGGATGCTTTGGTGCAGTATCTGCGCCGGGGCCAGGTGCCCGAATTTGTCGCCAGCCTGGGCTACCTGACGGATATCGATCAAAAGACCGCGCGGCGAATTGTCTTCGCCCCGGGACATGAGGCCGTCGCCGTGGCCTGCCGGGCCAAGGGTTTCGATCTCTCCACGTTTTCCACCATCGTGCTTTTGCTCGATGGTGCCGTGGACAACGGTGCGGGGACTGAAGTGCAGAAACAATTACGCAGCCCCGATGAGGTCGCCGGCCTGTTGGAATTGTACAAGGAAATCCCCATCGAATCCGCCAAGCGGGCCATGCGGTTCTGGTCCATTCGGCAAAAATCTCTGGATGACGCCGCTGGGTAACTGCGCGGCACGAACGACCTTGCTCCCCCCTCGTGGAATACGATATCACCCCATCTGACACAATTTTACATTGGGGGCCAATTGGGCATGACAGAGACGTGGTTTCACGAAACCCTGCATCCTGAATTGCAGGCGGGCATTCGGATGGATCAATTGGTTCATCGCGGGCAAACGGATTTTCAATCGGTCCTGATATTTGACAATGCGCTGTTGGGGCGGGTGCTGGTGCTTGACGACGTGATCCAGACCACGACACGGGATGAATTCATTTATCATGAAATGCTGGCCCACGTGCCCTTGCTGGCCCTGGAAAATCCAGCCGAGGTTCTGATCATTGGCGGTGGTGATGGCGGCTGCCTGGAAGAAGTTCTTAAACACCCGGTGGACCGCGTCACCATGATTGAGCTGGATGCACAGGTGGTGGCGCTGGCCCAGGAACATTTGGGCATGATCTGTGGTCAGGCGTTTGACGATCCGCGCACGGAATTGCGCATTGAAGACGGTGCCAGATTTCTGACCGGGACAGACAGACGCTTTGATGTGATTATTATAGATTCCACCGATCCCATTGGCCCCGGTGCCGCCCTCTTCAGCCCGGAATTCTACGGCAACTGTCGCCGTTGTTTGACGCCATCCGGCATTCTGGTCACCCAGAACGGCGTGCCGTTCATCCAAGGTGACGAACTGGCGGCATCTGCCCGGGCCTTCAAGGGGTTGTTTTCATATCCACGCTTTTATTTCGCTGCGGTGCCCACCTATATGGGCGGGACGATGGCGTTCGGCTGCGCCTCAGCCCACACAGATGCCGGCGCGTTGCCCATGGTGGACCTGGCGGCGCGGCAGACCGCCCGGGGCCTGGCCTTGCAGTACTACAGCCCGCAGGTGCACCTGGGCGCCTTCGCCGTGCCGCCGTATTTGCAGAGCTTGATCGATTAAAGCGGATCTGTCGCGACCAAGCTGTCGCGATCTTTCAGGCTCGACCACCAACGGCTAATTTTTGGATATTGCGCCAACAATGCCGCGCCTTCTTCCGCGCGGACAAAATAGTCGATCATTGCGCCCAGATGAAAATCGGCCAGGGAAATTTCACGACCGGCAAGATGGGTTTCATCCGACGCCAAGTCTTCCAGGGCCGCCAGGGCCTCTTTGGCGCGGCTAAGGCCCGCCAGAATTTCGTTCTCATCACCCAGGCTTCCCGCGCGGGGCTCAAATACCCGGTGGGAGAAGACCTGGCGCACCAGGGGCCAATAGACGTAGGCGTCGGTCACGGCGATGATCTGGGCCATGCGGGCCCGTTGCCGGGGATCGGTGGGCTGCAGGGATGGGCCGGGAAAGACCTCATCAATATAGCGGCAAATGGCGGTGGTCTCGTACAACGCAAAATCCCCATGCCGCAGGGCAGGCACCCGGTTAAAAGGGTGGTGTTGGCGATAGTCTTTGGCTTCCGGATCGGCAAATGGATTAACCTCCACCCAGTCAATCTCGACGCCCTTTTCATGACAGACGGCCAGAACAATTCTGCAATAGACGCTGAATTCATAGCCGTGGAGTACTGGTTTCATAATGCCGGATCCTTCAAGCTGATCGCCAAGCTGGCCGCCAACTTACCCGCCAGGCCTGCGTTGGCGATGGCCAGGGCGGCATTGACGCGCAGAGTTTGATCGCCGGATGCCCGTCGCATATGGGACAGCACGAACGGGGTCAATTCGCCCCCCGAAATACCGGCAGCGTGTGCGGCAGCCGTCGCATCCAGGACCAACGCCTCAACCTCATCCGCGGCCATGGCAACTTCTTCGGGGGGCGGGTTGCAAACCAGGGCACCGCCCGTATGGGGCAGGGCCCAATGGCCCCGCAGGGCCGCCGCCAACATCGCCATATCGTCAAAGCGGTAGGTCACGTTCAGGTCACTTTCCGCCGTATAAAAAGCCGGGAAGCGGTCGCAGCCAAAGCCCAGGACCGGCACGCCCAGGGCCTCCAATGTTTCCAGGGTGGTGGGCAGATCCAGCAAGGATTTGGCCCCGCTGCTGACCACGGCGACCCGGACCCGTGACATGGCCAAAAGGTCGGCTGATATATCCGCTTTTGGAGACGTGCCAGACCCTGGGGCCATCCGATGTACGCCGCCAATGCCCCCGGTACCGAAAACCGCAATACCGGCGGCGGCGGCGATTGTGACTGTTGCTGAAACCGTGGTGGCACCGGCCAGACCGAGGGCCAACGCGGGCCCGAGATCCCGGGCCCCGCATTTGCGGCCATCAGGGTGGGCTGCCAGGCGGGTCATATCATCAACGCTCAAGCCAACGCGCACCCGGCCATCCAGCACCGCCGTCATCGCAGGCACAGCCCCATGCTGACGAACCGCATCCTGCATGCCCTGGCCGACACGCAGATTATCGGGTTCGGGTAATCCTTGGGCGACGATGCTGCTTTCCAGGGCGACGATGGGTCGATTTTCCGCCAAGGCGTCGGCAACTTCCGCGGCTAAAAGTAGCGGCTCATCCATCAGATATTTTCCCGTTCGCCCCGAGTGACATTTGCGCTTCATGCCATCATGTTCTAGTCATAGTTCCGTGGCAGCCGTCGATACAGATACAGAAACCCCCAGCCGTCCCGCCAGCATGGCGCGCGCCCTGCTGCTTGTCTTCATGCCGTTCGCCTGCGGCTATTTCTTCTCCTATTTCTACCGCTCCGTCAATGCGGTTGTGGCACCTTACCTGCGCCAGGACATCGGCCTGGGGCCGGCGGATCTTGGTTTGATGTCGTCGGCCTATTTTCTGGCCTTTGCCGCCTTTCAAATCCCTCTGGGCCTGCTGCTGGATCGCTATGGTCCGCGCCGGGTACAGGGTACGTTGTATTGTGTCGCGGCTTTGGGTGCCTTGTTGTTCGCCAAGGGGGAAAGTGTCTCTACCCTGATCGTGGCCCGGGCCCTGATCGGCTTTGGCGTCTCGGGCGGTCTGATGGCCGGATTGAAGGGCATCGTCTTGTGGTTTCCCCTGAACCGGGTCGCCCTGGTCAACGGCTGGTATTTCGCCTGTGGCGGCATGGGCGTGCTGGCGGCTACGACACCGGTGGAAATTGCCATGCACTCCATGGATTGGCGGCAAATGTTCATGGCATTGGCCGGCGTTACCCTGGTTGTCGCCGCCCTGATTCTATTGGTCGTGCCCGAACGGCCCAACAGTACCGCTACGGGCAGCCTGGCCAGCCAGATCAGGGAAATCGGCCAGATTTACAAGGATGCATACTTTTGGCGCATTGTACCTCTGATGGCCATCTGCACCGGATCTTACATGGCCATTCAGGGCCTGTGGGCGGGACCCTGGTTATCGGAAGTGGATGGTCTGAACCAGGTTGATGCCGCCGCCCACCTGACCGTTATGGCCATAGGCATGATCGTCGGTGTTGTTGGCAGCGGGCTGTTTGCCTCTGGTCTGCAGCGCCTGGGCTGTGACATGGTTGGGGTCTGTGGCTTTGCCGGCCTGTTTTCCGTCATCGGTATGCTGTTGCTGATCACCGATATTTTGCCCTCAAGCTACCTGCTGTGGGCGTATGTGGGTGCCGTGGTCATCCTCACCGCGTTGGTCTTCGCCGCTTTGTCCCAGTATTTTCCGCTGGAGCAATCAGCCCGTGCCAATACGGCAGCCAATGTCTTAGTCTTTGGCACGGCCTTTGCTTTTCAATGGGGCATGGGCTGGATCATTGAGTTGTGGCCAATGGCGGCAGGGGGCAGCTACCCCAAGATCGCCTATCTTTGGGCTTTCATGGCGGTGGCATTGGCCCAGGTCCTATCCTTTGTCTGGCTTGTCTGGCCACGAAAACGTTAACGCTAACAACCGTGATATGGGCGAATGCTGCGAAATGAGCTACCTTTCCCTATGATGGAGAAAGTTCGGAACGTAGGAAAATCCCGGCGCACGCTGCCACGCTGGCTGCGCGGCCTATCCGCCCGTTTGCTGGTTCTCACGGCTGTGTTCGTCATGTTGAGCGAAGTGTTGATTTATGTCCCGTCTATCGCGCGCTTTCGCCTGACATTCTTGGAAAACCGGATTGCCGATGCCCATCTGGCTTCCCTGGCCCTTAAGGCGACACCGGACAATGTGGTCAGCAAATCATTGATGCTTGAACTCCTCTCCAACGCCATGGTCCGGGGCATCGTCCTGAAGCGGCGGGAGGCGCGCACAATGATGTTGATGGAGGAGGTGCCCCCGACGGTGGATTTCACCTATGATCTACGCGGTGCCGATGCGATGCAATTGATTGCTGATGCTTTCACGACCTTGGCCGAGGGTGGACGTACGCTGCGGGTGGTGGGAAGTTTTCCCGATCAGTCGGAAGGCAGCCTGGATGTGATCGTGGACGAGGCATTGCTGCATAAGGCGATGATCGATTATTCCACCAACATTGTGAAGCTGTCCCTGGTCATTTCACTGTTGACCGCAGGCCTGGTTTTCCTGTCCCTGCGGCTGTTGATGGTGTTGCCCATGCGGCGCATCACGGCGTCCATGGTGGCGTTTCGCAAGGCACCGGAAAATGCCAATGCGGTCATTTCCGATAGCACCCGTGGCGACGAGATTGGCACCGCGCAGCGGGAATTGCGCCATATGCAGGATGGTTTGCGCACCGCCCTGACCCAAAAGGGGCATCTGACCGCTCTGGGCGTCGCGGTTAGCAAGATCAACCACGATCTGCGCAACATTCTGGCTACGGCACAATTGGTATCCGACCGTCTGGGCGATGTGGAGGACCCGACCGTGCGCCAGATCGCCCCGCGCCTGATGCAATCCATCGACCGGGCCATAGATTTGTGTAGTCAATCCTTGAGCTTTGGGCGCGCGGACGAGGCCGCACCAAAGCCCACGACCTTTCCATTGCGAACATTGGTGGATGATATGGCGAGTGCTGCCGGCCTGCCTGATGATGGCAGCATTCAGCTGCACAACAGGGTCGGGGACGAGATTATCCTGGATGCGGACCGGGAGCAGATTTTCCGCGTTTTGATGAACTTGGCCCGGAATTCCATTCAGGCGCTGGACCCAGGTACAAAGCCGGGTGAAATTTCCGTGACCGCAAATTGGGGTGCCGCAGGCGCGATCATTGAATTCAGTGACAGTGGTCCCGGGTTGCCGGCGCGGGCCCGGGAGCATTTATTTGAGGCCTTTACAGGTTCGGCCAGGGCCGGGGGCACCGGCCTGGGCCTGACCATCGCCAAGGAGCTGACCCAGGCTCATGGCGGTAATCTGACACTCGTTTCCAGCGATGATCGCGGCACGGTCTTTCGTATCGATTTGCCGGGCGGGCCAGTATGATCGCCGCGAATGCGCCGATGATTGTGTTGTTTACAGACTTCGGCATCGGCAGTTCCTATATGGGGCAGATGCGGGCGGTGCTGCATATGGGTGCGCCAAAATCTACCGTCGTTGATTTGTTCGCCGATGTACCAAACTATGATATCCGGGCCGCAAGCTATCTGCTGGCGGCCCATGTGGGGGAATTTTCCCCGGGCACGATCTTCCTCGGTGTGGTTGATCCCGGTGTTGGTGGCAACCGCCCCGGCATGGTTCTCCGCGCCGATGGTCATATCTTTGTCGGGCCGGGCAATGGCCTGTTTGAAATTGTCGCCCGCCGCGCGACGAATATGGCCGCCCAGCGCATATCCTGGCAGCCGGACCACCTGGCGCCTTCGTTTCATGGCCGCGATCTGTTTGCCCCTGTGGCAGCTGCCTATGCCTGCGGCGACAGCGTCGCGGTTGCCGACATCTCCGATACTGACTGGCGCTGCCCCGCCTGGCCCGATGATCTGGCCCAGGTGATCTATCTGGACCATTTCGGCAATGCCATGACCGGCCTGCGCGCCGCCGGCTTGAAAGCGACGCAAAAACTTGGAATAGGTGGCCAGGAATTATCGCGCGCCAACACCTTTGGCGATGTCCCCACAGGCCAGGCGTTCTGGTACGAAAATGCCAACGGTTTGGTCGAAATCGCCGTCAATCAAGGCAGCGCGGCGCAACAACTAGGTTTGCGCCTGGGCAGCGCGGTGGCGCTTATTTAGATGCCGCCCGCTTCCAGGATCGCATCTCGATCATTGCTGGGCGGATAGATAACCTCATTCATAATGAACTGCTTGCGGGCCTTGGCCTCCGCGCCGGTCAATTCAACCTGCCGTTCCCACCCGGTGGTGAAGACCGCACCCCAGGGGCCAAGGTCCAGGCAGGTGACATAGCGGGCCTGTTCATAAGGCAATGTCATTTGCCCCAAAAGAAGTGCGGCAGCATTATGCCCGGCGTACTTGCCCATGGGCATGGCGTGCTGACAGGACATCAGTGCGGGATGGTTGCCGCTTGTGGGGTCGGTCATGGCATGGGCGATATCACCGGCGGCAAAGATATTCCGACCCCCGATTACGGCCAGGCTTGTATCAACCTCCAGACGGCCCGCTGGGTCGGTCTTTATGTCTAAAGCGGTTGCCAACTGACCTGCCAGGCCATTGGCCTGGGCCCCGGTGGTGCCAATGACCGTTGCAGCCCTAAGCAGTTCGCCGTCGCTCAAGGTTACGTCGTCACCTTCAACCCGTGCCACTGTTGTGTTCAGGCGAACCTCTACCCCTGCCGTCTCCAGCGCGGCCAGAATATGGGGCCGTGGACCAGGGCCCAGATCCGCGCTGACCGTTGCCGCCGTATCCACCAGGACAATCCGTGCCAATTTGGCGCGTTCATCGCCGCCATGTTCTGCCAATCGGTCACGCATTTCCGTTGCCAGCTCAATCCCGGTGAACCCCGCACCGACGATGACGACTGTCTGATCGCTGGGCATGGCCATGATTTGTTCAAGGTGTTGATCCAGGGCGATTGCGGCAGACATATCGTCAACGCTCCAAAGCCGTCCCTTGCTCACATCTATGGGGGGTGCTCGCAGCACGCTGCCCGCTGCCAGGATCAAGGCGTCATAGTGGTCGTCGACAGCGTTGCCGTCCTTTGGTCCCATTTGAACCAGCTGGCGGATCGGATCAATGGCGGTTGCCTCCCCTACCACGAGATCCACTCCGATGGGCTCCAACACAGGGGCCAGGGCAGAGCGCATGTCCCCGGGGTTTCGTTCATAAAGACGTGGCCGATGGGTCAGGTAAGGGTCTTTTGACAACAGACGAATGTTCAACGCCTGACCTGCATCGGTTGCCCGCCGCGCCGCCGCCATGGCGGCCCATAGACCCGCATAGCCGCCGCCCACTATCACTAAATCCGGCATGACACCTCCCACAACGTCTTTGTCAGAGCATTTCATATATCATCTAGCCGGGCAATCCACAGACCGACAGGTCGGCAGTCCCCTGACCGACAGGTCGGCAGTCCATTGACCAATAACGTGCCGGGGGGTACCGTCGCCATCCTGATTTGTTGGATTTGCGATAAGAAAAAATGATCAAACCTGGCCCGCGTAATTTATTGACTGACGTTGATGGCCTGATGGTTGGCAATGCCGCCGATAGTGCGGCCCGATCAGGCGTCACGGTTGTGATGGCCGAAGACGGCGCGGTGGCCTCCGGCGATGTGCGCGGTGCCGCCCCCGGCACCCGCGAGACGGATTTGCTGGACCCCACCTGTATGATCGAACGCATTGATGCCGTTTGTCTATCGGGGGGCTCCGTATATGGCCTGGCCGCCGGTGATGCGGTGGTCCGTTGGTTGTATGACCACGAACGGGGCTTTACCTACGGCAGCTGGCGCGTGCCCATTGTGCCCGGTGCCATTATCAATGATCTCGGCATGGGTGGCGAAAAAAATTGGGGGACTTGCCCGGCCTACGATGTTCTGGCACGGGCGGCCTGTGACGACCTGGGAGAGGATTTTTCCCTTGGCAACATCGGTGCCGGTCTGGGTGCCTCTGCCGGGCCCCTGAAAGCCGGCCTGGGCAGTGCCTCGGCGGTTGATGAGCATGGCTTGCAGGTCGCAGCCCTGGTAATCACCAACCCGTTCGGCGCGACCGTGATACCAGGTACCGGCAGCCTGAACGCATGGGTCCTGGAACGGGACGGCGAAATGGGGCAGCAACACGCCCCCGGCGCTGTCAGCCATGGGGAGGATGATGTGGTCGCGGACGGTCATTTGGGCGGCAATACCACCCTGGCCGTGGTCGCCACCAATGCGACCCTGGACAAGGCCCAGGCAAAGCGCGTCGCGATGATGGCGCATGACGGTATGGCACGGGCCATCCGCCCTATTCACACGCCGTTCGACGGTGATGTGGTGTTTGCCCTTTCGACGACGAAAATCCCATTGCCCGCGCCGGGTATCCGTTCTGTGTCGCATATTGGTGCCCTGGCCGCAGACTGTTTAACCCGGGCCATTGGCCGATCAGTTTACGAGGCTGATGCCCTGGGCGATTTTGCAAGCTATCGGGAAAGCCATTCAGATGCCTTTGCCGATGGCTCGAAAACGGGTTAAATAGGGCCTTAAGTTTTGTATCTACGACCTAGCGTTTTGAAACCAAATGTCTCCACAGGGAGGAAGACACATGACAATAGCGAAAAAACTCGTCTATGCCGCTGCGGTAGCAGCCATTGCGGCGCTGCCGTTAGGGGCCCAGGCTGCGAAGAATTCCGTCAACATCGCCATGACGTTGGAGCCACCTGGGCTGGATCCCCGCTCCAACCCCGCAGCGGCGATTGGTCAGATTGCCCTGTACAACATTTATGAGAACCTGACCCATATTAATGAAGACGCCACGGTCAGCCCCATGCTGGCGAAAAGCTGGACCGTCTCCGATGATGGGCTGGTCTATACCTTTATGTTGGAAAAAGGCGTCAAATTTCATGACGGCACGGATTTCACCTCTGCCGATGTGAAATACACGTTCGAGGCCAATGCAGCAGAAGGCAGTAAGATCAAACGTAAGAAGCGTTTTGAGAATATGGCCAAGATCGAAACGCCGGATGCTCACACGGTGCGCATCACCTTGAAAAAGGCCCGGCCAATGTTCGTTTTCTGGATGGGTGAAAGCACCGCCGTCATCGTCGGTGAAGAATCCGCTGCGACCAACGCAACGAAACCTGTCGGAACCGGCCCCTTCAAGTTTGTCAGCTGGACCAAAGGCGACAGCGTCGTCATGGAAAAGAATGCGGGCCATCGTAACGCCGGTTCCGTGAAGCTGTCGAAAGTGAAATATCGCTTCATCAATGACCCGGCGGCCCAAATCGCTGCCATGATGTCCGGTGATCTGGACTTGATCCCCTTCGCTCGCGCATCTGCCGGCCTGGGTGCCTTGCAGGCCAATCCGGACGTTAAGGTTTCCTTTGGCACCACCGAAGGTGAGACCATTCTGTCCACCAATAACAAACACCCGGCGTTGTCAAAGCTGAAGGTGCGTCAGGCTATTGCCCATGCCATTGATCGCAAGGAAATCATCGAAGGTGCGATGTTTGGTGCCGGTGTGCCCATTGGCACGCATTTCGCGCCACACAATCCGGACTATCTGGACCTGACCGGGACCTATCCCCTGGATCGGGCCAAATCCAAGGCTCTGTTGGCCGAGGCGGGTTATGGCGACGGCCTGGCACTGTCCTTGAAACTGCCCCCCGTACCCTATGCGCGGGATGGTGGACAAATCCTGGCGCAACAGTTGAACAAAGCCGGCTTCAAGATCACCATCGAGAATGTGGAGTGGGCCGTCTGGTTGAAACAGGTCTACAAGCAAAAGACCTACGACCTTTCAATCGTTTCGCATGTGGAACCCATGGACATCGGTATCTATGCCCGTCCCGGCTATTACTTCCAGTATGAGAACGCAGAATTCAACGACATGATCATGAAGGCAGATGGTGCCCGTGATCCTGCCATGCGTTCGAAGTATCTGAAGATGGCGCAGAAAAAATTGGCCAACGATGCGGTCAATGGATTCTTGTTCCAGCTGGCCAAGACCACGGTCCGTAACAAGAACCTGATGGGCGTGTGGACATCATCGCCCATGTTCGTCAACGACATGGCTTCCGCCTATTGGAAGTAATCCACGTCGATATTTAACCAATCAGGCGGTGGTGCCTTCAAAAGCACCGCCGCCTTTTGTTAATACGGGGACACAGGGTGTGTTGAAAAAGTCCTTCGAATGATTCACTTGTGCATTGAATCGGAGGGTTTGAATATGTTGTCCCATCGTGATCGCCGACAGGATGAGTTGTTTGTTGCTGGCTCATTGCGTGATTTGATCCCGAACGATCATATTCTGGCGCGCGTTGATCTGATTTTGGATCTGTCCTGGCTGAGAGAAGAAGTCTCGGATTGTTATGATCTTGACCAGGGCCGGCCTGGGATCGACCCGGAGGTCGCGGTTCGGCTGATGCTTGCCGGTCTGCTGTGCGGCATCGTGCATGGCCGAGCCTTGCTGCGGGAGGCGCAGGTCAATCTGGCGGTCCGCTGGTTCATCGGCTATCGCCTGCATGAAGCGCTGCCCGATCATTCGAGCTTGAGCCGGATCCGCCAACGTTGGGGGGCGGATCGCTTTCGGGCGGTGTTTCAGCGCAGTGTTCAATGCTGCCTTGAGGCCGGTCTGGTGGTGGGCGATGTGGTCCATGTGGATGCCACCTTGATCCGGGCCGATGTCAGTTGGGACAGCCTGGCGCTGGGCCATGTCGCGGCTGTTGAGTCTGCGAATGAGCCTGGCAATGGGTCTGGGGTTGAGGATGACGGCTCGGACAATGATGCGGGCGGCATCCCGGCAAAGGCAAAGCCTCCTAAGCTGAAGAAACTGTCCTCGACGGACCCTGATGCGCGGATGTCGACTTCTCGTCGGGATCATGTTTTGGAGCCCAGTTATCGACAGCTGACGGCCGTGGACAGTGCCCACGGCATCGTCGTTGATGCCACGGTGGTGAGCGCCGATGTGCACGAGGGTGGCACCCTGGTGGCACAATTGGAACGCATTGAAGACCTAAGCGGGCGGCATGTGGGATTGGTCACGGCGGATAAAGGCTATGCCTATAGCTCCAATTACCAGGCCCTCAATATCTGGGGAACAACGTGGCACGGTCGCGGTTATTCCGCCGCAACGAACCCGCAAGGCGAAGGTGCCGTTGAGCCGGTTCAAGTATGACGCCCACCATGATCTGGTGCGCTGTCCAGGCGGGGCAACATTACGGCCCCGGACAAGAGCCGGGCGTGATGGCCGTTTTTACCGGGCCCGGCGGCAAGACTGCGCGGCCTGCGATTGGCGGCGGCTCTGCCTCCCTGCAACGGCAAAGGCGCGCACTTTGATCATCAAGGATGGCCATGGCGCGCTGCTGCGGGCTCGGCGGCGGCACGGCAAACGTCTGGCCATCGACAGAGCGGTCGCGAACCGCCACCGTGGCCTGGTCGAAGGCATCCATGGCGAAGCCAAGGCCCGCCATGGCCTGAGCAGGGCCCACCGCCGTGGTTTGTGGAACCTCCAGATCCAGGCCTGGTTGACGGCGGCGGCGATCAATCTGAAACGGCTGGCCAAGGCCTATTTACGGCTTTTGCGCCACCAAATCGCCCTTCAAAGCCTAAAAAGAGCCATCTACTACCTCACAAAGCCAATCCTTTGGATCACCAACACACTCTGCCAATATCCGGCCTGAAAACTTAAAGGGCCAGAATTGGCGACTTTTGCAACACACCCTGTGCCCCTTAATAGATTCTAATTTGTCAAAGCCCGCCGCAGAACCTGGACCATATGCACCGCATCCCGCCCGCTACCGTGTTTGATTTGTTGCCGGCAGGACGTGCCGTTGGCGATCAGGGTGGTTGCCGGGTTGGCATCACGAACGGCGGGTAACAGGGAGGCTTCAGCCATGGCCTGGGAAACCTCGTAGGTGTCCGCGCCGTAACCGAATGCCCCCGCCATACCGCAACAACTTGATGGCACCGTTGTGGCATCAATATCGGGTAGCAGGCCCAGGGCGGTATTCATGGCGGGCATCGTCTGGTGCGCTTTCTGGTGGCAGTGGCCATGGAGGAGAACCTTGCCGGTTGCCGCCAAATTGAGGTCCAGGCGTCCGGCCTCATGCTCTGTGGCCAGATATTCTTCCAACAACATGGCCTGTCCCGCCAATGCCTGCGTCTGTTCGCCGGGCAGTACGGAAAGGAATTCATCCCGCAGGGCCAACAGGCAGGATGGTTCCAGCCCCAGCACAGGCAGGCCGCGTGCGACGAATGGTGCCAATGCCGTGACCGTGCGGGTCATTTCGGCGCGGGCCTGATCGACCAGCCCGGCAGAGAGGAAGGTGCGCCCGCAACACAAAGGCCTGTACACGGGCCTGTACACGGGCCTGTCGTTATCGATTTCGCTTTGGGCCTGGGCGATATGGACGCGCCGGCCCGCTGCGACCAGAACGTCGATGGCGGCATCCAGGTTTTCCCGCTCAAAGGTGCTGTTGAAGGTATCGGCGAACAACACCACCTCCGCCCCTTGCATGGGACCGTAGGCGTTCTGTTCCGGCTGAAAAGTATCCCGACGCCATTTCGGCAAGGTGCGCTTGGCGGTGAAGCCGAATAGTTTTTCGCTTAACCAGGCCAGGCCAGGCAGCCGGTCCCGCAAATTCAACAACGGTGCCAGGCGCGCAGCGATGGGCGCATAACGGGGCAAGTAGGCAACCAGGCGGTCATGCAAGGATATGCCGGATTTTTTAGCGCGCTGATACTGCACCTCTATCTTCATGGCGGCCATGTCCACGCCCACGGGGCATTCCCGTTTGCAGCCCTTGCAACCAACGCATAACGACATCGCCTCGGCCATCGCATCGGAATGCAGGGCCGCCGCGCCCAACTGTCCCGATACGCCCAGGCGCAACAGATTGGCGCGGCCCCGTGTGACATGGGCCTCGTCCCGTGTGACTTTGAAGGATGGGCACATAACACCGGCCAGATCCAATTTGCGGCAGGCCCCGTTGTTGTTGCACATCTCCGCCGCGCGGGCAAAGCCGCCCCAGGCAGACCAATCCAGCCCGGTCTCCATCACCGGTGTCTGATGGTCCGGCTTGAAACGGAACAGCCGGCGGTCGTCCATCTTGGGCGGTGCCACGATCTTGCCCGGATTGAACAGGCATGTGGGGTCGAGGATGTTTTTTACCTCGGCGAAATTGTCCACCATGCGCTGGCCGAACATGGGCAGGTGAAATTCCGATCGCACCAGGCCGTCGCCATGCTCGCCGGAATGGCTGCCCTTGTATTCCCGCACCATGGCGAAGGCTTCCTCGGCCATGGCGCGCATTTGTTTGGCACCGGCTTCTTCTTTCAGGTTGACCACGGGGCGGACGTGCAGACAACCAACCGAGGCATGGGCATACCAGGTGCCCGTGGTGCCGTGCTTGGTGAAGACTTGCGTTAGGCGGTCGGTATATTCGGCCAGATCCTCCAGGCGCACGGCGCAATCTTCTATGAACGAGATCGGTTTGCCGTCGCCCTTCATGGACATCATGATGTTCAGGCCGGATTTGCGCACCTCCCACACCGCTGCTTGAAAGCTCGGCTCCGTCGCCTCCACCACCGCGTCGGGAAAGCCCAGATCGGCCATCAGCTCAACCAGCTGTTTCAGTTTGCGCAGCTGTTCATCGCCGTCCTCACCGGCAAATTCCACCAACAGCAGGGCGGCGGGTTCCCCCTGGACAAAGCGTTCTATGGTGTGGCGGAATAATTCGATCTGTCGGGCCAGATCCAACATGGTGCGATCCAGCAATTCCACCGCTGCTGGGCCCAGCTTAACAATATGCTGGGTCGCATCCATGGCCGCATAAAAGTTGGGGAAATGGCAAATGCCCAGGGTTTTGTTGGAGGGGATTGGCGACAGATCCAATTCGATCGCGGTCGAAAAGGCCAGGGTGCCTTCCGAACCGACCAGCAAATGCGCCAGATTTTCCGAACCCACACCAGGGACCAGGGCATCAATGTTGTAACCACCGACCCGGCGTTGTACGCCTTCGGTATGCAGATCCGGGAACCGGGCCGCGATCTCGCCCGCTTCCCGACGGCCCAAATCCAACAGAGGCGTGGCAATATCCCGAAAACGTGCAGGAATATCTGCGGCCTGGAAATCGCCGGGTAGTTGGCCGAAATGCATGTTGCTGCCGTCCGCCAACAAAGCGTCGATGGCGCGCACGTTTTCCACCATACGGCCATAACGGATAGAGCGTGCACCGCAGGAATTGTTGCCGGTCATGCCGCCAATGGTGGCCCGTGACGAGGTGGAGACGTCGACGGGGAAGAAAAGGCCATGCGGTTTCAGGTAGGCGTTTAGTTGGTCCAGCACCATGCCGGGCTGTACCTTTACGCGGCGGTTTTCCACATCGAGCGAAATAACACCCGCCAGATTTTTCGAGACATCCAGCACCAACGCCTCACCCACGGTCTGTCCGCATTGGGAGGTGCCGCCGCCACGGGGCAGAATGGGTATGCCTTCATCGCTGGCAATTTGAATGGCGCGCACCACATCCGCCTCGTCATGCGGGACCACCACGCCGATGGGTTCGATCTGATAGATCGAGGCGTCCGTGGAATAGCGGCCCCGGCTGGCGGGGTCGAACAAAATCTCGCCCTGTAATTCGCGGCCAAGGCGGGCGGCAAGGGCACTATCGCCAATGCGGCCGGTGCCTGTGTAGGGGGCGTTGATGCTCGGGCTCCCTCAACCAGCCTCTAACCGGCTTCCCGGACCCGGTCGCGCAGGACGAATTTCTGGATCTTACCGGTGGAGGTTTTCGGCAGATCATCGAAGATCACTTCGCGCGGGCATTTATAGTGCGCCATGTTGTCCCGGCAAAAATCGATAATCTCCTGCGCCGTGGCGTCCTGCCCTGGTTTCAATTCGATAAAGGCGGTCGGCGTCTCGCCCCATTTTTCATCCGGCTTGGCGACAACGGCGACGGCGGCGATTTTGGGGTTGGAATAGAGAATATCCTCCACCTCGATGGATGAAATATTCTCCCCGCCCGAGATGATGATGTCTTTCGAGCGGTCTTTCAATTCCACATAGCCGTCCGGGTGCCAGACACCCAGATCCCCAGTGTGGAACCAGCCGCCTGCGAAAGCTTCCTGGGTGGCTTTCGGGTTTTTCAAATAACCCTTCATGGTGACATTGCCGCGCATGAAGACTTCGCCCATGCTTTCCCCGTCCATGGGCACCGGTTCCATGGTCTCGGGATCAGCCACCATCATGCCTTCCTGAACCTGATAGGTGACGCCCTGCCGGGCCTTTTTGCGGGCCTGTTCAGCGGGTGGTAAAACATCCCATTCCGCTTTCCAGGCGCTGACCACGCAGGGGCCGTACACTTCCGTCAGGCCATAAACATGGGTGACGTTGAAACCCTGACGCGCCATATCCGCCAACACGGCAGCAGGTGGCGGGGCGGCAGCCGTGAACATGTTCACGGTATGGGGCAGGGGACGTTTTTCATCATCCGCGGCACCGGCGATGACCTGCATGACAATGGGCGCACCGCACATATGAGTTACCTTGTGATTGGCGATGGCGTCATAGATCGGCCCCGGTGCGACGGCGCGCAGACAAACGTGGGTGCCGGCGATGGCGGTGATGGACCAGGCGAAACACCAGCCGTTGCAATGGAACATCGGCAGGGTCCACAAATAGACCGGATGGGCCGGCATGTTCCAGGCCACGATATTGCCCATGGTGTTCAAATAGGTGCCCCGGTGGCTATAGACCACGCCCTTGGGATTTCCCGTGGTGCCGGAGGTATAGTTCAACGCGATGGCGTTCCATTCATCCGCCGGCGGGCACCATTGATGCGCGGGGTCGCCGGTGTCCAGAAATGCCTCGTAATTCATCTCACCCAGGGGTTTGCCGCCAGGTCCGGCCGGATCCTCAATATCGATGACGATGGGCCGGTGTTTCACCAATGTCAGGGCTTCTTCGATAACGGGGCTGAATTCCGTGTCGGTGATCAGGATTTTGCATTCACCGTGATCCAGAATGAAGGCGATCTCGGTGGCGTTCAGACGATAGTTCAGGGCGTTGATCACCCCACCGGTCATGGGAATACCAAAGGTCGCCTCGAAGGCCGCCGTTACGTTGGGGGCCATGACCGAAACCGTATCGCCCGTGCCAATGCCGCGCTTTGTCAGGGCGGATGCCAGACGTAGGCAGCGTTGATGGGTATCGGCCCAGGTATAGCGCGCATCGCCGTCTATGACAGAGGGATAGTCGGGGTAGGTCCAGGCCGCCTTGGCCAGAAAGCTTAACGGCGACAGCGCCTGATAATTGGCTTCCGTAATCGGCAGGTCAGTCTCGTATGGATTGGCGCTCATGTCCGTGTCCCCGAATTTAGACGTTTGTTCCGTTGGCTTAGATTAGCGCCAATTTATCCCCTGCCCCCCATTGGTACAAGCCTATGGTACAAGCCTATGGTACAAGCCGCCCCAGCACTTTCAAGCCAGCACTTTCAAGCCACCACTTTCGCTATCGCCCCAAGATATGCTATCACCCAGCAACCCACAGGTTCACCGCCTTTGGGCGCCCGTAGCTCAGCTGGATAGAGCACTTGATTCCTAATGCGTATTACACACTATTTTATTTAATAATATCAATAGGTTAGCCGCTAATAAAGCGATTCACACTTTTTGCACACTTGCACACTATCTTTTTTTGCCACATCATGACAAATTGCAAACTCAG
>JABJKS010000082.1 GCA_018660265.1 Rhodospirillaceae bacterium | reverse complement strand
TTTGGGCCGACAATCCGAACCCGGAGTGTCGGCCCAAACCACTAATTAGCACCGCCGACAATGCCTTCATCGTGCAAATTGGCGATCTCGCCCGCGCTTAGCCCCAGTATATCGGACAAAATCTGGTCCGTATGCTGACCCAGCGCCGGGGCGGGCTGTACAGTTTCGCGTGGCGCGGCACCAAAGTCCAGGGGAGAACCCGGTGTCAGATAACGCCCGATACCTGGTTGCTCCACCTCCTCAAAGACAGGGTTCTTCGTGGAACAACGCCAATCCTCTGCCATGGCCTGGGCCACACTTTGATAAGGCCCCCATGAAACCCCCCCTGCGGTCAGGGTTGCGGCAAGGTCGGCGAAATCCTGCGCGGCGCACCATGGCACCAGCAAAGCGGCGATTTCTTCCGTCGCCTGAAAACGATCCCCTTCCCGTTTCATGTCCAGGCCACGCCGTTTTTCAATTTCCGCCACAGCCGCCGCGATACCAGCTGTTTCCACCAAGGCCGGCCATTGCCGCCCCGTGATGGCCACGATCATAACCCGGCGGCCATCCTTGCTGACGAAATCCCGCCCAAAGGCACCATAGAGATCGTTCCCTGTCGCCGGCCGCTCGCTGCCATTGATCTGGGTTTCGCCCAAAAAGCCCAGGGTTCCCAAGGTGGCAAAGGCCATGTCCGTGAGCGCGAGGGAGATAAACTGCCCCTCCCCCGTCATCCGGCGATGGCGATCAGCAGCCAATATGCCGTTGACGGCAGCCAAGCCGGTGGCGATATCCCAGGCCGGCATGACATGGTTGACCGGGGCATCCGCCCCTGCCGGGCCCGTCAGATTGGGAAATCCCGTGGCCGGATTGACCGTATAATCGACCTCGGACGTGCCATCCCGGTTGCCCTTGATATTGAGCATGATCAGATCTTCACGCTGCGCCCTTAGGTTGTCATAGGACATCCAGCCCGAAGTGGGGAAATTCGTCAGAAAGATACCGCTGTTTTCGCCGGGTCCACAAATGAGCTGGGTTAAGAGCTCCCGCCCGCGGGGATTGCGAATATCCACCGCAAAGGATTTCTTACCCTTGTTCAGACCGGCCCAATAGAGACTTTCCCCGGTATCGGTCACGGGCCAGCGTCGATAGTCCAAACCACCGCCCAAGGGGTCAAAGCGGATTACCTCCGCCCCCATTTGCGCCAGGGTCATGCCCGCACTGGGGGCGGCAATAAAGGCAGAACCTTCGACTACCCGTAGGCCGCGCAAGATACCGTTCATCAATACTCTCCACTACATGTTTGGCCACTACATAATTGGATCGGGATCCGCGAGATGGTTTTCCGTCAATTCCCGGGTCAGATAATCAAAGGCTTCGTCCACACTGTCGGCGCGGTGGAACAGCTTCAAATCTTCCTCGTCGATGGTTCCGAATTCAACCAGGGCATCGAAATCCACCACCCGGTCCCAATATTCCTTACCGTACAGTACTATTGGCACTTTTTTGCGGATCTTGCCCGTTTGCATCAAGGTCAAGGTTTCGAACAATTCATCCAAGGTTCCGACGCCGCCGGGCATGGCGATGATAGCCTTTGACAGATAGGCAAACCAGAATTTCCGGGTAAAGAAATAGTGGAACTCAAAGGCCAGGTTCCGGGTCACGTAAGGGTTGGCGAACTGCTCAAACGGTAGAGATATATTCAGCCCGATATTAAGGCCTTTCGCCTCCGACGCGCCACGGCTGGCCGCTTCCATGATGCCGGGCCCGCCGCCGGTGCAAATGACGAAGCGTTTATCCACCCGATCCAGGCTTTTCGACCATTTGGTCAAGCGGGAAGAGAGTTCGCGGGACTCCTCATAAAAGCGGGACATTTTCACGGCTTTTTCTGCCCTGGTCACATCCCCCCCTTCCGCAATGGCTGTTTTCAAGGCGTTTTGCGCGACTTCGGCAGATTTTATGCGGGCGGAGCCGAAAATCACGATAGTATCGCGCACATGTGCTTCGCGAAAACGCTCTTCGGGCTCCATATATTCGGCCAGAATACGCAGGGGCCTAGCCGACCGGCCGCTTAAAAATTCCTCATCACGATAGGCTTTTACAGGATGAAACGGTTCATCGTCCATATGCGACCCCCAAAATCTTTACGCAGTCTTTACCATGATCCGTCATACCATAAGTTCTGGTTATACGACGGGTCTGATTGAATTCACATGGAATGTGAGAGGCATCACTGGCGCGCGATATCACCGCCACCAAATACATGTCTCCCTGAGGGAGAGGATCGTATGTCGCAACTAGCTTTTGAGCAAGAGACCTATAGCAAGCCTGTCCCCGCTGTGGTGACCGGTGTTGTAGGCTCCGAATTTCCGCGATATTTGGTCGTAAGCGCTGTGGCGTTGGCGGTGGATATTTCGCTGTTGTATATTCTCGCAACGGTGTTTGGTGCGCATTACCTGATCGCCAATCCCATTGCCTTCGCCGTGGGTGCATTTGTGGCCTATGTAGGCTCTGTACATTGGGCATTCGCCAAGCGAAAGATGTCCAATAAAGGCTTCGAATTGCTCATTTTTGTTGCGATTGGCGTCGGTGGTCTGGCGGTCAACGAAGGCATGATGTGGTTGGGTATTGAGGTTGCGGCCTTATCCCTGTTAGTTGCCAAAATTGGTGCCGCGGTGACCTCGTTTGGATTTAATTTCGTGGTCCGCAAACTGGTCCTGTTCTCAGCATGAGCGCACAATCGGAAAATCAACGCACGGCCATCATCATCGGTGGTGGGCCCGCGGGCCTGACCACAGCGTTAGAGCTATTGGAGCGCACCGATATAAAGCCAATTGTCTATGAAGGCTCCGACAATGTGGGCGGCATCGCCCGCACCTTTGTGCACAAGGGCAACCGCATTGATATTGGCGGCCATAGGTTCTTTTCAAAATCTGACCGGGTGATGGACTGGTGGTCCCGTATTCTGCCTTTGCAAGGCCGGCAGGACGGCAAAAATGGCCCTATCGCATTGGGATATCAGAATAAATCCCGCTGGCTTGATATGCCGGCCGATGGCCCGAACCCGGATCAGGTGGACGACGTCATGCTGGTGCGGGCGCGAAAATCACGCATTCTATGGGGCGGTAAATTATTTGATTACCCGCTGTCCCTGAACCTGGAAACCCTGCGCAAACTGGGCCTTGGTGCGACCATATTGATCGGCTTCAGCTTTCTGCGCAGCCAAATCCTGCCCATCCGGCCCGAGACGTCATTGGAAGACTTCTTCATCAACCGCTTTGGCCGCCGCCTCTACGACACCTTTTTCAAGGACTATACGGAAAAGGTCTGGGGCGTGCCCTGTGCGCAGATTTCCGCTGAATGGGGGGCCCAGCGGGTCAAAGGGCTGTCTTTGTTGGGCATCGTCAAACATGCTCTGGGTTCCGTCTTCCGGTCCCGGAAAAATCTATCTCAAAAAGACGTGGAAACCTCGTTGATCGAACAATTCCTCTATCCCAAGCACGGCCCCGGCCAGATGTGGGAGCGGGTGACGGAGATGATCCGGGAACGTGGCGGTGAAGTTCATATGAACGCCAAAGTAACGGGCGTACGCCATGAAAACGGCCAAATAGTCGGTGCCACTATGATCAATGGCACGGGTACCCCGCGGGATATAACAGGTGATTATTACTTCTCCACTACCGATGTGCGGCAATTAATGGATGCCATGGAGCCCAGTCCGCCTTCGGGGGCAGCGGAAGTGTCTGACGGCCTGATTTACCGGGATTTTATCACGGTGGGTCTATTGTTGGAAAAATTGAAACTGGGCGGTGACGCCACGGGCCGGGATATAGGCGAAAAAATGTCCGATAACTGGATCTATGTCCAGGAACCCGGCGTCAAAGTGGGACGCCTGCAGTTTTTTAATAATTGGAGCCCCTATCTGGTCGCCAACCCGGACCATGTCTGGATCGGCCTGGAATATTTCTGTGATGAAGGCGATGATTTATGGACCATGGACAACGATGCGTTGAGCGCATTCGCCATTCAGGAATTGCAGAAAATCAACGTTATTGAACCTGATGCGGTGTTGGATCAGGTCGTGATCCGGGTGCCCAAGACCTATCCCGCCTATTTCGGCAGCTATGAACGATTCGATGAAGTTCGCGACTTTACCGACGGTTTGGAGAATTTATACCTCCTCGGCCGCAACGGCATGCACCGCTATAACAACATGGATCATTCCATGCTGACAGCCATGGTTGCGGTGGATAACATCATCGCAGATAAATCCGATAAATCGAATATCTGGTCCGTTAACACCGAAGCCGAATATCATGAGGAGAAATGACCACTCATACGGCTTCGTTTAATGCGAAATATCTATCTGATCATCGTATCCCTTATGGCCCTGCTGGCCGCCCAATGGTGGCTGGCGGAGCGACAGGACGGCGCAGTTTTCCAGGGCGCGCTATTCGATAGCGACAGCTATATGCGCCTCGTCCGGGTGCAAAAGCTGCTCGATGCCCCGGCAATCTCCGAGGTCTGGTTTGACGACCGCATCGATCGCGCCAACACACCCTACGGCCACAGCCTGCATTGGACCCGCCCCCTGGATATCCTGTTGCTGGCCGGCACAGTTTTTCTGGCACCACAAATGGGCACGCAGGGTGCCCTGCATCAAGCAGGCGTCTGGCTATCGCCCTTCCTCCACATCCTAACTCTACTGACACTGTTATGGGCGGCGCGCGCGCTGTTGCCATATGGGGCATTGTTCTGGCTGGGATTGCTGTTTCCCCTGCAATTGTTTCTCGATTTCCAGTTCGCGCCAGGGCGGCCCGATCACCACGCTCTGTTGCTATATCTGTTCGTCTGGGCCATGGGCGCACAGATCCGTGCTCTACAACGCAACAGTGTCCTCTGGGCCGCGGTGACGGCCCTGCCATTGGGATTGATGCTCTGGGTCAGTGTCGAGGGTTTGCTGGCCATTGCCCTGGTATTCGCGATTTGGGGCCTGCGCTGGTTGATGCCTAGTCCTACAGCACGCGTGGCTGCCTGGTCAGGTCTGGCATTTGCTGTTCTCCTGACCTTGATCAGCATTGCTGCGGTCATACTTGAGCATCCATCTGAAATATTATTCACTTCTCTTTATGATACAATATCAATTTCTTACATCGTTTTATTAATGTTAACTGCGAGCGCTTTTTTCGTGGCAGCTGTTGTTCCGGCCCGTTGGCCCGGCCTGCTTGCCTTCGTTGCTGTGCCCATTTGCCAATATCTGATCTATCCCGCTTTTTTTCACGGGCCATTGTCCGGACAAGACCCGATATTCGCCAACGCGATATTTCAATATGCCGGTGAAACCAAAGGCTTGCAAAATTTTTCTGATCTATTTCTTTATGTAGGCCCTGCCTTGGTTGCCCTCCCCTATGGCCTGTGGCAAATCAGCAGATCCGACCCGAATGAGGCGCGATGGCCGTGGATTTTGCTAGTTTGCGGTCTTATTCTTTACCTGGTCCTGGCCGTAATACAAATTCGCTGGGCACCATATGTTACCTTGTTGGCATTACCGGGCTATTGTTCATTGTTAGGACGATTATTTAAAGCATTGAATTTAAATAATATTTTTATATCGTCTTTTCTCCGCATCGTTTTGATCGCTTGCTTTGCCCTTGGCTTTTATGCGCTTTCATTCCAGATGCGGGACGCTGAGGCGGAGCATACAAAATGCGCCCAGGACGAAATGGCCCGCCACCTGAAGTCACGTTTTCAAATGCCCCAACGCATCATTTCCTACATGACCATAGGGCCGGCAATCCTGTATCGCAGTCCACACGAGGTCGTCGCCACGCCGTATTTTCGCAATGCCCAGGGTGGCCTTGATACCTTGGCATTCTTTAATTCTGACGACCCGACAGTCGCGCGCAAGATCATCAAAGATCGACAAATCGATCTGGTTCTGACCTGTCCGGGGGACCGGGAGAGCCTGATCTACGGCCCCTATGATCTTTCGAACCGTGTCTGGCTCCAGGCCCTGGAATTGCCCCCCGCCTTGAGACAATGGCGGCTGTATCAGGTGAGGTTATGAGCCTGCGCCGGTTATGCCTGTTAGCCCTGATCCCGACCCTGTTGGTCCTGGGTAGCCACATCGTGCTGCAAGGACTGGCGGATTGGTTCGTCCTTGATGGTCGATTGATTGGTCCGGATGCTTATATGCGGGTGCTTCGGGTCATGGATCTGGCCCACAGCGGTATGTGGTACGATCCGGTGTCCGAGCGCAGCAATACGCCATTTGGCGAGGTTCTGCACTGGACCCGGCCGTTAGACCTATTATTGCTGCTTGGTGGTGCCCTTGGTGCGCCGTTTATGGGGTTCGATGGTGCCTTGTTCGCCTGGTCCGCAGTGATCAGCCCGGTCCTGCATATTTTGACCATTGTGGTGCTGTTGTGGGCCTGTCAGCCCCTATTTAATCAAAATGGCCCGGCGTTATCAGTGTTATTGGCGTTTTTGGGACTGCTGTTTGCGGTCCAGTTTTTCATCACGTTTCAGTTCGCTGTTGGCCGGCCGGACCATCATGGCCTGAATATTTTGCTGTTCATCTGGCAATTGGGCTTTGCCTTGCGCCTAAGCCAAGGCCATTGCCCTAGAAAATTGCCCTATTTTGCGGCTATTCCGGCGGCCATTGGTTTGTGGGTCAGCATCGAAGGTGCCCTGGGCGCGGCTATGATCCTCGTCGCCCTGACGATGGCCTGGATTATCCATGGTGGCCACTACCTCTCCCGCCTGCGAAATTTCCTAGTTGCCCTGTGCCTCTGCCTGGCCCTGGCCCTGGTTCTCGAACGTCCCCTGGATAATTTGACGACAACTGCTTTCGACCGCCTGTCGCTGGTGCATCTGGTTCTGTTCGCAATATTAACTGCCGGCGTCGCAATCGCCCAGATTTTGCCCCTAAGCGGCCCCGTACTGCGGCTGATTTCCGCCATCGCCGGTGCTGCCCTCACCCTCGCTATTATGGGAATTTGGCTGCCGGAGTTCTTAAATGGTCCCATGGCGGCCATGGATCCCCTGGTCTATGAGGTTTGGTTTCGCCACAATGCCGAAGTCAGCCCGGCTTTGAACTTCGCCAACCTGTCCCGAACCGCCCCAAAGGCCGTAGCCCACCTTGGCCTGGTCCTGATCGCGGTTCCCGCCCTGGCCTGCCAAATTCGCCGCAGTAGGGACGAGCACAGGCTAAATTGGCTGATTTTGGCAATTTTTCTTGCCCTTTCCCTGGCCATGGCCATGGCTGAAGCACGCTGGATGGGCTATGCACAAGTGCTGTCCCTGCCCCCTTGCATTGCCCTGTTGCAGGCCCTGTTCGCGCGCTTTCAGCGGCCAGGCATGGGGTCTGCGATGGTGCGCATCTGTGCCGTAATCCTGCTTGCAACGGGTCCCCTGATCGGTGCCGGGTTGATACGCAAGGCAATGCCCATGGCCAAACAGGGGGCGAGTTGTGATGTAGCCGAAATGGCCCGTTACCTGGGCGAGACCTACCCTGATCGCGCCTATCGACTGTTCAACTTCATTTATGCCGGACCTGCATTGCTGTTTCATAGCCACCATGCCGTGGTGGCCACGCCGTATCACCGCAACACCGCCGGGATCGTGGATACCATCAACTTCTTTCGTGCCACTGAATTGGCCCCGGCCCAGGCATTGATCGAAAGGCGTGGGATCGATTTTGTCTTGATCTGCCCCGATGATCCCGAAGCCAGCAACTATCGCAGCACAGATGGGCCCCTAACCCTGTTGATGCGCCTGGAACAAGGTCAACCACCCGGCTGGTTGACGGCCATACCATTGGTGCCCGGTTTGGCTGAAAACTACAAATTATTCCAAGTAAGTCGGTAACGCGCGGCAGTAGAGTTTTGACCATATGTCGAGGCCCCTTTATGGTGGGGTCATGACAGACGCTACAGACACGACAGACATTACGGCAGAATTAGAGAGGATGGCGGAGCGCGCCAACGGCGACGGTAGCTTGATCCGGCGCGGCCGTTTCATCGACCTGGAATTCATGCTGCAAATCGGCGATCAGGCGCATTATCTCTGTATTCAAAAAGGCCGCGTCATATCCGTCACACCTGGTCCGCTGTTGTTACATCCCTGGGTCTTCGCAATCCATATTGATGCTGCCGCCTGGCCGTTGTTTTGCCAGCCTATGCCGCGGCCCGGCTATCACGATATCTTTGCTATGTGTAAGCTGGGGATGGCCCGGATTGAAGGTGATCTTCACCCGTTTATAGCGAACCTACGATACTTCAAGGAGGTACTTGCCAAGGCTGGCCCAGGTCCGGGAGATCGCATGCAAGAGGCCACCCATGGTCGTTAAGATAGAGCCGGCAACCGGTCGCTACATGCAGCTTGACATCCAGGGCCGGCAGAACCGTGTCTATTTTGAGGAGGCCGGTCGCGGGATTCCCTTACTTTGCCTACACACGGCAGGTGCAGATGGCAGTCAATACCGGCATCTATTAAATGACCCTGGTATTACCAGAGACTACCGTGTCATAGCTTTCGATATGCCGTGGCATGGCAAGAGTTTACCGCCCCTTGGCTATCATTTGGAAGAGTACAAGCTTACCACCGAATTGTATGTTGATACGGTCATGGCGGTCTGCCAGGGGCTGGAGTTGGAGAACCCGGTGATCATGGGCTGCTCCATGGGTGGACGGATCGTTCTGCAACTGGCCTTGTCCCATGGCAAGGAGCTGCGCGCCGTTATAGGCTTGGAAGGCGCGGACCATCAGGAGCCCTGGTACGACACTGAATGGTTGCATCGGCCCGATGTGCACGGGGGAGAGGTTTCCGCCGCCCTGGTGTCGGGTCTGGTGGCCCCGCAATGCCCTGACGAATACCGTTGGGAGACCCTGTGGGGTTATTTACAAAGTGGCCCCGGTGTCTTCAAGGGTGATCTGTATTTCTATCGCGCCGACAGCGATTATCGCGACCGGGTGGGCGATATCGACACCAGCCAATGCCCTGTTTATCTGTTGACCGGGGAATACGATTTTTCCTGCACGCCCGAAGATACCCTGCGTACCGCCGCCCGCATCAAGGGTGCCCAGGCGACTATCATGGAAGGGTTGGGACATTTCCCCATGTCGGAAGACCCCGACCAATTTCGCAACTATATCCTGCCCGTTTTAGATCAGATCAGAGGTTAGAAAAGATAAATGCCCGAATTTGACGTCATAGTCGTCGGTGGCGGGAATGCCGCCCTGTGTGCCGCCCTTTCCGCCCGTGAGGCCGGCGCATCGGTTGTTGTTCTGGAACGCGCACCACCCGATGAGGCTGGTGGCAATACACGCTTTACAGCAGGTGCCATACGCACGGTCTACAACGGCCATGATGACATACTTGATCTCATGCCGGATCTATCCGACGAAGAAGCAAATAACACCGATTTTGGCACTTATACCGAAGAACAGTTTTTCGACGACATGGGTAAGGTGACGGATTTCAGGACCGATCCGGACTTGGCCGAAATCTTGATCAAACAATCTTTTCCGACCCTGAAATGGCTGCAAGGCAAGGGCATGCGCTATTTACCCCTGTTTGCCAAACAAGCCTTTAAGATTGACGGGAAATTCAAGTTCTGGGGCGGCCTGACCGTGGAAGCCTGGGGCGGCGGCCCTGGCTTGGTTGAGGGTTTGACGGAAGCCTGTGGCCGGGACGGCATCGAAATTCGCTATAACGCCCGCGCCTTGTCATTGATCAAGGATGACGACGGGGTGCATGGCGTCAACCTGCGTCAGGATGGGAAAACGGCCAAATTACATGGTAAAGCAGTCATTTTGGCCTGCGGTGGGTTTGAAGCGAATGCGGAGATGCGGACCCGCTATCTGGGCCCGGGTTGGGAGTTGGCCCCCGTACGCGGCACCCGCTTTAATACCGGTGACGGCATCCAAATGGCATTGGAGGCCGGTGCCAGCCCACGGGGCAACTGGTCTGGCTGTCACGCCGTGGCTTGGGATCGGAATGCGCCTGAATTTGGTGATCTTGCGGTTGGCGACGGTTTCCAGAAACACAGCTATCCCTTCGGCTTGATCATCAATGCGGATGGTAAGCGATTTGTCGACGAAGGTGCCGATTTCCGTAATTACACCTACGCCAAATATGGCCGCGAAATACTCAATCAACCACGGCAATTCGCCTATCAGGTGTTCGATCAGAAAACCGTCCACCTGTTGCGGGACGAATACCGCATTCGTGAGGTCACAAAGGCGCAGTCGGATACATTGGAAGGCCTGGTGGCCCAAATGGAAGGTGTCGATGCGGCGCAGTTCCTGCGTGAAGTCGCGGCCTATAACGCCGCCGTACAGACAGATATTCCCTTCGATCCCACGGTAAAGGACGGCCGGCGCACCAACGGTCTGACGGTGGATAAAACGAATTGGGCCAATACCCTGGATGAACCCCCCTATATGGCCTTTGGCGTCACCTGTGGCATTACCTTCACATTTGGCGGTGTTCGCGTCGATACGGATGCCAATGTGATCGATACGGACGGCCATGGCATCCCCGGCCTGTATGCAGCCGGTGAAATGATTGGCGGACTGTTCTATTTCAACTATCCAGGCGGCACGGGCCTGATGTCCGGTTCGGTCTTTGGCCGCATCGCCGGTGCCAGCGCAGCGAAGGGATAGGCCCATGACGTCAGATACAATTGGTTTCATTGGCCTTGGTGTTATGGGAGAGCCCATGTGCCACAACCTGCACACCAAATCAGGCCGGACTGTCATTGCCTATGACATTGATCCCGCCCCCCTGGACCGGGCGCGCGCTGCCAATATGGGGGTCGCGGATAGTTTGGAGGATATCGCCAAAAATTGCGGCACGGTATTTATCTCCATGCCGTCCGGGGTGCAATTGCAGCTGATTTGCGACGGCCTGATGCCCCACATGACATCCGGGCAGACAATTGTTGATACCACCACGGCCCCCGTTGCCTTGACCAAGGAATTGGCGGCGCAATTCAAGGCCAAGGGCATCGACTATGCCGATGCCCCCATCGCGCGAACCCGTCAGGCCGCCCGTGACGGTACCCTGGCCGTTATGGTTGGCGCGGAAGAGGCTGTCTTTGCCCGAATAGAGCCATTGATCGCCTGTTATGCCAACGATATCACGCTCTGTGGCGGGGTTGGCAGTGGCCAGGTGGTGAAAATTCTTAACAACATGATTGTCGCCGAAACCGTCAATGCGGTGGCCGAAGCATTGACCATTGGACGCCGGGCCGGCCTGGACGGTGCCCTGTTGCTGGACACTTTGGCCAAAGGATCCGCCGATAGTTTCGTTTTGCGCAATCATGGCGTCAAGGCCATGCTGCCGGGTATCTTTCCCCTGCGTGCCTTCTCTATCAATTACATGTTGAAAGACATGGGATATGCCGTCGATTTGGCGGCAGAAACCGGCGTTGACATCAAGGGCGCGAAGACCACGATTGAGGTGCTTGAAGCTGCCGCCGATGGCCCCTTGGCAGAAGCCTACTGGCCCGCTTTATTGGCCGCGGTCGACCCCAGCATCGATCCACAGACGCCGGACGGTGATTAACTTGAAAGCGCACAGGGACGGCTGACATGACCGATTATCAGGTCTTTGATCTTGGCGATGTCCAACTGCAATCGGGCCGCACCTCTGCCAATACGCAACTCGCCTACAAAACGTACGGTGAACTGGCAGCTGATAAATCCAACGTCATCGTCTGTCCGACACCATTTGGTGGCCGTCATATCAATCTGGAGCCGTCCATTCTGCCCGGACGCCCCCTTGATCCGACGAAATATTTCATCGTGGTCATCAATATGTTCGGCAATGGGCTCTCAACCTCCCCCAGCCATTTACCCGGCCACCTACCCCAGCCCTTGGACCCGACGCAGGTGCCGCAATTTACCATTTACGACAACGTCATGGCCCAGCACCGTTTGCTGGCAGAGGTTTTTGGCGTTGAGCATATCGCCATGGTCTATGGCCGCTCCATGGGGGCGATACAGGCCTTTCATTGGGGGGCGCTGTTCCCGGATCAGGTGGCGCGGATCTGCTGCATATGCGGTGCGGCGCGACCCAGTCCACACAATCAACTGTTCCTGCAAGGCCTGAAGGCGACCCTGACACTGGATAGCAATTGGCGCCCGGGCCAAAATGCTGGCGGCGACATCGGTGGCGGCAACAATGTCGATAATTGCGGTTGGTTCGACGCTACGCCCGAACGCGGCCTGGCCGCCATGGCCCGGGTCTATGCCGGTTGGGCCCTAAGCCAGGGGTTTTATCGTGAAGAGGCCTGGCGATCCCTGGGCTATGCTTCGGTCGAAGAATTCGTGGTCGAGCGTTGGGAAGGTTTTCTAAAAAAATCAAATGCCAATGATATCCTCGCCATGTTGTGGAGTTGGCAGCATGCCGATATCAGCGCGAATGACCTATACCAGGGTGATTTCTCTGCCGCCCTTGGCGCAATCCGGGCCAAGGCCTTGGTCATGCCCTGCGAAACCGACCTCTATTTCAGGGTCGAGGACAACCGGCGTGAGGTGGCCCAAATGCCCAACGCCAGCCTGCTCCCAATCCCCTCTATCTGGGGCCATATGGCAGGTTCCTACCCGGAAGGTGTCGTGGACAGTAACTTCATCGACGCTGCCGTTTTCGACCTACTGGCGTCGAATTAAAACCTTTCTGAACCCGGCTATATGGCTGTCCGGTCGCGATAGGTCAGACCGATTTCATCCAGCATTGCCTGTTCGGCCTTATCAGCCTCATGTTTTTTGCGCTTTTCCTCACGCTCCAGGGCCAGCTCGAACTTCTTAGCTTCGCGATATTCGATCGCCATATGTTCGTTCACCCGGTCCAGGGCACGGCTTGCCTCGGCAATTGAGGCTGCCAGGGTCTCCCGGCGTTCTTCCAATCGTTTCAAATAGGCGGCGAAGTCGGTCATCGCCATATTATCAGACTGCAAGGCACCTTTTTCACGCGCCAAATCCCGGTCCAGGTCGGCATCCTGTGCCTGAAAGCCCGCCCGCATGGCCTCAATCTCGACCGCCTTGCGCCGGTGCTGATCCATACGAAACCGATGCATACGCGCCAAAGCGCCAAACCCTCGAATATTCATTTAACTCGCCCCCGCGGCCAATATATCGGCCAACTGATTGTAACCGTCTTCCAAACTGCAGCCTTCGCTTTGGTTCTGACTCAAAAATGCCTCCAATGCATCGTGGTACCGGATCGCCTCGTCCACCTCCGGGTCGGAACCGGCGCGGTAGGCGCCCAGGCGGATCAACTCTTCCATATTCGAATAGGCAGCCATCAGGCGCCGGGATTGCCGCACAATTATGTTTTCGTCTTCACTGTTACACCCCGGCATGGTTCGCGAGAGGCTGCGCAGAATATCAATGGCGGGAAAGCGCCCGCGTTCGGCGATGCTGCGGTCCAGCACGATATGACCGTCCAGAATACCGCGCACGGCATCGGCGATAGGTTCGTTATGATCGTCGCCTTCGACAAGTACCGTAAACAAGCCCGTTATGCCGCCCTTACCGGTGCCGGGACCGGCGCGCTCCAACAGACGCGGCAGTTCGGCAAAGACCGAGGGGGTGTAACCTTTTGAGGCGGGGGGCTCGCCGCCCGAGAGCCCGATTTCGCGCTGGGCCATAGCGAATCGCGTGACGCTATCCATCATGCATAAGACGTCCTGGTCATTATCGCGAAAAAATTCTGCCAGGGTCATGGTCATATAGGCGGCCTGCCGGCGCATCAACGCAGGCTCGTCCGACGTGGCGACAACAACAACACTGCGCGCAAGACCTTCTTCGCCCAAATTATCCTCAATGAATTCCTGCACCTCGCGGCCACGTTCGCCGATCAAGCCAATGACCGCCACGTCCGAGGCGGTATAACGGGCCAACATGGACATCAGCACCGATTTACCCACGCCACTGCCGGCAAAGATGCCCATACGTTGGCCACGGCACATGGTGACATATGTATTCAGGGCGCGGACGCCCATATCCACCTTGCCTTTTACCCGCTGGCGCGCATGGGCCTGCGGCGGCACGCCCCGCAAGGGATAGGCCTGGTTGCCACGGGGCAAAGGCCCTTTATTATCAATAGGTTCACCCATGGCATTGACCACGCGGCCCAGCCAGCGGTCGCTCGGATAAACCTTTGGATTATGCTCGTCCACCAGAGCCTTGCAGCCCATACCGATGCCCTCAAGGGTGCCGTAGGGCAGCAATACCGCCGCATTGTCGTTAAATCCCACGACTTCCGCCATAACGGAGCGGCCATCGCGGGTTTGCACAGCACAGCGGGAGCCGACGCTCAATGCGGTTTGCGCTCCACAGACTTCCAGCGTCAGGCCGCGTACGCCGCCGACACGGCCATAAAACTGATGCGGTGGAATTTGGTCGATTTCGCTTAATGCAGTTTTCACGAGACTCTTTGACACACAAAATTTCAGCGGGGTCGATGCTGGCATCTTTGCCCTTTGAGCTTAAGTTTCGGTAAAGGGCAGACCGGATGGGTAAAAAAAGACAGATAAATCTTGCTTAATACTTTCTGTTAATGATTCATTAACCTAGCAAAGTTAACCTTGGTTAACGATCGGTAGACGGGAGGACGGAAATGCGGGTTTTACTCATAGAAGATGATACGGCCATGGCGAAAAGCATCGATCTGATGCTGCAGGGCGATGGCTTCAATGTTTACGCCACTGATCTGGGCGAAGAAGGCCTGGATCTTGGTAAGATTTACGACTACGACATCATTGTTTTAGATCTAAATTTGCCGGACATGCATGGCTACGATGTTTTGAAGAAACTTCGTGTTGCCAAAGTGGAAACGCCAATTCTGATCTTGTCAGGTATGTCAGAGCCGGATGATAAGGTCCGGGGTTTAGGTTTTGGTGCTGACGACTATATGACCAAGCCCTTTGACAAGCGCGAGTTGGTGGCACGGATTCATGCCATCGTCCGACGCTCAAAAGGCCATTCACAATCGATTATCAAAACAGGCAAGCTGACGGTTAATCTCGATAGCCGCGCAGTCGAGGTTGAGGCGCAGCGTCTGCACCTGACCGGTAAAGAATACGCCATGTTGGAGCTGCTCTCTCTGCGTAAGGGCACGACGCTCACCAAAGAGATGTTCCTGAACCATCTTTACGGTGGCATGGATGAGCCGGAATTGAAAATCATTGACGTTTTCATCTGTAAATTACGCAAAAAGCTTGCGAATGCGACAGGTGGCGAACACTACATCGAGACGGTTTGGGGGCGTGGTTATGTGTTGCGCGACCCACCCGCCAACGAAGAGGAAGCCGCCTAAACCTCTTGCGGCGTTACATCACAAACGAAAACGGCCGCTCATCAGAGCGGCCGTTTTTTGTTTGAGGTTTTGAATTTTCTATCGAAACCGGAAGCACAAATTCCGGGCGATTTATTGCCTGGCGAATAGGGTCCGGTTTAGTCTTGATCGTCGTCTGCGGAATATTTCTCGATGGCTTTTTCCAACGAGGCCAGCAGTTCCTGGCCGATTTCACCGCCATCACCAGCAACCCGTCCATTGATAACGGCTTTCATGCCGTCCACATGGGCTTTGATCAGCCCCACCAAATTATCGCTGCATTCTTCAGACTTGTGAGTGCATTTATAAAGAGATTCGCCAAAATTCGTGATCAGGGGATAGCCGAAAGTGCCACCCTGCCCTTTCATATCATGGGCAATGTCGTGAATGGTGGCGACGTTCTCATGCCGGGTTTCGGGCGTATCAATACAACGGCGATAATTTTCGGACAGCTCATCGATTAGACTTTGCACCCAATCGGGATAGTCCTCTGCCATCTTGTTGAATTCGGCCTCTGCCGCCTGGATCGCTTCGATGGGGATACCGCCCTTGTCACCGGGTCCAACACCGCCACCAGAGGCTTTATCCTTCAAAATATTGCGAATGATATAAAACCGGACACCGGGAACTTTTTCGGCCTTGCCTTGGGCTTCTGCGTTAGACATGAACCACCTCTATATTCCGTTCGTCATTTTTACGCCGGTCCTTGCCGGGGGGAATTTCCTTTTGATTGCGACGGCGATCCGGACCGAAATACTTATTTGTATGGACAAATTTCCGGGGTCGGTTGACCACCTGCAAAAGGCGTTGCCCCAAATTGACCACGGAAAATGGCTTTGCCAGCATTTCCGTCGCGCCCATGGCGCGGGCCTCGCGCACTTTTTCCCTGTCCGCATACCCCGTCACCATGACAAAGGGTATAAATCGATTTGGGCTTTCCTTATGGCGACGCACCCAGCGCAACAGCATCATGCCGTCGACGGGGCTCATCTGCCAGTTGGAGAAAATGATATCCACATTCTGCATACCAGCCTTCATGGGGTCTGATGTTACCAACTGCAGAAAGTCGATGCCCTGGCCGCCGTCGTCCACGGTTTTAACATTACCGACGCCGATAGCCCGTAAGGACGCGGACATCAGGGTCCGCATATACGAGCTGTCATCGACAACAAGACAGGAAAATAGTCCGAAATCATAATCGGCCATTGTGGCCCTCCGCTTAAATTCTTTAGGCAGAGTGCCGGAAAATGGTTAATGAGCGGTTAGCCGGCAACCATTCGTCGTACCAGGCTATTTTTGATCACCCCAAAGCTCATCCGCCAGCTCGGGACTGTAGTAGCCGCGTTGAATATCACGCTCAATCAAGGCCGGTTCACGCAGGTTCGCATCGCCATAGCCACCACCCCCTGGAGTGGAGACATGGATGATATCACCTTCGACGACTTCAATATCCTGGTCCTTGGACAAATGCGGTGGAATATAGGTCCCGTCCGCCCGCTCTACACGGACGCGGTTTACGGCGCCATCACTGCCGCCCAGGACACCTTGGGGGCCATAGCGTCCGTGATCCATGACGAACGAGGCCCGTCCCCAGCCTTGGCGGATCTGCAGAGCATAATCCACACCGAAGCCCCCGCGTTGTTGTCCCGCACCGCCAGATCCCTCACGCAGGGCAAATTCCTGAAACAAAACGGGATAGCGTTGTTCCAACACCTCAATCGGCTGCATGGTGGAAATGCCGATCGTGGAACAACCATTACTAAGGCCATCACCGTGCAGGCTGCCGCCATAACCGCCGCCGGTGAACAGATACATCACATAAGGTTTGTTGTGCCTCTCGTCCATGCCGCCCAGGGCGAAATTACCTGAGGTCCCCGCAGGTGCGGCAAACAGGCGGTCTGGCAGGGCCGAAACCAGGGCGGCAAAGACCGCCTCGGCGATTCGCTGGCTAACCTCCGCAGCACAACCCGACACCGGTCTTGGATATTCCGCATAGAGGAAGGTTCCCACCGGATCGGTAATATGCAAAGGCTCAAAGGTACCCGCATTGATGGGCACTTCCGGGAAAATATGTTTCATGGCCAAATAGACCGAGGATCGCGTGGTCGCGATCACGGAATTCATGGGCCCCTTACAGGGTGGCGAGGAGTTGGAGAAATCGAAATATAAATCACCCTCCCGCTTTTCAATGGAAAGATTGATCTTCAATGGCTCATCCACAACGCCATCGGAATCCACCCACGAAACGCTGTTATATTGACCATCGGGTATATGGGCGATGGAAGCGCGCATTTGCTGGGCCGCCCGGCGGCGCATCTCGTCAATGGATGCCTCAACCACATCGCGGCCATAGCGATCCAGCAAAGCCTTCAACCGCCGCTCCCCCACCCACAGGGCCGCGACCTGGGCCTTGATATCGCCAATGGTCTCCCCCGCCACACGGATGTTGGAAAGAATGATTGCCTGGATTTCTTCATCCAGGGCACCGCCCTTGTACAATTTCACGGGCGGCAGGCGCAGACCTTCCTGTTCTACTTCGGTGGCCGAGGCGGAAAAGCCACCCGGCACCGCACCACCCGTATCCCGCCAATGGCCCGTGTTGGAGAGCCAGCAAAATATCTCCCCCTGATAAAAGAACGGCATGGCCATGCGCACATCCATCAAGTGGGTGCCGCCCAAATAGGGATCGTTAACGATATAGATATCGCCCGGCTGCAAATCCTTGGCCTGGCTGATCACGTAGCGGGTCGAAAACTGCATGGTGCCAACGAAAATTGGCAGGCCCAATTCGCCTTGGGCGATCAGGGCGCCATCGTCACGATGATAAATACCGTCGGACCGATCCATCGCCTCGGCAATCACCGGGCTGAAGGCGGCGCGTTGGAATGCCAAGTCCATTTCGTTGCAAACCTGGTTCAGGCCGTTTTGCAGCACTGCCAAGGTGACATGATCCAGCTGTGGTTTGTTTGTTTCAACCATTTTCCATCACTCCCGAAATGCCGCCGGTACGTGCACCACCAGATTGCCCACGTCATCCACCACCACCTCGTTACCCGGTTCGATAATGATCGTGGTATCCATCTGTTCCAGTATTGCCGGGCCTGGAAATTTAGCCCCCAAAGGCAGGGCGTCGCGGGCCATGATGGGCGTCTCCAACCAGCCCCCGCCGTCACTGCTGTCGCCGCCGCCATTGGGAAACCAAACCTGGCGACTGCCGGTTTTTGCCCCTGCGATATCCGCCGCCCGCATCGAAGGGTCCATCAACGATGCCAGGGCAATTTCCCCCCGTCGGCCAATCACAGCCGTATGCAAAGTGACCAATACGGCACGAATTTCAGGTAGGCGCAGGGAGAACCGGCTGTAATAAGCCTCTTCGAACGCGGCCTGGATCTCCTCCCGGCTGGGGGTTGCGCCATCTAAGGGTATGCGCAACATATGGCTTTGGCCCTGGAATTGCATTTCGGCAGCATGGACCAAAACCTCGTCCTCAACTTCGACGCCTTCATTTGCAATGATCCTTTGGCCCGCGGCAATTTGGCCAGCCAAAATGCCGTGAACCTGATCCATATCCACATCCGCCATGGGTTGGTTCAGCGTATTGACGTAGTCATGGCGCACATCCGCGACCGCGCAGCCGATGGCATTGGTGATGCCCGGCTTGGCGGGAATTAGGACCTGCGGGATGGCCAGTTCCGCCGCCAGGGCGGTGGCGTGCAAGGGCCCCGCGCCGCCGAAGGCAAAAAGCGCGAAATCCCGTGGGTCGTGGCCACGGGCCAGACTGACCATGCGAATGGCACCCGCCATTCGGTCGTTGCCGATCTGTAATATGGCCGCCGCCGTATCCTCCGCGTCCAGACCCAATTCAGCACCGACTGCGTCGACAAGCCTTTGGCGCACCTGCTCCATCGATACAGGACTATCGACAGCCAGTAACGCCGAGGGGTTCAAACGGCCCAGAACCAGGTTGGCATCCGTGATGGTGGGCTCCACCCCGCCTTTGCCATAGCAGATGGGACCGGGTACGGCACCGGCGGAACGCGGGCCGACCTGCAACATGCCCGCATCGTTAATAAAGGCGATGGAGCCGCCGCCCGCCCCGATGGTGTGCACATCCACCATGGGGACATGGATAGGCATGCCATATTCCAATTGCAGCTCGGACGAGGTGGCTGGAATACCGCCCCGGATCAAACCGACGTCCGAGGACGTCCCGCCCATATCGTAGGAAATGATTTCGTCAAAGCCGCAGCGGGAGCCGGTATAGGCGGCTGCCATAACGCCCGATGCGGGTCCGGACATCACCGTATTGATGGCGCTTTGGGCGACAATGGATGATGATACTGTCCCACCGTTACCCTGCATGACCAGCAAATCCCGGTCATAGCCGGCGGTGGTCAACTCATCGCGCAGGCGTGCCAGATAGCGTGAGAGGACCGGTTGTATGGACGCATTCACGGCGGCTGCGACGCCGCGTTCATACTCCCGGAATTCAGCCAGAATGGCGCTGCCGTATGTGATGTGCTCATTCGGCCAGACTTCGGCAGCGATTTCCGCCGCGCGGATTTCGTGGGCATCATTGGCATAGGCGTGGAGGAAATGGATCACCAGGCTTTCACAACCCATCTCGACCAGGCTTTGGGCTGCCCTTGCGACACCGTCTTCATCCAGGGCGGTGACCACATTGCCATCCGCATCCATACGCTCGTCAACTTCCAGGCGGTATTCCCGGCTGATTAAGGGTTCGAACGAACCCAATAATCCGTAAGCATTCGGGCGCGTGCGACGGCCCAATTCAAGGACATCGCGAAACCCCTTGGTGGTAATAAGACCGCATTTTGCGATCTTCTTTTCTAATAAGGCATTCGTGGTGGTCGTGGTGCCGTGCAGCAACAAAGATAATTCCCGGCAATCGACACCAACCTTGTCGATGGCTGCCATGACGCCCACGGCTTGATTATCCGGCGTGGTCGGAACCTTGGCGATACGGACTTCGCCCGCCGCCTCGTCAAGCAGGATCAAATCCGTGAAGGTGCCGCCAACGTCGCAGCCGATAATCTTACTCCCCATACCCTCGCTCAAGACAAAAACTCCCTGCTATCCAAATCGTCCATCGTTGTAACACCGGTTGTCGCCACCTGGTCCCCCAGGCTCAACATAGCGCCGTGAATAATGCCGCCCGCCAGTAAGCCACGGGCATGGTCCAGGCCCGACAATAAAGCACTTCGCCGGGCACCCTCCGACAATTCACCAACAGCAACGGTTACCGCACGGTCGCCTAAATCGCAATCGGGGTCCAGGCTGTTGGCGGCGGCCCGATCGATGCACGGATCATCAATGTTGACCCGATTGGCGATCATCGTGGCGGCGGCATCTGCCTGCGCCGCAGTCGCGGCCAAAACCGTAACCGCATCGGCAATGCCAAGGGAATGGCTGCGCCCCTGCCAGCCGGAGGTTGCGATACCGCGAATGCCCATGTCATGCGCCAACCGCACTTTGCCCGAAAGACCGCCGGACAGAGCGCCATGAGGGAGATCGGCCACAACGCCTGCGTCCAGATGGCTGCCAGGCGACAAATACACAGCTATATCGCCACCGTTGTTGATGTAGCCTTTTTCCAGATCGCGATCCCGCACCGCCGCTGCCAGGACCTCGTCGGCCACAGCACCGGCGACAGCGGCCATGGGCGTGATGTAATCATGCCGCAGGGGCCAAACCGCCCGTGCCATTCTTTGGGCAATTTTACCCTGAAACATCGGATAGGCAGCTGTAACAGGACGGCGCAATTGAGCAAGCTCCCCCACCAAACCATCCAGCACATCCTGAAAAAAACCTTGCGCCTGCCCATAGGCCTTCTCAACCTCGACCCCGTCGCCATACATCTCGACGATCAGATCAATGGGGCCATGCTGCAGCAGCAATCGGCCATATTCGTCGCGGCTGGCCTGCGGCCCCATCATTGCCTTCCTTCAGGCTTCAACACAGGTTTCAGGGGCCAGGGATTTTCGCCGCGCCAGGGCAGGCTTTTGGCATTCCCCTCAGCCAGCACGTCATCTATGGAACGGACCGCATCCATGTAACCGCCCATGGCCTGATAGTCCGCCAAGGGCAAAGTGAATTCTATGGGTGCGACCAAGGCCGGCGTGGGCACGTAACCAAATGATCCGGCCGGCATGCGGGTCACATCCACCATCAATGTGATGCCACCACCGGGCCAAATATAGACCGGCGCGCCGCCGCAGCTAACCCGTGTCACATTGGCCCGAACCGAGCGGGTCAGGCGGACGGGGTTTTCCGTGACGCCTGCGCGCAGGGAACCGCCGGCACCTGCCATGAACAGAACCGAGCACAATGCAGGTTCACAATTTTCGGCAATCCGTTCCACAACAATTTGCAACTGTTCCGGCATTTCGGCGGCCTGTGGCGTCAGATCATCGTCGAGGACGAAATAGGCGGAATCTTCGCCCGTGGTACTCACCATCAACAGACGCAAACCGGGCCAGGCGTTCTTGCCCTCAACCCGGTCTACAATCGTTAGGGGATCGTGAATATCCGTACCACCCCAGCCGTCGCCATGGCCCGCCACCTGGAAATATCGCCCCGGCGTGGACCGACGCCCGCGCACGCGGATGCCCGCCGTCGGCATACCGAGAAACTTACCCGCCTGATGTTCGCTGAGTACACCCGTTATATGATCGTCCACCACAATGACTTCATCGGCATGGCCATGCCATTGCGGTGCGAACATACCGATGGTGGCAGAGCCGCAACCAACCCGCATGGCAACTTCGCCAACGCCGTCGACAATAGGTGCCTGACCGGCCTGGACAAAAACGCCGGCGCCTTCATCGACGGTTAGTTCCACCGCCTTGCCCTGACATAGATCCAGCATCGCCTGGCAAGTGACCGTGCCTTCTTTTTTGCTGCCGCCCGTTAAATGCCGCACACCGCCCAGAGCCAGCATTTGGCTGCCGTATTCCGCAGTGCTGACATGGCCAACCTGTTCGCCTTCGCAGCGCACCGCCATTTGCTCATCACCCAAAAACCGGTCCGTATCGATTTTTACCTTTAATCCGCAATAACTGAAAATACCTTCGGAAACCACGGTGATCATATCGACGCCGTTTGCTTTGGAGGCGACGATAAATGGTGCAGGCTTGTAATCCGGGTAGGTTGTGGTCGCCCCGACGCCGGTTATAAAACTTTCAGCGCCTGCGACCAGGGAGCCATCCCAATCATCGGTGGATTGCAGAAACGGCACCATGGCGCCGTCTTGATCCAATGTACGTTGGGCCACCAACAGCGGATCCAGGCGCACCAAAGTTCCAGCTTCGTTGGCGTAGCGGTCACAGGCCCCGGCCCGACCGTCCCGAATTCGACACAACACCGGGCAGGCATCGCAACGTATCAGATCTTTGCCTTCGCTCATGTTTGCCTCCCAAGATCACGTTGGTTCAAAATAGCCGCACGCAGCCGATCCGGTGTGGCCGGAACCTGATGCACGCGCACGCCGGTTGCCGATTTGATGGCCGCCAGTATGGCAGGTGCCGTGGGTACCAGGCCAGGTTCTCCTACACCCTTGGCACCCTGGGGGCCGTTGGGATCAGGGTCTTCCACCAGGATCACCTCAATAGGAGGCATATCCCCGACTGTCGGAATTAAATAGTCATGCAGATTTTCCGTCCGCCCGGGCAAATATTCCTCCATCAACGCCAACCCCAGGCCTTGGGCGATGCCGCCCTGGATCTGCCCTTCTACCTGGGCCGGATTGATCGCCTTGCCCACATCGTGAGCTGCGACAATGCGGGTCACCTTGGTGGTGCCCAATTCCACATCGACCTCTACCATGGCCATTTGGGCGGCAAAGGCATAGGTGCCGTATGGTTCGCCCTGGCCGTTTTCATCCAGGGCCGTAGCGGGCGGGTCAAACGTCCCCTCCCCGCACAAAACGACGCCGTCTTCGTCTGCCGCTAATCGCGACAAGGCAACTGCCGTCTCACCAATCCGTACTATACCGTCCGAAATCGAAATCACCGCATGTTCGTCCGCATTGGCCAGGCGCAGGATCTGTTGCCGCAGATCAAGGGCTGCAAGCTCCGTCGCTTTGCCGGTCACATATGTCTGGCGCGAAGCGGATGTCTTGCCCGCATCGGGCGTCAGGTCGGTATCGCCCGTTACCTGATCGATCATCGCCACGGGCAGACCCAGTCCGTCGGCGCAAATCTGGCGCATAATGGTAAAGCTGCCCTGGCCGATATCCACCGCGCCGTTGTACAAAATGATCCGCCCATCAGCCGACAGGGTAACGCGAACCTGGGAGGGATTGCTCATCCCCGTGTTGCCGCAGCCATACCACATACAGCCCAGGCCCACGCCCCGGCGCAATATCGTATTCTGCTCATTGTGCTTGGCCACCGCCTCCAACGCCGCATGCCAATGGGGGCGCAGGGCCTGTAAACATTGATCCAGCCCAGCACTCGCCGTCAACAATTGTCCCGTCGCCGTATGATCGCCCGCGCGCAGGGCGTTCTTTAAACGAAACTCCAACGGATCCATATTGACCTGTTCGGCCAGGTCATCCATCAAAGCCTCGTGCGCCAAGGCGATCTGCGGCACACCGAAGCCGCGAAAGGCCCCTGATGGTGGATTGTTGGAATAATAGGCCCGCGCCTGAATGTGGGCATTGGGCAAATGATAGGGACCACTGCCATGCACGGGCACGCGCCCGGCAACCGTCGGCCCCCAGGAGGCATAGGCACCTGTATCGAAATCCGCCGTCATCTCCATGGCCTGCAACCTGCCTTCAGCGTCACAGGCAAAGCGCGCATCAATTTGGGCCGGATGGCGTTTGGTGGAGGCGGCCATGCTTTCGGGTCGGCTATAAACACAGGCTACGGGGCGATCAAGGTCCGCAAGGGTCCATGCCGCGAGTGCCAACATGGGCTGCACGGACTGATCCAGTTTGCCCCCGAAACCGCCGCCACAGACAGCTGGTATGATCCGCACCTGTTCAGGTTCCAGCCCCATGATCAGGGCCACCTCGTCACGATCCATATAGGGTGTCTGTGTTGTGACATAGATGTGTAAGCGATCATCAACCCTTTGGGCAAAGCCGGCCTCGGGCTCAAGATAGGCGTGTTCCACAAAGCCTGTGGTCCAGCGACCGGTCGCTGTGTGGGGGTGATTTTCCACTGCCCCCTCACCCTTTCGCAAGGCCGCCTCGATCAACAAATTGCCGGGACTGGCAGCATGCAATTGCCGCGCACCTTTGATCCTGGCATCCGCCATCCCCACAATCCGATCCAGAGGTTCATAAACGATCGGCAAATCATCGTCGCTGATTGCCGCCAAGGCATCCCGCTCACCTACCAGGGCCAATACCGCCTCACCGGGATAGCGTATCTGATCAATGGCGAAAACCGGCTGGTCCTTCAGGTCGGGATAGATGCCAAAACATTTGTTGCCCGGAATATCCGCCGCCGTAAGAATTTTGTGCAGGCCGGGGTGTTGCACATAGAGATCATCCAGCTTGCCAATGGTAAAACGGGCCGCGGCATGAGGTGAACGCACGGCCCGCAGCCACAGAGTATTTTCAGGCATGGCATCGGCACCGAAATTCGCCGCACCTGTCAGCTTATCGATTGCATCCGTACGCGGCAGACTGACACCAATCGCGGGACCGTCCGGCATTTCGATAGGGCTTGGATCCTGCCCGGCATCCATGATCGCGGCGACAATATTCTGGTATCCGGTACAACGGCATAACACACCGCCCAGGCCATGCATCACTGCCTCGCGCGTGGGATGATGTTGGCTGGCGGCAATATCGGTGGCGGCGGCCAGCATACCTGGGATACAAGCCCCGCATTGCACCGCAGCATGGCGAAGAAAGGCATGTTGTACGCGGCTGAGAAAGCCATTGCCCGCCATGCCCTCAGCAGTCACGACCGAGCTGTCATTGATCCGTGCCGTCGGGACCAAACAGGCGCAGACCTGGCGGCCATCCAGCAACACCGTGCAGGCCCCGCAATCTCCCGCGTCACAGCCAACCTTGACGCCGGTAAAACCAAATTCCTCACGCAGTGTTTCCGACAGCCGCAGCATGGGATCCAGCTTCACCTCCCGGCGCTGGCCGTTCAGGAAAAAGCTTAAATCCACCTTGTCCCTGGTCATGAGGATAAATCCTGCAACAGCCGCTTGGTGATCGTGGCAGCCGCATCCAGGCGATAAGCCGCCGTGCCCCGATGATCATCCAGGGGCGACAAATGGCTGAAATGTTCCGGACGGACCACGCTGCTCAAGTCCGATTGCCCGATTAATTCGGCTTCCAATAGGGCCAGCCGTTGAGCCACCTCCGAACAAGCCCCGACGGCGAGGTTGGCGTTTGCAACACGGCCCTGTTCGTCCAGTTGCAACAGGCCGGCCACCATGACGATAGAAATTACTAGGGAGCTGCGCGCGCCCAGTTTTGCAAAGCCGGCTCTGCCTTGCTCCAATAAGGTTGGCACCAGGATCGCCGTCAGCACTTGGTCCGGGCGCAAAGCGGTACGTCTGTTACCCAGAATAAACTCTGACAGCGGCAGCACATGCACACCCGCCTGATCCTGGAACTCTATCTCGGCCGCAAGACACAACAACGGCGGGACGCCATCGGCGGCGGGAGAGGCATTACATAAATTACCGGCAATGGTCGCCGTATTTTGGATTTGCGGGCCACCGACCTGGCGTGCGGCTTGTTTCAGGCCAGCAAAACAGGGGGGCAAATCGGCATCGACCAAATCACGCCAAGTGGCCATGGCACCAATCCGCCAATAGTCGCCTTGACGTTCAATGCCTGCAAGGGCCTCGACACCGCCCAAATCCAGGATATCATGATCTGTGACCCGGCCCACCTGTGCGGGATAAAAATCCGTCGCGCCGGCCAGGACAAAAAATTTTCGTTCGGCCAAAGCCGCCAATGCGTCAGGTAACTCTATGGGGCGGATGTAGTTGGCCATAGGTCAGACTACGCCGGGTATCAGGCCCCGTCCAGAACACCCAGCATGGCCGCGACGGTAATTTCTTTTTCCCGTGGCGCGCCGTCTCGTGCGTTGGCCTTTTCGTGCGCATCCAAGGCCTGCCAATCATCGTAATTGACAATGCGGGCACCGTTTTTTTGCAACGCGGCCTCCAACGCAGCCCGGCCGGGTTTTGACCCTTCAGCAATATCCTCAATGATCTGTTTTGCGGCCAGCTGCCCATCGGGCCGGTTGGTGCCGATCACGCCGGAAGGTCCGCGCTTAATCCAGCCGACGACATACAACCCATCGCCCGCGCGCCCATCTTCGGATACGGCAACGCCCCAATCATCGTTAAAGGGCAGGCCTTCCAGGCCGGAGGAACGATACCCCACCGCCGGCAGGACCAGGGACGTCTCAATCTCGAAGAATTCGCCGGTTCCGACAGCGCGACCGTCGACAACCTGGGTCCGTTCCAAACGGAGACCTTCAACCTTGTCATCGCCCAGAATTTCCCGAGGTGCGGCATAGAATTCAAAATGCACCCGTTTTTCCAGTTCGTTCGGATCCCGTCCGACGAAATCCCGCAGGGTGCCCAGGTTTTTCTCCCTCAGGCGACGGTCCCGATCCGACATTTCCTCTTCCTCCGGAACGCCGTCAGGGATAATCGAGCCATCAATTTGCGGCACGCAATTTTCCAGATGCCCCATTTCACGCAATTCCACATTGGTGAATTTGGCCTCTACCGGGCCGCGACGGCCCAGCATATAGACATCCGTCACCGAGGATGCCTGCAAGGCGTCCAGGGCGTCATTGGTGATATCAGAGGTGGAGAGTTCTGCCCGGGTCTTGACCAACAGGCGGGCAATATCAACGGCAACGTTGCCGTTGCCGATGACACAGACATTGGCGGAATTCAAATCCGGGGCCAGGTCGACAAAATCCGGATGGCCGTTGTACCAACCGACGAAGGCGGCTGAACCGATAACGCCCTGTTTATCCTCACCGGGAATGCCCAGCTTGTTGTCTTCCGGCGAGCCAATGGCCAGAACAACCGCGTCATACATGCCGCGCAGATCGTCGAGAGAGATATCCGTGCCAATATCCACATTACCGTAGAACCGCATTTCGTCCCGCGCAGCGGTTTTATCAAAATTACGGGCAACGTTCTTTGTGGTCTGATGGTCCGGTGCCACGCCGTAGCGGATCAAACCATGAGGTGCCGGCAGACGCTCAATAAGATCGATTTCGCAATCCGCATCCGATTTGGCCAATGCTTCGGCCGTATAAAATCCGCTTGGGCCTGAGCCCACAATCGCCACACGAATGGGCATGGACAGCCTATCCCCCTATTGTCTTATCGGTGCTTATCCCGGGCGGGATAAACCGCATTCAGTATTTACCTAGTCCCCCACGGTCCAGGTCGAACCACTGCGCAGCAGAGCATTAAAATCTGCGTTGCCGTTGGCTGCACGGGCTGCATCAACTTGTTGATAAACAGCACTTTCATAGGCTTCCGCCGCTTCACAATACAAGACGCCGACCGCGACGGGGAAGTCAGGATTCTGCATCGCGCCCAACAATCCCGCAAGTACACGATTGGTTTCATCGTGAAGCAGCAAATCATCCTCCCCGATGCCGTCAACGCCCAGCTGTACAACCTCCAGCTCAAGGGCACCCGGCTTCATACGAATGCCTTTATCACTGTCCTTGCCGAAAATCATCGGCTCGCCATGTTCCAACAGCAATTCGCCTTCAGCGGCAGTCCCTTTTTCGGCAAATGAGGAGAACGCACCGTCATTGTAAACAATACAGTTCGTGTAGATTTCCACGAACGAGGCACCCTGATGGGCATGCGCCCGCTGCAAGACACCCGGCATATGTTTTTGCTGGGTGTCAACCGCACGGGCAACGAACGAGGCATTCGCACCGAGCGCAAACAACACCGGTGAAAGCGGGCGATCGAGGGAGCCCATGGGCGTTGAAGGTGAGCGTGTGCCTATTTTCGAGGTCGGGGAATATTGCCCTTTGGTCAGACCATAGATCTCGTTGTTGAACAACATGATCTGCATATTTACGTTCCGCCGCAAGGCATGCAGCAAATGGTTGCCGCCGATGGACAAACCATCTCCATCACCGGTCACAAGCCAGACATCCAATTCAGGATTGGCCAGCTTTACACCTGTGGCGAAGGCCGGGGCCCGACCGTGAATGGTGTGAAAACCATAGGTCGACATATAATAAGGAAAGCGCGAGGAGCAGCCGATGCCTGAGATGAAAACAACATTCTCGGGCGGTGTACCAATATCGGCCAGGGTTTTTTGTACCCCTTTCAAAATGGCATAGTCACCACAACCGGGACACCAACGAACTTCCTGATCAGAGGCGAAGTCTTTCGCCTTTAGAGGTGCTGCGGGAGCGTTCATTTTGCTTCTCCAGATTGTCCATCGAGACAGCCTTTGATGGCATCTTCAATTTCAGAGATCTTAAACGGTTGGCCGTTGACCTTGTTCAGGGCCTGGGCCGGGGTAAGGTATTCGGCGCGCAGAACCTTGACCAGTTGGCCGTTATTCATCTCGGGCACCAACACCTGATCAAAACCAGCGAGAAGTTCACCGGTGTTCTGGGGCATAGGCCAGATATGATGCAGATGAACGTGGCTGACGTCATAGCCGTCATCCCGCATATTGCCCACCGCGCGGCTGATAGGGCCATAGGTGGAACCCCACCCGACCACAGCCAATTTGCCATTTTCGTTACCCTGTTCCACGGATAGCTCCGGGATATCCTTGGCAATGCCGTTGATCTTTGCTGCGCGCAGATCCGTCATCCGTTGATGGTTATCGGCGTCATAGGAAATGTTGCCGCTGCCATCCTGTTTTTCGATACCGCCGATGCGATGTTCCAAACCAGGGGTGCCCGGCTTCGCCCAGGGCCTTGCCAGCGTCGTCGCATCGCGGGTGAAGGGCATGAACCCGTCTTCGCCGGCTTGATCCGTTTCGGCGAACTGTACCGGGAACGGCGCAATGCTATCAAAATCCGGGATCAGCCATGGTTCCGAAGCGTTGCTCATATAGCCGTCGCTCAACAATATGACCGGCGTCATGTATTTCGTCGCCAGACGGACCGCCTCAATACCTATATCAAAACAATTCGAGGGGGAGGACGAGGCCAGAACAACCAAAGGCGCATCTGCGTTACGGCCATAGACAGATTGGAACAGATCCGATTGTTCTGTCTTGGTTGGCAATCCAGTGGACGGTCCCGCACGTTGAGAGTTGACGATGATCAGTGGCAGCTCCGTACTGATTGCCAAACCAATCGCCTCACCCTTCAAGGCAACGCCCGGCCCTGACGACGAAGTCACGCCAAGAGAACCAGCAAAGGATGCGCCGATCGCCGCGCCAACGGCGGCAATTTCATCTTCCGCCTGGAATGTCACAATATCAAATTGCTTCATGCCTGCGAGAATATGTAACAGGTTCGAGGCCGGCGTGATGGGGTAGGAGGCGAGCACCATACGCAAATCAGCTAATTTAGCGCCTGCAGCCAAACCCCAGGCCAACGCCTCGGCACCTGTTACCGCACGATACAAACCAGGCGAGATCTCCGCCTGGCGCACAGTAAAGCCGCGCATACCGACGGGCAATTCCGCTGTCTCACCGAAAATATGGCCTGCGTTCAAAGCGGCGACGTTGGCTTCCGCTATATTCGGCAGCTTACCGAACTTTGCCCGCAGCCAATTCACCGTCGGATCGCGATCCCGGTCATAGAGCCAATAAATCAGCCCCAGGGTCCACATATTCTTTGAACGCAAAGCCTCCTTGTTGGAGACCCCGTGTTCTTTCACCGCTTCCGTGGTCAGCTTGGAGATATCGATTTGCAGCACCTGGAAACCATCCAGGCTGTCATCCGCCAAGGGATCGGCATCAAAGCCGGCCTTTTTCAGATTTCGCGCCGTAAAGGTACCGCTATCAACAATCACCGTGCCACCGGTTTTGACATCGCCGAGATTAACTTTCAAAGCAGCCGGGTTCATGGCGACCAGAACGTCTGGTGCATCACCAGCGGTGGCGATCTTGCGCGCACCAAAGTTAATCTGAAAGGCAGACACCCCGAAGGTTGTACCGATGGGGGCGCGGATCTCCGCCGGGAAATCCGGGAAGGTCGCGAGGTCATTGCCCGCCAATGCGGTGGCCAGGGTAAATTGGCTGCCGGTTAATTGCATACCGTCGCCGGAATCTCCGGCAAAACGTACGACGACCGATTCCACTTCGTCTCGTGGTGCACCGATCGGCTCAAGCTGAGTTGCTGTGCTCGTTACCATTTCTCAAACGCTTAATTGCATGTGGGTGGGGTTCCGTTTGTCCCGCGCTCCAAGTTCTTGCCATATTTCTACCATTCCTTCGTCAGCATAGTCCTGCCGAAGATGATCCCGGCTATGGGGTGCGGTCAATTCTGGTTCCTAAAAAAATGAAAGTATCAAAACGGCTAACAGATCCTAACGCCTTGGATATAGCTTACCGTAGCGCCTTGGCAATGTAACCAGTTCGTTCGCTCTTGCCAATAACCAGATACTGCCAAAAAAGACAAGCTTTCGCGAGATCAAATTACGCCTATCTTCGATGTAAGGCCCGTAATTCACCATTGCCAAGGCCGTATACCACCTCGTCAAAGCCATCCCCGTCAAGGTCTGCGGCCATCAAAGCGGTAATAATCGGCTGTTCATGGCCCGGTAACGCCTGCACGCGATAGCCATCTTCGGCAAAATAAACCTGGCGGATTCCGTGGCGATGCGCATCGGGAAGATACAAAACGGGCCCCTTACCCCAATCAACCACCGCTGCCATGGCCTGAATACGGCTGCCCATGGCGTGATTCGAGAAGCCATCGCGCGACCATTCCTCGACCAACCGCCGGCCGCGCAATTCGTACATTTTCAAGATGCCGCCAATATGCGGCGTCACCACAAGGGCAATTTCGACCCGCCCATCACCGTCGAAATCGGCAATAGCAGCAGGGTTAAGCCAGCGATACGGCAGGCCGATGGGTTCGGTTTCAGCGACCACTCTCAATGCCTCGACGCCCGGTTTGTGGCCAAAGACAGTAAGGGCTGCACCTGCATCAAGGTAGGACCGCACGACAATCAATTCATCGCGCCCATCATCATCCAGATCAGCCAAACGAACCGATCGGTCCTCGAACACCGATGCGTTAGATAGCTGGTAAGATAAAATGCGGCCATCCCGGAGCCGGGCGCTCAAGCCTGACGCCTCAATGCCATCTCCCAACACGCCATGGCCATAGCGCTTGGTGGGTCCAATCAGCCAAGCCTCGGCTATATCGACTGTCCCTTGGCTGACAATACCGTCGGGCAGCATATTGGCCTGTCTTGGCGGTGGTCGTTTACGATAGCCGGGCAAATATTTCAGGGCCAGTGCGTCACCCTTTATCGTCACATTATAAAAGGTGGACCCCAAGGGTGACGAGGTTTCGGCTATGACCTTGCCATTATCAGCGAACAGCGCGCGTATGGGGTGCGCGGGCGCATAGCTCAGAATGTTTACCGATATCCTGTCGTTGGAACCCTTACTACGGTCAAACCCGGTGACGGCTTCCCTCTCGGCATCAGAGCCTGCCCCCATGTCAGTCGCCCATGCCTGATGCGACCCCACGAGCGCTATGGCCGCCAAAAATAGTGTCTGAATTATCCAACCAGCGCGCATCATTCATCCAATATGGCAACGGCCCGGGTCCAACCGGCGGAAGCCCCCCTGATTTTCATGGGAAAACAGGCCACGGTAAAGCCACTATCCGGCAGGCTTTCGAGATTATGCAGCTTTTCCAGATGGCAGTAGCCAATGTTACGACCGGCCCGATGCCCCTCCCAAATAATCGCGGCGTCCTTGGTTTCTCGATAGCGTTCGGCGGTAAAGCTGAAAGGTGCATCCCATGACCAGGCGTCCGTGCCTGTTAAACGCACGCCGTGCTCCAACAGGTACATGGTTGCGTCCGCCCCCATGCCGCAACCGCTATCGACATAGTTATCACCGCCAAATGCGGCACCGGCAGCAGTATTTACCACGACGATTTCAAGCGGTGACAAGGTGTGTCCTGTACGTTTCAGCTCCGCCACCACATCCTCGACCGTGACCACGTATCCATCGTCAAAATGGCGGAAATCAAGCTTCACACCTGGTTGGAAACACCATTCCAACGGAACCTCGTCAATTGTAATGGCCCGATCACCGCCATCCATAGTGGATGCGAAATGATAGGGTGCATCCAGATGGGTGCCGTTATGGGTGGACAGGGCTACAGTTTCGACGGCCCAGCCTTCGCCGTCCGGCAGGTCGGTCTTTTCCAGACCGGGAAAAAATGCCGTCATACCGGCGACGGATGCCTGATGATCAATATACTCAATTTTGGGCTGAAAGCCCGGCGGGTCTGAAATAACGTCGTTTTCCAGAAATATGGATATGTCAATTATGCGCCGCGCCATTATGCCCACCTCACTTTGATAAAGGATAATCAACTGTTCCAGAATTTAACGCAGCGGCCTACATACATAATGAAAAGTGACATATTTGTCGCATTACGCGACGAAAACACAACATACCGCAGCATTATCTTTGCCTTAGTAGCGCCGCGCTGTAAATTCTCTTTCTGATAGCGTTAACTCTATTTCGCTATGTCATCATGAAAGCTGTAGGCTTGCCAAGGCTTCAATTTTCGATGCCCTGCCTAAGTGATATAGCTTTATATATTAGAAGAATGCCGGGACTAAAAGAGATGCCAACAGGAACAGTTAAATGGTTCAACCCCACTAAAGGGTATGGATTTATCGAGCCGAGCGATGGTTCGAAAGACGCCTTTGTACACATTTCCGCCGTCGAGCAAGCTGGACTATCCACCTTGAACGAAGGTCAGAAAGTGGAATACGAACTGACTGCCGGTCGTAATGGCAAGACCGCTGCGGACAATCTCGTCGTCGTCGATTAATTTTCGGGTCGCCGAAAAATAACTGAAGCTTTGTCATTCCGGGTTGAATATTTTTACCCGGATGTTGCTGTGCGGACCATGCAACCTGATTGGTGACGGGCATTGTGTCGTAGATCCGATTGTTGTCTTTGGGCATTCCTGGATTGCTCCAAAGGTGCATTCCAGCTTGGCACGATTACTGTGACGGCAACCATGCGCCCCAGAATACCCGTCAAAAAACAAGGCATATTGCTTTGATATCGTAGCGAAAATGTACTTAATTCATAAACTCAGTTATTTCATATAACAAATTGTAATATAACAATTATTTACGATATCTTAAGACTTAATGCGTGAAGGTCGACGCTCGGTCTCTCCTCAAACGGGCCTTCACATCTGCGCTTTATGCGAGGTAGAGAATGCGTCCCAGCGCACTGCTTTCCAGGTTATATGACACTATTTCTTCTTTGGTTTGCGATAAGGTTTATGGCAGCCACCACAGGCCTTGCCAACCTGCCTCAGGCCGGCACCGATGGCCCCGGCATTGCCCGTCTTTGCTGCGGCAACCAGGAAAGGTGTCACAGCGGCAAAGTCATCTATCTTGGCGGAAAAGCCGCTGCTATCACTCCAAATTTCTGGTTTTGCCCGGGTTTCTTCACCGCCCGAACCGGCGGGATACAGCAGTCCCAAATACTGGGAGATTTCATGAATGGCCTGGGCATGTACCGCAGTTGCGGCTGAATGGGCCACTTTACCTTTTGCCACGGCGCCAATGGCTTTCATATGACCGCCCAGTGCCTTCATGGCTGATTGCCGCTGCTTCGCCGGTGACATTTCAGCCGAAGCTATGCCCGCCCCCAGAACCGTCCCGACCGCGATGACGGCAACGCTCAACCCACACAATACTCGTCTCATACTAGGTCGCTCCCAATGTGGCTTTTTTGTTTAACATATGCGAATAACCTAGTGTGTCGACGACAATCTGCAAGCATCAGAAAAACCCTACCAAATTTGGCCGCATCCGTTGACAGAAACGCTACGGCGGCGCACTTTGCTGCGATGACAGATGGGGAGCCATGAGTATGGAACGTTCATTTTCAAAAGAGGTCAAACAGTTGCGCCTGGGCGACGGCGATACCTTCCATGGTGAGGGTATTCTGGCGGTTACCAAAGCATTGTTGCAATCCGGGGTCAGCTACGTCGGCGGCTATCAAGGCGCACCCATCAGCCATTTGATGGATGTTTTGGTCGATGCCGAAGATTTGTTGAGCGAGCTGGGCGTGCATCTGGAAACCTCGACCTCCGAGGCGGCGGCGGCAGCCATGCTGGGTGCCTCCATCAACTACCCTATACGCGGTGCTGTTACCTGGAAATCCACGGTCGGTACCAATGTGGCCTCTGATGCGCTGTCCAACCTCGCCTCGGCCGGGGTCACGGGCGGGGCAATGATGATCCTGGGCGAGGATTATGGTGAGGGTTCGTCCATTCTGCAGGAACGGACACACGCCTTCGCCACCAAATCACAGATGTGGCTGTTGGACCCGCGCCCTGACCTGGAAACCATTGTAACGATGGTCGAAAAAGGTTTTGAATTATCGGAATGTTCCAATACCCCCGTGATGTTGGAGTTGCGCATTCGGGCCTGCCATGTCCATGGTGCCTTCCCAACATCCGACAATAAGGTGGGCGAGTACAATCGCAACCGGACCATCAAAGAACCCAGTCACGATTTTGGCCGTATCACCCTCCCCCCGTCCACCTACGCCCAGGAAAAGCACAAAATCGAAGTGCGCATGCCCGAGGCAATCAAATTCATCCGCGAAAATCAACTGAACGATCATTTTGACGGGGATATCAACGATGTCGGCATCATCTGCCAGGGCGGGCTTTACAACGCCACCCTGCGCGCTTTGGTGCAGGCCGGTTTGGCGGAGGCCAGTGGCGACAGCCGCATACCGATCCTGGCCCTCAACGTCACCTATCCTTTGGTGCCGGACGAGATTTCGAATTTTTGTGCCGGCAAATCCGCCATTCTGATGGTGGAAGAAGGCCAACCAGATTATCTGGAAGAAGCGATCAATGTCATTCTGCGCAAGGCTGATTTGCAAACCAAGGTTATCGGCAAAGGCCCCCTGCCCATGGCGGGTGAATATACGGCCGAGGTCGTCCTGCGTGGCCTGTCTGAATTCCTGAGGCAAACCGCGCCAAAAGGCGTCGATTTGGCCGTTGCCACGGCTCCTATACAGGAGCTGGATCAACACAAAGCCAAGGCCATGGAATTGCTGGGCGATGTCCTGCCTGCCAGGCCGCCAACCTTTTGCACCGGCTGCCCAGAGCGGCCATTGTTCAGTGCCATTCGCATCCTGGAAAAGGACCTGGGGCCCACGCATGTGTCCTGTGACATCGGGTGTCATACATTCTCCACCCTGCCGCCCTTTAACCTGGGCAACACGGTCCTGGGCTATGGCCTTGGCCTGTCGTCTGCCGCAGGCGTTGCGCCGAATTTCGACAAGCGGGTAATCTCCATCATGGGGGATGGTGGTTTTTGGCATAATGGTGTCACCAATGGCGTCGGCAGTGCCTTGTTTAATAAGGCCGACGGCGTGCTGATGGTGATCAAGAACGGCTATACCTCTGCCACGGGCTGGCAGTACCTGCCGTCAACCCTGCGCGCGCGGGAGGGGCGGGCCACGGGTTCATCCATCGAAGGCGTCATCAAAAGCATGGGTGCCAATTGGCTGCGCAACGTCCCCAACTACAAAGTCGGCAGCGTCATGAAGACCCTGCGTCAGGCATTGACGGGACAAGGTAAAGGCCTGCGCGTTATCGTCGCCGACAGCGAGTGTCAGTTAGCCAAACAAAGACGTGTCGGACCGGAGGTTGCTGCCCGCCTGAAAAACGGCCAACGCGACGTCCGCACCCGTTTTGGTATCGATGAAGACACCTGTACCGGCGATCGTGCCTGCATCCGGCTGTCGGGCTGTCCTTCACTGACCATTAAGGCAAACCCGGACCCTCTACGCAGCGACCCGGTGACGACGGTTCTGGATACGTGTGTCGGTTGCGGTCTATGTGGCGAGGTTGCCCATGCAGCCGTGCTGTGCCCCTCGTTCTACAAGGTCGATATCGTCCGTAACCCAAATCTGTGGGACCGTTTCAAGGACGGCATGCATCGCCGTCTTTTGGGCGACGCGACCAGAGTACGGATCTAAGGCGGCGGTCATGACGGATATGGACACGAAGCCAATAGGCCTGCTTATCGCCGCCATGGGTGGCGAAGGCGGTGGCGTTCTGCGGCAGTGGCTGGTGGATGCGGCCATGGCCCATGGCCTGGCGGTACAAAGCACCTCGATCCCCGGCGTCGCCCAACGCACGGGCGCGACGACCTATTACCTGGAAATGCAGTCGGACAAGGGCACGGCGGTATCGGGAAGCAATACCAAGCCACGGCCCGTGATGTCCCTTTACCCCTTGGCCGGCAACGTGGATATCATGGTTGCTTCGGAATTGATTGAGGCCGGACGCGCGATGCAAAATGGCTTTGTCACGCCCAATTGCACCACCTTGATTGCCTCCACCCACCGGGTTTTCGCGGTCGGCGAACGGACAGCCATGGCCGATGGCCGCTTTGACGGCACACGTGTGGTAAAGGCTGCCGATAGCCTGGCGCAACGCGCGGTCCTGTTTGATATGGAGGCTATGGCTCACGAGAACGGCAGCGTCATCAACTCTGTCCTCCTCGGTGCCATTGCCGGAAGCAACAGACTGCCAATCCCGACAGAGGGTTTTGAAGATGCCATTCGCGAAACGGGCCGCTCGGTCGAGGCGAATTTGGCAGCCTTTCGGGCCGGTTTTGCCGCGGTTGAGCGTGGCGATCTGAAACCACTTACCCCTGATAGCGAACTTAAACGCCCCTGGCGCGGCGACCCGCCTATGGTCGAGCAGTTGCAGCACAGGGTTCGTGACGAATTTCCGGGGCCCGCGCGAACCGTTCTGCGCGAAGGCGTCAACCGACTGTTTGAATATCAAAACCTGGCCTATGCCGAACGTTATCTACAACGACTGACGCGCATAGAGCGGGCCGAGTTAGCCGCCGGTGGGCATGGTGAGCTGGTCCGCGATACGGGGCAGTATCTCGCCCTTTGGATGAGCTATGAAGATGTTATGCGGGTTGCCCAGGCCAAGTTGGACCGCAAACGCCAGGCCCGGATCAGGGCCGAAGTCGGGGCCAAACCAGGTGAGCCTGTGCGGATACGTGAATATCTGAAACCGGGCCTGGATGAGGCGACGGCGTTAATGCCGGGCTGGATCGCCCGCCCGGTGCTGGCCGCTGCCGACAAGGCGGGTTGGCGGGATCGTCTGAATTTTGGCATGACCATCACGTCCACCGCCCTGTGGGGCTATAGCCTGCTGCGCGTTTTGTCGGTATTGCGGTTCGCCCGCCCCATGGGCCACCGTTATCAGACCGAACAAGTTTTGATCGATGACTGGATCGGCAATATAGCCAAGGCAGCCGCCCTGGATTTGAATTTGGCAGCAGAGATTGCCGCCTGCCAGCGTCTTTTGAAAGGCTATGGCCAGACATATCAACATGGTTGGCAAAGCTTTTCCCAAATTATGGATGCCCTGGCCCGACCGGCACTGCGTGGCGACATGCCCGCCGCCGATGCCGCCGCTGCGATTGCCCGCGCCCGCGAGGCTGCGCTGGCAGATCCCGAGGGCACCGCGCTGCAAAAGGCGATTGAGCCGATAAAAGCAAAAGACCTGGCCGCCGAATAGCACCTCACGCCCTATCAAAGCTGCGTGACAAGGCCGCTTTGCTGCTTTCCCAATTGCCCGTGTCTTGCCACAGTGGACGCAGACAGTAGACGCAGACGTTATGGGAGAGGATCATGTTCCATCGATACCTTCCGTTTCTGATATCGGTCGTTGTCGTGGGCGCGATTGCAAGCACGGCCATGTCGGCGGAAGAAGAACATTTGCGTTTGAACGCGCCCGGCGCGCTGCCGCCTGCCAAAGCCCAGGCAATTTATCAAGCCATCCAAAAGGATATGACCGTGGGATATGCGCCGTCCAAGGATGCCATCGCCTTGAGTTACCCGAAATGGCGGCGCTTTAATATCGCGCCTTATTTATCGGCGACCCATGGCAACCGGTATGCCAACAACTTCGCCAATGCAAAGGCAGCCACGGGCGGTTATGGCGATCTGAAACCGGGCGAGACCCTGCCGCCAGGTGCCGCCGTTGTAAAAGACAGCTTCACCGTCACCAAGGAAGGCGAGGTCTATCCCGGCGCCGTATTTTATATGGAGAAGCTATCCCCAGGCCGCAGTCCCGCCACGGGTGATTGGCGGTTCGTACAAATCCTGCCCGACGGTAGTTTTATAGGCGACACGACCGGGGACAGCCCCGAAGACGTCGCCTTCTGCTTCACCTGTCATCAGGCAATGGCAGAGGTCGACTATCTGTTTTTTTTGCCCGACGACTACCGCAGGAAATGAGGCCGGAAACCCCGGCTTAGCCCGGCCAGAACATGTCGCGGCCCCTATTGCCCTTTAAACACCGGCGTACGTTTATCAACGAATGCCTGGGCGGCCTCCTTATGATCGTCGGTCATGCCCGTGCGGGTATGGTGCATGGCCTCCAGGTCAAAGCAATCCGACAGGCTGCCGGTTTCCGCAGCATTCATATTGCGCTTCATATAGCCCAGGGCGATAGCTGGGCCGTTGGCCATTTTGTTTGCCAGGGCCATGGTCTCTACTTCCAGCTGATCATCGGCCACGACTTTGTTGACCATGCCAAGGGCCAGGGCTTCGGCGGCTTCCACCTTGTCGGCGGTGTAGTACAATTCCCGCGCCTTGGCGGTGCCAACCAGGCGGGTGAGGAAATAGCTGCCGCCGAAATCGCCTGAATAGCCCACATTGGCAAAAGCCGTCGTCATCCTTGTGGTATCGGACGCGACGCGAATATCGCAGGCCAGGGCCAGGGATAACCCCGCACCAGCCGCCGGGCCGCGTACCATGGCTATGGTCGGTTTCGGCATTTCATGCAGCATGCGGGAGGATTCCATTTTCGCCCGCAATTGCTGTGCCTTGCCTTCCATGCCGGCATCTGGAAATTCCGTCCCTTCGGCCATGGACTTAACATCTCCACCGGCACAAAAACCACGCCCGGCGCCAGTCAGGATCACACAGCCCGTGTCGGGGTCCGTAGCCAGGCGGCTCAATGCCTCGATCATGGCATCCAGCATGGCACCTGACATGGCATTCAATCGATCCGGTCGGTTCATGGTTAGGATCGCCACGCGCCCTTCTTTGCGTTCCAATAGATCTTCGGTCATGCTCTCGCCACTCCTATACTTGATTGCTATGATTGCTCAATTATTGGGGATTCTAGCACAGTCAGTTTTGGAAAAGAGTGGAAAATTGCATCACGTGTTGATCGATGCCGACGGTAATGAACACGCGCCCAGTACGGGACAGGTCCGCATCATCTCGTTGGTGCCCAGCCTGACGGAACTGCTGTTCGCGATGGGGCTTGGGGACAATGTGGTCGGGCGCACTGCGTTTTGCATCGAACCCATGGGCAGAATTGAAGATGTCCCGGTTGTCGGCGGCACCAAGACGTCGGAGATGGACAAACTGGTGGCGTTGAACCCTACCCACGTGCTGGTCAATATTGATGAAACGCCCAAAGAGCTTGCCGAACAAATCGCCGCCACGGGTGCAGACGTCGTGGTTACCCATCCCAATACCCCGGTCGATAATATTGCCCTGTTTCAATTGATCGGCGGCCTGTTTCATCGCACAGCACAAGCCGCAGAATTGGTCCATGCCCTAGAGGCCGAGTTGGCCGAGTTGGCAGAGTTAGCCCAGGCGTCAATCTGGCCGGAGCGAAAGGTATTGTATCTGATCTGGAAGCGGCCCTGGATGACAGTCTCCCGCGATACATACATCGCCAACATGCTGTCGCTGTTCGGCATGAAAACCATGTGCCATGACCCTGACCGCCGCTATCCCGAAGTCACCATCAATGCGGAACTTTTGGCCGAAGCGGATCTGATACTATTTTCGTCCGAACCGTTCCCGTTTGCCGACAAGCATCGGGACGCATTCGCGGACACACACAAGATAGCAAAAGAACCGCGCTTGCTGGCCATCGACGGCAGAATGGTGTCCTGGTACGGTAACCGCGCCATTGACGGCTTAAAGTATCTACGGACCTTCACGTCCCAACTGTAATGTATTTGAGGAAAATTTATGTCGACGCGTCCCATGTTGTTTACCCCCCTGGCCTTACGCGATATCACCGTCAAAAACCGTGTGGTGGTCGCACCCATGCATCAATATGCAGCCAAGAAAGGCTTCCCCACAGATTGGCATTTAGTGAATGCGGGACGGTTCGCAGTTGGTGGTGCTGGTCTGGTGATGATCGAGTCGACAAAGATTGAACGCCGGGGCTGCGGCACGGTGGGTGATCTTGGGCTTTGGGATGACGCCATGATCCCCCACTTCAAGCGCCTGGCTGACTTTATCAAGGAACATGACTCGGTTGCCGGCATACAGCTGGGTCATAGCGGCCGCAAAGCCCGCCGCTTTCGCCCCTGGGAGGGCGGGCGACCGTTAACGGAGGAAGGTGCGAAGGCGGAGGGCGTTGACGATTGGGATGCCTGGGAACTGGTGGCACCGACAGCCCTGTCAGATCCCAAGGACCCCGAACCCCGGGCCTTGAGCCATGGCGAAATCCAGGATGTTGTTGAACGCTGGGGAAAAGCGGCGGCGCGAGCAGACGCTGCCGGTTTCGATATGCTGGAAATTCATGGGGCGCACGGCTATTTGATCCATCAATTCCTCTCCCCCATGGCTAATCTACGCAATGACGATTATGGCGGCTCGGAAGCCAACCGCCATCGCTTCGCCATCGAGGTTGTGGAAAGCGTGCGGGCCAACTGGCCGGATCATAAGCCGCTATTTCTGCGCCTGTCGGTGGAGGACGATGCGGGCTGGGGCCCGGCGGAAAACGTTACCCTGGCGCGGATCGTCAAGAGCAAGGGTATCGATGTGATTGACTGTTCCTCTGGCGGCATGCGGGGCTCTCCCGTCGTGGGCACCGGTCACGTGGGCTATGGCTATCAGGTGCCTTATGCGGCCAAAATCAAGGCAGAGGCTGATATGATGAGCATGGCCGTTGGCCTGATCGTGCATGCGGATCAGGCGGAACAGATATTGCAGAATGGTGAGGCGGATCTGATCGCCCTGGCCCGGGAATTTCTGTACAATCCGAATTGGACCCTGGATGCAGCCCATAAACTGGGCCTGGATGATCCTTATGGGATCATGCCCAGCGCCTATGAATATTGGCTTTCAAAGCGCGCCAGTGCTATGGCGGAGTTGACCCCGTCGACCCACCAAAGCGGGATTGGCGACTAATTCATTGGGAACAGGATTAAAGCTCATGCTCCGAAAATCTGAATTCACCATGACCTTATGGGGCCTATCTTTAGCTCTGTTTATCGCCGTTGCAGGTATGCCTGGCGATGCCATGGCTGCCCCGGTGGCCCTGATCATCGATATTTCCGGGGCAGCGGACAATTCAGTGGAACCATTTACGGAGGTCGAAGCAGGTACCCAGATAGATCTTGGCAAAGACGGTCGGTTGGAATTCCTGGATTACAACAGCTGTAAGAACGTCATCATATCGGGCGGCAGACTTGCCTTTACTGATAAACGCTATTCCTTGCGCGGCGGAAAGGTCATGAAGGAGGCGCGGGGCCGTTGTCCCAAGGTCATGGCCCTGGACAAAAATGCCCGTGTCGGCGGCGTCCGGTTACGCTCCTCTGCAAATTCCCTACGCCTAAATGACAAACCCAGCTTTGCCTTTACGGGCCACCAAGTGACGCGTATTCGCATCCTTTCGAAGGGCAATGAAGTCTTATCAGTTCCACTTCAAGAACCGCAATTTCAATGGCCGAGCCGGGCCGAAGGGCTGGCCCATGGCAGCTATGTACTGGAAATCCAAGGCAAGAATGGCAGCCCGCTAAAACAGGTACCTTTTCAAGTCACCAAGCAGGGTGGAAAAAGCCCTTTGACAATTGTCCGCCTGAAATAGCGGCCAAAATTTAGGACCATGGTGCAACGACAATCCATAACTGCTCTTACTATTGTTGCCTGTGTTACCTTCTCTATTTTGCTGGGTATTTTCATCCCACGGGATAACAGCCTGGATGGCTGGTTCTTCGATACTGCATTGTGGGCCCGTAATAGCCAGGTATCAGGCGCTGGCGCACGGGATGACGTGGTTGTCCTTGCCCTGGACCAACGTAGTCTGGATGCGCCTGAGCTTCGTAATCTGCCCCGCGCCCTGTTCAGCCCCATTTGGGCCGAAACCCTGAACGGCCTGGGCCAGGCGGACGCTGCCGCCGTCGCCTTTGATTTTCTGTTGTCGTTTAGCAGTGGACAGTTCAAGGCAGGCCATGATCGGGAATTCCAAAAGGCGTTGTTTCGCTATGGCGACCGGGTCGTCCTGGGCCGTTCTGCGGGCACCTTGCCCGCTAAATCCTATCTCGCCGCCCTGCGTTTTGACCCAACCGCATTGGGCCTGTTGGAACTGCTGCCCGATACTGACGGCGTGATCCGTGAATTTCCCCTCAGTCATGGGGACAAGAACGCTGGTGACGATGTTGCTGTACGCTCCTTAAGCGCCGCCGCTTTGGCGAAAGCCGGAATTGGCCAAGCCCTGCCCCCACGAATTATCCCCAGTCCCCGCCAGCACCCGGAAGCCATGCCAACCTATGCCCTGGTTGATGTTCTGCGTTGCATGAGAACAGCGCCCGATGTCGTGAAAAAAACCTTTGAAGGGCTGCTGGTCTTTATAGGATCGGTCTTGCCGGATGAAGACCGCCGCATAAGCGCCGCCCGCTATTTGCCGCCCGCCAACCCAATTGACAGCAACAGCATGAAGGGTTGCCAGCTTCCACGCCTGGGCCCGTCCAAGGCAAATTCACATACGGTGCCTGGTGTCTATCTCCATGCCATGGCTGCACAAGCAGCGATCAGCGGTAATTGGGTGCGTCCAGCCGCGCCGCTTTGGCGTGCCGTCATCGCTGCCGCCCTTGGCCTTGCCGGGGCCCTGTTGGGTTTGTTCCTGGCCCCGTGGGGTGCCTTTTTGTGCGTCTTCATCCTGGCTGGACTGGTCTGGTCTGCGGAAGCTGGGGCCTTGGAATTCGGACTGTGGCTGCCGGCCTTTGCGCCCATCCTGGCGCTGTTTCTAACAACCGTACTGGCCTATCTGGTCCGCTACTTGGTTTCGGATCGCCGCCGCCGCATGATCCAGAATGCCTTTGGCCGGTATTTGGCCCCCAGTGTGGTTGAGGCCTTATCGGAAAGCCCCGATCAATTGCGCCTGGGGGGAACTTTGGGTGATGTCACGGTGATGTTTGCCGACCTTTCAGGCTTTACCGCCCTATCAACGCGGACCAGCCCCGAAGAACTCGTCACTTTGACCAACGAATACCTGGCCATCATCGCGGATGAAGTCGATGCCTCCAACGGCTATGTGGACAAATTCATCGGCGATGCCGTGATGGCCATATGGGGCGCACCCATCAAGTCGGATCAGCATGCAATGGAAGCATCCCGCGCCGCCCTGCGCATCGTAGACGAAATTGCCAAGGCGGGTGAGGCCGCCAAGGCCCGGGGCGCGCATTCCTTTGGCATCAAGATCGGCATCCAGTCCGGTCCCGCCATTGTCGGCAATGTGGGTTCCGCCAGGCGTTATAATTATACCGCCGTGGGGGAGACGGTAAATATCGCGGCCCGTCTGGAAGGTCTACCCGGGGTCTATGGATGTAGTCTGTTGTTGGGGCCAAGCACAGCGGCAGCGGTGGGCGAGATGATCTTGCTGCGGGAAATAGACCACGTTGCCGTCAAAGGGCGGGAAGCGCCCTTAACGATATTCGAGCCCCTTGGCCTGGTCGACGCTATTACGGCGGCACAGTCAAAGTCGAACGAGGATTTCAGTTCAGCCTTGGCGCATTATCGCGCCAGACGCTTTCAACAGGCAGCGGATCTTTGGCGCGCCATGGGCGATGGGGATGGCCCGGCGCAGCTCATGGCGGCGCGGGCCGAGCTATATATAGCAACACCGCCGGCAAATGATTGGGATGGCGTCTTTGTCATGACCGGGAAATAATCCGCTTAATTGCGCCATCCCGGTTTGTCGCCGGGTCCCGCCTCACCCTGGCCGCGCACGGGCGTCAAGGGTAGGGCAAAACCTTGATTAAAAGCAGCACGGGCGATAACGACGAACTTCATCCACCAGCCCCCGGCAATGGCCAAAAGACCCGCCAAGGCGCCCAGCCAGGGGCCCGCATCGATCCAGATAAGGGCCAGAACGGCAACCACCGCAGCGGCGAAATGACCGACGTTGTTGATCATCGGCGTGGCACCGTTCAGCACCGCCAGTGCCTTGGTCGGTGCACCGGTTTCCGTCAGCTCTGCCAAATAACGACGCCAGGACAACCATCGCGCCAACACCAAACCGATCAACAACGCCAGGGTCCAACTGGCAGAGCCAGCAAACAAAGCCGTCCCCAGCAACAAAAAGCCGCAACCTTCCGCCAGTCCCGTAACGACAATCACCGGCATCAAGGCCGGATGACGCCAGGCCGGAATACCTTTCGAGGCGTGCAAAATTCTGGCCTGACAAAACAAATAAAGAGCCGCCAAAATTGCCGCCAGCCACATTGTACCGCCCGCCACGCCGGGCAGGGGCAAATAAGGCGAAGCGGTGACGGCTGCGATCAAAGTTACGGGCAGCAATATGGCGGAAACAAAAGCCTCCCGCGTCATCCAGGATGATTGCGGATGGAAGAAAACATGCAAGGCGCGCCAGGGGCGACCGATCTCCAACCAGACGCAGAATAAGCCGATGCCAACCAATACTGCACCCAGCAGGCCCAACGGCCAGTAGAGGACGCCTTGGCTGCCAGGCAAGCTGGCGATGGCGGCCAGGATCACCAGGCCGGTGCCACTACCACCACCGATGAAATTTCCCGCTGCCCGCCAGTCCCAATTGACCTGGTGCCAGGGTTCGATCCCGTTCATTTATTTTTATCCCAGATGTAATAGAAGCCAGGGTCCGTGCCCAGATCTTCGTGCATACGAAAGGTCTGATTTTCCGCTAACAGTTTGTTGACGTTGCTGTCCGGATCTTCCTTGTCACCGAAATGCAATGCATCCGCCAGGCAGGAATTGACGCACGCGGGGGTGACCTCAGGGTCGATGCCTGGGGTCTGCCCCGTCTCCTTGGCTTTATCGATGCGGCCCTGGCAGAAATTGCATTTCATGGCGACGGACATGCGCCCTTCGTCAAAGCGTTTGTCTTCGTTTGCCATGGCCTCTTTGCCATAGGCCAAATCCCGCTTGTGGACAATATGACGGGCCTGATAAGGGCAGGCCACGGCGCAATAGCCGCAACCGATGCACAGGTCATAGTCAATTTCGACAATGCCGTCGGGGCGGATCTTGGTTGCCGTGGACGGGCAGACATCTTCGCAGGGCGGATCGGCGCAATGCATACACCCCACCGGCACAAAAGTGCGCTGTACCTGTGGGTAGGTGCCTGTCTCCATATCCAGCACTTGCCGCCACTGCACGCCGGGTGGGGTGGCGTTGGCATGCTTGCAGGCCGCCGTGCAGGTCTGGCAACCGACACAACGGCGCAGGTCCGCGACCATCACATACCGGGTCATGCAGCACCCGCCAGCTTGGTCACGGCGACCCGGACAATATCGGCTGAGGACCCCGTGGCATCGGTCAAAGCCAGGGACATGGGCACCACCGTATTCATCGACGGAGCCGGATTGTCCTTGGAATAGGGCGTGACCCAATGATCAAACTGGCCCTGGATCAAAATCGTATCCGGGCGGATACCTTGTTTGAGGGCCACCCGCCCCTTAGTGGCGCGCAGGGTCGATTTAATCTCCACCAGATCACCTTCTTCGATGCCCATTTCCGCCGCCCGACCCGCATTCATGATCATCGCCCGGTGACCATGCATATTCTTGGCGACCTCATCAATCATCTGGATGGAACTGTTGGAGCCCCAGGCCAATTGCATACTGCGCGAGGTCAAAAGCCAGAACGGATAATCCTTTAGATCGCCGCCTGAATTCACCGTCGCCTGTTCCCAGATACCGGGAAAATCCTTCCAAGGCGGCAGCGGCTCATATTCCTTGAGCTGTTCGTTCCACCACTCAATGCCTTTTTCGTGCAGACGGTTGCCCAGCTGTTTGCCGACCCGGTACAACTGTTCCTGATAAGGCATCTCAAAGCGTAGTTTCTGCTTTTTCATTTCCGGGAAAAGATACCAGATCAACCGGGAAATCGGCCGGGTCCGCATGCCGTTTTCCTTGTACCAATCCAACCCATCCGTTTCTTCACCATCGGTCAATTCAGCCGAGGCAGAGCGGCACATTGCATCCCAAATTACCTCTGCTTCGTGCTTGGTGTCGGTATCCAGGGTGAAGTCCCAATGGTCGCCCTTTAACGGGATGCCGCCCGCGCCTTTGTTGATGGCATTATTGTATCTATCCAATATACCAGCCTGCTCCGCCAAAGCAGTGGCGATGTCCGTGAAGTCCCGTGTCTCCCCCAAAGGCTCAATGGCCGGTTGGCGCAGGGCCACGCCTTCGTGGTCCCAATAACTTTCCGAGAATTTGGTGCCGCCGACCCGGATCAACTGAGTACTTTCAAAGTCGGTGCATTCGGGCAGCAGAATGTCCGCCATATGGTTGGTCTCGTCCCGGATATAGGCGAACGAAACGATGTAGGGGAATTCCGCGATGCGTTCGGTTACCGCTTTGGTGTCCCAGAACGATATAGCCGGGTTGGTCCGATAGACGAACCAAAGATCCGGCGCGGACACCTCCGGCCAATTTTCCGGGCTTTCCTTACGGAACATCCAGGCGAAATGGGTCGGGCCCAGGGCCTGGCTCCACGGTGACGAGGCGGACAGGGGCACCAGGGTGTCATGTCCATTGCGGGCCTTTGGTGTTTCCTGCCAATTGTCCTTGTCTGTCGGGTTCATCGGATATTTCATGAAACCATCGGGACCCGGCGCGACACTGGCCTGACGGGTCGTCGCCGGCCGGTTCAGGCGCACGGTCGTTCCCAAGGTGCCGCCCGGCACTTCCAAGGCCCCAACCAAGCAGGCCAGCAGGGTCCGTCCCCAACAGCATTCATAGCCGCCCCAGCCGTTATTTACGGTCTTGCCCAGGATCACCGAGACAGGGCGCAAGGGCAATATTTCGCCATCAATTTCGATTGTGTCACCAACCTGGGCGTGGCTGACGAATTCATCGGCGATGCGGCGAATACAGCCATCAGGCACCTGGCAAATATCCTCAGCCCATTCCGGTGTGTATTGTTCCATCTGTTTAACCAGATGGCTGAACGCGGTTTCGACCTGGATGTCTTCGTGTTGCCATTCCTCGTCGTCGGCACCGACTTCCAAACCGCTGACCGTAAAGCTCCCCTCCAACGCCGGGGCGATGTCGGGGGTATCGAATGTCACGGCGGCACCGCGCTTGGTATCCCACAACATCGGCTTGTGGGTCACCGGATCACGCATGAAATAGCCGTTCGGTGCGATCAGATAGGGGGAGCCGGTGTGATCCGTCAAAAAAGGCAGGTCCAAACGCTCTCGCGGCATTTCGTGCAGCATCACGTGCATCAGACCGTACATAAAGGCCGGGTCCGTTTTGGGACGGATGGGCACCCATTCCGATGAACAGGCCGCGGTCACCGACATGTGCGGTTCGATCTGTACCCGTTTGGCGCCACGATCGCGGGCGTCGGCATGGCGGGAGATACCCATAACACCATGGGAGGCTTCCGGATTACCGCCGAACGAGAGGATATAGTTCGAGGTTGGGGTGTCCGCTGCGACAGTGAAGCCGCGATGCCACAATTCACCGTACAAATGTTCCGAATGGGTGCATTTCACACCCTGTCCGGAGCCGAAGCTGAAATCGATCGGGCCCCAGGCCCCCAAAAACGCAGGGAAGGTTCCCATATAGTAAGTTGGCGTGCCGCCGCCGCCAAAAGATGCGGCAACGCGGGCATAGCCATGCTCATCCCGCAGGCCCTTGGCGCGGATCTCGCGCATTTTCTCGCCAACCAGCCCCAATGCCTCATCCCAGGAAATCGCAACGAAGCCAGGATCCTCGTCCCGGCCTTTCTTGGGATTGGTCCGCTTCATGGGCGTAAGCAGACGGTTGGGATTATAGGTTTTTTGCACCAACCCATAGGCCTTAACGCAGGCCCGCCCGGCGCCGGGATGAACATCAGCAAGGGCGAAATTGGGTTCTACTTCCGTCATCACGCCGTCCTCAACCTTAACGGTCAGGAAGTCAGGCCCTGCGACGCATTGATAACAATATTGCGCAATCTTTTTCGAAGTGCTCATCGTCGCATCCTAGCTGGTTATTCGAATGGCCATCACGTTCGGCCTATCTACTTCTAACCCATCTAGTCGTCATCGTCATTGATTGCATGCAACGCGGCAACATCTTTTACGATCACCCGATGCCCCTCTGTCACGACGCCAATTGATTTTAATTTTGCCAGGGCACGGGACAAGGTTTCGGGCTGCATGCCCAGACGACCGGCGATCAACATCTTGTCCAAAGGCAGCTCAAACTCATCCGCGCCTTCATCCACATCGACCAGTTTTTCCAGGAATGAGGCCAGCCGCTGGGTTGCGGATTTAACGGTCAATTGTTCCACCTGCTGGACAAAACCACGTAGTCGCGCCGACATCGACGCAAGCATTTTGAGGGCAATATCAGGATCGTCACGTAGCTGTTTTAACAGGCCATTGCGGGGGATAACCAACAGCCGGGCATCAGCAACAATTTCGGTGGAGATGGGAAAGTTGCCAGAGACGAACATCGCGGCTTCGGCGAAGCTTTCTCCCGGCCCAAATACGGCAATGACGCTTTCATGCCCATCGGGGGCCTGACGAAAGCCTTTGACCCAGCCGTCCAGGATCACAAAAAAACGGTCCGCCGGCTCTCCCTGCATGAACAATGACGTTCCCCGTGGATACTTACGAACCGTGGCATCCGCCAACAAACTCATCCGCGCGTCATCCGTCATCCCGGCCAGCAGCGGGATTTTTTTCAAATGCTCAAAATCGGCAGTGCGAATACCGGTTCGCCGCTCAAATGTGTCACGATCAAGTAGTGCCATTATGCCGCCCCCCTCAGCCGTTGCGGTTGCCAGCAGCATAACCCTACCGACACGGTAAGCAATGCAGAGAGACTGGGTCAAATCGACGCAATTGTCGCGCCGCTATGGCATATTAATGGGAATAATACCGCGCACCACCGTCCACATAAATCACCTGGCCGTTAATATAACGGGCCTTGGGAGAACTCAGGAAGGCGACCAGAACGCTTAGATCCTCCGGCTCGCCAATATAGCCGGCAGGGCAATTGGCCTCGACCCAGGCGCGCTGCTTTGCCTCCGTAGGCATCAGGCGTTCGTCAACCTGTTCCGAATGAATGCGCCCAGGGGGAATGCAATTCACCGTCACACCGTCACCGCCCACGACACGCGATAAAGATTTCGCCCAAATATGCGTAGCGCCGTTTGGCGGCACGCCTGCGTTCATGGAGACGGGCTCATCACCACCCGTAATATTGATGATGCGGCCAAATTTCCGCGTCTGCATGCCGGGCACAAAGGCATGGGTCAGACGACGGGCAGCGGTAAAGTTGAGGGCCATGGCCTCGTCCCACTCAGCCTCCGTACCGAGGCCAGGCATGGGGCGCGAGCCACCGGCATTGTTTATCAGGATATCAAGATTGCCGTAACGTCGGGTAACCAAAGCCTCCACCCGCTCCGCCATTCCGTCCGAGGTGACGTCTTCGACGATCACCATGGGGCGTTCAAAACCCTGACCGGCGATGGCGTTGGCGACCGCTTCCAACAAATTCTCCCGCCGGGCCAACAGGGCCATACGGCAACCTTCAGCCGCCAAATGCTCTGCGATAGATGCGCCCAGCCCAATACTGGCTCCGGTAACCAGGGCCACGCGACCGGCGAGTTGCAAATCCATAATTATTCTCCTGAAGGCCCACTATAGGGTTGTTCATAGGGCCGTTCTTGGCGCCAATGTGCCGCGATATCTGCCCGCCGCGCGACCCAGACATCGTCATGGCTGCGTATATGTTTAAAGAACCGATCAAGCGCCCGGGCCCGGGCCGGTCGGCCAATGATCCGGGGATGCAGGCCTATGGACATCATCTTCGGCGTTTCCGCACCTTCTTCATATAGCTGATCAAATGCATCGATCATGTAAGTCGAAAAATCTTCGCCATTGCCAAAGGCGGCATTGGCCCAGAACTTCATATCGTTCACATCTATCGTGTAAGGCACCACGGTGAACGGTTCGCCATCAACGACGGCATAGAAGGGAAGTTCGTCCGCCACGCTGTCGCTGTCATATTCAAAGCCGCCCTCCTCCATCAACAAACGCCGGGTGCGCAGGCCAGGGCCGTAGCGGCAATACCAACCCACCGGGCGTTGGCCACAGACCTCCCGCTGTGCCTCAACCGACTTCTTAATAAAGGCGCGCTCCTCATCTTCCGTCATGTTCGAGGTTTCGACCCAGCGATAGCCGTGGGTACAAATCTCGTGGCCACCGTCCACTGCTGCCCTGGCAACATCGGGATTACGTTCCAACGCCATGCCGCAGGCGTGAAAAGTGGTTTTCAGATCATACTTGTCCAGAAGACGCATCACCCGCCAGATGCCGACCCTGGCACCATATTCGTAAACCTGTTCATTGGTCAGGTCACGCACCCCATCGGGCATGGCCTTTGGGTATTCCTTGTAGGCCTCCTGAATGGGATCGCCAAAAGCGAAGGACAGCTCGGAGCCTTCTTCGTAGTTGACCACGATAGAGACCACGATGCGTGCCTTGTTGGGCCAATTTATTTTCGGCGGTTGGGCACCATAACCGATGAAGTCACGCTCCATTGCTCTCTACTCCTGCAAAGTAATTCAGAACATCACTGCTTTCGACGACGTCGGCAAATTGGCGGTCCATGTCGAACAGGCTGATTGAATGGGAAATCTCAATACGATCAAAAACGCAATCACTGGGCACGATAGCCCGGTAATTGTGTGATGCGGCATCAAACACCGTGGCCCGGACACAGTTCGACGTGGCCCCGCCGACGATCACCAATGTATCAATGCTCCGCTGGATCAAATGCCCCAGCAAGGGCGTGCCATGAAAGGCCGATGGCTTTTTCTTCACCATGACAATGTCATCCACGCCCGGCGCAATATCGTCAATGATCTCCGCCCCGATAGTATCAGCCAGGCACCAGTACGGTGTATGCAGCAAATCCCGCTTCAGGCCATAAACCCCAATGTCATTGCCCGTAGGGTCAAGTACGAAGCGGGTATAGAAGACCGGGGCCTTCACTGCCCGCGCCGCCGTCACTACGTCGGCAATTCGATCCACCGCCGCCCACCCTGCCGGGCCGCAGCGGGAGGGGTAACGTTCGTCATCCAACTCCCGGCTGCCCACCATGTAGTTCTGACAATCGATAACGATCACGGCGGCGCGTTGACCGAAACCCATGCGGCGGGCAAAACGTCCTCGTTCCAGGACGGCGCGGTCATGTTCGCTTAGATGTTGTTCCCAATCAGCCATGACGAACGATCTCTCCCGTGGAAAATTGCGTCACCATTCGACGGGCGTCCTCCGCAAACGGGTAATCGACCAATTTGCCGCGAAAGGTCAACGCGCCCAGTCCTTTGGCAACGGCATCATCGTATGCCGCAACAATCGCGCGGGCTTCCTCAAGCTCCTCAACCGACGGGCTGAAGGAGGCATTGCACTGTGCCACCTGTTTAGGATGGATACAGCTTTTGCCGGCGAAGCCACAGGCCTTGGCCTCCCGGCACCAAGCCTCGAACCCCGCCATATCTTCGATATCAATGAAAGCACTGTCATAGGCAGCAATACCCGCCTCCCGCGCCGCGCCGACCACGGCCATCCAGGCCGGCATCAGGCGGGTGGGGCTGGGCGTGATCCCCATGGCAATGCCGTAATCCCCAACACCGAATTGCAGCCCGGTCAAACGAGGATGCGCAGCGGCAATCTCCGCCACCCGGCGCACGCCCCTGGGCGTTTCGATGGTTGCCAGGATGGCTATCTGTTGGGCGAAATCGTATTGCCGTTCCATATGATCCAGCAGGTCCGCGCAAAGCAGGATATCCACCGGGTCCTCAACCTTGGGCACATTGACCCAATGCAGACCGGGGCGCACCGTGGCCAGAATATCTTCGACCATGTTGCCGCTGTCACGGCCGTTTAAACGCACGCCGATTTCTACGCCGGGGGGCATGGAGCCTGGTTTAAGGTCATCAAGAAATTCCGCCACGATCCGCCGTGCCGTCGCCGTCTCGCCCGCCGGAACTGCATCTTCCAGATCGATGGAGATCGTATCAGCACCTGATATCAGAGCCTTTTGAAACAGCTCCGGCCGATTGCCTGGCACAAAAAGCTTGCTGCGATGGAGACGGAAATTTAGTGGCTCGGCGACCATGTGGTCTCTTTCTGGGTAGATTGAAGAAGTGACAAATTCATACGGTATTTATAAATATCAAGGCGATAAAGCCCAGTGATAACGCACGGTGATAAACCACGGTGACAAATTTCACCGCCAACAAGGGCACGACAATGGCGTCGGCAAGAAATGTCGTTCAGGTTTGGTCCGCCCGCAAAACCTCAACCCTTCACCATCCTTAAGGGCCATTGTTTCTCCCAGCCGGTGAATGATAGATTGATATATCAATAAGTTTTAGGCCAGCATTTTTTCCAGCAGCCACAAGCCGAGGCAGAATATCCATGAGCCATGACATAACGCCCGCCCAATTGGCCCGGGACTTCCTTGATGCCATGGAGGCGCGGGATCTGGTGAAGGCGAAGTCCTACCTGGGCGGTGGTTTCAACATGATCTTCCCAAACAGCCCGGTCTTTCATGAGTTGGAGGCGCTTATCGCCTGGTCGACGGGGCGCTATCAAAGCGTACGAAAAACCTATGAGGGTGTCGATGAATGCCCGGCCGTCGATGCTCCCAACCAGACTACAGTCTATTGCCGTGGTACATTGTCGGGGGCCTGGGGCAACGGCACACCATTTGAGGGCATCCGTTTTATTGATCGTTTCACGGTGTTGGATGGCAAGTTAATGGACCACAAAGTATGGAATGATATGGCGGAGGTTCGGCCCAAAGGAGTAAGCAGTGATCAACCTTGAAGGATATCGCCTGTTCGTCACCGGTGCCGGTTCGGGCATCGGCCTGGCCACGGTACGCCGGGCATCTGAAATGGGGGCAAAGCTGGCTGGAACAATACGGGGCGACGAACAGCGGGCAGCGTTAAGCGCCTTTATGGCACCTGAGCATATCCATGATCTCGATGTGACAGAGGGCAACGCCTTGGATGGCGCGATTGCGGCCACAATCGAAAGTTTAGGCGGCCTGGACGGGGCCTTGGCCTGCGCCGGGATTATTTCGTTGTCGACATCGATAGAAACGACGGATGCGGTTTGGGATGATGTAATCGGCACCAACCTGACCGGCAGCTTTAATCTCGCCCGCGCCGCAGCCCGGCACATGAAGGATATGGGCAAAGGCTCAATCGTGATGATTTCCAGCCAGATCGGTTTGGTCGGTCATCCCCGCGCTGCCGCCTATGCCGCCTCGAAGGCAGGTATCAATGGCCTGGCCCGGACAATGGCGTTGGAGTTGGGCGCCGACAACGTACGCATCAACGCCGTGGGTCCCGGGCCCATCGCCACAGATATGACGGCGGAAACCCGCACGATACCGGAACGCCGGGACTATCTTTTGAACAATATTCCCATGGGGCGTTTCGGCGAAGCGGACGAGATCGCCAATCTAAACCTGTTTTTGTTGTCGGATGCGGCGTCCTTCATCACTGGCCAGGTGATCTGCGCCGATGGCGGCTATGTCATAAAATAGGAATTCGTTTTTCTGGGGGAAGGTATGAAACTGATCGATAGCGCACGGGTCATTCGCAGCAAGAACGCAGGGCCTACGCAAATGACCATTGATATTCTGTTCGATGAGCCAGAGGCGTTTGAGCACGCCTGCAATTCAGACAATCTGACGGAAAGCGCGATTGCCGCCCGTTACGGTCTATCGCAAAACCAGGTGCGGATCATCCCCTATCCTGCCGCCAACGCCCTAAAGGTTGTCATGGACCGGGCCATGGTGGCCGGCACGCCCGGTGACCGGGATGTCTATGGCGCACAACAACACGGCCCCCTATTGGATCTGGTCCTATGAGTGCTTTTGACAGATTAAAGGCTGAAATTGACGGGCAATCGGCGCGACCACCCCTGCGCGTGCTGGCGGCTTCGGGCCAACTTGGCTATGGCATCCCGGGGGCCGCGCTTAAGGCCGGCATCGCGCGGGAGCCGCATGTTATTGGTGCCGATATGGGTTCCATCGATCCGGGCCCGGCTTACCTGGGGTCCGGGCAGATAGCCACATCGCCATCTATGACGGCGCGGGATTTACGGCTGGTCCTCACAGCCGCGCGGAAACTGGATGTGCCCTTGCTGATTGGCAGTGCCGGCACGGCTGGTACGAACTCTCAACTAAACACAGTGGCCGAAATTTTGCGCCAGGTCGCCGCCGATGAAGATCTGCATTTCAACCTTGCCCTGATCGAGGCGGATATGCCCCGCGATGTGGTGGTTGAGGCTGTGAATGGCGGGCGCACCCAGGCCATCGGTGCCATCGCCGCGCTGGATGACGAGACAGTCAACGGGGCCGCGAATATCGTCGGGCAAATGGGGGTTGAGGCCTTTCACCGGGCCCTCGCCCTGGGTGCCGATGTTATCCTGGCCGGGCGGGCCTGTGACACAGCCGTGTTCTCCGCCGTGCCCATATTGCTTGGTTATCCCGTGGGCGAAGCCACCCATATGGCCAAGATCATTGAATGCTCCTCCATTTGCTGCATCCCCGGCGGGCGGGACGCCATGCTGGGGACGTTGGACGAAACTGGCTTTGTTCTCGAAAGTATGAACCCCGCACGGCGTGCCACGCCAACGTCGGTCGCCGCCCACAGCCTCTATGAACAGGCCGATCCCTATACGGTGTCTGAACCTGACGGCGTCCTGCATGTGGGCAGTGCCCAGTACGAGGCGGTGGATGAACGCCGGGTTCGTGTCCACGGCGCCAGGTGGGAGTCCGCCGCCCGCGCCAGCGTCAAGATCGAAGGTGCCACCTGGGTTGGCGAACGGGCGATCATGATGGCAGGTGCGGCTGATGCCCGCTTTATCGAGAACGTCGAAGATATTATTGCCGCCGTGAAGGAAACCGCGCGGGATATCGCCCCGCCGGACCCGGAGCATCCCTATAGCTTGTATTTCCGCCATTACGGTTTGAACGGCGTGGTTGACTGGCCCACCCCGCCGGAGGTGCTGCCCAGAGAGATCTTCCTGCTGGGGGAATGCATTGCGGCCACGGCGGACGAGGCCAGGGCGGTCATTGCCGTGGTGCGCCAGCATCTTCTCCACCACGGCTTTCCGGGTCGCTTGTCGACAGGGGGTAATCTGGCCTTTCCCCTGACCCCGCCGGAGATGAATGCCGGCACAGCCTATCGCTTCAGCGTCTATCACATCATGACACTGGAGAATGTTACGGATTTGGCCACGTTATTTCCCATACGCATGGAAGAACTTTAAGGGAGCCTGCCCATGATCACGCCAAAGAACAAAGACAACGACTATATCCAGGCCTTTATGGCAGAGCGGGAGCCGGAATTTGGCCGTGCCGTTCTTATTGTTGTTGATATGCAATATGCGACGGGCCATCGGGACGGTGCCCTGGGGCGACGGTTGTCGGCAGAGGGTTCCAACGTCGGCGGCTACCGCTTTGATCGGATTGAAAGCAAGGTGGTGCCGAACATCACCCGTCTGCTAACAGGCTTTCGAAAGGGCGGCGGATCAGTCGTCTATTTGACCATAGGTTCAGCCAAGGCCGATTGCAGTGACGCGCCGCCGCATATGACGGGAATGTTTCAGGCCCTCGATAATTTTGAGGGCAGCCGGGAACACGAAATAATTGACGCGCTTAAGCCAGAACCCGGTGAGGCCGTGGTTAACAAAACATCCATCGGGGCTTTTGCCTCCACCGGCATCGATCATCTACTCCGCTCCATGGGGAAGGATCAGCTGTATATGTGTGGTGTCTCCACCAACATGTGTGTCGATACCACGGCGCGGGAGGCAGCGGACCGGGGTTATGGCGTGACATTGATCGAAGATGCCTGCGCCACCACCCATGAAGACCTGCACGAAGCGGCAATTACAAATTTCCAACGCCTCTTTGGGCGGGTAATTTCCGCCGACGAGGCTATGGCCGAATTGAAGGTTTAGATCAGGGCCATAAGCGCAGGTATCTGGTTTGCGGCATAATAACCGCCAATCGCGATGGAGGCCGCGCCAATACCAAGTTGCAGGCTTCGGTTCAGGCCGGTCATGACTTTACCCGACAGCATCAACGGCAGGGCGATCACCGAGGATAACAGCACCATACCGGCGATAGAGCCGACCCCGAACAGAAAGATAAAGCCCAGGCCCTGGACCCATTCACCAGGTGCGGCGAGTGCGATCAACGCGGCGGACCCTGCCAGGCCATGCATGACCCCGACCAATAGGCTGCGTCGCATACTCGCCCCTTCATGATCGTGATCATGGCGGTTTTTATCGTGAGCCCGCGCTTCGCCTGCGTGGCTGTGGGCATGAAAATGCAATCTGCCGTCCACATGGCTGTGCGAGTGGAAATGCAGACGTTCCTTCAGAACGCGCCAGATCACCATCACGCCCAGCCCAATCAACATCACAGCGACAATACATTCCAGCAGTACATTCAAAGCAGGCGGAACATTCCCCCGCGCCAACACGATCACACCGGCAAAAGCCGACAATGCCAAAGCATGGCCCAGGCCCCAAAACAAGCCATGACGGACCACCCTGGACAGCCGTGTGCGCCCCGCCGTCATAGCGACGACGGTTGCGACATGATCAGCTTCCATGGCGTGTTGCAGGCCGAGGAGGAAACCCAGGCCGAGGATGGTGAACATTAAAAAGTCCAGACAATACACATACTCAGTGGACCCCAGCTTTACGCTCCCGACCGGCAATTGGCCAGCGACAAATATCTGCGCCCATGTTAGGTTCCCTCTGCCGTGGCGCGGAAGCCGGTTATGTTTTAAATCCGGCGCTGCCCCCGCAACTGTGAATGGTGAGGAAACGGGTAATTGCCACTAGCTGCCCGGAGCATTTCCCTTTGGAATTGGTCCCTGCAGCCGGGAAGGCCCCGCAACCGATGATCCAAAGCCAGGAGACGCGCGCGGCAGGACGACAACTGATCCTCGGAGGGAGGGCGCTAGGTTTTGGGGCAATTCGGACATTCTATTGACGACCAGGGTGAGGTGAGCCTGATATTGGGTGGTGCCCGATCAGGTAAAAGCCGTCTTGGTGAAACTATTGTCGAAGGAATAGACCGTGGTGCGATCTACATCGCCACGGCCCAGGCCTATGACGACGAAATGCGCAGACGTATCGCGACCCATCAGGAACGCCGGGGCAATCAATGGCGCACGGAAGAAGTTCCCTTGAATTTAGGCCCAGCTCTGTTGGATCTGTTTCCGGGTGCAAAACCCATTCTAATTGACTGCCTGACCCTATGGTTGAGCAATATTTTGTTGGCTGAACGGGATGTAGAATCCGAAATCGCGGATTTGGTCGACATTTTGCCGCAACGAAACGCCCCCCTCGTCATGGTCTCCAACGAAACCGGATTGGGCATCGTTCCCGACAATGCATTGGGACGACGCTATCGCGACCTATCGGGCATCATGAACCAGGAAATCGCCAGGGTGGCGGACAACGTCATCTTCGTTGCCGCCGGACTGCCCCTCGTTATGAAGGGCCGCAACCCGGCCCAAAATTCCAATTAGGAAAATGCACCATATGAACAAATTGAACCGTATTCCCGCCACCGTCATCACTGGTTTTTTGGGCGCGGGCAAGACGTCCATGATCCGGCACCTGTTACAGACGGCCAATGGCAAACGCCTGGCCCTGATCATCAACGAATTCGGCGATATGGGGGTGGATGGCAACATCCTAAAAGCCTGTGGTGCGGAAAACTGCGCCGAAGACGATATTGTGGAGCTGGCCAACGGCTGTATCTGCTGCACCGTGGCGGATGATTTCGTCCCTACAATGGAAGCTTTATTGAACCGCCCCGACGGGATTGATCATATCATTATTGAAACATCGGGCCTGGCCCTGCCGAAACCGTTGTTGAAAGCCTTCAACTGGCCCGCGATCCGGACCCGCATAACAGTCGATGGCGTCGTCACCGTCGTCGACGGTCCGGCCTATGCGGCTGGTTTGTTTGCTGATGACCCGGATGCGGTTGCGGCCCAACGGGCAGACGATGACGCTTTGGAACATGACAGCCCCCTGGCTGAATTGTTCGAAGATCAGTTGGCATGTGCCGATATGGTTGTGATCAACAAATCGGACCTGCTATCGGCCGATGACGCCCCGCGTGTGAACCAGGATCTGCAGGCTGCATTGCGCCCCTCCGTCCGTGTGGTCAGCGCCCAACACGGTGCCATCGATGCCGCCACATTATTAGGTCTGGATGCAGGGGCGGAGGCTGATTTAGCCAATCGTCCGTCCCATCACGATGACGAAGATGACCACGAGCATGATGATTTTGAAAGTTTCGTCCTCACCTTTGCCGCCATTGCAGACCCTGAGGCGTTGCTTGCAAAACTCCGCGCAGCGGCGGCAACCCACGATGTCCTGCGCATGAAAGGTTTCATCGCTGTTGCGGGCAAGGATATGCGCCTGTTGGTACAGGGGGTCGGCGACCGCTATCAGCACTATTTCGACCGGGACTGGACGCCGGATGAAGTACGCGAGAGCCGTCTGGTGGTGATTGGTCTGCATGGTCTGGATGAAGCGGCGGTCCGCGCCATGATTTTGGACTAGCTGAACAGCATGCATCTGCTTGCAGCCAAACCCGGCGGCATCTCCGATGGCGGAGAGGCGATAGACCTGGGCCAAAGCCCCGGTGATATCGTCATATTGTCGGCTGCGGATACGGATTTGCAGATGTTATCTGCGGCGCACCAGAGGCCGAGTGGCGCGCAACCAAGCCTGCGCCTGGCCAACCTGATGAACCTTAGCCACAACATGTCGGTTGACCTTTATGTGGGTGATATTATCGGGGCGGCAAAGTTGGTCATTATTCGCCTGTTGGGGGGCGTGAACTATTGGCCCTATGGGATAGAGCAGGTGGTTGATTGCTGCCGCCGGGGCGATATTCCCCTGGCCATTGTCCCCGGCGATGATCAACCGGATGCGGAATTGCACGGTCTTTCCACACTGGGCGGGGAAGTTTGCCATCGCCTTTGGCAGTATTTTGTCCATGGTGGTCCTGATAATGGTGTGAACCTGCTTGCATATGCCGGCTGCCTTCTGGGAGTGGAGACAGAATGGCGGGAACCCGCACCATTATTGCGTGCGGGTATCTATTGGCCTGGCGCGCGTGTCATGAGCCTGAACAATCTGCGGACCCATTGGATCGAAGACGCTCCCGTGGTTGCCATTACGTTTTACCGGGCGCTTTATCAGGCCGGAAATCTGGAGCCCGTGGACGCCGTCATTGCAGCGCTGCGTCAACGCGATCTCAACCCCCTGCCGGTCTTTGTCGCCTCCCTAAAGGAAGCCCTATCGGCAGAGACCGTGGACAGCATATTTGGCGACGCGCCGCCTGCCATCATTCTCAACAGCACGGGATTTGCCGTATCCAAACCGAATGGTGAGCGGACACCCTCGCCGCTTGAGCGCCCCGGCGTGCCGGTTATCCAAATGATTTTCGCCGGTGGCAACGAAGACGACTGGCGGGACGGGCTGAACGGTTTAAGCGCCCGGGACATCGCCATGAATGTGGCTTTACCGGAAGTCGATGGCCGCATCATCTCCCGCGCCGTGTCGTTCAAGACCGAAGCGCGTTTTGATGCCGCGACCCAGCTGCCGGTTATCGCCTATCAAAGCGTGCCTGATCGGGTCAATTTCGTCTGTGATCTGGCCGCCAATTGGCTGCAGCTGTCAGGCACAAAGACGCCCGAACGCCGCCTGGCTTTGATCTTCGCCAACTATCCCAACAAGGATGGACGCCTGGGCAATGGCGTGGGCCTGGACAGCCCGGCCTCGGCCCTGAACCTGTTGCAGGCGCTTGCCGCTGCCTCCTATGAGGTGGGCACGTTACCGGCAAAGGGCGATGATCTGATTAACCGCCTCGCCGCCGGCCCGACCAATGATCTGACCGACCGGAAAGACCGACCCGGCGGCATCAAATATCCCGTCAGCAACTACAATACTTTCTTCGCAAGCCTGCCAATGACCATTCAGGCGCGGGTCATTGAACGTTGGGGCCCGCCGGCTGACGATCCATTCGTTGTGGGTGACGACTTTGTCCTGGCAGGCTTCATGCAAGGCAACGTCATGATCGGCCTGCAACCGGCGCGCGGCTACAACATCGATCCGAAATCCAGCTATCACGACCCGGACTTGGTGCCGCCGCATGGCTATTTGGCCTTCTATGGCTGGCTGCGTCAGGTCTTCCAGGTCCAGGCCGTGATCCACATGGGCAAGCACGGCAATCTGGAATGGCTACCAGGCAAGTCAATTGCGCTATCCGAAGCCTGCTTCCCCGAAGCCATTCTGGGGCCCCTGCCCCACCTGTATCCATTCATCGTCAATGATCCCGGCGAGGGCACCCAGGCCAAGCGCCGGGCCCAGGCGGTCATCGTCGATCACCTCACGCCACCTCTGACCCGGGCCGAGAGCTATGGCCCTTTGGCGGAGCTGGAATTGCTGGTGGACGAATATTACGAAGCAGCGGGCCTTGACCCACGCCGCCTGAACCTTCTGCGTCAGCAGATCCTGGAGCTGACCCGGGATATCGGCCTGGACAGGGATGCCGGCATTGCCAAGGACGATGATGAGGCCGAAGCGCTGGCCAAGCTGGATAACTACCTATGTGACCTGAAGGAGATGCAAATCCGCGACGGCTTGCATATCCTGGGCACCCAGCCGCAGGGGCGTCTGCGCCGCGATCTCCTCATTGCCCTGTCTCGTCTGCCGCGACAGGGAGACGCAGCAGGTGATAATTCGTTGATCCGGGCCATGGCGACGGACCTGAAAATGACCTTCGATCCATTGGATTGCACGTTGGGCGATGCATGGCAGGGGCCGAAGCCGGATGCTTTGGCAAGCCCCGCTGCCTGGCGCACCTATGGCGATACGGTCGAACGCCTGGAAGACCTTGCCGCGCGCTTAGTTGATGGGGCAACATCAGCCCTACCGGAATGGACCGCGACCCATGCCGTCCTCAACACCATCAACAACCATATCGGCCCCACCGTCGATGCCTGCGGCGCAGCGGAACTTTCGGCCTTGCTCCACGGCTTGGATGGCAGGTTTGTGGAACCCGGGCCGTCAGGCGCACCAACGCGGGGGCGTCTGGATGTCCTGCCCACGGGGCGGAATTTCTATTCTATAGATAGCCGCACCGTTCCCACGCCGGCTGCCTGGCAGCTGGGATGGAAATCAGCCGGGCTGTTGATCGATGAATATCGGCAAAGTCATGGTGAATGGCCCCGGCATATGGCGATTAGCGCCTGGGGCACTGCCAATATGCGCACGGGGGGCGATGACATCGCCCAGGCTCTGGCCTTGATGGGGGCCCAGCCGAAGTGGGAGCCCGCCTCCCGCCGGGTCATTGGTTTTGATGTGTTGCCGGTCCATATGCTGGATCGCCCAAGGGTCGATGTGACCTTGCGCATTTCCGGTTTTTTTCGGGATGCCTTTCCGACCCAGATCGATCTGTTCGACAGTGCCGCACGCGCCATCGCCGCCCTGGATGAAAGCGATCGTGACAACCCACTGGCTGCCCGGTCACGACAGGACGCTGCCCGTTTGCGCCAGGACGGCCACAGCGAGGCGGATGCGGATCATCTTGCAGCCGCCCGTGTATTCGGCTCCAAGCCCGGCGCCTATGGTGCGGGCCTGCAGGCCTTGATCGACGAAAAGGGCTGGCAGGACGATGATGACCTGGCGCGTGCCTACCTGGCCTGGGGCGGCTATGCCTATGGCGGCAAACAATCGGGACGGCCCGCCCATGGCCAGTTCCAATCCCTGCTGTCGACGACACAGGCGGTGGTGCAGAACCAGGACAACCGGGAACATGATCTGCTTGATTCCGATGATTACTATCAATTTGAGGGCGGATTAACCGCCGCCGTGCGGCATTATTCGGGCCATCAACCCGCCATTTATCACAATGATCACAGCCGCCCTTTCGCACCGAAAATCCGTACTTTGGAGGATGAGATCGGTCGGGTGGTACGCGCCCGCGTGGTCAATCCGAAATGGATCGCCGGGGTCATGCGCCATGGCTACAAGGGCGCGTTTGAGATGGCCGCCACGGTAGACTATCTATTCGCATTTGCCGCCACGGCGCGGGTCGTATCAGATCATCATTTCGATGCGGTTTATGAAGCCTATTTGAATGACGACACGGTGCTGGCGTTTCTGCGGGATAACAATCCGGCCGCGTTAAAGGAAATGGCCGCACGTATGGCAGAGGCGTTGGAGCGCGGCCTGTGGCACGCCAAATCAAACTCCACCAGAGGTGCGTTACAGAATTTGATGGGAGAGAAAACATGACCGAAGATCAAGAAGACCAATATGCCCGCGCCAATGAAAAGGCCGCGAACAAAAAACGCGCCAGAGAGAAAATGCTGGCCACGAAGACCATCGAAAAGGGTCTGTTGATCGTTCACACGGGCAAGGGCAAGGGCAAATCCACGGCTGCCTTTGGCCTGGTCGCGCGCGCCATGGGGAACGGCATGAAAGTCGGCGTGATCCAATACGTGAAGGGCAAGTGGGAGACGGGGGAGCGGGATATCCTGGAACATTTCCCCGATCAGATAGAGATCCACGCCATGGGCGAAGGCTTTAGCTGGGACACCCAGGACAGGGCCCGCGATATCGCCGCTGCCCGCAAGGCCTGGGAAAAGTCAAAAGAGATGATCGAGGCATCGCGCGGACCGAACCCGGAATTCGATATGATCCTGCTGGATGAATTAAATATTGTCCTGCGCTACGACAATCTGCCGTTGGATGAAATTATCGAGACCCTGGCAAACAAGCCCGAGGACCTGCACATCATCGTCACGGGCCGCAATGCCAAGGATGAATTGATCGAGATTGCCGATCTGGTGACCGAGATGACACAGATTAAGCACCCCTTCCGATCCGGGGTGAAGGCACAAAAAGGTATCGAGTTTTAGGATTTGTTATGGCGAGGGCGCTAATGTTCCAAGGCACCGGATCTGACGTGGGCAAATCGCTCATGGTGGCCGGACTTGCACGCGCCTATGCCAACCGTGGTTTGCGGGTGCGCCCGTTTAAGTCCCAGAACATGTCCAACAACGCCGCCATTGCCACAGACGGTGGAGAGATTGGCCGGGCGCAGCATCTCCAAGCCATGGCAGCACGGGTGCCTGCCTCCATCCACATGAACCCGGTGTTGTTGAAGCCGCAAAGCGAGACCGGCGCGCAAATCATCGTTCGTGGCAAAGTGCGCGGTGCCGCAGACGCGCGGGCCTATCAGGCCCTTAAAGCCGGCCTGATGGATGAAGTGCTGGAAAGTTTCGCCATCACCGCCAAGGGCAGCGATCTTGTTTTAGTCGAGGGCGCGGGCAGCCCGGCAGAAATCAACCTGCCCGGCAAGGATATCGCCAATATGGGTTTCGCCACAGCGGCGGATGTACCGGTCATTCTGGTCGCTGATATTGATCGCGGCGGGGTTATTGCCGCCGTGGTCGGAACCCATGCGGTTATCACCGAGGCCCACCGGGATCGGGTCAAGGGCTATATCATCAACAAATTTCGCGGCGATGTCACACTGTTCGATGATGGCCTGCGGGAAATCACGCAACGGACCGGCTGGCAATCTATGGGCATCGCGCCGTTCTTTTCGGATGCTGCCAAACTACCTGCTGAAGACGCCATGGCGTTGAGTAACTTAAACACGCGCGGCACCGGGCCGATTAAGATCGCGGTCCCGAAGCTGTCCCGCATCGCGAACTTCGATGATCTGGACCCTCTGAATGCGGAGCCCGACGTAGATCTGGGCGTTATCGCCCCCGGCAGCGCCATCCCCGGCGATACGGACCTGATCCTGTTGCCTGGCAGCAAGGCAACCATCGCGGACCTGGCATTCCTGCGAGAGCAGGGCTGGGACATCGACATCCTGGCACATCACCGCCGGGGCGGTAGAATTCTGGGCATCTGTGGCGGCTATCAAATGCTGGGGCGGACGGTCGCCGACCCCGATGGAATAGAAGGCAATACCCAGTTCGCACAAGGCCTGGGTCTGCTGAACATTGATACGGTTCTATCGGGCGAAAAAAGCCTCGGCGAACGGTCCGGGCAGCACGCGGCCAGCGGAGCGCCAGTACATGGCTACGAGATCCACCTTGGCCAATCAGACGGTCCTGACCGGGATCGACCATTCCTGACCATTAATGGCGCAGGGGAAGGTGCGTGCAGCCAGGATGATCTGGTTCAGGGCTGTTATCTGCACGGCTTAATGGCCGCCGATGGCTTCCGGCATGCCTATTTATCCGGCATCCGAGCGCGTCCTGACAGCGGTATCAACCACACCGCCCTGGTGGACGGTACTTTGGATGCCTTGGCCGCACATTTTGAACAGCACCTGGACCTGGATGCCATGTTGGAGATCGCCCATGCGGTCTGATTTAGATAAAAACCCCGGCGATCAGGATCGCCACAATCAGACCGCAAGTCCAACGATACAGGCGGCAACCACGGGGGATATCTCCCACAGCGGCCTCTCCAGCCCCCAACCAGGCACCCTCGACGGTCTCGCCCTGGTACATGCGCGGCCCGGCCAGCGCTACGCCTATGGCACCGGCCATGGCCCCCTCGGGCCAACCGGCGTTGGGGGACGCATGCCCGCCGTGATCCCGCCACATGACCTTCCAGCCCCTGCCCGCCCGGCTTCCCGGTGTGATAAGGGCCGCAAGGCACAGCAACAATCCTGTTATGCGGGCACCGGGCCAATTCACCACGTCATCAAGGCGCGCCGCGATGCGGCCAAAATACAGGTAACGTTCATTGCGATGGCCAATCATGCTATCCAGGGTATTGATCGCCTTATAAGCCAGCAAGCCCGGCAGACCGGCGACCAGAAACCAAAACAATGGTGCGACAACACCGTCGGAAAAATTTTCCGCCAAAGACTCCAATGCTGCCCTGGCGACCCCCGCCTCATCCAAATTCTCAGGGTCCCGGCCCACGATATGGCCGACGGCGCGACGCCCGGCGGCAAGGTTGTCAGTCAAACCGACACCAACGGCTGCCACATGGTCGTGCAGGCTACGCGCGGCAATGAATGCAGAACCGATGCTCCCCGTTATGATCCAGGCGTAATCGCTCAACGAACCCAGCCACGCCAGGACCATCCCCACGGCGGCACAAAGGCCAACCACAACGACGACCAGAACAGCACCCATGTTGATTTGCCTGGCCGGGCTTTGACCCTCCTTGCGCAGACCAGCTTCAAGCCCGGAAATCAGCCGGCCAATCCAGACGATGGGATGAGCTACATGGCGATAAAGCCATTTCGGCTCACCAAACAACAGATCCAAAATGAAGGCGAGCAGCACCGCCTGGACCCCGTGGCTCCATCCATCATGGGACAAAATTGGAAAAACAAATTCAAACATGCAAACTGCTGTGCTAAGCCGCCCTGGCAGCAGCTTTGCCGTATTACATGGCATAGAGCAAGCGCGGCGTACGGAGTGCGATAAAGGCAATATGACAGACAATGGAACGACAGGCATTGGCATCATGGTTTGCGGCCACGGAAGCCGGGATGTTGACGCGGTTACGGAATTTCAAAGTGTCGCCAACGGCATTCGCGACCGCCTGCCGCAATACGATGTAGACAGCGGATTTCTGGAATTCGCCACGCCGATCATCCGTGAGCGCCTGGATGCTTTGCGGGAGCGCGGTAACAAACGCATTATCGCCATACCCGGCATGTTGTTTGCCGCCGGTCACGTCAAAAATGACCTGCCCTCCGTCATCAACACATACGGCGCACAGCACCCGGAGCTGGAGATCACCTATGGCCGGGATCTAGGTATGGATATGAAACTGATCCGCGCCGCCGGTGATCGGATCAGGGAAGCTATGGCCAGTGCGGGCGATCACTTCAGCCCGGCGGAAACCCTGCTGGTGGTCGTTGGCCGGGGCGCATCGGACCCAGATGCGAATTCCAATATCTCCAAAGTCTGCCGCCTGTTATGGGAAGGCCTTGGCTTTGGCTGGGCCGAGGTGGCTTATTCCGGCGTAACATTTCCCTTGGTGGAACCTGGCCTGCAGCATGCCGCCCGGTTGGGTTACAAACGTATTATCGTCTTCCCATACTTCCTGTTCACAGGGATATTGGTACGGCGCATCTATCACTACGTGGATGTTGTCGCCGCGGAAAACCCGGACATCGAATTCGTCAAGGCACCCTACCTGAACGACCATCCCTTGGTTCTCGATGCTTTTGCAGACAGAGTGCAGGAAGCCCTAGAAGGTGCCAACAATATGAACTGCCTGATGTGCAAATATCGGGAGCAGGTCCTGGGCTTTGAAGTTGAGGTCGGCCTGCCCCAGGAAAGCCACCATCATCATGTAGAAGGCATCGGCACGGGCAAAATATCGGACGAAGATTTTGACCCCACGGCCCATGTCCATCTTGATGGCGACCATAGTCAGGAGCATAGTCATGATCACGGGCATGGTCATAGTGATGGGCACGAGCATGCCCACAGTCACGACGATCATGATCACGAGCACCACCCCTATCCACACGCTGACCACCCGTTGGGTCCGCGCAGCATGTTAAAAAAATAGGACAGCCATGGCCACGACCGCCACATATGACTATTTGCACGATCCGGAGGCGATTTATCAAGCTTCATTCGAGATTGTTCGTGCTGAGGCGGATCTGTCCCATTTGCCCGCCGACCTGGCGGATGTCGCGGTGCGTTTGATCCATGCCTGTGGCATGACCGATCTGCCCAACGACATGGCCTGGGGCGGGGACCCGGTTGCGGCGGGGCGAACAGCCTTGCAGGCCGGCGCACCTATCCTGACGGACGTCACCATGGTCCGGCACGGAATTATTGCCGACCGGCTACCGGCGAAAAACCGGATTATCTGCATGCTGAACGAACCCGACATTGCCGGCATCGCACGGGCACGAATGGACACACGATCCGCCATCGCTGTAGAAAAATGGCGGCCTATCCTAAAAGATGCCGTGGTCTGCATCGGCAATGCCCCGACAGCATTGTTCCGGTTGCTGGAGATGTTGGCGGACGGCACACCGAAGCCAGCGATCATATTGGGCTTTCCCGTAGGCTTCGTAGGCGCGGCGGAATCCAAACAGGCATTGATTGATGCAAATCTGGACATTCCCTACATCACCCTGACGGGACGGCGCGGAGGCAGCGCCATTGCAGCCGCCGCAGTGAATGCCTTGGCCCGCAAACCCGCATGACAACACCATGGCTCTCCATCATCGGGATTGGTGAAGAGGGGCTGCCGGGCCTCAATCAGGCCGCGCGCGCAGGTATTGATGGTGCTGAAATTTTCGTCGGCGGGGCCCGCCACCTGGCCATGTTGGGGGATGATCCGCGCCCGCGCATGACCTGGGATAGCCCATTGCAGGAAACCATGGCGAAAATTAAGGCCCTAAAAGGCCAGGCAGTCTGCGTTTTGGCCAGCGGAGATCCCATGTCTTATGGCATTGGCGTCACCCTGAGCCGCGAAATTGGTCTGGCGCAATGTCTGGTCATCCCGCATCAATCCGCCTTCTCCCTTGCCTGTGCCCGCCTGGGCTGGCCCTTGGCGGAAGTTGATTGTCTGACCCTGCATGGTCGCCCCCTTGGCCTGTTGCATCTGCATCTGCGCCCCAACGCGCGGCTATTGATATTGAGCGAGGACGGCAAAACACCAAAGCAGGTTGCCGCCATGTTGAAGGCAAACGGCTATGGCAACAGTACCATCACGGTCTTCGAACATATGGGCGGGGCAAAGGAACGTCGTCATGACGGCACGGCCCGCACCTGGCGGCGCAATACCGCGGATTTGAACACCATCGCCGTTGATTGCCGAATTGATCCCGACACGGTCCATCTTATGCGCACGGCCGGATTGGCGGATGAGGTCTATCAACACGACGGGCAGATTACCAAACGGGAGGTGCGCGCCGTCACCATTGCCGCATTATCCCCGAGGCCCGGCGAAGTTTTTTGGGATGTTGGGGCGGGTGCGGGCTCCATCGCCATAGAATTTCTGCGCGCGGAACCAACGGCCCAAGCCATCGCCATTGAACAGAACCCGAAGCGGATCGCGAATATCATTGCGAATGGCGAAAACCTTGGTGCGGGTAATCTGCGGGTCGTGGCGGGTTCAGCCCCCGCCGCACTAAAGGGCCTGGCAAAACCAAACGTCATATTCATCGGCGGCGGGGTCAGCGATGCCAAGGTACTGAATGCCTGCTGGCGCGCCCTGGGACCGAACGGACGTTTGATCGCGAATGGAATTACCATGGAGGCTGAAGCACAGCTGTTTGCCTTCATGCAACGCCATGGCGGTGGGATGACACGGATCGCCATTTCCCATCTTGACGGCATGGGGGATCTGCATGCCTGGCGCGCCATGCAGGCGGTCAGCCAATATCGCGGCCAAAAACCATGACCGGCACCCTTTACGGCGTCGGCGTCGGCCCCGGCGACCCGGACCTAATCACCCTGAAGGCATACAATTTGTTGCAGTCCGTACCGGTGATTGCCTATCCCGCACCGGCAGTTGGCGACAGCCTGGCCCGTCAAATCGCCGCCCCGCATATACCAAACGGGCGGCGGGAAATTATGATCCGTGTCAGCATGGCACCGAAAGATGCCCTCGACCGCAGCGCCTATGACAGAGCCGCCGTGGAAATTGGCGATATCCTGCGCGCGGGCCAGGATGTAGCCGTCATCTGCGAAGGTGATCCGTTTTTTTATGGCAGCTTCATGTATCTTTTTAATCGTTTGGAAGAAGAATTTCCGATCCAGATAATCCCGGGCATTTCCTCCCTGATGGCATGTCCGGCTGCCGCCCTGACCCCCCTGGCATCGCGCAACGAGGTTTTGAGTATATTGCCGGCACCCTTGGCCGAGGAGGACCTGCGCCTCCGGCTTAGTCAGGGGGACGCTGTGGCCATCATCAAACTGGGGCGTCATGCCGAGAAGATTTGCACAATTCTTAGAGATATGGGGCTTATGGCCGGTGCCAAGTATGTCGCGCATGCAACCATGCCCAATCAAATCGTTGGCAATCTAGCCGACATAGATCCCGCGGATATCCCCTATTTCGCCATGATATTAGTTCGAAGAAATGAGGTGGCCGGGTGAATTATCTGGTTTTGAGTGAGACCGGCCTGGCCACGGCGCGACGCTTGCAGAACGAACTTGGCGGCGTTATCCACGCATACGGCAAACGGGTGCAGACGGATGATGCTCGTCCATTTGAAGATGTGGGTGCCGCCATTGGAGATCTTTTTCACGGCGGGGAACCCTTGGTCGCCCTATGCGCGGCCGGGATTATTATTCGCCACCTCTCCCCGCATCTGAGTACAAAGCACGAGGATGCCCCTGTCATCGCACTGGCAGAGGACGGCACGGCCATCGTCCCCCTGTTGGGCGGACATCATGGCGGCAATGCCTTGGCGCGCGACATTGGCAAAATTCTGAACCTCGCACCCGCTATCACCACGGCCAGCGATACCATGTTCAACGTCGCCCTGGATGAACCACCACAGGGCTGGTGTCTGGCTAATCCTGGCGATGTGAAAAATTTTGTTGCGACGCTTCGTGACGGCGCAGCCGTCACAATTACGGGTGAGGCTGACTGGCTCGCCAACAGCAATATACCCCAGGCTGATAGCGCCGCCCTGCACATAACGGTCACGGATGAACCCAGCCAAGGCGATGGCCAGCATCTGGTTTATCATCGCCGGAACCTGGCCCTGGGCATCGGCTGCGAACGGCGAACCGATGGCCAGGAAATGATTGCCTTGATTGAGCACACACTGGCAGAGGCAAATTTGTCCCCATTATCCCTGGCGGGTTTATTTTCCCTGGATTTGAAGGCAGACGAAGCTGCCCTGCACGAGGCAGCGGCGCATTTCAATATACCCGCGCGGTTCCTTGATCTGGCCACCTTGCAGGCCCAGGAAGATCGTCTGCCCAACCCATCAGTTGTCGTCAAGACCGAGGTCGGCATCGCGGGCGTGGCGGAGGCAGCAGCCCTGTCCGTTGGCGGCGAATTGCTGGTTGAAAAGCAGAAAAGTAAACGCGCCACCTGCGCTATTTCACGCAGCAGCGGCATCATAGATCCGAACGCCCATGGCCAAGCGCGGGGGCATTTATCCATTGTCGGCATTGGACCCGGTCGGGCCGACTGGCGCACGGGTGCTGCCGAAGCAGCCATTCGCCGGGCGGATATCATCGTCGGTTACAGTCTTTATCTGGAATTGATCGCCGATCTGGTCAAAGACAAAGATTGCCGCGCCTATAATCTGGGCGAAGAAGAGACCCGCGTGGCCGCAGCCATAGAATTAGCGGCGACGGGACAGAACGTCGCCCTGGTATCATCGGGCGATGCGGGTGTTTTCGCCATGGGCGCTTTGGCCCATGAATTACTGGACCGGGATGATACACCCGCGCATTGGGATCGTATATCCGTGGAATTATCGCCTGGCATCTCCGCCATGCAGGCCGCCGCCCTGCGGGTTGGTGCCCCATTGGGGCATGATTTCTGTGCCATCTCGCTGTCTGATCTATTGACCCCACGCGAAGTCATTTTAAAACGCGTGGTCGCTGCGGCGTCCGCCGATTTCGTTATCGCTTTTTATAATCCGGTCAGTAAACGGCGACGGGATCTGTTGGCCATCGCCCGGGATCTGTTGTTGCGCCATCGCCCTGAAGACACGCCGGTTATTCTGGCCCGCAACCTGGGCCGCGCGGATGAACAGATAACTGCCATGCCCCTCACCCATCTACAGGTCGATGATGTCGATATGTTGACCCTGGTCATGGTCGGCTCGTCCGAGACCCGGGCCAGGAAACGCGGTGATGGGACATGGTCGGTCTATACCCCACGCGGTTACGCCGCCAAGGGCACCGAATTAATCAAGGAAGCATAATTATGACTGTGTATTTTATTGGTGCCGGCCCCGGCGCGCCGGATCTGATCACGTTACGTGGGCGCGATCTGATCGCCCGTTGCCCGGTCTGCCTTTATGCCGGTTCCCTGGTCCCGGTCGAGATCGTCGGCTTTGCCCCCGACGATGCCCGTGTTATCGACACCGCGCCCTTGAACCTGGATCAGATCATGGCGGAAATCGGGGCAGCAAAGGCAAAGGGCCAGGACGTGGCCCGGGTGCATTCCGGTGATCCATCCCTGTATGGCGCTATCGGCGAACAGATCAAGCGCCTGAAACAGATGGATATTGATTACACAATCGTGCCCGGCGTACCGGCCTTTGCCGCATCCGCCGCCGCCCTGGGTTTGGAATTGACCCTGCCCGATATCAGCCAGACCATAATCCTGACCCGCACAGCCATGAAAAGTTCAGCCATGCCAAAGGGTGAGGAATTGGAGAACCTGGGCAAATCGGGCGCCACCCTGGCTATCCATCTTTCCGCCCGTAACCTACGCCAAGTCTGCCGGGACTTGATACCCCATTATGGCGCCGATTGTCCGGTCGCCCTGGTCTACCGGGCCAGCTGGCCGGATGAAGAGATTGTTCGCGGCACCCTGGCCGACATTCGCGAAAAGACGCGGGAGGCAAAGTTAACCCGCACCGCCCTGGTTTTGGTTGGCCGGGTTCTGGATACGGACGAGGCAACAGACAGCCGCCTTTACGCCCCCGACCATCGCCATATTCTACGCCCCCAGGGTTGAGATCCAGGCCATGGCGGCCTCTACCGTGTGCACGGTTTCGGTATCTGCCGATCTGGCTCGGTCAATCATGATGACAGGCAGTCCCAGCTCCCGCGCGGCGGCGATTTTGGGGTAAGTCGCGGTGCCGCCGGCATTCTTGGAAATTACCGCATCTATGCTGTGGTCGCGCAAAAGTTCTAGTTCATCGGCTTTTTCAAACGGTCCACGGGCCTGAATATATATTCCCCGATCAAGGTCCGGACCCGGCGCAATGACCCGCGCCAGCCACCAACAGCGGGTATCATGCACGAATTCATCCATGCCCTGGCGGCCCGTCGTCACGAAAACCCTGTCGGCAATGGCAGAAGCGACATCCCGGGCAGCTGAAATATCTTCGGCAGCGGTCCAGCGGTCTCCCACGACCTGTTGCCATGGTTCTTCCGATAGACGCAAAAGAAGGTGCCCGGTTGCCGCCGCATTCAGCGATATTTGTCTGGCGTAGGCGTGGGTTGCATCGATGACGGCCCGGATGTTCTTGGCCTGCACATAGTCGCGTAATGCCTCTGCGCCGCCGAACCCACCACTGCGAACCTCTATATCCGGCAGAGCCTTTGGCACCGTACGACCGGCCAGGGAATAAATCGCGGGGATGTCGCGCGCGGCGAGCTGCTTGGCCAGCGCAAGAGCCAAGGTCGTGCCGCCAAGGATCAGCAACGGACGTTCAGCCATTCGCTTGCCCGACCAATGTTCCCGCACGGTCAAAAATCAGGACCTCCATAGCAACGGCATCACGGCAGATATCCAGGGCTTGCATGCGCGCCAAAGCGGCAACCTTGTCGGCCAGGGGAAAGTCTATGGCCTGTGCCGCCGCCAAGACTTCCGCAGCCGTGTTGGCCCGCTGGCACAGGGCGGCGATTTGCGGCGCATCCGCCGCTACGTCTGCCAACCATTCGAAGTCAACCTGACTGCGTTTTGAATGAAGGTCCATGTGCCCCTTTGCCAGCTTTGAAATTTTTGCGAAGCCGCCTGCCAATGACAGCTTTTCAACCGGATGATCACGGAAGTATTTCAACATGCCACCGGCAAAATCACCCATATCGATCAAGGCCCCTTCATCAAAGCCATAATGCTTGCGCAGGGCAGCTTCTGATGTGCGCCCCGTGGCCGCTCCCACATGGCGCAATCCCTCCGCCCTGGCCACATCGATGCCTTGATGGATAGAAGCGATCCAGGCGGCACAGGAATAGGGTATGACAATGCCCGTTGTTCCAAGGATGGAAATCCCGCCCAGAATACCGAGGCGGGGGTTCATGGTCTGATGGGCCATTGCCTCGCCCCCCGGTACTGATATTTCGACATCCAGGTCCGGTTTACGGCCCGCTCCCGCTGCCAAGGCCGACAACGCAGCCGTTATCATGGAACGGGGCACCGGATTAATGGCCGCCTGCCCCACCTCGATTGGTAAACCTGGTTTGGTCACTGTACCGACGCCCTCACCGGCAATGAATTGGATGCCCGCGCCATCATCCTCGCGCTGCCGGATGGTTGCGTGGATTATCGCACCATGGGTGACATCCGGATCATCGCCGGCATCCTTTTCAACGGCTGCCATAGCCTCATGCGGGCTCAATATTTCCTTCGACAGACAGAATGATGCGTTGCCGCCACGTGGCAGCACAATTTCAACGGGATCAGGGAACGCGCCGGTAATCAGGGCCGTATAGGCAGCCTTCGCCGCTGCGGTGGCGCAGGCACCGGTGGTCCAGCCGCGCCGCAATGGCGTGCCCTTTCCACCTTCATCCGGTTCTTTCCCCGCCATCACTACGAAAACCTCTTGATCCCTCACCTAGCCTGCAATAGGCATGCATTCAGTTTAGCCGCAAGCAGGGAATAGGCATAATTACGTGACGGCATCTTTTGGCACATTGCCCACATTCGAACCCGGATCGGTTTGGCTGGCCGGTGCGGGCCCGGGTGATCCGGGGCTGCTGACCCTGCACGCGGTCAATGCCATTCAACAGGCGGATGTTATTGTCTACGACGCCCTGGTCTCGCGGCAGATCCTGGATGCTATCGAGAAACCGGAACGTCTGGAATATGCGGGCAAACGGGGCGGCAAACCTTCGCCGCAGCAGCGCGATATCTCCTTGTACCTGATTGAATTGGCACGACAGAACAAACGGGTCCTGCGCCTGAAAGGCGGCGATCCCTTCGTCTTTGGCCGTGGTGGTGAGGAGGCCCTGGCCCTGGCACGGGAAAATATTCCCTTTCGCATCATCCCCGGCATTACCGCGGGCGTCGGCGGTCTGGCTTATGCCGGCATTCCGGCCACCCATCGTACGGTGAACACCGTCGTCAGCTTCATCACAGGGCACACTATTACCGGCGATCATGACGGCATCGACTGGACCGCGCTGTCCCAAGGCTCCCCGGTATTGGTGTTTTACATGGGGCTGAAGCAATTGCCGACGATCCGGGATAATCTGCTTGCCGCCGGCCGGCCGGCTGACCACCCCATGGCCCTGCTGTCAAAGGCCGCAACGCCGGATCAGGTGGTTGTCGTTACCACCCTATCGGAATGTGTCGCAGCGGCCCGGTTGCCGGGCATCGAGGCACCGGTTCTGATCGCCGTGGGGGATGTGGTGGCATTGCGATCCAGCCTGGACTGGTTCGACAAATCGGAATTGGGCACCATGCCGCCGTTTGAGCACAAAGTATGACCGACACGGTCGAACCATCATGCGGTTGGATCCTGGCAGCACCGTCATCGAATACCGGCAAGACCCTGGTCTCTGCCGCCCTGTTGCGCCTGTTAAGCCGCGACGGCGGCGCGGTAACGCCCTTCAAAGTGGGCCCTGATTACATTGATCCTGGGTTTTTGTCGGCAGCAGCGGGGACAACGTGCCGCAACCTTGACCCTTGGGCGATGAATGCCGGGCGTCTTGGCCAGCTTCTGCAGCATTCAAAAAGTGGCCATTTCGTCATCGAAGGCGTGATGGGCCTGTTTGATGGGGCCGTCAGTGGTGATGGCGCGACCGCGGATCTGGCAGCGGAATTTGATTTGCCCGTCATATTGGCCATCAATACCAAAGGTCAGGGCGCATCCGTCGCCGCGCTGGCCCAGGGCTTTGCCAATTTTCGCGGCGATGTGAATGTCGCAGGTGTCATCTTCACCCAAGTCGGCAGCCCGCGCCATCGCACGCTGTTGGCGGAGGCCTGCGAAAAGGTTGGCATGCGGGTCATTGGTGCCATGGGTTTCGACCCATCCTTGAGCCTAAAGGCCCGCCACCTTGGACTGGTCCAGGCCGCCGAGCGGGTGGATTTGGACGCGATGCTGGACCGGGCCGCTGATTTGTTGGCACGGGATATAGATCTTCCCGCCTTGCATGATATCGCCAGGCAGCCTTCCCGAACCGACGCCGCTTTTCCAAAGCCCATACAGCCGTTGGGTCAGAGAATTTCCGTGGCCCAGGATATCGCCTTTGGCTTCTGCTATCCCCATGTTCTCGACGATTGGCGGGCCCAAGGGGCGGAAATCACGTTCTTCTCTCCCCTGGCCGATGAAGCCCCGCATGGGGACGCGGATGCGGTCTACTTACCAGGCGGCTATCCCGAACTGCACGCTGGTCCACTGGCGGCAAACCAGGCCTTTCTGACGGGCCTGGAAGAGGCCGGATCACGGGGCGCGGTTATCCTGGGTGAATGCGGCGGCTACATGGTCCTGGGACAAGGGGTCGTCGACACTGATGGCCAGCGCCATGCCATGGCCGGGCTGTTGCAGCTTGAGACGACATTTGCCCAGCGCAAGATGCACTTAGGCTACCGTCAAATCCAACTTCCCAACGATGGTCCCTTGGGCCAAGCCGGAGCCAGATACCGGGGCCATGAATTCCACTATGCGACGATTGTCCGCGAAAGTGGCAGTCATCTGTTTACGATAAAAGATGCCCTGGGCGAAGGTCAGGCCCAGACCGGATTAATAGCAGGCAATGTCATGGGCAGTTTTATTCACCTCATCGACCAAGCCTAGAAGAATAAACACAGGAACCGTTTCACAGCCATGCCAAAGACCCGCGAAGACCTACAAAAATTATTGGCCAATCTGCCCCAACCGGATACCGCCGCCCGCGACGCAGCCAAGGCCCGCAACGACATGCTGACCAAGCCCCAGGGGGCCTTGGGTAAATTAGAGGATCTAACCCTGTGGCTGGCCGCCTGGCAGGGCCGCGAGGTCCCCAAGCTGGACATGGTGCAGGTTCTGGTGTTCGCGGGCAATCATGGGGTGGTTGAACAAGGTGTTTCAGCCTTTCCCGCTGCCGTGACGGAACAGATGGTGCGCAATTTCGCCGCTGGAGGTGCCGCGATCAACCAACTGTGCCAGGTCGCTGGTGCCGAATTAAGTGTCCTTGCCCTGGAACTGGATAACCCCACCACAGATTTCACCCAAGGCCCGGCTATGGACTGGCCGGAATTTCTGGACGCCTTTCGCCAGGGTATGGCGCAGGTTCATGACGATTCGGACTTGGTCTGCATTGGGGAGATGGGTATCGGGAACACGACGGTTGCAGCAGCCCTGGCGCATGCCTTGTATGGCGGCGCGGCGGAGGATTGGATCGGGCGCGGTACCGGCGTTGATGATGCCGGTCTGGCGCGCAAAGCCAAGGCGATTTCGGCCGGGCGAAGCCTGCATAATGACATCCTGGGTCAGCCACTGGAAATTGCCCGTTGTTTGGGCGGTCGGGAACTGGCCGCGATGGCCGGTGCCGCACTGGCCGCGCGGCGGGCCAGGGTACCCTTGTTGATCGATGGTTTTGTGGCCGGCGCGGCGCTGGCACCACTGGCATGTGCAGCGGATGGTTTCCTGGATCATTGCTGGGCCGCCCATGTCTCGGCAGAGGCTGGTCACAGTCGATTACTGGCTAATATGGACCTATCGCCATTGCTGGACCTGGGCATGCGCCTTGGAGAAGGGTCGGGCGCTGCAACGGCGGTACCCTTGCTGCGCGCCGCTCTGGCAACCCATGCAGGAATGTCCAGCTTCGCAGATGCCGGCGTGGAAGAAAAATCAGATTGAGGACTTAGGCCGGACGGGCGTCTTTATTCCGGTCCAGGCGCGACATGACCTCGGCCGCCAGAATGCCCAGGATGGCCCAAAATATCAGGTTGGTGGCCAGACTGGCGGTGGCGAAGTCGGCCGCCAAAGTCGCCGGCACGTCACTCGCCACGCTGTCGGGATGCGGGGCACCATAAATTTGCGGCAAGGCAATGAGGGCGGCACCGGCAACGCGCCAAATCAGGTTCGCCGTCAGGAATATCAAGGCGATACCGGCACCTGTGCAAAGCGCTGTTGTAAGCCACCATGTTTGCCGCGCCAGCAAAGCGCCAGAGGGCATGCCAGGCAATTCCGGCGGGATACCCAATGCGGGTGCCAAATTAACGGCAATAAATCCCGCCAGGCCCCAAATCGCGCCCTGCCGCCAATTTTCCACATCCCGTAAGGCAAAGATCGCCGCCAGAACCAGGCCCAGGCCGACACCCATGAGAATATTTGATAACAGGGAATAGAACAGCCGTTCGATGCCATCCGCCGGCATCCATGGCTTAGCTTCTGTTGCGGGCTTTGAAGTGGAATTTGGCGTCGTCTTGGCATCACCATGGTCATGGCTGCCATGATCATGGGCGGTGTCTTCAAATTCTTCAGCAGCAAATATCAGAGGATAGACTTTTACGGTCTGCAGGGCTGTAAGTGCAAAACCGGCGACGACGCCGGCGATCAGGCCGCACAGCAGAATGGATTTAAAAAAACCCATATTGTTCTATCTCGGAACTCTAATGGCAGGGGACCGCAATACCGTGGCGGCCATCATGGGCGGCGTTGTGAATAACCGTCGGATGGGCAAAGGCCACGCCGATGAACAACGCCAAGCCCAACAAAGCGGCAAGCCCCGCCTGCATGACCTGTGCGGTCTGCATTTGTGTGGTCGCCGTACGTTCGGCTGCCGTCTGATCCGCTACTTTTATCTGAGCCATATGCTCGCCTTTCCAAAACAACTAGGTCGCCCCAAATCCATTACCTCTGAGAATACTTGCACACTCATCAAATACAACAAAATTCCGCGGCCAAATGCCGCTATGTCGTAGTTATTTGCAGGAAATCGTACCCGGCGGCTTTATTCAGGGTTCGCCAAATCATTGACCAACTCTTCGAAGCTCTCCTGCACCGCTTCGGCATCCACTTCGTTGGCGGTGACAATTTCCTCCAACTCAATCTCCGGGTTTAAGACGGCACTCATCGGGGTCGGTGCCAAAACAACAAAGTCGGAGGTGTCTTCGCTGGAAATCGCATCCCGCTGTGTCATGCGCCATAGGCCAAAAACACAGACCACCGCCATGGAAATTCCAATTGTGTAAAAAAAGGCTTGAGAGCCATATTGCTCCATAGCGATGGCGGTAATCGGCGCGCCAAGACAGGCCCCGATTGACCCTGCCAAAACAAGGGTACCGCTGGCCGCTACCATCTGACTGGGGCTGAGGTGGTCGTTGGTATGGGCCACACAAAGGGCGTACAGGGGCGTTGCAAAACCGCCGATCAGGGCGACCACCAGATACAAAATCCAACCGCTATAGTCAAAGTTCGTGGCAAATATAGCGACGGCCACACCGGCAGCACAGGCCCCGATGATGACCTGCCGCCGACCGACAATATCTGACATCCGGCCCAGGGGAAATTGCAGTATCGCACCGCCCAGAACCATGCTGCCCATAAACAGGGATACCTCTGGCACAGACAGCCCAATGGCGGTGGCATAGACCGCGCCCATGCCAAAAATTGCGCCCATCATCACACCATTGACCAGCATGCCGAACACACCCAGGGGGGAAACCTGATAAAGCTGAAAGATACTGACCGATTCCGAGGTATTGAATTCAGGCGCCTTCGCGACCGACAACAAAATGGGAATAACCGCAATACTGACCAGAGCCGAAATCAACACGAACAACTCGTAACTGGACGGAGAGGCGATATTCAGCATGAACTGACCGCCCGCCATGCCGCCCAATGTGATGAGCATGTAAAAGCTGAGCAACTGGCCGCGGGTTTCATTTTCGGCGGCATCGTTCAGCCAGCTTTCCGCCACCACGAACAGCCCCGCAAAAGCAAAGCCGGTGACCAGGCGCATGGCCCACCAAACCCACGGATCGATAAACACCACATGGACCAGGATTGAGGTCGAGGCCAGGGACGCCATGGCCCCGAAACTGCGAATATGGCCGACCCGCGCGACGAATTTCGGCACCATCGTGGCACCGCTTAACAAGCCGATGTAATAACCCGACATGATCAAACCCGTCGCTGTGACCCCGAAACCTTCCAACGAGGCGCGTAGTCCCAAAAGGGAACCCTGCAAGCCGTTGCCAAGCATGATCAGGCCCAGGCCCAAAAATAAGGCCCAACTGTTCGCAATCACCTGAAACATGGCAGCGTTCCAATAATCAACAGGAGTGAATGGGGACTTCCGAATTTTTCAAAGATTAGTTATCGGCGGCTCATACCGCGCAAAGGTTCGCTTCGTCTATGCAATAATGCCAAAGTCAGCCAAATTTTTGCGTCGTAAACTCATACCGAAAGCAATAGATGCTAAAGGTAAATTCTGAATGAACTATGTTCGCAACCATTGGCAGGGGGGGCAGTCCCTGCTTTGGTCACTTTGGATAAATTTGGTATTGATCCGGACAGTCATTCTATTTTCAGATCGCTTCGCCCTACCCCCCTATATTCCAATACGATCCGATGCGATTGTGGCAACGGTGGTTTTTTGTCTCCTGTGCCACGGCATAATCTATCCCTGGCAAATTGTCGGCTTGCTGAGGGCCATAAAACGCCAGGAAGGCGGGATCAATTCCGATACCGCCGCTTGGATCGCCTACCTGGCTATAGCTGGCAGCCTGGTTTTTACCTTGCTTAGTCTGCTTGTCTCCTACCAGTCACTGACGGCGGACAAATTTGTCGTCGAAGACCCCCTTGCCCTGGAAAAGGCGCGCGCCAGTCAATACACATTGCGGGTCAGCCCGAATGGCCGACAAATCCATATCAGCGGGAGCCTCGCCCTTGGCTCAGGTGACAAGCTGTCAGATCTGCTGGATCAGAATCGGGCCGTCACTGATATCGTGCTGCGCAGCGATGGCGGACATGTCTATGCAGGACGGAGGATTGCCTACCTGATTAATTCCCGCCTTCTGAACACCTATGTCTATGGCAGCTGCAAATCAGCCTGTGCCACCGCCTTTATCGGCGGAGCAAAACGGCACCTGGGTAGGGCTGCCAAGCTTGGATTCCATCAATATGGCATTGATTTACGATTTCCCCTTCCGCTTTATGATCTGGAGGCGGAGCAGGAAAAAGAGATCAGATTTTATCGCCTTCAGGGCATTTCCGAGGACTTCCTGGGCCGTGTCTTTAAATCATCACACCAGGAAATCTGGTTTCCGACCCATAAAGAATTGCTCAATGCCGGGGTCATTCACGATATTGTCGAGGAATAGAATTGCCGAAGGATCGAATAATGTCTGACAACCCCATCACCGCGACTGTGGATTTCCAAAAAGACGGCGTCCAGCATGGATTTTTGAAATTGCCCCATTCCACCGATGCATCGGCCTGGGGCTCCATTATGATACCTATTACAGTGGCCGGACGGGGCACCGGGCCGACCCTGCTTGTCACCGGCGGCAATCATGGGGATGAGTACGAAGGCCCCATTGCCTTGTTTGATCTGGCGACCCGAATTGATGCGGATGATCTGACGGGCCGGGTCATCATCGTACCGGCGATGAATTATCCTGCCTTCCAATCTGCCCGGCGTACTTCGCCCATAGACGGCGGCAATCTGAACCGCCTATTCCCCGGCACACCAAGGGGCACGATAACCGAAAAGATCGCCGACTATTTTCAGCGTACCCTGTTGCCCATGGCGGATTATGTGGTTGATCTGCATTCCGGCGGCAGGACGTTGGACTTCATCCCCTTTTGTGCCGCCCACGTGCTTGCTGACAAAGCGCAACAGGCACGCTGCGTTGCCGCCATGACCGCGTTCAACGCCCCCTACAGCGTCATGATGATAGAACCCGATGGCACCGGCCTATATGACAGCGCGGCGGAGGAGATGGGCAAGGTTTTCATCACCACGGAACTTGGCGGCGGCGGCACAGCGCGGGCGGATACAGTTGCAATCGCAAAAAAAGGTATCGCGAACCTCATGAAGCATGCGGGCATACGATCGGGGCCATTGGCGCAGGCGCCATCGGTTAGTTTAGAGATGCCGGAGCAGGATTGCTTTGTGCAGAGCGAAACCGCAGGCCTGTTGGAAGTTATCGTCGCCCTTGGCGACCCTGTCCAAAAGGGACAGACGCTGGCGCTTGTCCATGATGTGACACGGACGGGGCTCAAACCCGTTTCATATCACAGCCCCATAAGCGGCATCTTTGCCGGCCGTCATGCGTCGGGCCTGATTGCCTTGGGCGACATGGTGGCCGTGATCGCCGTAGAAGTCTGACCCGATATTTATTTAAGTTATTCACCTAAGCACCAATGAGGAAGGCCGGCCCCATGGATCCAATCACGGGGGCCGGCCTGTCATAAAATGGCAGACTATGCAGGTTGCCTAACGGTGGCTGAATGGTTCGGTCACAAAGTTGCCTGGAACCATGACCATGGCAACATGCGGCGCCTGGGTTGCGGCAAGCTTCATGGTTGTTTCATTGCCGGCTTTTTTGTGCCGGAACAACAGCGCCACAATGGCTGTTGATATGACAAAAGCGATTGGTGCGATAAGGTCGTTCACGATCGATACAAGCACGGAATGAGGTGCCATCGAGGTGTTGTTCAGGTTCGTGTTCATGGCAAAACTCCCTTTGTGCGCATGAGTGGATCGATCAATTATGGCGCTCATATAGGCCCGAAATTTAACGGTGAAACGCGTCAAATTTGCAATGCTGATATGCGGAATATGCATAGCGAAATGAGACCGCAAAACTGGTCTACAGGCGTCAGAAAATGGTGCGCAAACGACCCGGTTTTTGTCGTTATTTCCGATCTATCGCAAATGGATTTTTATGGTAAGGTGAATGCAAGAATGGGACCGGAAAAAAACAATATCCCGGACCGGAAAAAGAAAAACAGGGGCGGTGGGTTCATATGTCTGAAGCAACAGACACGCTTGTTAAATTTGAGTCGGTACAAAAAAGCTACGACGGTGAAACCCTTGTGGTTAAGGATTTCAACCTTGACGTGGCGCGGGGCGAATTCGTCACAATGTTGGGGCCCTCGGGCTCGGGCAAGACGACCTGCCTGATGATGTTGGCAGGTTTTGAGCCAGCCACCCACGGCGAAATCTACCTTGATGGTATCCCTATAAATAACGTGCCCCCGCACAAGCGCGGCATTGGCATGGTATTTCAGAATTATGCCCTGTTTCCCCATATGACGGTGGCGGAAAATCTGGCGTTTCCCCTGCAGGTGCGCGGCATGGGTAAATCAGAGACGGCGGAAAAGGTGACCGGTGCCCTGGACATGGTGCGCCTGGGCGGTTTTGGTGATCGTCGTCCGGCACAGCTTTCGGGCGGGCAGCAACAACGCGTCGCTGTGGCCCGCGCCCTGGTCTTCAGGCCGCAATTGGTTCTGATGGATGAACCTTTAGGCGCGTTGGATAAGAATCTACGCGAAGAGATGCAGTACGAGATCAAGCATATTCACGAAGAATTGCAGGTCACCATGGTCTATGTGACCCATGACCAATCAGAAGCATTGACCATGTCCAACCGGATCGCGGTATTTGATGACGGCATCGTCCAGCAACTGGCCCCGCCGGATGAATTATATGAAAAACCCATGAATGCCTTTGTCGCCGGCTTTATCGGTGAGAACAACCGCCTGTACGGCGAGGTTAAGGCCATTGAAGGCGACTTCTGTCACGTTGAGTTGGAGGGCGGCGGCGGTATGGTCAAGGCCTTGTCTGTCAACGTGAACGGTGTTGGCTCTCGGACAACTTTATCGCTTCGGCCTGAGCGGGTGACCATCGGTGCTGCCCAGGGCCAATCAACCAACTCCCTGGAAGCCAAAGTCGAAGAATTGATCTATTTGGGCGATCACATTCGCAGCCGCGTAAGCTTGTCCGGCAATAATGAATTCATTGTCAAAGTACCGAATTCACATGGCCATGTGCATCTAAAAGAAGGTGAAGTGACCCAGATTGGTTGGGAGGCAGAAGATTGCCGCGCCCTCGATGCATAGGGCATACCTTTAGAATTTTGCGTAACGAAACGAACTGAAACAGAATTAAAGCAGAAACCAAAACTAGGGAGAATAGACGAAATGAATAAACTGTTGAAAAATTCAGCCCTTACCGTCGCCGCTTTGGCGATTGCGGGCATGACAACAGCGCCACAAGCGGGTGAGCTGAATGTCGTATCATGGGGTGGGGCATACACCACCAGCCAGATCAAGGCCTATCACGAGCCTTATACCAAGATGACCGGCACCAAAATCAATTCCATTGACTATAGCGGCGGCTTGGCTGAAATGCGGGCCCAGACAGAATCAGGTAACGTCACCTGGGATGTCGTCGATGTGGTTATTGCCGACGCCATTGTTGGCTGTGACGAGGGCATGTTCCGTCCCATCAATGTTGACATGGAACTGGCCAAGGCACCCGACGGCACAGCGGCTTCCAAGGATTTTCTGGACGGTACCCTGAAGTCAGAATGCTTCGTGCCCCTGATCATCTATTCCACAGTTTTTGCCTATCGTGACGACGCCTGGGGCGGCAAAAAGCCAACCTCCATTAGGGACGTGTTCGATACCAAAAACTTCCCCGGCAAGCGCACCTTGCAGAAAAGCCCGGTCAACAATTTGGAATGGGCTTTGCTGGCAGACGGCGTTCCCTTGGCCAAAATCTATGACGTCCTCGACACCGATGAAGGCAAAGATCGCGCCTTTGCCAAATTGGCAACCATTAAAAAAGACGTGATCTGGTGGACGGTCGGCGCAGTACCACCGCAGTTGCTGGCCGATGGTGAAGCCGTCTTCGGCACGGGCTACAACGGTCGTTGGTTCTCTGCCATTGCCGAGGAAAAACAGCCCTTTGCCATGCTGTGGGATGGTCAGGTTCTGGACATCGATGGCTATGTGGTTTCCGCCAAAAGCAAGAAACTCGATGAAGCTATGAAGTACCTGAAATTCTCTACCGATACGCAACGGTTGGCGGATCAGGCCAAATACATCTCCTACGGTCCGGCGCGGAAATCGTCCGGCCCCATGGTCTCCAAGCATGCGGTGCTGGGCATCGATATGGGCCCCCATATGCCGACCAAGTATGCGGACCAAGGCTTCCTCACCAACTTCAAATGGTGGGCTGATAACTCCGACGAAATGAAAGAACGTTTCGCGGCTTGGCTTTTGCAATAAGGCCATTGTTTTTTGGTGTGTGGGGCGGGGTAACCTGCCCCACATTCCAATATTTTTGTTTTTGAATTGTTTTATTTTTTGACTTCATTGGGGCATGGGCATGGCAGCGGATACCGCAGATAACGGAGTTGTCCTTGCCGCAGACGGCAGGCCGCTAAAAGATAGCCTGAACCGCGCCCTGCGCAAGAACCGCATGCGGGCGGTAATGTTGGTGGCACCATTGCTGCTGTTCGTGCTGTTTTCATTTTTGATCCCGATTTTTAATATGACCTTGCGCAGTGTCGATAACTGGCATGTGGGAACTTTGATGCCGGCGACCACCGCCGCGCTGGCGACATGGGATGGCAAGGATATCCCGGAAGAATCGGTTTTCGCCGCCCTGGTCGTAGACCTTCAGGCCGGTGCCAAATCCAGACAAATCGGCAAGGTGGGCACCCGGCTGAATTATGAAAAATCCGGCATGCGTAGCATGATCACCAGCTCGGCGCGAAAATCCAAAAAACTTACGTCCGGGCCGTACAAGGCCAAGGTCCTGAAAATGCACAAGAAATGGAAGGATCTGGAAACCTGGACGGTGATCAAGCGTAATACAGCACCCTACACGGTTGGCTATTACCTCAATGCCCTGGATATGAAGTATGACAAAACAGGCGAGATCGTCATGCAGCCGGAAAACCGGCGCATCTATGGCAAATTATTTTGGCGGACCTTTGCCATCAGCCTGGCGATCACCATGATCTGTGTTGTCTTGGCCTATCCGATCTCCTTCCTGTTGGCGACTTTGCCCTTGCGTTATTCCAACCTGTTGATGATTTTTGTGCTGCTGCCATTCTGGACATCGTTGCTGGTGCGCACGACAGCCTGGATCGCCATGCTGCAAAGCCAGGGTGTGCTGAACGATCTATTCGTCTTCTTTGGTTTTGTGGACGATCAAAACAGATTGCAACTGATCCATAATCTGACCGGCACCATCATCGCGATGACCCATATTTTGTTGCCCTTCATGGTCCTACCCCTTTACAGCGTTATGAAGACCATTCCCCCGACCTATATGCGCGCCGCCCTGTCGTTGGGGGCAAATCCGTTCGTCGCCTTCGTCCGGGTCTATATGCCGCAAACCCTGTCAGGCATTGGCGCAGGCAGCGTCCTGGTGTTCATTCTATCCATTGGTTACTACATCACACCGGCGTTGGTCGGCGGCACCGACGGCACCTTAATATCGAACCAGATTGCCTATCACATGCAATCGTCCCTGAACTGGGGTCTGGCGGGCGCATTGGGCGCATTATTGTTGGCATCCGTACTGGCGCTCTACTTCTTGTATAATAAAATTGTCGGCATCGATAATATGAAACTGGGATAGATCATGGCCCTACCATCTTACGCCGGACCGCTGGAGACGACGTGGTACTACGCCTTCCGTCTCATTTGCGCCTGCATCTTTATCTTCCTCATCACGCCAATCCTGGTGATCATCCCATTGAGCTTCAATGTGGAGCCTTATTTCACCTTTACCCAAGGCATGCTGACATTTGATGCGGATGCCTATTCCCTGCGCTGGTATGAGGATTTCCTCTCCAACACGCAATGGACCCATTCGGTCAAGAACAGCTTCATCATTGCTATCGCCTCGACCATTTTGGCGACTATATTGGGCACCCTCGCCGCCCTGGGGTTAAGCAATTCAAACATGCCCTACCGCTCCCTCGCCATGGGCCTGTTGATCTCACCGATGATTGTACCGCTGATTATTTCCGCTGCGGGGATGTATTTTTTCTATTCCAATATTGGCCTTGATCAGACCTTCCTGGGCATTATTCTGGCCCATACGACCCTGGGCACGCCGTTTGTGGTTATTACCGTGACGGCGACACTTGTAGGTTTTGACCATTCCCTGACCAGAGCCTCGGCCAATCTTGGTGCCAATCCGACGACAACGTTTTTCAAGGTCATCATGCCTTTGATCCTGCCGGGCGTGATCTCGGGTGCCTTGTTCGCTTTCATCACATCGTTCGATGAAGTTGTGGTCGTGCTGTTCCTGGCCGGGTTTGACCAGCGCACTATTCCACGGCAAATGTGGTCTGGTATTCGTGAGCAGATCAGCCCGACTATCCTGGCTGTGGCGACCATATTGGTGATGATTTCCATCGCCCTGTTGGCGACCCTGGAATTGTTGCGACGGCGTAGCGAACGTATGCGCGGGATGAGCCCCGGATAGCTACAGCTGTTCGTTACCCTTCTTCCAGTGTCGCAATACCCTGCTTCAGGCCGATAGCGGTCTGTTCTGCCAGGTCGTCCATAATCTCGGGGACGGATCTCTCTGCCTTGCTCCAAACAACGCCCTGCCCGGCGGGTGAATGCAGCAAGGGATCAACCTCATGCTCATCAATCGCTGTCAGTAATTCGCCCACCAGAGCATGTTGAAACGGCATCTTCAGTGGCGGCGGCGCATTTGGATCCGCCCAAGCCTCTGTCCAGGCGGAACGGACCTGCCTTTGCGGTTTGCCACTACTGCCCTTGGTGATCGCGGTATCACCACTACCGGCGGCAAATAGTTTGGCCCGCAGTTTATCACCGATGGCATGGTCCCCATGGCCGTGCTCTGACGCAGACAACCACGTGGTTCCCAACCAAACCCCTTGCGCGCCCATGGACAGGGCAGCGGCGATTTGAGAGCCATGGCCGATCCCGCCAGCAGCCAATACAGGCAGATCGCCCGCCATCTGCACAATTTCGGGCACCATCACCATGGTGCCGATTTGCCCCGTATGGGCACCAGCCTCCGTACCCTGGGCAACGATAAAATCCAGGTCAACGCCACGATAGGCATCAAAATGATGCGGGCTGCCGATCAAGGCACCAACCAGCTTGCCCTGAGCCTGCAGCCGGCTGACCGCATCCGGCGTCAAGCCGACGCCAAAGGCCACAAGGTCGGTATCCGAGGCCAACAAGGCCTGCAGCTGCCCCTCAAAATAGCTGGGCGTTCGTAGTACGGAATTGAAAAAGGTTTTCTTCGTGGACGCAGGCACCTGATATTTCTCGGTCAGGCCTGCCACATAGGCAACTTGTTCGCCGGGCAAATTAGCACGAACGTTCTCTAACGTTTCATCTTCCGGCATTCCCTTGGGCATCATGATATCGATGCCCAACGGTCTGTCCCCCAGCAATTTCCGAATGGCTGCCAGTTTTCCCGGCACGGCATCAGGTGGGTCATGGGCAATGCCGTACACACCAAGGCCACCGGAATTGGTAATCGCCGCCGTGACATCGACACTGTGAGAAAACCCGAAGATGGGCAAATCAATGCCCAGGCGTTCCGCCAATTTGGTTCTGATTTTGACCATGACCCAATCTATCGTCTCGGATCAGTCAATGACCAGCAGTTTCCGTGGCACATCCGCCAGACATTCAGGCGCAGCGTCAGTGATGGCGATACTTTCTGTGGTTTCCATGCCCCAATTATCCATCCACAAGCCGGTCATAAAGTGAAAGGTCATGCCGGCCTTCAGCTCGGTTCGGTCACCGGGCCGCAAGCTCATGGTCCGCTCTCCCCAGTCTGGGGGATAACTGATGCCGATGGGATAGCCGGCGCGATTGTCCTTGATGATGCCGTATTTTTTTAGGACCGCAAAAAAGGCATTTGCGATATCTTCACAACGGAAGCCAGGACGCGCTTTCTCCAGTCCCGCCAGCATGCCTTCCTGAACAGCCTTGTCCGCATCCAGGAATTCTTGCGATGGGGGGCCTAGGAATATGGTCCGCGACAGGGGTACGTGATAGCGGCGATAGCAACCGGCAATCTCAAAAAATGTCCCCTCCCCCGCTTTCATGGGTTTGTCGTCCCACGTCAGGTGAGGTGCCGCCGCATCAGCACCGGAGGGTAGCAAGGGCACGATGGCGGGGTAGTCGCCACCGTGGCCATCAGCCCCTCTGATGCCGGTGGCAAAAATCTCGGCCACCAGATCGTTCTTGCGCATTCCAGGCTTGATCAACTCGGCGATGCGTTTGTGCATTTCCCCAACGATACGTCCTGCCCGGCGCATGTAGATCAGTTCCTGTTCAGACTTCACGGCCCGGCACCAATTCACCAAAGCCGTCGCATCGAGAAATTTGACATTCGGTAAATGGCTAATCAAAGATTGATAAGCCGCAGCGGAGAAATAGTAGTTGTCCATCTCAACACCAATGTTGAGTTTGCTCCATCCCCATTGCGCAATTAGGCCACAGAGGTGATCCATGGGATGGCGCTCAAACGACTGAACATAGTCATCGGGGTAAGAATGGATGTGCGCGGGGGCCATATGCACCGTGCGCAGGGCACCGTTGGCATCCTGTTGCCGTCCATACCACAGCGGCGCGCCATCCAAGGGCAACAACACACATTGATGGACATAAAAGGACCAGCCATCATAGCCGGTCAACCAGGCCATATTCGATGGATCGGTGACCAGCAAAAGTTCGATGCCCGCATCCGCCATGGCCACGCGCGCCTTGACGATACGGTCGTCAAATTCCGTGATGCTGAACGGCAGATCAGGCGGCATTCTCAAGAATTCCTTCCAGCACGGCCCCGGCGGCTTGCGCGCCGCCGTCCTTCGGCCACCTGATGCAGGGGCATTGCCATGATGGCGCGCAAATTCGTGTAAGGATCCGTGGCATGGGGGATTGCCATGGCATCGACGAAATAGGTTTGGAAATCCGGCTCCGTCGCGGTTTCGACCCGTTCTATACCTTGCACAACGACCTCAATCTCCCGCCGGGCCGCCTTGTTCAACAGGGCAATGCGCGCGCCGGTTCCTGCCGCATTACCCGCAGACGATACTTTGTCCGGATCACCGTCTGGAATCAAGCCCAATGCCATGGCGTGTACCGGGGCAATCTGGCTACCAAAGGCACCGGCCAGCACCACGCGGTCCACCGCCGCTACACCGAAGCGATCCAGCAGCAACCTCGCACCCGCATGCAATGCGCCCTTGGCCAATTGCACCGCGCGGACGTCTTGTTGCGTAATCACGATGGCAGGTTCGCCAGGGTGGATTTGAAAATCCGTGCCGGCTGCCGGGAAACCACCATCGGGCTTAATAATGCCGGCGGCGGCCATTTCCGCCACAGCCTCGATAATCCCGGAACCGCAAATTCCGGTTGGCGTGGCATCAAAGCCGGCTTCGTCAGACCAGAAATCACAGCCGATCACACGGAACCTTGCAACACCGGTTTCCGGATCGATCCGAACCCGTTCAATAGCGCCCGGTGCTGCGCGTTGGCCGCTACTGATCTGCGCGCCTTCCAGTGCCGGCCCGGTGGGCGAGGAGGCCGCCAGCAAGCGGTGGCGATTGCCCAAAACAATTTCCGCATTGGTACCGACGTCAATCAACAATACGGTTTCGTCGCCCAGGTGCGGACCTTCTGACAGCACCATCGCGGCTGCATCCGCGCCCACATGACCTTCGATGCAGGGTGGCAAATAAACCCGTGCATTCGGGGCCAGGGACAATCCAAGTTCTGCCGCCGCGCGCTCAACCGCACCTTCGGCCTGAAGCCGGAACGGCGACAAACCCAACGGCACCGGGTCAAGGCCCAGGAAGATATGATGCATGATCGGATTGCCGACGATGACGACTTCGTAAACGTCCCCGCGCCGGACATCGGCCTGACGTACGGCATCGCCCGCTAACTGGTCCAACGAAACGCGGACTGCATCCATCATGGCGTCGGCCCCGCCGTCGTTGGTCATGGCATAGGACACGCGGCTCATGACATCTTCGCCAAATCGGATTTGCGGGTTCATGGCAGATGCCGTCGCCAGCACATCGCCATTGCCAAGATCAACCAGATGCGCGGCCAGGGTTGTGGAACCAATATCGACGGCAAGGCCATAGGCTCGTTCAACTATGCCGGGCCGGACATCAATGACCACCTGAGCATCACGTACCACCGCCGTCGCCGGCCCTATAACGCTTGGTGCGGCGGTATCAAGGGTGAGGTCTTGCATGCCCCATTGCGCGGCCAAAGCATTTAAAACGCCGCTATCATCCAAATCTACATCATGCAGGGTTAGAACCGGATCGATTTCAATGGCCCGAACTTCGGCCCGTTTGCGAATGATCTGCTTATGCTGTTGGCTTTCGATGGGGACGTCGATGACCAGATCGCCAACAATGCGTGCCTGGCAGCCAAGGCGGTCGCCCGTTGGCATCTTGCGCCGGGCGGCATAGCCTCGCTCATCCACCTCTGTTTCACTTAGATGATCAGCAGCGGATGAAATTCCGTGTTTGGCAAACGCGCCGGTCTCCACATGCACCCGGCAGCGCCCGCATCTGGCCCGGCCGCCGCAGATGGAGCCTAGATCGGCACCGAGTTCACGGGCCGCAGCCAAAATCGTGGTGTTGTAGGCAACAGTCCCTTGCCGGCCGGAGGGGGTAAAAACAATCCTGCAGGACGGCTCTGGCACCGCTATTCACCGATCGCGCCCGACTGTCCCCGGCTGCCCCGGTCGCCTCGTCCACCTCGTTCTCTGCGGCCACCACGACGACCCTCTCTCTGGACCGTGGGATCACGATAGCGGGCCATCCAGGCCTGGCAATGAGGGTCCACACCCATCATCACATCGGCGCCCTTAATGGCGGCCATTTCCTCGCTATGCAGGGGATTAAGGATGGCGGAGGTCATCCCGGCACCAATGGCCATGGACAAGAACGCACCATTCAGGCCATGCCGATTGGGCAGACCAAAACTGATATTGGAAGCACCGCCCGTGGTGTTGACCTTTAACTCTTCCCGCAAGCGGCGGATTATGCGCATGGCCTGCCGACCGGCCCCTTCGATGGCACCCGCGGGCATCAACAATGGATCGACGACGACATCTTTTGAGGCGATGCCGAAATCAGCGGCCCGTTCGACGATCTTTTTTGCCACGGCAAAGCGAACATCAGGATCTTCCGATATTCCCGTTTCGTCATTGGCGATGGCGACGACGGCGGCGTCATGCTTTTTCACCAGGGGCAATACCGCTGCCAGCACTTCTTCCTCACCCGTAACGGAGTTGACCAGGGCCCGGCCCTCATAGGCATCCAGGCCCGCCTCCAACGCCGCGACGATGGAACTGTCGATGGACAAGGGCACATCCGTAATCGATTGCACAAGGCGGATGGTGGCGGCCAGAATTGCCGGTTCGTCAGCCATTGGAATGCCGGCGTTGACATCCAGCATTTGCGCGCCTGCCTGTACCTGGGCCAGGGTATCGGCCTCCACCCGGCTGAAATCGCCCGCGGCCATTTCCTCCGACAGCAATTTGCGCCCCGTAGGATTGATCCGTTCGCCGATAATGACAAAGGGTCTGTCGAAACCGATGATGACCTCACGGTTTGCCGAACGAAGGATGGTTTCTGTCATGTCTGTACTCTGTGATTGGCGCGGGAGGTAAATGCGGCGAGTTCGCCATAGCCCGTAAAACGATATTCGTAGGCCAGGCCAAGACGTTCGGCGGCCGCCTTCGCCTGTTCCTCCAACGCCGGGTCCTTGGTCTGGGCCAGATAGACCACCCGGCGGTAGTTGCCGAAATAGTCGTCCAACAGCTCCGGATATCGGTCCAGGCCAAGACCCGCATAGACCAGGCGGTCAAAATGCCGGACCAGGAAATCGGTCAGATAAAAGGCCGCCGGTTCCGCCTCGGATATAGCGGCGAAGGTTTCAGCGCCTGCGAAGAATTCATAGCAATGGGCGCCTGGTATACGGGTGACGCCTTCCTCGGCACAGACGGCATCAAGATCCCCGCCAGTGCCGCAATCAGCGTATAGCACAAAGACCTTCTCGTGACTGAGTTTGCCCGCCCGTACTTTGCCACGCACGGCCTCGGCAATGGCTTGGGGCCTAATGTGCAAATGAGCCGGCAGGCAGTTCACATCCAGGCCATCCAGGCCACCTGCATCCAACACCGCGATAATTTCCCGCGCCAAAGCGCCACAGGCAATCAACAGGCCCGGTCGCTTTTCCGGTCGCATATCCGGCCGCTTTGCAGCGACATCCCTCACGGCTCAGCCTTCAGCCGCCCGGGCCATGCGTTCCGCACCAGAGCCCTGACGCCGGGCCATAAGATCCTTGGCGATATCCACGGTCACAGCCGCATCAACGCAATAAGCATCCGCCCCAACGCTGTCTGCAAAGGCCTGGTTCAGGGGTGCACCACCCACCAGCACCACATAGTCATCGCGCACGCCCTTGGCTTCCAAGGCTTCAATAACCACCTTCATATAGGGCATCGTCGTGGTCAACAAAGCGGACATGCCCAGAATTTCGGGTTTATATTCCTCCAACGCGGCCATGTAGTCTTCAACCGAGTTGTTGATGCCGATATCTATGACTTCAAAGCCGGCACCTTCCATCATCATGGCGACAAGGTTTTTGCCCACATCATGGATATCGCCCTTGACCGTGCCGATGACCATTTTGCCCATTTGCGGCGCATCCGATTCCGCCAGAAGTGGGCGCAATATGGCCATGCCCGCTTTCATGGCGTTGGCGGACATCAATACCTCCGGCACGAAAAGGATACCGTCGCGGAAATCAATCCCCACGATACGCATCCCCTCAACCAATGCCTTGGTCAGAACGTCATAGGGTTGCCAGCTGCGGGACAGCAGAATTTCGACACCTTCCGCGATCTCGCTTTTCAGACCGTCGTAAAGGTCATCATGCATTTGGGCGACGAGATCTTCGTCATTCAGGGACGAAAGGTCCAGCTCGTTATCCTGGTCTTCTTCGTTGGCCATGGCGTCTACTCCCAGCCCAGTAATTACCCACCCAGTGAACTTCCGCCCTTGGGCACCGGAAACAGCACATATTGGGTTTCTTTTGCCGTCTGTCGCTAGTGCTCCGGCGACATTTATTTGCCTCACTGCGACGTCGCTTTTGCGCTATAATTGGCTAAATTCTGTGTCAAATTTGCAAGAGCGGTCGGCATGGTTCAAATTTCTGAAAACATTAAGGCCCGCCAGATAGGCTTTTTTCTGGTGCCGAACTTTACAATGATCGCGCTGACGGCAGCGATTGAACCTCTGCGTCTTGCCCATCACGTCACCGGCAAGCGGCTTTATGATTGGAATTTGATTTCCACAGACGGGAACCCCGTCGCTGCTTCCAACGGGATCGCCCTGCCCACCGATCAGGCGGTATCCGCCGTCAAAACGCATCCGTTGATCTTTGTCTGCGGCGGCCTTGGCAGCCACGACTATAATAACCGAACCGTATTTGCCTGGCTGCGCCGCCTTGACGCGGGCGGCAGTACACTGGGTTCAATTTGTACGGGCAGCTCTGTCCTGGCCCGGGCGGGATTGTTAAAGGGTTATCGCTGCACGGCCCATTGGGAAAACCTGGCGGGGTTGATCGAACGCTATCCGGATGTTGAATTTACCTCGGAACTGTTTGAAATGGACCGGAACCGGCTCACCTGCTCCGGCGGAACGGCGGCCTTGGATATGATGCTCAATCTCATCTCCCTGGATTACGGCGATGATCTGGCTGCCGAAGTTGCCGATCAACTATTGCACGAGAGGATCCGCAACAAGCATGATCAACAGCGCCGCCCGTTACGCTTTCGTTTGGGCAGCGGTCACCCAAAGCTTTTGGCCGTCATCGCCCAAATGGAAGAAAATTTGGAAGAGCCCTTGAGTTATGCTGGACTCGCCACATCGGTTGGTCTTTCGACCCGGCATCTGGAGCGGCTGTTCCAACGATATTTTGACAAGACACCAACCCGATATTATCTCGAATTACGACTGAACCGGGCGCGGCAGCTATTGGTACAAACCAGCCTGTCCATAACGGCGGTGGCACTGGCCTGCGGCTTCATCTCTGCCTCGCATTTCACAAAAAGCTATCGCGGATATTTTGGTCATACCCCGCGCGCCGAACGACGTCAGCCGGAACCTGAGACGGCGCTTATACACAAGTAGGAGTCGGAATTGATCTAGTTAGCCATGCGGCAGTGTCTAGAATTGGCAACGTCAACGCAGTCATTGGGGATTTGGCATCATGGCGAATGAAGGAAGAAGAGGCCGTAATGGCCGCACGGGGGGCCGTCAGGGCGGTGGCCGGGCAGAAAAGCGTGCAGCGCGGGCCGCAGCCCCCACAGCGACTGCCCCCTATATTGTGCGCGGTGTGCCCACGGCGGATGTTCTTTCCCCTGAAGGCATCGAAATTATTGAAGCCAATGCGGAAACCATATTGGCCGAAATCGGTATTGATTTCACCGGCGATGACGAGGTTTTGGCCCTTTGGCGGGACGCCGGTGCGGATGTATCAGGCAACCGGGTCCGCCTGCCCAGAGGATTGGCGCGAAAGCTGATCGCGACGGCACCGGCTGAATTTACCCAACATGCGCGAAACCCGGAACGCAGCGTGCAGATTGGCGGCAACAATATGGTCATCGGGCCGGTCTATGGCCCGCCATTCGTCCACGATATGGAGGGGGGGCGACGCTATGCCACCATTCAGGATTTTGAAAACTTCGTAAAGCTGGCCTACCTCTCACCCCATCTGCACCATTCAGGCGGTACGGTTTGCGAACCCGTGGATGTGCCTGTACCCAAACGACACCTGGATATGAACTACGCCCATATGCGCCTCTCAGACAAGGCTTTCATGGGCTCTGTCACCCATCCTGACAGGGCGGCGGACACAATTGCCATGGCCGAAATTTTGTTCGGCGATGGCTTTTTGAACGACAACACGGTGATCATGTCCCTGATCAACGTAAATTCACCCATGACCTTTGACGCGACCATGCTCGGCGCCTTGAAAAACTACGTTGCCGCCAACCAGGCGGTCATTGTAACGCCCTTCATCATGTCAGGTGCCATGGCACCGGTTTCGGTCGCGGGCACCCTGGCCCAGGCTATGGCAGAGGGGATGGCGGGTGCCGCCCTGACGCAATTGATCCGTCCCGGTGCGCCGGTTGTTTTCGGCCTGTTCGCAGCAGCTTTATCCATGCAAACCGGCGCGCCAACATTCGGGATGCCGGAGCCGATCCAGATTATGCTGGCAGCAGCGCAAATGGTCCGCCGATTGGGCCTGCCCTTCAGATCGGGGGGATCTTTGACAGCATCAAAAATTGCCGATGCCCAGGCTGCCTATGAAAGCGCCCACACGCTTTGGCCGGCTGTTATGGGCGGGGTCAATTTCATCCTTCACGGTGCCGGTTGGTTGGAAGGGGGCTTGGTCTCCAGCTACGAGAAATTCGTCATGGACGAGGATCAATGCGGCATGATGGCGGTATTGGCAAGGGGCGTGGATTTGTCGGAAGAAGCCCAGGCCATGGATGCGATTCGTGAAATCGGTCCGGGCAAACACTTCCTCGGCTCGGCCCATACACAACGAAACTTCGAGACCGCCTTCTACCGCTCCAGCGTCGCCGATAATAATTCATTTGAACAATGGTCCGCGGACGGTTCCTCCGACGCCATGGCGCGGGCAAATCGTCTGTGGAAAGAGCGTCTGGCCGCCTATGAAGCCCCGGCAATCGACCCTGCCATTGATGACGCCTTGAAGTCCTTCGTTGCAAAACGTAAGGCGGAGCTACCTGATAGCGAGTATTAGAGATTTTTCAGGCCTGACGTCAGGTAAAATGCCAAAGTTTTTTTAGAATTAATGTATTCCTTACGCATTCTTTGTTATACGACGGGATGCATCTCAGAAATTGGCAACAAAAGCTTGTCGACAGCTTTCCGTCGATCATCAAGCAACACCATCGCTTTATCCTGAAGGCACCGACCGGGGCCGGAAAAACCGTGCTCGCGAGTGAAATCGTGGAGCGGTTCTACAAGGGTAAAAAGATCATTGTTCTGTGTCATCGCCTGGTCCTGCTGGAGCAGCTGGAAAAGGCCCTTAGCAAGAAACACAATGTCCGCAAGCTGACCGTATCAGATAAAGGGCCGGCTTTTGAGGGCTACGATATCTTGTTGTCCACGAATATCCGCGCCAAGGACGTTCTGGCGGATGCCGTACCGAAAGCAGACCTGATTATCGTGGATGAGGCCCATCGGGTATCGCCGAACGGCACCGGCTATAAACGCATCATCGACGATTTTAACGAAAACGGTAAACCGGATGCGCAGTTCATTGGTCTGACCGCATCCCCCGAACGGCGAACCGGTGATCAGCGTGACCAGTTGAACCTTGCCTTTGATGCCATTATCGACTGCGCCAATATTGAAGATCTGATCGACGAAGGCGTTTTGGTGCAACCGATCTATCGCCCGCATTTCGTCCATGATTTGAATCTGGAAGGCATCGATATTAGCTCCGGTGATTTCCCGGTGGCCAAACTGGCACCTGCAATCATCAAATCTTCCATGATTGATTATGCGCTTTGGAGCTATCAGGAAGAGCGTGAAAAGCTCAACACCAAGCCGGTCTCTGCTTGGTTTTGCGCCGATATCAGCGTGGCTGAGGCGACCTTGGAAAGTATCCGGCATTTTGGCATCGAAGCGGCCATCGTCACCGCCAGCACGCCCATCAAAGAACGCATGAAACTGTTGGCCCAGCACGAGAATGGCGAGATTGAAGCCATGGTTTCGGTCGGTGTGCTGGCCGAGGGCTGGGATAACCCCCATTGCAATATAATTGTCCACCTGCGCCCAACTTTATCAAAAGTTCTTTGGGGCCAATCTGTTGGTCGCGGGTTGCGCTCGGCACCCGGCAAAGACAAGTGCATTGTGATCGATGTCAGCTCTAATTGGAGCACGTTTGGGCCGGTGGAAAAGCTGCAATGGAGCCTGGTAACCCATCAACGGTCCTACATGCAGTTCATGAACCGTTTCAACTGGATCGGCCAGCAGCAGGATGGTGAAGACAGCTCCGAAATCTATCTTTTATGCAAGAGCGAGCTGGCGAACGGTACGCGCTGTTCTCATATCTACAAAAAGGACGCCCACAAGGACGATACCTGTCCCATTTGCGGCACCTATGCCGCCATCGATATTTACAAGGAACGGAAACTCGAAAACTCGCTGAATGAAAAGGGTTTGCACCGATTGTTCTTCGAGAGGGTGCCGAAAGTATTCGACGAAATGGATCTGTCCGTTTGGAACCGCCTTGGCAGCACCGCATGGAAATCCGCCAACGCGAAGGAGCAGGTGTTTCTGGCCTTCTGCATGGCGTTTACCGAAGTGTCCGGCGAGAAAACGGATGCGGAGTCAGAGTATTGGGACGCCGCCCTTGCGACGGAAGCCAGTATCCGTGCCTATCTGGTAGAAAAGAATATCCAGATCATAAAACAGGAAAATTTCGATCTTTCCCTCATTGCCGATGGCATGCTGGCGGGCCGGATGATCCGGACTTTACAGGCTCATTACGGTATTTCCCTCTGTGGTACCGCGTTCCAATCCCACAGCCGTGCGGAAAACGAACGCAAATATCAAAAAGCCATTCGGATCGCAGAGCGTCTGGCCATACTGGGCTGCTCCTCACGGGATAATCTGCCCTATTTCAACGCCGCCCGGCATCTGGCCGCCTGAAAATTCGGCTCCAGCGCATGTGCCTTTTAAACATGCTCAAATTTTAATGAATCAAGCAATTGAACCAATCGCTTAGACCACGCAACCGATTCCAATTACTTGAAATTTGCTCCAGGGTCCGAACTTATTAGCTGTAGCCCCTGTTTTACCGGGCGGAACTGTGGTATGGTGTATCAACAGCGACAGATATGAACAATTCAAGACGCGAAGAAAGCGAACGATGAACGTTGAACTGAAGAAACTGGATACGGAACAAGACACTGATCGCGAAGACGAACGTAAGACAAGACGTTGTCTGGTATGCACCGACTCATTCTTGAGCGAATGGGCCGGCGAACGCATCTGCCGCAAATGCAAATCCAGCTCCGCCTGGCGCACAGGCTGATTTCTCGACCAAAGCGAACCTTAACTGCAATTGGCGCATTTCAAACTACGCCCTAAGGCGTTCGTTTTTCGGGTCATAGGGGCTTTCGGGCACTATGGTAACCCGGTGATCGGTGCCGAGGATATCCATCCGTAATTCAGTGCCGGTTTGGGCCAGATCGGGGCGGACCATGGCCAGTGCCAGGGATTTCCCTATCCGGAAGCCGTAATTGCCGCCTGTGGCCCGGCCGACTATTTCGCCATCATGATAGATCGGATTATTACCCAGGGCATCGGCATCCGTAACGTCATGCACTTCCATGGTGACAAGGCTGTTGGCGAAGCCCTTTGCCTGCCAATCCAATAACGCATCCCGGCCCATAAAATCGCCCTTATCGGGATGAACGAACCGGTCCATGCCGGATTCGTATGCCGCGTATTCGATGGAAAGCTCTGTCCCCACCATACGATAGGATTTCTCATAGCGCAGGCTGTCCATGGCCCGGATGCCAAAGGGCTTCAAACCAAGGTCTTCACCGGCTGCCATTAAAGCGTCAAAGATGTGGTTTTGATATTCCAGATCGTGGTGCAGTTCCCAGCCCAGCTCGCCCACGTAATTTACCCGCATGGCATTGGCCTGGGCCTGACCAACAGTGATTTCCTGGGCCGAGAGCCAGGGAAAAGCGTTGTTGGCAAAATTGCTGTTGGAAACCCTGGCCATCAAGGTGCGTGCCTTTGGCCCGGCAACCACCAACACGCCTTTGGCGTTGGTCAGATTATCAAAGCGGACGCTGCCATCGGTCGGCATTTGCCGCCACAACCAATCATGATCCAGGCGTTGATAGGCCCCGGCAGAGACCAGATAGAAACTATCCGCCGCTTCACGCTGCACGGTAAATTCGCTGTGCACGCCACCAAACCGATTGAGGGCATGGCAAAGCCCGATCCGCCCCACCGCCTTCGGCAAACGATTGGCCAGCAACCGGTTTAGAAACGCTTCCGCGCCTGGGCCCGAAACCCGCGCCTTGGCAAAGGCCGTCATATCCAACAAACCGACGTTTTCGGCCACATTGCGGCATTCATTACCGATATGTTCGAACCAGGCAGAGCGGCGAAAGGACCAATCATCTAACTGATCCGTGCCCGCTGGCGCGAACCAATTAGGCCGTTCCCAACCAAACTTTTGTCCGAAAACCGCACCCAAATCCTGCATGCGGTCATAGCAAGGGGCTTGGCGCAGTGGCCGGGCGGCAGCGCGTTCTTCATCCGGATAATGAATGACGAAAACATTGGCGTAGGCTTCTTCGTTTTTTGCTTTCAAATAGGCGGCGTTGGCATAGTCGCCAAAGCGGCGGGGATCGACCCCCAGCATATCAATGCTGGGTTCGCCATTGATCATCCAATGGGCCAACTGCCAGCCGGCACCACCTGCTGCCGTGACGCCGAAACTGTGGCCTTCATTCAGCCAGAAATTCCGCAATCCCCAGGCCGGGCCAATGATCGGGCTGCCGTCGGGCGTGTAGGCAATGGCACCATTATAGACCCGCTTGACGCCGACCTCACCGAATGCGGGGACGCGATTGATCGCCGCCTCAATATGGGGCGCGATGCGGTCCAAATCTTCAGGGAACAGCTCGTACTCGGCACCGTCCCTGGGGCCGTCGGGGTAACAAATGGGCGCGCCCGGTTCGTACGGCCCCAATATGAAACCACCCGCTTCCTCGCGCATGTACCACGAACCATCGGATTCCCGCAGCACGCCCATTTCAGGCAGCCCCGCTTCGTGCCGTTTGACAATTTCAGGATGGGCTTCGGTGACGATATATTGATGCTCCACTGGAATGACAGGGACATCCAGGCCCACCATGGCACCGGTCCGCCGGGCGTAATTGCCGGTGGCCGAGACAACATGTTCACAAGTGATATCGCCCTTGTCCGTCTTCACAAGCCATTCGCCATTAGCCTGTTGTTCAATGGCGGTGACAATGGTTTGGCGGTAAATTTCCGCACCGAGATTGCGCGCCCCAGTGGCCATGGCCTGGGTCACATCCGCCGGCTGGATATAGCCATCATCGGGATGCTGTATGGCACCGACCAAGCCATCGATATTGCACAGAGGCCAGATCTCCAGGACCTGCGCCGGCGTCAGAAATTCAACCTGAACACCGATGGTTTTGGCAACGCCCGCATATTGGTGATATTCATCCATGCGATCCTGGTTCATGGCCAGGCGTATATTGCTGACCTTGCTAAAACCGACCGCCTGCCCGGTTTCCGCCTCCAAACCCTGGTACAGCTCGACCGAGTGTTTGTGAATTTGGCCGACGGAATAACTCATATTGAACAAGGGCAGCAGTCCCGCCGCGTGCCAGGTGGAACCTGACGTCAACTCGTTCCGCTCCACCAAAACCACATCCGACCAACCCTGCCGGGCCAGTTGGTACAAAGTCGCAACGCCAACGACCCCTCCCCCCACAACGACAACACGCGCTTGGCTCTTCATCAACATGCCTCCAGAATTTTTGTCATTCCGTTTTTCGAAAGATAGCCTAATTTCCCCAGAGGGCGATTATTATTCGTGATAGCATGTTTACATCTCCCCCAATATGCCAGGACCGACACGGATATGAGCACAACCGACTTTCCACAAAGCGAGTTTGAGGCGCGTCTGGAACGGGCACAGAAAGCAATGGCAGGGCAACGGCTGGATGCGCTGTTGTTCACCACCGAAGCGGAAATGCGTTACTTCACTGGCTTTCGAACGTTGTTCTGGGAAAGCCCGACAAGGCCCTGGTTTTTGATCATTCCCAAGCAAGGTATACCCATAGCGATCATTCCGGAGATTGGTGCCGCCTTGATGCGGCAGACCTGGCTGGACGATATTCGCACCTGGCGCTCGCCGGCAGAATTGGACGACGGGGTGCAGTTGCTGATCGATACGCTTGGGCAATGCAGCAATATCGGTATGTTGATGGGGCGGGAGAGCAACCTGCGCATGCCCCTGTTGGATTATCAAACACTGCGCGCAGGGTTGCGGTCGGCCACATTCGAAGATGCCACCCCCCTTATGCAGGCCCTGCGCATGGTCAAATCACCGGCGGAGATCGAGATAATCGCCAGCATCTGCAATATAGCAGGTGAAAGCTTCGCCAACGCCCCGGCGCTATTCCATATCGGACAGCCATTGAACGAGGCATTCCGTGCCTTCAAAATTGACCTCCTCAAAAATGGGGCGGAGGACGTGCCCTATCTGGTGGGCGGCGCGGACACCAGCGGTTACAGCGACGTCATCTCTCCACCAAGCAGCAAGCCGTTGGCAGCGGGTGATGTTCTGATGCTGGATACCGGGGCGACTTTGCGAGGATATTTCTGCGATTATGATCGGAATTTCGCCTTCGCCCATGCCAGTGACGATGCCAAATACGCCTATCAGACCCTCTATCAGGCGACGGATGCGGCATTGGCAGCAGCCCGCCCCGGCCTCACCTGCAAGGACCTCTACGCTGCCATGCTAGAAGTGATCGCCCAAAGTAATCCTGATGTGGACGGCAGTGATGTGGGGCGCTTTGGCCATGGCCTTGGCATGCAATTGACCGAGGCACCGTCGTTGATTTCCTTTGACGAAACCGTCCTGCGACCGGGTATGGTGATTACGCTGGAGCCGAGCATGACAGTGACAGGGGATAAGATCATGGTGCATGAAGAAAACATGGTGATCCGCGACGGTGGTGCGGAATTGCTAACCCCACGCGCCGCGCCCGAATTACCTATCCTTTAGGATCGCCACCATGAAACTGCCCTTTACCTTGGACAGCGGCATCGCCAGCAAGGCGGCCTTTGGGGTTATCATCCTGCAGGCTGATGAAACATTGGAGGCGGAATTTCGCACCGTATTTAACCATCCCGGCTGGGCCCTCTATCACAGCCGCATTCCCAGCGCACCGGAGGTTACCCCTACAACGTTGCAACAGATGGAAGCTGATATGCCCGACGCCGCAGCCCTATTGCCCGGCGCCACCCCCCTGGACGTTGTCGCCTATGCCTGCACCTCTGGCGCCACAGTCATAGGTACCGAAAAGATCGCCGCCATAATACGTGGGCAACATCCGAAGGCGGCGACGACCGATCCCATTAGCGCAACCATCGCAGCCTGCGCCCATCTTGGGGTCAAAAAGCTGGGCTTTATCACCCCCTATATTGCCGAAGTCTCTGATGCCATGCGCGCTTTGCTGGAAGCCAACGGTCTGTCGAGCCCGGTATTTGCCTCGTTTGAGCAGATCGAGGAAGCCGTCGTCGCCCGCATATCAACACAATCCGTGTGCGACGCCATCTGCCAGACGGGCCAGTCCGATCAGGTCGATGCGGTTTTCGCCTCCTGCACCAATTTACGCAGCTTTGAGATCCTGGATGAGGCGGAAACCTTAATTGGTAAACCGGTCATTACATCCAATCAAGCTCTGGCCTGGCATATGCTGCACTTGGCGGGTCAGACGCCCCCCACGGATGGGCCGGGGCGGTTATTTCGGGGATAGCGTATCCGTATTAATCGGCGCGTCGCAGCCCCCTCTAAAGGGCCAACATACGCAACGTTTCAGCAATTTGGCTTTCCGCCTGATGGCCCATCAGGTGCACACCGGCAACGCCGGGCATGTCGATGAGAGCATGGATCAACTCAACGCAAATTCGCCGCCCCTCGCCCGTTGGGTCGTCCGCATCCTGCAAGCGTGAAATGATGGCATCGGGGATAATGGTGCCGAAAAGATTGTCGCGCATCCAAGTCGCCTGTCTGGCCGAGGCCAAGGGTGCCAGCCCGATCAGCAACGGCAGGCGTTCCGGGATACCGGCATCATGTAAACGCGCGATATAGCGGCCCAAAACCTCCATATCGAAACAAAATTGCGTCTGGGCAAAATCCGCACCGGTCTCGATCTTGCTTAACAGCCGGGTCGGCTGCCAATCGTCGCCGGGATCAATCGGCATATCCGCCACACCGACAAAATAGCTAGGCGGCGGGACAATCTTCCGCCCGGACGGCAGGATGCCCTGATCCCGCATCATCGTCGCTACAGCCACAAGGCCGGAGGCGTCTATGTCATTGACCGCCGTCGCCTCTGGTTCATCACCGTTTGCAAGCGGATCACCCGAAAGGCACAGAATATTTGGGATGGAAAAGCCGCTCACCGCCAGCAAATCACGCTCCAGGGCCAGCTTATTACGGTCCCGGGTGGTAAACTGCATCACCGCCTCCAGACCGTTTTCCGCCTGCATAAAATGGGCCGCGGCAAAATTCCCCAGATGAGCCCGCGCGCCTGCGCCATCGGTGACATTAACCCCGTGCACCAACCCCACCAAAGGCGCAGTGCGCGCCACCACGGTAGCCGGATCAGCCGTCAACGGCGGCGTGGTTTCAGCCGTCACCGCAAATCCGCCCTCAGATAGAACCTGTTCCAAACGGCCAACTGTTTTTGAATGTGTCATGGCCAATACCCTAACGGCCCAAATTTTTCATGGCCAGTCCCGATCCTGTGTGTAGGGTCTTTCATCAGGCGTGCATACTAAAAAATGGACCTTGCGTAGCAGCAGTAGCGAAGACCTCACCTTTACATCGGCAGCGCCAATAATTTGTATACGTTTTCTTGAGTTGAATTGAAATTACGGCTTTACTCCAACTGGTCGATAGCAGTGTGCAAGAATAGGAAACAAAGATGAAACTCGGTGTTTCACTTCCGTAAACCAATATTGGTACGGACCCTTCGGTCGTTCGGGATTTCGCTCAGGCTGCTGAAGCATTGGGTTATGAACATTTGGCTGTTTATGATCATGTCGTCGGTGTCAATCCGATGAGCTATACGGATTGGTCTGGACCGTACACATCGAAGCATGCATTTCATGATCCGTTCGCGCTGTTCGGTTTTCTTGCCGGCCAGACGGAAAAAATCGTATTGACCACTCATGTTTTGATCTTACCACAAAGGCAGACAGCACTCGTCGCGCGGCAAGCTGCATCGGTTGA